>JBAROR010000094.1:0-118096 GCA_049642265.1 Cognaticolwellia sp. | reverse complement strand
GCTGAGCTACATAAAATATTAGAGTCGGAAGCTAAATAAAAATCAAATTATAACCTTGGCGCTCAATATTGCCTAACAAACTGTTAAACAAGGACAAAAAACAGTTGGTTTTTGCTCCTTCGTCGCTTATTTTAACCAACTATTTTATTGCCTGTTAACAGGACGTTGGTTGCTATGAAGAAGTTGCTAATTTTAATTGTCCCAATAGCGTTTTTCTTGAGTTTCTGTCAGAAAAACATTGGAGGCGTAACGGCTTTAGAAGTAGATAATACTATATCATTGGCTTTAAAAGTTGGTGATTCAAAACCTCAAATTGATAAGGCTTTAACTGAACTAGGTTTGCTATTTACATTTGATGAACACTTAAATAGATATCAAGCGGTAATCGCTAACAATAATGAAAGTTGTTTAAGCTATTTGTTATACGAATGTTCAGTAGGGATTTACGTTTATACTGATCAAAATAATAATTATCAATATCATGAGGTTGAAGTGTACTATTCTGGCTTGTAGCACTCGTAACCTAACAAGAAAATAAAGCGGGACTGCTAACAGTTTGCTCGGTTTCGCTTCGTTTCACATTTTAGCAAGCAATTACTAGCCGCTTAAAACGGCGTTAGGTATTTCATGAAGTATCGCGATAGTTCAAATTGTATTGATACCCCAAAGAAAATCCTCAAGGTAAATCATGCTGGTGAATTTGGTGCTATAAACATATATAAATCCCAATTGTTTGTTTCCAAAATATTTATGCGAGATTTGGTTCCAATGCTTGAAAATTTCTTAGCCGATGAACAAAAGCATCTGGATATATTCTGGGAAGAAATAAAGTCCAGAAATGGGCTTAAATGTAAGAGTTTCTGGCTTTGTGGTTTAGGCGGTTATTTCATGGGTTTTATCTCTGCTCTTCTGGGTAAAAAAGGGATCATGGCTTGTACTTGGGCGGTTGAATCTGTCGTCGTGAATCACTTAGAAAATCAATTGATATATTTGGCTAATAAGCAAGATGTTCGGGCTTACGATGCTGTATTTTCTATTTTAGAAGATGAAAAAAATCATAGAGATACAGGTTTTAATAATAACGGAACAGGTAACTTTTTATATCAACCATTACGTTGTATTATCAGTGGGTTTACTGAAATCATCATACGCTTTGGTATGCGATAAAAATGCCTAAAAAGCTAAACAATAAGGATCGTTATGCACTCTATTCTCACCATCTTAGTGATTTTCTTTCTATTCTCAAATGTTGCGGTTGCGAAGAGTGATTACGATTACCTAACTCAGTGCAGTAACGGTATAACTTCAACTTATGTAATTGTATATATCACTAAGGATGATAAAGTAACTGTTAATGGGAAACTGTATGAAAAGAGTATTATCAAGCAAAAATTTGATGAATTGAAATTGTCTTGTGACACGGTTGGAGTACTTATTTCGTTACCAAAAGGGTTTGATGACCAATCGAAAGTCATCAAATTATTAGATGAGTCACCTATAGAGGATAAGAATGTTACGTTGGTGCAGAGAAATTAAACATATCAAGAAAATAAACAAGGATATGTAACAGCTGACTGCGTTCCACTTTCGTTTCACATTTTATCCAACCATTACTTAGCCTGTCATTAGGGCGATATTTCTATGTTTAAATATCTGATATTAATTTTAGGACTTATAAATTTTATGAATGTAAATGCAGAAGAACCAAAAGGAGTTATTGGTGAAGTTTACATCAATGGCTTTCCTGTTATTTATAAGTTTGTGAATGAATTCCCAAATATAGACTTCCGCTCTAAATATCCCAGACTTGTAGTTGTATCTTGGGAATACGATGGTAGTAAAAAGAATGGGATGCCTGAAAATAGCGTTAATGAAACAATGATGCAGCTTGAAGACGCTTTGGAAGAAGGAATCGAAAACCTTGGTATTTGCACCCATGTTTATAGTCGTACTGGAAACAACCTGAAAGAATTCGTGTATCACATTCGTGATGATGACGAATTTATAAAAACACTGAATTCAACTTTGTCTTCGCATAAAAGGTACCCCATTGAAGTAACTTTTTATGAGGACAAAGAGTGGAAAGACTTTAAAGAACTACTCAGTGACTTCAATAAAGACAGCTAACAAGAAATGTCGGTAATTTTTTAAGACAATATCTAACGTGAAGCAATTGTTACTACATTGAGACTAATGTCTTCTGTGTGGCATTCGCGATCATACGGGAAATTTGCTTCTAAGATTATAGACCCCAAAAAGCATAACTAATATGCTAAATATCTCATCCATTCCCATCCATTGGAACGTTTTCCATTATTTGTGACAATCCACAAATATTCTTTATTATTTCAAACAATATTTGCACTTTTTTTGTACAAAAGTCGATATATTTGCACCAATACAGCACAAGCCTGATTGAAATACTTTAATGTAAAACATAAAAAACACAATCTAAGCCCCTGATAAAAAAACACTTTAAAAATTAAATTTGACTCAGGCATTGTCTTTGCAGTGCTGTTAGCAATTATAAAAACTTAGTGGACTCAAGATGAAAAAATCAATTACCTCTCTATCAATCTCAATGATACTAACTGCTTCTGCATTTATGGCAACGTCTGCACACGCGGTTGAAGGTTTATCGGCAAATGCAGCAGCCTCAAACAATTACTTGTGGCGTGGTGTTACACAAACCACCAATTCAGCAGCAGTATCTGGCGGTATTGATTATGAAAATGCTTCAGGCTTTTCAGTAGGTACTTGGGCATCAAATGCCGATTGGGCTGAGAACATGACTTATGAACTTGATGTTTATGCCGCCTATGCCAACGAGTTAGATAACGGTATAGGTTACAGCGTAGGTTATATTTATTATGCTTATGATAATGATGCCGATGCTGACTTTAGTGAAATCAACTTTTCACTTTCATACGACGCTTACTCTATTACCTACAATACTTTAGTTGACTCAGATGGTGGCGGTGACTTTGGTGATGATACTTACATATCTGCCGATGCCGCTTTTGAAGTATCTGAAGGCTTAGAGCTAGGACTTCATATTGGTAGCTACGACTTTGACGCCGGCGGAGATTATGTCGACTACGGTGTTAGTTTGAGTAAAAATGGCTTTACCTTTGCTGTATCAGATACAGACATTGATGGCGCTGACGGTGACTTAAACTTTGTGATCAGCTATAGCGTTGATTTTGATTTATAAAAGTTCGTTGGTAAAAGTCAAAAACTAGCTTAGAGCATTTGGCGCGTTACTGTAGTTGCGCCAAAGCTTAATTTCTCTACCTAATTTAGCTTGATAAACTAATTTATACCTTTAAGTTTTACCTGTTGCTTACGATGATTCAGTTGCTGACAAATAGTCACCAAATCAGCATGAATACCACCAGCAGTAACATCACGCCCAGCTCCTGGGCCACGAATAATTAATGGGTTTTCTTGATACCACTCACTCTTGATCTGAAAAACATTATCGCACGGTGTTAATTGAGTAAAAGCATCATCATTGGCGAGTTCTTCCAAACTCACTTTTGCACTAATCTTGCCATTTTCATTAGCAAAGCGTGCAACATAGCGTATGCCACATTGCTGTGCTTTTGCTTGGTTTAAGCGCTGCAGAAATAACTCATCAAGCTCATTGGTGCGCTGCAAAAACTCAGCGAGTGGAATATCGCGCAGCACTTCCGGCACTAAACTTTGGCAATCTATATCAGCTAACGATAATTCAAAGCCTGCCATTCTCGCCAAAATAAGTAACTTTCGTTGTACATCTCTGCCGGATAAATCTTCACGTGGATCTGGCTCTGTTAAACCTTGGGTTAATGCGTCTGATAACAGGGATGAAAACGGTGTCTCGCCATCATAATATTGAAATAACCACGACAAGGTACCAGAAAATATACCTGATATTTCGGTAATAACATCACCGCTGTTGATCAACTCAGCAATCGTCGCGTTAATCGGTAACCCGGCACCAACCGTGGTATTTCCAAGCCATAAGCTATTATGCTGTTTGGCCGTACTTAACAATTGTTGATAATTTTCTGTTGGTGATGACGCGGCCCATTTATTTGCGCCAATAACGTGAATTCCTTGGCTAAAAAACTGCTGATACAATTCACTGAAATCTTCGCTGGGTGTGATATCAACCACGATTAATTCATCATAAGGATGATTATTTAACCATTCGACTAGCTCAGCACTTTCATAAGCTTTTGCTTGTTGTTGATAACGGGTAATTGCATGGTTCACATCAATACCGTCGGTATTGATCAGCGCTTTAGTCGCGCCAACTAATGCCACTAAATGAACATTTTCTAAGACCGATAACCGCGCTAGTTGTTTAGGCAGCATTGCTAAAAATCGTTGACCGATATTGCCAATGCCAGCAACCACTAGTCCAATATTTCGGGCATCTTTGGTCATATCTGCATGGATGTTGTTAAGCCATTCGCTGGTACAAGGCTCAGGTAATACGGCAATATAACTATGCTTATTTTCTGCCTGAACAAAGTGCAACGTGCGCTGATGTCGTAATGCTCTTTTGAATCTAGCCCGCATATCGCCTTGCTTTGCCACCTGATAACCAACAACGGCAATAATAGCAACGGGCGTAAACGATACTTGATTGCCTTGACTCGCCAACCATTGGCTAAGGGCTTTTTGCTGCGCCTGCGTTATCACTAAATAACCTTCGCTCAGGTTATAACAAACTGGCGAAAATTCCTCTACAGCTTTACGGCCAGCCTGTCCTAGCAAACTTACTGAATGCGCGAGAATCAGATCATTTAAATGCGTAACCGACAGTTCTTGTTTCGCTATTTGGCCAAATTGACCTATTTCAGTACCGCTAATTTCTGGCGCAAAACTGCTCGCAACATGTAAATGACTATTATGATTGGCTAAGGGTTGTAAGGTTTTTGCATGTAACACCGGATTACCCAAGCGACCAAGTTCGTTAGCAACGGCGTTTGGTAAACGATGTAGTTTTCTTGCCTGTGGAACAACACGGGGATCAGCACTATAAATACCATCGACATCAGTCCAAAGCGTTACGTTACGCGCGCCAACTAAAGCGGACATAATAGTGGCTGAATAATCACTACCGTTACGTCCTAATGTACAGGTTTTTTGTTGCTGGTCACGGGCAATATAACCGGTAACAACAGCAAGTTGTCCTGATTGCTGCTGAGCCAAAAAGTTCTTTTCACTTTGGTTATAATCAATAGCGCAGCTTTTTTCACTTTCCAATAAAAGAAAATCTCTAGCGTCTAACATGTAGCTTGGGCAAACACGCTCACTTAATACCGCGGCTAATAAGCGCGCTGACCACACTTCGCCAAAAGCCAACAAGTCATTTTGAAAAGCTTCAGGGTCTGTGGTTAATTGCGCTGTTATCTGAGCAATATCAGCTGACAACATTGCCGTTAACTTTGCTGTACTACCAACATTGAGTAATGACTTGAGCAAGTCAGCTTGTAATATTTGCAGTTCAGTTAGTGCAAGTTCAAGTTGTTCTCGCAGTGATTTTACATTCTCATTGTCGTTAACCTGTGCTGAGTTTTCTTGCTGCGTATTGATAGATTCGACAGACTCAACATACTCAAGAGCCAGTTGATAGAGACTAAAAAGCGCATCGGTAGTATTACCATTTGCTGATACCACCACCACATCATTAAGCTGACAATGCTGACGAATAATATCAATAACACGTTCGATACAAGCGGCAGTAGCTAAACTACTGCCGCCAAATTTATGCACATTACTGGCGGTTTTTGCTAACTGATTTTTCGCCGGTGTAAGCTGCACCGCTACATTTGACTCTGTCATTTTATTACCATATCTGTGTGATGCTTTATTTTATGCTTGGCTGGCATCGAGCGCTTGAGCAAGATCTGCGATAATGTCGTCAATATCTTCAATACCGACTGAAATTCGCACCAGTGATTGCGTAATGCCCGCCGCCAGCTGTGCTTCGATTTCCATGCCGGCATGCGTCATAGTCGATGGATGGCTGATCAAGCTTTCAACACCGCCTAATGATTGCGCTAGCGTGAAAAACTCGAGTTTATCGAACAATAACTTAACCGCTTCGACGCCACCTTTAAGTTCAAAGCTCATCATAGCGCCAAAGTCATGCTGCTGTTTTTTTGCTAATTCATGTTGTGGATGATCGACTAGTCCTGGAAAGTAAACCTGTTCAATCGCATGATGATTTTTCAAAAATTTGGCAACCGCATTGGCATTAATTTGATGCTGCTTCATGCGTATTGGCAATGTTTTCAAGCCGCGTAAGGCTAAATAGCTGTCAAATGCCGAACCAGTAATACCGATACAATTTGCCCACCAAGCCAGTTCTTCACCTAAAGCTTGCTCTTTTGCCACCAATACACCACCAACCACATCACTGTGACCATTGATGTACTTAGTGGTGGAATGAAAAACAATATCTGCCCCTAACAATAATGGCTGCTGTAATGCTGGTGATAAAAAGGTGTTATCAACGGCAACTAATGCTCCAACCTTATGAGCTTGTTCGGTAATGTCGGCAATATCAACCAAGCGCAATAATGGGTTGCTTGGTGATTCAAGCAAAACTAATTTAGGTTTGGTTGCTAAGGCTTGAGTTAAAGCTGCTTGATCGTTTTGATCCACCACGATCAATTTAAACTGCCCACGCTTGGCTAAATGAGTAAATAACCGGAAACTGCCACCATAACAATCATGAGGAATAATAATGGTGTCTTGGGTTGTTAGAAGCTGACAAATAAGATGCACGGCTGACATACCGGTACTGGTAACAATACCAACAGCACCTTCTTCTAAATCAGCAATAGCTTGAGCAAATACTGCGCGCGTGGGGTTGCCTGTGCGCGAATAATCAAACTGGCGTTTTTCATTAAAACCTTTTAGCGCATAAGTGCTTGAAAGATGAATTGCTGGAATAACAGCACCATGATGTTGGTCACTATTAATACCCGCACGAACAGCGGTAGTGGCGATTTTTCTCTTGCTCATATCTGCTCCAGCTTGGACGTTTTTATATTTAGATGTTTGGACGTCTACAAATCTAAACGGTTTAAAGCGCGTGGTCAAGAACTTTAGACATCTAAACTTCTACACATTCGTTATTGACTACCGCCCCACAACCAGTAAAATTGACAGGTAGGCATAAACTTATAGCAAACTGGTCTACCAGGTAAGTTTCATCGCTATAAGTTTATCGCAATTAATTAAGCATAGAGGAATATTCATGGCAGAATGGAATGGCGAGTATATTAACCCATACGCCGAGCACGGGAAGAAAAGTGAACAAGTAAAAAAGATCACCGTGTCTATCCCTTTACGTGTTTTAAAAGTGCTAACTGATGAACGTACACGCCGCCAAGTGAATAACTTGCGTCATGCCACCAACAGTGAACTATTATGTGAAGCATTTTTACATGCTTTTACTGGCCAACCATTGCCAGACGATGGTGACTTAGCAAAAGATAACACACAAAAATTACCAGCAAGTGTTCGCAGAGCTCTAGAAGCACAAGGCATCACTGATTTCAGTGAATACGAAGCTGAAATTGAAGATTAGAACGATGTAAACCTTGTGGTTTAAAAATGACAAAAGGCGCTTAAGGCGCCTTTTTTATTTTATAAAATAATGAAAAATAATAAAATAAACAGTTCATCAATTTTATTTACCAATATTCATTTTTATAAAATGGCTATTAACTATTTTTATATTGCCCTAATCCATTAAAATATAGATTAAAGTTTTGAACTCTGAGGCTTTAAATAACTAGTTTTTTGTCAAAACTAAAGACGCATTAAGGAGCCCTTTCACACTAACAAATTACCACTGTGCATCATTCAACTGTAGTAAATCCCACTTAGTGCCATATAAGTCTTTAAACACCACCACGGTACCGTAAGCTTCAACGCGCGGCTCTTCGCAGAACTCGACACCTTTGCTGCTCATTGCTTGGTAGTCACGCCAAAAATCGTTCGTTTGTAGAAATAAAAATACTCGACCGCCTGTTTGGTTGCCTACTGACTGCTGCTGCGTGTCATTGCTAGCTTTAGCAAGTAATATGTTGGTGCCATTGGAATTAGGAGGTGATATTTGTACCCAACGTTTTCCGCCACCTAAATCAGTATTTTCAAGCAATTCAAAATTTAGTTTTTGAGTATAAAATTCAATTGCATCATCGTAGCTTTCAACTACAAGAGCAATATTGGCTATGCGTTGTTTTATCGTGTCGGCCTTGTTTTTATCTTCAGTCATTGTTTGTCTTCATTGCTCAGGAAAAAAGGCTATTTTAGCCTACTTTCATCAATAAAATGTACTGGTGTAGCTTAATTAACTGACATCAACTGCTTAGCCACTCAAACAAAAAACATAAATTGGCACCTATAGAAGACAAGTGGGCATCAAAACGACGCCTACTTGTTTAATAGCTTAGAATGAACTGCTAATTTGAAAAGAATTTAGTTTCTTTAATAACTTTAAGATCTGGCATATTTTCAACCATAATCTCTAATGTTACCGGTGTAACTCGCTGGGAAATATTGTTAGGTGTCATGGTTAAGTGCACGGGTACACTGGCAATTTCACCGGCTTTTATCATGACATTACCGTCGACGCTCAAACTTACTGTTTCTTCTTGTACATTAATGATAAATTTTCGATCTACTTTGGATTTATTAGTAACTTTTAATAAATAGCTATTGGTAACATTGTCTTTAAAATCAAGCTGAAATAGTGCACCACGATCTCGTAAAATTGAAAACTCAATTGGCACTCGTACTTGAATAGTAAAGACCATAAACGCCATTGCTAGGCACGATAAAATGCCATAACCAATAATTTTTGGACGGAGTAGCTTCGCTTTTTTACCTTGTAAGGCATTTTCACTGGTATAGCTAATTAAGCCTTTAGGATAATCAAAGTGGGCCATTGTTTGATCGCACGCATCGACACAAGCTCCACAATTAATGCACTCGTATTGCAAACCATTGCGAATATCGATGCCTACTGGGCACACTTCTACACACAAATTACAGTCCACACAATCACCCAGACCTAACGCCTTTGGATCTTCCTTACGCTTGCGACGACCACGGTTTTCACCACGCAACTTATCATAGGCAACGAGTAAAGTATTTTTATCAAACATCGCTGATTGGAAACGAGAATACGGGCACATATAAATGCACATTTTCTCTCTTAACCAACCTGCATTACCGTAAGTGCAGACTGCAAAAAATAGCACCCAGAACGTTGTTAAACCATCCCACTGCCATTGTAATAAATCGAGGTAAAGCTCACGAGCAGGTAGAAAGTAACTAATAAAAGTTGTAGCGGTAATAAAAGCGATGAGTCCCCAAACGAAATGTTTGGCAGACTTTCTAGCTAACGTATCTAAAGTCATCGGCTGTTCATCACGTTTGATACGTTGATTACGACTCCCTTCTAGCCACTCTTCAACCCAAATAAAGCAGAAGGTCCAAACGGTTTGAGGACAAGTATAACCACACCAAATACGTCCAAGCCAGGTAGTTAAAAAGAAAAGTAAGTAGCAACTAACAATTAACAGCCCTGCTAAAATTGTAAAATCTTGCGGGAAAAATGTTTGTGAAAAGATATGAAATTGCTGCTTACCAATGTCCAGTAATATAGCCTGATTTCCTTGAAAGTTAAGCCACGGCATCAACAGAAACAATAAGACAAAGGCTAAACCAGTGAATTGTCGAATACGTTGATAATTTCCTTTTTGTTTACGAACATAGACTGGGGACTCAGACTTGTAGGGCTTAATGATCAAATCTTCTGCTTTAAAATCAAACTTCATGGGTGACTGCTAATACTAACGTTAAGATAGTTGCGAATAGCAAAATATAAGCCACATCATCATTAATAAGTAAGCTATTGTTTAATATGTAATTTAATATTAAATAGCAAATATATCTCTGAACATAAAACACGATATATCATGGATACGCGATATGTCGTGTCTTATACTGCTATACGCTAGGTTTAGCAACTCAACTAGGTCGAACTATATGAAGTTTTTTCATGCGCGATCGTAGAGTACTCTCAGGTAAGCCTAATTTTTTTGCCGCACCAAGTTCACCACCAATACGCCATTTACAGCTTTTTAATACAGTCTCTATATGACGTGCTTCAACCTCTACTAAGGTTTCTACCTTTGAGGAAACAACAGTTTTTGAAGTCGCTTTAAAGTCAAAATTTAAAATACTTGATTTTGTTAAGATGATTTCACGCTCAAGTAAGTTTTGTAATTCTCGAATATTCCCAGGCCATTGATATTGCATTAGTTGTTTTAAACTTCGATTACTAATGGCACTAATATTTTTCCCCAGTTTTTTATTTAACGTGCTAATAATAGCCTGGGATAACAAAGCAATATCTTCTGTTCGATCACGTAACGGCGGCACGGTAACCGGAAAAACATTTAAGCGATAAAATAAGTCAATTCGGAAGGTACCATTGGTAACCATCGCCGATAAATCACGATTAGTCGCGGCAATTATACGTATATTGACCTTAACGGTTTCACTTCCCCCAACACGCTCAAACTCTTGTTCTTGTAAAACACGCAGTAACTTGCCTTGGGCTTCCATAGAAAGCTCACCAATTTCATCAAGAAATAGCGTGCCGTCATTCGCCAATTCAAAACGACCTTTACGACGTTCTGTTGCACCAGTAAAGGCGCCTTTTTCATGGCCGAACAGTTCGGATTCTAGCAAACTTGGTGTAAAGGCAGCACAATTCACCTTCACCATTGTGGAGTTTTTACGCTGACTTAACGCATGAATATTGCGGGCTACTAGCTCTTTTCCTGTGCCGTTTTCACCTAAAATTAGTACCGTACTATCAGTTTCTGCCACTAGCTCTACTTGCGATAACATCTTCATCACAATTGCACTATTACCGACTAAGCCAGCAGATGACCATTCTTGCGCTAACTCATTCTGTAAGTAAGTATTCTCTGCTTGAAGCTGTTCTTTCAATGACTGTACATTTTCTAATGCTGCACGTAGCGCCAGTTCAACTTGTTGCTGCTGACTTACGTCACGAAATACAGCGACAGAGCCAATAATTTTTTCATTTTTATATACTGCTCTTGTGGTGTATTCCACAGGGAAATTACTACCATCTTTACGCCAAAACACCTCACCAATAACCTGTCGAGAAATGCCATCAAGTGCGGTATTAAATATTTTACAATCGCAGGCAGGATATGGTTCACCATTACTAAAGCTGTGATGATGATACTGATGAATGTTTTTTCCTAGTAATTCTTCACAAGACCAGCCGGTCATTGCCTCTGCGGCTGGGTTAACAAAAATAGCTCGGCCTTGCGTATCTAAGCCGTAAATACCTTCACCTACAGCATTAAGTAATAGTTCTGAGTCGGCAAGGTAAGCTTTAATTTCTTTATCCATTGGTCGTCCTAGCAGCATGAAGATGGGGTTGTAACATACAAGTATTACGCGAAATATCGGGGCTTTTTATAAACCACGATATAACGTGGGTACTATTCACTAATTTGATCCTTAAATCAATCGCAATGTCAGTCTAGCCTCATTGTCTTATTTCAATGAATTAGATAAATAACAGCAAAGAAGATATTTACGTACAATTTAAAGCAATAAAAAAGGGAAGCTACAAGCTTCCCTTTCTAAAATGGTCAGAAAATTATCTAAATATAACGTTTAGGCTTACCTTAACCTTCGTAATTCTCTGGCATAGGTAATGCTGCAACGCCCGAATCAACCGCGGCTTGAGCTACGGCAATAGCGACAGCTGAGCGTAAACGTGAATCCATTGGCTTAGGAATAATATAATCTCTACCAAAGCTTAAGCTGTTACTACCACTTGCTGCTAGCACTTCAGCAGGCACTTTTTCTTTTGCTAAAGTACGAATGGCATGTACTGCGGCAATTTTCATTTCGTCATTAATTGTACGTGCGCGTACATCTAAAGCGCCACGGAAAATAAATGGGAAACAAAGTACGTTATTTACTTGGTTCGGATAGTCAGAGCGGCCAGTAGCAATGATTAAGTCATCGCGAGTTGCCAGTGCTAGTTCTGGTTTAATTTCTGGATCAGGATTTGAACAAGCAAAAATAACCGGCTTAGGAGCCATCAGTTTTACATTTGCTGCTGATAGTACATTAGGTCCAGAAACACCAACAAACACGTCAGCGCCATCAATAGCTTCTTCTAATGTACGTTTATCGGTGTTGTTCGCGAATAATTTTTTGTATTCATTAAGATCATCACGGCGGGTGTGAATAATGCCTTTAGTGTCGAGCATGTAAATTTTTTCACGCTGTGCACCACATTTAATCAATAATTCCATACAAGCAATTGCCGCTGCGCCTGCGCCCATACATACAATATTGGCATGACGAAGTTCTTTGCCTTGAATTTCTAGCGCATTAATCATACCTGCAGCTGTAACAATAGCGGTACCGTGTTGATCATCATGAAATACGGGTACTTTACAGCGTTCAATCAAGGCTTTTTCAATAGCAAAACATTCAGGTGCTTTAATATCTTCTAAATTAATACCACCAAAGCTATCTGCGATATTAGCTACCGTGTTAACAAAGTCTTCAACTGTCTTATGTTTAACTTCAATATCAAAAGAGTTAATACCAGCAAAGCGTTTGAATAATAAAGCTTTACCTTCCATTACGGGCTTAGCAGCCATTGGCCCTAAATTACCTAAGCCTAAAATAGCCGTACCATTAGTGATCACCGCAACGGTATTACCTTTTCCGGTATATTTGTAAACATCATCAGGATTTTCAGCAATAGCACGAACAGGCTCAGCAACACCTGGGCTATAAGCAAGTGAGAGATCTTCACTAGTTTCAGCTGGGGTAGTTAGTTCAACACTTATTTTCCCTGGAGTCGGGTAAGCGTGATAATCAAGTGCTTGTTGGCGAAAATCTGTCATATCTATTCCTAATCGGTAAGTGTAATGCATGAGTTAGTCATACAAAATGTTGCACCTGCAACAATTCATGGTGTTTATATTCATTATCATTGTTTTATATGTTATTGCAATGCGGCTGCTAATTTCAAGCTGTTTTATATATATTAATTCGCTACAAGCTATAAATAATATAGCCTTAGCAGTTTCATATTTCACATTACTTAGCTGAATATTCAGCATAAAGCGTTAAGTATTCATTGGAAAACAAGCCTTGAGTGCAATTATTCCACCTTGTCTGGCTTAACTATAAAACTTTAGTTTAAAACGATTGTTTTACTTATCAAACTATTCATCTTTGCTTCATTTCATCGCAGATAACAGAATTTAGCCGCAGTTCTCTTAGTTTTATTTATAATAAGATTAACTGATACACCCATGTAAACACCTAACACATAGGCTTTTATTGAAGAATTTCTGCTAAGCTTTGATGAACTTAGTCTTGAATAATCAAACAATTTTAGACATAAAAAAACCACCTAAAAGGTGGTTTTTAAAAAGAAATTAAAACAGTGAAAATTTAATTATTCGTCAAACGGATTAACTAAAATCATAGTTTCAACACGATCTGGACCAGTTGAGATAATATCTACAGGTACGCCAGTCACTTCTTCAATGCGTTTAATGTACGCAATAGCATTTGCTGGTAAAGCATCAACACTAGTAGCACCAACAGTTGATTCGCTCCAACCTGGCATTTCTTCGTATACTGGTGTGATTTTTTCGTAACCTTCAGCTGCTGTTGGCGGTACAGTGATTACATCACCTTCTGCCGTTTTGTAGCCGATACAGATTTTTAACGTTTTTAAGCCGTCTAAAACATCAAGCTTAGTTAAACAAAAACCCGTGATACTATTCACTTGTACAGCACGGTGCATTGCAACAGCATCGAACCAACCACAACGACGTTCACGGCCAGTTGTAGCGCCAAATTCATGGCCTACAGTGCCTAAGTGATGACCAACTTCGTCATCTAGCTCAGTTGGGAATGGACCTGAACCAACACGTGTTGTGTATGCTTTAGTGATACCAAGAACGTAATCTAAGTAAAGCGGACCAAAACCACTACCAGTAGCAACGCCACCAACAGTTGTATTAGACGACGTTACGTAAGGGTATGTACCATGGTCGATATCAAGTAACGTGCCTTGAGCACCTTCAAACATGATAGATTCGCCCGCTTTACGCGCTTGATCTAACATTTCAGAGATATCAGCAACCATGCCTTTGATTACTTCAGCAACAGCCATTGCATCTTTAAGCACTTCTTCGTAGCTTACTGGCTCAGCTTTGTAGTATTCGGTTAATACGAAGTTATGGTATTCCATAATTTCTTTTAATTTTGCGGCAAATGACTCTGCACAAAATAAATCACCAACACGTAAACCACGGCGAGCAGCTTTATCTTCATAAGCTGGACCAATACCACGACCTGTAGTACCGATAGCTTTGCTACCGCGTGCTTTTTCACGAGCTGCATCTAATGCATTGTGATAAGGAAGAATTAACGGACATGCATCGCTAATTAAAAGACGGTCACGTACTGGTACGCCACGCTCTTCTAACATTGCCATTTCTGTCATAAGTGCTTTAGGACAAAGAACAACACCATTACCGATTAAACATTTTACGTTATCACGTAACACGCCAGATGGAATAAGGTGTAATACAGTTTTTTCACCGTTAATGACTAGTGTATGACCAGCATTGTGGCCACCTTGATAGCGCACTACATATTTAGCTTTATCAGTAAGTAAGTCTACGACTTTACCTTTACCTTCGTCACCCCATTGGGTGCCTAGAACTACGACGTTTTTACCCATGTTCACATATTGGTAAGAAAATTAGGCGGGGATTCTATCAAATATCAATATTGAGTCCAAGCAATAATTGTTGATTTTTAATGCTATAAAAAAAAAGCTAGTGATAGTGAAGGGTTAGCAAAGTAATTAATTTACGGCCCAAAGTAGTACAACACCAATTAACACTAAAAATATACCGATTTGACGGACAGCACTCACGGGTTCATTGGCCAATTTCAAAACATAAGCGCGCCATTTATTAGGGAAAAGAGCGGGGATCAATCCTTCAATAATTAGGGCAATAGCAAGCGCCATTAGCAATGTTGTGAGCATTAACTTTCCTTATAAAATACAAAAGCCATGACAATGTCATGGCTTTTCAGTAACAAATTAACCAGCAAGATTACTTCGCTTTTTTACCATCTTTTAGGTAATTAAAGAAGTCACTATCAGGTTTAACAACCATGATATCACTCTTAGAGCTAAAGCTTTTTTCGTAAGCTTCTAAGCTTCTAAAAAAGTTGTAAAACTCAGCGTCTTGAGTGTATGAATCCGCATAAACTTTTGCGGCTAAAGCATCACCTTCACCACGAATTTCTTGCGCATTTTTCTGCGCTGTGGCCAACATGACTGTAACTTTAGCGTCAATCGTTGCACGAATGATTTCAGCTTGCTCTTGACCTTGTGAACGATGTTCTTTCGCCACGGCAGTACGTTCAGCACGCATACGCTCGTAAATAGAAGTACTAACTTCTGTCGGCAGGTTAATTGCCTTAATACGAACATCAATCACTTCAATACCTAGATCTTCACGGCTACTTTCAGCACTTTCTAATGCTTTTGCCATAATGTCATCACGGTCACCTGAAACAATCTCTTTAATAGTACGTGTACCAATTTCGGTACGTAGACCATTGTTAACTTTTTGTTTCAGTAGCGCACGAGCATTCTCAATTGAACCTGAAGTACGTAAATAGTACGTAGAGAAATTAACAATACGCCATTTAACAAATGAGTCGACCATTAAATCTTTTTTCTCAGATGTTACAAAGCGATCTGCAGCTTCATCTAGTGTTTGAATTCGCGCATCAATTTTACGTACTGTGTTAATAAATGGAAACTTAAAGTGTAGACCTGGTTCGTACACTTTCATGTCACCGGTATCAACATCACGCGTAATTTTTGAGAATTGGAAAACAATACCACGTTGACCTTCAAAAACGACAAAAACAGAAGAAACCGTAAGCACCAATAACAAGGCAATGATTGCCAATAAAAAATTCTTCATGGCTTAATCTCTCCCATTATTGAAACGGTCATTACGACTGGATAATGAAGGTGCAGTGTTATTGCTGCTTGACGATGTATTTACCGACGGCAATGACTGCTGAGTAGCACGTTGACCACCAGATTGTTGTTGCATAATCTTATCTAATGGTAAATAAATCATGTTATTGCCACCATCAACATCAACCATAACTTTACTGGTGTTGCTATAAACTTTTTCCATCGTCGTTATATATAAACGTTGACGAGTCACTTCCGGTGCAGCTTGATACTCTGGTAATAGCTTATTGAAACGAGCCACATCACCTTCAGCATCAAGTAGTATTTGCGATTTATACGCTAATGCTTCTTGTTCTAAACGCTTCACACGACCACGAGCACGAGGTTCAATACCTCTGGCATAGGCTTCAGCTTCACGTAAGAAACGTACTTCATCTTCTTGTGCAGAAATAGCGTCATCAAAGGCGTCTTTAACTTCTTCAGGAGGACGAGCATCTTTAAAGTTAACATCAACAATAATTAAACCTAATTTGTAAGGTTCAATTATTTTTTCTAACTCTTGCCATACCGCTTGACGCACTTCTTCACGACCACTGGTCAAAATGTCATCCATTTTTGCGTGACCAATAACGTAACGTAAAGCACTATCAAGTGATTCACTTAAACTTTCATCAGCATTCGTGACACTAAAGATGTAGTTACGCGCATCAACAACACGATATTGAATTTCCATCTCAACACGCACAACGTTTTCATCTTTCGTTAGCATAAAGCCTGACGATGGAAGATTTCGTGTCGTTTGCATATCAACAGGAATAATACGGTCGACAAAAGTCCATTTCCAGCTTAAGCCTGGCTCTACCATACCGGCATATTGGCCAAAACGTAAAACGATACCTTTTTCAGCTTCTTTAATAGTATAAAAACCATTAAAGGCATAGACCAAAATCGCGACAACAAGCAATACCATGATGCCAATACTAGAAAAGTTGCTTCCAGATCCGCCTCCTGATTTTTTGCCACCGAAAATACCGCCAAACTTGTTGCCGATATCTTTTAATAAATCATCTAAGTCAGGTGGGCCTTGGTTCTTGCCACCTTTATTTTTCCAGGGATCCTTATCATTATTCCCCGGTTCATTCCAAGCCATGGTACTCTCCGCTATAAAAAATTAATGCGCTAACTGCTATATAAACGATAAAACACTGCGTTTCATCTAATATATCAGTCTGTTAAGTTTGAATAAAGTGCTCTATTTCTGCTTCATCTTGTTTTAGTAACTGATTCCATTCTCTCAACGGTAACTTTATATCTAATAAACAGTTACCTTGCTCGTCGTATCGCTCATCAGTAATACAATTTAAATGATAAAGTTGACCGCGAAGTTTACCCGCACTAGGGGGTAAACAGAGTAAATGTGTGATGATTTGCTTGCCCAAACGTTCCGCAAGTGCTTCAAATAAAAGCTCTATACCAATGCCTTGCTGCGCTGACAGCCAAACACGAATAGGTCGCCCTTGATCATCACGATCAATTCTCGGCTCAACATCATCTAAGCGGTCGATTTTATTACAAATAAGTAACTGTGGCACATCGCCCGCTTCTATTTCTTTTAAAACTTCTTCTACTTGTTCTATATTTTCGCTGCGTCGTTCATCCGAGATATCAATAACATGCAATAACAACTCTGCTTCGCGTGTTTCTGTTAACGTCGCTTTGAACGCTGCAACTAAATCATGAGGTAAATGACGGATAAATCCTACGGTGTCAGCAAGAATAACTCGACCGACATCATCAACTTCAATTTTACGTAAGGTCGGATCTAACGTTGCAAATAGTTGGTCTGCTGCGTAAACATCGGCCTGCGTGATTTTATTAAAAAGTGTTGATTTACCTGCATTGGTATAACCGACTAAGGAAATAGTGGGAATTTCGGCTCTAGTTCTTGCCCTACGCCCCTGCTGTCTTTGCTTTTCAACTTTTCCAAGACGTTTACGAATATTAACCATACGCTCATGTAACAAACGTCTATCTGTTTCAAGCTGAGTTTCGCCTGGTCCACGTAAACCAATACCACCTTTTTGACGCTCTAAATGAGTCCAACCACGTATCAGTCGGGTACTCATATGGCGTAATTGCGCTAACTCAACTTGTAACTTACCTTCATGAGTTCGAGCGCGTTGTGCAAAAATATCTAAAATTAGCGTCGTACGATCAACCACTCGGCATTCGCACAATGCTTCAATATTTTTTTCCTGTGATGGCGCTAAACTATGATTAAACAAGACTATATTCGCATCGAACATGCGTACAGCGTCAGCAATTTCTTGTGCTTTACCTGTACCAACGAAATATTTCGGGTGCGGGGTATTGCGTTTACCAGTAATCGTATTTAACGCCGTTATACCAGCAGAGTCTACAAGCATTTCGAACTCTTGCAGGTCTTCGCGGGTATTATCATCAGGGAAATCTAAATGAACAAGTATCGCCTGCTCACCTGCTTGATATCTATCAAACAAATGAGCGACTCCATACAATACTAGCTTTTTCCATTAATCTTCTGAATCCTGATTTGCTTGTGGGGCAGGCATAGTAGTTACTGCTCGCGCTGGCACGACTGTTGAAATAGCGTGCTTATATACCATTTGGCTAACAGTATTCTTTAGTAATATTACAAACTGATCAAATGACTCTACTTGCCCTTGTAGTTTAATGCCATTAACTAAGTATATTGCTACCGGAATACGGTCACGACGTAACGCATTCAAAAATGGGTCTTGTAAAGATTGCCCCTTTGCCATTATTTGGCCCCTTTTGTTTTTTTTAGTAAAAGTTAAGTATTCGTTTCAATTTATTATTAAAATTATTCAATAAAAATAGCTGCTTAATGCACAACTATTTTAATTATACATCAATGTCTAAACTTTGCTTACTGCCGATAAAATTACTTGTAAATTATTTTCATCTTCCATATGCAACCATTGTAAATCTTGCCAACTTCGTAGCCAGGTTAGTTGTCTTTTTGCTAACTGGCGAGTTGCACATACACCTTTAAAAGTCATTTCATCGTGATCGTAATCACCGGCTAAATGTTGCCACATTTGTCGATATCCAACACAACGAATTGCAGGTAAATCTTGATGTAAATCTTGTCTCTGCTTTAAGGCAATAACTTCTTCCTGAAAGCCTTGCTCTATCATTTGATTAAAACGCAACTCTATTCTTGCATGCAAGTCGCTACGTTCTTTTGGTGCGATAGCGAACTGTAAAACATTTCCGCTAACTTTATCACCTTTTATCTCAGTCAATTGTGTCAAAGTATTACCCGTTTTTCGGTAAACTTCTATTGCACGTGCCAGTCGCTGCGGATCATTAGGATGAATACGCTCTGCTGACACGGGGTCAAAACTCTTTAACTGCTCGTGCATCGCCGGCCAACCTTTGTCAGCTGCCTCTTGCGCGATCACATTTCGAAGACTTTGATCTGCCTCCGGTAACGGTGAAATCCCCTCAATCAGACTTTTAAAGTACATCATGGTGCCGCCCACTAATAACGGTATACGACCATTATCTCGACTTTTTGCAATCGCTTTTAAAGCGTCTTGACAAAAATCAGCAGCAGAATAACTTTCTGATGGATCTCTAATATCGATCAATTGGTGTGGATATGCGGCTAATTCCTCAGCTGTTGGTTTAGCCGTGCCTATATCCATACCTTTAAAAACTAACGCTGAATCAACACTAATGATGTCACAAGGCAATGCATCATATAACGCCATCGCTAATGCAGTTTTACCAGACGCTGTCGGCCCCATTAAACAAATAACGGGCGGTTGCTTCTGGTCTATATTTTGTTTGTTTACCACATTAGTCATTAAGGTAGTTTTTTACTCTAACAGATTTATAGAAGATGTGAGGTCGATGACTACAGAATTCAAGCGTAGCTGCTGTTCAAATTGAGAATTAAAATGACTTTCAGCATTTCGCCAAACTTGTAATGCATATTCTTGGCTTTCTTGCTCACTTAACATTAACTCGGCTAATGCCATTTGCCAATCAATATCTGCATGTACATCTTCATGGTTTTCAACGTCTAACCGCTTCATTAATCTATCAAAACTATTCGCTATATCTTTATTTCTTAGTAAAGCTGGGAATTTTCTAATTTGTAATGTGTCACTACCCTGAAGACGAATTTCCATGCCTAAGTGTTGAAATTGGTTTGTATTTATTTCTACAAATTTAGCAACTTTTTCACTGACAGTAATTTTTATTGGTAATAGTAATGGTTGGCTAACGAGCTTTTCATGCCACCTTTGCTTAATAGTTTGTAATTTCAACAATAGATCAAGTTTCTTAATCGACAATAAGCGAAGCGTTTGTTGTTGCTGGAAAACTAAATAGTGTGGGGCTTGCCAGTATAGTATTTTCGTTGCTTCTGTAATTCCTGAGGTCTCAGGGTCAACAACTGCTGTGGTGACAGATGCACTACTTTCATGGTGTATTGATTCAGGTGCCACTATTTGAGAATCAAGGGCTAATGGTGTCATTAAATCACTATAAGCTTTGCTCGCTTGAGGATTAATTTTTGCTGAGTAATGTCGCGCATTTGCTTGCACAGAATAACCAGATTGAGTACTTGGAACCGACTCATTAAGGTTTACACCTGAAGTTACCTTTTGTGATGATAACGACAAACTAGCCTGAGCCTCGTTTTGCTGTTCGGTCGATACACTCGTCCGCAAAGGCGTTATAAAACTAGCATTATCAGTAGGTCGCTGTTGAATGTCATCAGTATTATCGACACTGATAATTTCGCCTGTCGTACTATCGACATTAAGTGCTAATTCATTTTGTAAGGCCTTACTACAAACAGAATATATAAAGTCATGTACATAACGACCTTGATGAAAACGCACCTCATGTTTTGCAGGATGCACGTTTACATCAACATCACGAAAATCCAGCTTTAAAAATAAAACGAATGCGGGATAGCTGTCATTGGGAAGTAAATCGGCATAAGCTTGGCGAATAGCATGATTAATCAACTTATCGCGCATCATACGATCATTAACGTAGCTATAACTGAGATCATTCTGATTACGATAAAAGCTCGGTTGAGCAATCCAACCATGCAAATGCAGTCCTTCATGATGACAGTCAACTTCTATCGCATTATCAATAAATTTTTGACCACAAACTTGCGCTACTCGTTTACTGCATTGTACTGAAGAATTTGCGACACGAAATTGCTTAACGACTTTATGATTATGGCTGAGCACAAATGTGACATCGAAATGTGCTAAAGCAATGCGCTTAATGACTTCCTCAATATGAGCAAATTCTGTTTTTTCTGTTCGTAAAAATTTACGTCTTGCTGGCGTATTAAAAAATAAGTCGATCACATCAATTGTGGTGCCATTCGGGTGAGCTGCGGGTTTAATCGCTACACTCATATCACGTCCTTCGGCATTCGCCTGCCATGCCGACGTTTGTGATTCTGGCTTGGACGTTAAAGTTAAACGAGCGACCGAACTGATACTTGCTAATGCTTCACCACGAAACCCTAAACTGCTAATAGCTTCAAGATCATCAAGATCTTTAATTTTACTGGTTGCATGTCGACTCAATGCTAACCCTAATTCATCTTTCGCTATTCCCTTGCCATTGTCGACAATACGGATACGTTTAGCGCCACCTTTTTCAATATCAATTCTGATCGTTGTGGCGCCAGCATCAATACTATTTTCAACGAGTTCTTTAACGACAGAGGCTGGACGCTCAACTACCTCACCAGCAGCAATTTGGTTAGCAAGGCGAGCGGGCAATATTGCAATGGTCATTAGTGCGTTAACCTGCCTGTGGTATTTTTAGTGTTTGGCCAATTCGCACAACATTTGATTTGAGGTTGTTGGCTGATTTTAATTGTCTTACGGATATTTTATAACGCTGTGCAACAACAGAAAGTGACTCGCCACGGCTAATTTTGTGCTCTCGTACCCGTGTCGCTGCCATTAAGGTGCCATCGGGAGGATTACGAGAGAAGTAGTCATCAACGGCAATATAGATTGCTTTAGCTAACTTCTGTTGATGGGCCGCATTATTTAAGCGTTTTTCTTCTTGTGGATTAGAAATAAAACCCGTTTCAATTAGTACCGATGGAATATCTGAAGATTTTAAAACCGCCAAACTTAAGCGCTCGGGTTTATGCTTATGGAGTTTTGTTACTTTTTTCAATTGCTTTACTACATGCTCTGCAAAATCGTAACTGCTCGCCATGGTGTATTCTTTTTTCATATCACCGAGAGCAATCGCTAGATTATTATCCTTAGTTTTTCTAATGGTCTCTCCTGCACCACCTAACAACTCGGAATTTTTTTCTCTATTTTGAATCCAACGAGTAAATTCTGAATCAGCACGGCGCGTTGCTTGTACCAACACAGAAGCACCATTAGGTTTTGATGAGGTAAACGCATCCGCATGGATAGAAATGAGCAGATCCGCTTTAGACGTTCTGGCTAACTCTGTTTTCCTGTTGTGATCAACATAGTAGTCGCCACTGCGAATCATAACCGCTTTAAGCCCCTGCTTTTGGTTGATTAAGTGAGTTAACTTCTTTGCAATATTTAAAGTGACATGTTTTTCATAAGTGCCTGCAGCACCAATTGAGCCGGGGTCTTCACCACCATGCCCTGCGACAATGGCAATAACGATATCACGCTTACCTTGGCTATTGTCGTGCTTCGCAATCGGCTGACTTTTTTTATCATAAAGATCAATAACAAGCCGATCACTATACTGTCCAGCTGGTGCTAACGGAAAGACAGAAATCCGATAGTTTTCGGCTAATTCTAGTACTAAACGAGTCGTGCCTTTTTCTTTTGAGCTACTGGTACGAATTCTTTTTACTCGGCGATCATCTTTTATCGCTGACATTAATGCGGCATTGTTTTTACTATTTTTAAAATCAATGACTAAACGTTGAGGTGATTTTAAGGAAAAATATTTAAAATCAGGTTCTTGGCTTAAATCGAAGACAATACGCGTATTTTCAGGCGCTGGCCATATCCGCACACTTTCAATACTATTACTTGCGCTAACAGCCATTGCTGCACACAACCAAAGTATTAACATTGCAGTGAATTTTTTTGCGAAACTTGCTGAACGCATCGTATTTTTTACCTCTATAAAGAACTTTATCAACTTAGTATCATTTTATTTAACGCTGTATTCGAACGTTCTAAAGGTCATCACGCCACAGGATTCACTAACATGGATACTAAACGCTCACCTAAAGCAGTTTTAGCCTGCAGCGAAATTTGACGCTGTTCATCAAGATAAGCTAAATCAATAATCATATCGGGTGCTGGCAACATACCCTCGCCTTTTTCAGGCCATTCGATGAAACTACAACTGTTACTGTTAAAATAGTCTCGAATCCCCATGTACTCTAACTCTTCCGGGTCAGCCAAGCGGTACAAGTCAAAATGATAAACTTGCCAGTCGGATAAATCATACGGTTCCACGATGGTATAGGTTGGGCTTTTAACATGACCTACATGCCCCATACCTTGGACAAACCCGCGTGTTAGCGTGGTTTTTCCTGCGCCAAGATCACCGTTTAAAAAAACAGTGATACCTTGTTTCAAGTTGTTTTTTACAATATCAGCTAATTGTCTACCCATGGCAATTGTTGCCAGTTCATCCACTAATATAAAATTTTTTTTAGTCACTGCATTAATCATTTTATCGTTATTCTTTCTAAAGTATCGCATCTACTAGAGCATTATACCAACAGAGCTAGCTTGTTGAGCACATAGTTCTGGCTAGCTTTGAGCATTAATTAGACGTTGTATTTCGGGATATAAATCACTGGCAAGTAAACCAATTTGTCCCTGTTTTTTGCTCATAATATCAGCTGCGCGACCATGAATATAGACACCAAGTCGGGCTGCGCTAAATAAATCTGGCATTTGCAAAATTAAGCCTCCAATAATACCACTGAGTACATCCCCCATACCACCGCTTGCCATGCCTGGATTACCGGTACTATTCACCCAAATATCTTTGCCATTTGATACTAATGTGCCCGCGCCTTTCAATACACAGATACCGCCATATTGTTGGGCAATGCTCTGTACCGCTGAAAACCTATCTGCTTCAACATCGGCAACCGAACATGAAAGTAATGCTGCAGCTTCGCCTGGATGAGGAGTCAAAACCCAATGCTGATTCTTGATAGGGTTTTGCGCAAGTATCCTTAAAGCATCAGCATCAATCACTTTTTTCTGAGTCAATTTAATAACCGCATTAAATAACATTTTTGACCAATCATCTTGCCCTAGGCCTGGCCCGAGTATTATGGCTTTCGCTTTAGTGACTATCGTCGAACGGTTTAATGCCTCCGCCGAGTCAGCCACTACCATCAACTCTGGTTGTCGAGTCAATAGGACACTTCGAGACTTTTCATGACAACAAACACTCACTAATGAGGCACCTGAGCGCAAAGCTGCTTCCGCGGCCAAGCAAATAGCTCCGGTAAAAGCATGATTCCCTCCCACCGCTAATAACATTCCAATATGACCTTTATGGCTACAGGGTGCTCGTTGTGGAACGGCTGGGATAGTTTGCTCATTTTGTCGAAAACAAGTTGCAGGCGAGAGTTGGGCTAGCGCATGGTTAACGTTTAACGTTTCAAGTTGTAAATTGCCGACATAATTAGCCGCTTGTCCTGTCAATAAACCTTGTTTGTATGCAATTAAGGTCACCGTTAAATCAGCTTGTATCGCCACAGAAGATATTGTGCCTAAGTCAGCATTTAACCCTGACGGGACATCAACAGAAACCCGCGTGCATAACTTATTATTGATATCAGTGATCAATTGCACAAGTGAAGGTGATAATGCTCCCTGAAAACCAATCCCAAATAAGCAATCTACAATCAAATCGCCCGTAAACGCTTTAATAGCAAGCTGCATGGCGACATGATCGTGACAAAAGTCGATTATAACGGGTAATTCTTCAAGTAAAATTAAGGCTTGCTCTGCTGTCGGAGCGAGCGAGGCACGCTCACCATTAACAATCACGGTCACGCTTAAACCTGCTTGCTGCGCCAACCTAGCAATAATATAACCATCACCACCATTATTGCCCTTGCCACAAACAATGAGTAAAGTGCGTGCCGCTGGAAAGTTTTGTCGTATTTTATTGAATACGGCGGCCCCTGCTTGCTGCATTAATTGCCATAAAGATATACCCATGGCTTTTGCCGCCTCAGCTTCATAACGTTGTAGCTGATTAACCTTATAAACATGATGTGTTAAACTTATCGACACTTGCTATACCACCTTATTTGTTTGAATATTCGGCCACCATGACAACACCTGCTATTAACTATCAAGATTTAACGGAAAAAATCAAGCTTTGGGGTCAAGAACTTGGCTTTTCACAAGTGGGGATCTGCGATGTCGACTTATCTGAGCATGAATCAGCATTAACGCGTTGGTTAGAAAATAACTATCACGGCAACATGGACTATATGGCTCGCCACGGGTTAATGCGTGCTAGAGCAAAGGAGTTAGTTGAAGGAACTCTTAATGTCATTAGCGTACGTATGGATTACTTACCTACTGATGCAAAGTTCGCGCAGATATTAAAAAATAGCGATCACGCCTACATTAGTCGCTATGCTTTAGGCCGAGATTATCACAAGTTAATGCGTAAACGTCTAAAACAATTAGGCGAGAATATTAAAGCACATTGTGAGGATTTTAATTACCGTCCTTTTGTAGATTCAGCACCAATCCTTGAAAGGCCATTAGCAGAAAAAGCCGGTTTAGGTTGGGTAGGCAAACATTCATTATTAATTAACAAACAAGCCGGTTCATGGTTCTTTATCGGAGAGTTGTTAGTAGATTTACCCCTAATTACTGATACAAAGCCCCAAAATGATTGTGGTAGTTGTGTTGCCTGTATAAAAATTTGCCCGACACAAGCAATAGTTGAACCTTATGTTGTTGATGCTAGACGTTGTATATCTTACTTAACAATAGAATTACGTGATGCCATACCTGTTGAATTTCGCCCTTTAATTGGCAATAGAATCTATGGTTGTGATGACTGCCAATTAATTTGTCCATGGAATAAGTTTGCAAAACTTGGCAGTGAAGATGATTTTAAACCAAGACAAAACTTAGACAATATTGCTTTGTTAACATTGTTTTCTTGGGATGAAGCAACATTTCTATCTAAAACTGAAGGTTCACCTATCCGTCGTATTGGTTTTCAATGTTGGCAGCGTAATATTGCAGTGGCACTTGGTAATGCTAATTTTTCTGAACACAATATAGACGCGTTAACGCAAAAACTAGAAAGCGCTGAGGCAATGGTTGCTGAGCATATAGAATGGGCAATAACTCAACAAAGATTAAAACAACAAGCATTAGATGAAAATAAGAATTTACGTTTAACTGCGCGCTTAATTCGTTCCGTAGAGAAAGGCATGCCACGTGATGCCTAGTGTCAGAATTAGTTAGCGATGTTTTGTGCTTTTTCTTGTTGCCATTTCAAGACTAACTCAGCAAAAATAGTCGAGCTTTTTCCTTCTAGCGCTAACTGACTAAGATTGGATATGAGTTGTTCAGCAAGGTTAATATGATCGGCGTTACCTTGTTGGTCTTTTTTTATTTTTATCAATATTTTTAGCTGACTAAATTTAAGTTTCAAATTTTCAGGACTGAGTATCAAAGCTTGACGAATAGCATCAAGTGCAGGCAATAATCTATTTTTTTGAAAATGTTCTACTGCCATACTGTTTAGTTGTGTTGCGGTGAAATGTATCTCTTCACGTTCTTGGGTTTCTTGCTCAATATAGCGTCTTACTACTTGGCTGTTTAACGAGTCTCCAGCAATTTGATTTCTTATCGCTTCTAAGAGATGAATAGCGTCTTCACGCATACCTAATTCGTGTAGTACTTTTACTCTGTCTAAGTTGTCTTCCACCAATAATGTCGGCTTAAGTGACATATGGTTCTCAACCAACTTGGTTGCTTTGTCCTGCTCATTACGCACATTATGTAACCTAGCTTTAACAACGATCATCTGCTGTTTAAATAAATGAGCATCTTTATAGTCATGATCAAATTGCGTAATATAGCGATCAGTTTGCTGCAGTACTGAATGTGCACTTTCATCTGGCGTAGCACAGGCAAAGTCTATACCTGAACGAATAACATTAAGTAGAAGTTCTGGCGAATCATGAATTGAGTTTTTCGCTTGTTGCGCAATATTACGCGTTGCGATGTATTGCCCTTTATGATCATGGGTAAGCCGAGCTAAATCCCAAGATTTTTTATTACGTTCTATGTTTCTTGGCGAAAGTGCCATCGCTTTTTTAATTTCTTCATAAGCTTGTTGATATTGCTCTTGCTCAATGAAATATTGCGCCATCATATCGTGAGCACCAAAACGTGTATCAGGTTTATCAATCAATGTTTTTAACATACCACTAATTTCATCTATACGACCTTGTTTTAGCAGAGCTTTCGCATAACCTAAATAGACCCAAGAGTATTGATATTGCTTTAGTAAGCCCTGATAAAATGCTTCCGCTTCTACAAATTCTCGAAGCGCCAAAAATGATTCGCCTTTAATACGATTAATATTAGCGTGATAAGGAATGAGTTTGTCGTTAAGGAGGTGTCGATCAGCAAAATAGATGGCTTTGGCATAAGCTTTCCTATCTATCGCACTATTAATATTAAAAAGTACCTGTTTAATTTTTAATATTGATACAAATCGTGTTCGTATTTTATTTATCGCTAACGGTTTAGTCCAAAAGTCATCGGGCTGTAATTCGATAACTGAGTTCACTAAAGACTCGTCAGTTTCTGAACTGAGAAAAATTAAGACTGTCGTTTTAGTGACGTGACCTTTAAATTTCAATTCTTCTAATAAATGAAAACCATCTTTGTCACTTTTAACATTAAAAGCACAAATAATAATATGAAAGTGCATCTCATCACACAATCGAAGACCATAATAAGCATTTTCTGCACAGCGAACTTCTTTGATGCCAAGCGCAAATAGACTTTCTTTTAAGACGTGATGCACGAGCAGATTATCATCAATAATCAAGACATTGAGTTTATCCAATTGCGCTAATGTGTTTTGTTCAACGTTCATTAGTTACCTTGATTATATGAACCTACTTTTCATGTTGTTGTTGACGTTGTTGACACTGATGTAAAACCTCCTTTTTTCCAGTCGTATCAAGTTGGCGCCATGCCATAATTTCGTCAATGTGTCGGAAGCACCCCAAACAAACATCCTCTTCATTTAAACAGCAATTTCGGACACAGGGACTAACAATATCTTCAGTGGGTTGCTGGTATTTAACACTCATATCGATTCTGTAAACTCAGTTAATTTTACTAAACATAGCTGTAGGTGCTTTAATAACGGCTGCAATTTTGTTTTTTCTTGCAACGACAACACCTTACTTTTCTCATTTTTATTCAATAGCGTTCGTATCGCGATACATTGCGCTAGGAATGGCTTAGCGGCAATAATATTGGCTAGCGTTATTAAAGATGCTAAATGTTGTAATGCTAAATGCACTTTCTGCTCTTCTAACGCATTATTTAAAGCTAGCATATTAGCATTCATATCGTCTAAATACTCATCCAACATAAAAGCAGCCAACTTAGCAGAACCTTGATTATTGGCATATATAGCTAAATCAAAAGCTTCTTCTAGCGGTTCAGTTTTTTGCTCAACATTTAAAGCAGAGTCTAACGACGGTAATACTTCCGTTTGCTCTGCCTTAGGTGTTTGAGTAATTATTTCAGTGCCATTTTTTTTGTTTTTATTAGGCAACGCCACCGGCACGGTATTTTTATTATTAGCACTCTTAGCGGACTTTAACCAAGGCGATAATTGCTGTATTAATTGGGGAATATCTTGCATCGGTGCAAAATCACCACTATGCCATGATTTTGATAAGCTCAATTTGCTGAATAAATCTTTCTCACTGTTTTTCACGCCAGGTAAAAGAAAAATACCACGAGCACTGGTAGGCCAAGCTTCTATATCGACATGCTGAGGAGGAAATTCAGTTATCACTACTGAATATCGCCCTGACAACCATAAACGCTCAAGAGCTGTTTGTTGGGAAACAACCGTTACTTGTAAACCAAGCCAATGTAATATTCTCAGTAGCGCTTGATGTTTTCGCACTTCGGCTATCCCTAATAAAACCTCTACGTCTGTAGGAACAAACTTATAAGGTAGGAAAACATCTGAATTAAATGACAAATTAGTATGGGTTTTCTGAGTTAGTAACTGAGTAACATTTTTCACTAACTCACCGGTGAACCAAGGGAAGTCACTGATAGAAAACAACCCTGCCCTTGGTAAATCAACACTGTAAAAGGGCTGTATAACCAATAGTTTTGGCTGTATTTTAGTCGGTAAACTCGCTAAATGCTGCGTAATAAAATCGTAATCAGAAGCATACACTTCAGGTGATAGAAGAATAACGTTGAGTTTATTCTTGGCTAAATTTTTAATACTCATTTGTCGTTTAAATAGCGACAAATCCTGCATTGTTTCAACTACGGCTTTACTATTTAGAAATTGACTACAAATTCTTTGTCGGCTGTTTTTGTCAGTCGCTAGAACTAAAAGAGAGCATTTGGCTAATGCTATAGGCTTACTTTTACTCTTTTTCTTTAGATCATTAGCAATAGCTAACGGTAACTCAAAAGAAAACTTGTTTGCTAATTCTAATGGCTGATTTTCTTTATTGCTGACATTAAAAACTAACTGCAAGTCTCGTAGATATTGATTAATAGGATCATTGAAAGTACTACTCTTTTCATCATCGATGACTAACTCATTCATCACTTGCGCTAATTTTTTAACATGTGACGCTTTATTAACTTGAAAGGTGAGCCGTATAATTTGCTGCGCGCTGTTAACATCAATGACTTTTGCATCAATATCAAGCACTGCCCCCTGTTGTTCACTCAATATTTTATGGCAGATAGTGCTAATCAGCGCTTGAAACAATTCACTCTCAAGCGTTACTAACGACGTCAAGTTTGCCCCTACATTCAAATAAACCGAGTTGTTTTTATACACTTGAATCAGGCTAGCATTCGTTAAAGCAGTATGTATTTCATTAACAAAATTGACTGTTGATAAGTTCAAGACAAAATCGTCTAAACGTAATTGCGCCCGAGTTCTCTGCTGTTCCGCTCGACAGATTAATTGTCGTAATTGGGCGTTGGTCCGTTGCTCTTCATCCGCTATTAACGTAAGCATCTGCCGTTGAAAAATGGCGGTACTTGCTAAGACAATTGTCTCTTCACTATTAGTAATAGCCGCGAGTTTATCAGTTTTATTTTGCTCTTTAAGCTGTTGTTGCAATTTAATATTTTCATCTTTCAGGAGTCGATATTCTTCGTTAACGCATAAACTGCCAGACCATTTTTCATCACGGTATTCAACGGTCAAAACAATGGATTTATCGTCCTTATTTTTTAAGCTTATTTTTTCAACGCATTTCTTTTCTTTAGCTTGTCGTGCTGCAGCTAAAATAGTACGAACGTCTTGCGCGCTAAAATATCCACGCCAATGAGTTCGCTTATCTTCAGCACCTAAGAAAGCACACAATTTTTGTTTAGTTTCTTTTGATAGCGATGGCAACTGCCAAAAAACATGTCCACTGTGCTGTGACATTAAAGCAATATCGTTACAATGTTTTTGTTGCTGCTGCTTATAATCAGCCTCACTATGCTCAGGTCTAGCTAACTGTCTGATAGCACTTATTATTGTTGTAATTTCAAGTCCGGGGATTGCAGTTGTAACCTGCCCTTTTGTTACTAACTCTGCTACCGCTGTGGTACTTAACGTCCCAAAATAGATTATTTTTCGTCGGATACTAACAATGACGCTGATAAAAATGAGCGCAAGTAAGGTAAAGACAGCGATAACAAACCAACTATAATATTTGGTTTGATAAGCAATATTGGCTTTTGATAACCAAGTATTTAGCTGTTTTTCAATAATCGAAAGCTTTAGTGGTTGTACGGAAAGTATTTGATCCAGTAATGGCATCAGGTCAGCTTGTTGTTCCGTTAATTCAGTTTGAAAGTCATTCGCTCGGCTCAATTGACCCCGCCATTTTGCAAAGGTATTTTGCTCACTAAATAGCAGCGTATTCAGCATAGACATTTGCTCAAATAGCACTTTTTCTTTACTATTTTTATCCTTTACCTTTACCGCACTCGCCAACCAACCGGATATTTCATGATGAAATTGTTGCTGGATATAATCGAAATCAATTAAGTCATACTGTAGATTTAATTGTTTAAACATCACCAAGCTATCCATTAAATCTTGATGTATTTCTCGATTTTTATTTAAGTTATCAACTATCCGGCTTAGTGATCTCGCTCTTATCGATGTTACCCGATCGGTTAAGTTGTCTTGGGTGATCTGACGATATAAATTCATTTGTTGAGTAGTTTGCGCTGTAATTAACTCAGATAAACTATCGCCAACTAAAGTCATTTGTATAATAACGTTGTCTTTAAGTTGAATGTTTCGCCTTTCACTTGCAGTCAAGCGGCTGACATTTTCGGCTTGTATTTGTAACCGTTGAGTTAACCGCTCAAATAATTGGCGATTATTGCTATTTAAAGCCGAAATGTTTTTTAAATTATTATTAAGCGCTTGATAACCATCAGTAAACACTACAGCTTCTTTACTATTAATAAGCTTATTGATTAAGCGCTCGTTTTTGATCAGAAGTATTTTACGTTGGTTATATTTTTCAATGGACGGAAATTGTTGATATTTAACTTCCTCTAAATTTTTTTCCTGATGAAAGTAAAGCGAAATACCAACAAAACAAAGTAAAAAAAAGCTTAAAGCTAATAATGTAAATCGGCCTGATAGCTGACGATATAGCGGCAGTGTAGAGTCCATGAACAGGGAAATATCCTAACAAGTCAAATAGATAAAGTATCATTGATAAAATAAAGCTTCGTCTAGATGTTAGTTTTAACACCTTACGATACTTTAAATATATAACTCACAGTGTATGGATTTAACGTCAATTAGCAACGATTAATCATACAAGTTCAACATTTTAACTTGGGTAATCGCATCATTTAAAGTTAAGTTTATCGCCGATAATATCGACAAAAAAGATTTGAATAATACTTCACATCCGTAGCTAATATCTCATTCATTACTCTAGTGTTCTATGTTCTTAACGAGCTTATTTTCTTGGCTTTTTTGTGATCCACGCCCATGTCATAAAACATTCAATTGGCTGCTCGCCAGATTCATCAGTAATACTGACAGCAATTTCCATATTACCTTTCTCTTGGTTCAATAATGATATTTGTTCATCACTGATGGTGGCAATTGCGGTTAAGTCACCTTGCATTCTGCGTTGGAAATTCATGGTCATCGATTTTAATAAAGGCAGGCAGCTATCGGGTAAATTCATGCCAAAAACGATACCTGTTGCTGATTCTGCCAACAATGCCACCGCAATTGCATGCACGCCCCCGATATGATTCTGAACTCTTTTTTTATTCTTTATCAGTAATTTAACTTTATTTTGTTCAACCTCAAGAAGGATAATTCTAGAGGTACGCGCATATTTTACTTGCGAGCAGAACAATTTCGTCAGTAAAAACGAATGCGTTGCTTTTGGTAACATTTTTATCTTTTTAATGATTCTACTAAAGCGATTGGTCATAAATATCCTTGATGGCGGTTTTATATATAAATTTTATCGAACTAATTTATTGTCAAACAAACTGGTCTGACCTGCAAGTTTTTTATAAAAAAAGACGCTAGTGCGTCTTTTAATTTATCAGTATATTCAGTGTAGAGACTAAAGCTTAAAAAAGTGTTCCTGATAAATTTTTAATTCTGCAATTGATTCACGAATATCATCCATGGCCAAATGTGCTCCCGTTTTCACGACTTTTTTCAATACTTCTGGTTTCCAACGACGTGCTAGTTCTTTTATCGTACTGACATCAACATTGCGATAATGAAAGTAATCTTCAAATGTTGGCATATATTTATTAATAAAACGTCGGTCTTGGCCAATGCTATTACCGCACATTGGTGATTTACCTTTAGTAACATGCTGCTGAAAGAATGCCAGTGTTTCTGCGCTAGCTTGCGCTAAAGTCGTACTACTTTGGCGACATCTTTGCGTTAAGCCTGACTTGCCATGATGATCGATACACCATGGATTCATGGTATTTAATACTTCATCGCTTTGATGAATAGCAAAAACAGGACCTTCAGCTAAAACATTCAATTGACTATCGGTAATTATCGTCGCAATTTCTAAGATCACATCTGTACTCGGTTCAAGGCCGGTCATTTCTAAATCTAACCAAATTAAATTGCTATCGTTAGCGTTCATTGTCATTCCTACGTTAATTACTTTTCATCAAATTAGACGCTTTCAACACACTAGCCATGTAGCCTAGTGTTGGTAAAGGCGCGATTACGCATGCATTTATGCGTTGCTTGAGTATATAATACGTCAGAATGTAGCATGATTAAATTTATTTGTAGTTTGCTCAGGCAAGTTAACATCGCAATCTAGAGTTGAAACAAAATGAGAGTAATTTGTGGCTAAAGCCAAAAAAATAACTAAAGGTCAAGCGCGACAGATCAAAGCTAACCAAAGCAAGAAGTTACGTAAGTCTACTGAGAAAGTGCAGTGGCAAGATGATGAACTCGCTGCAGCTGAAAACGGTACGGTTATTAGTCGCTTTGGTCAACATGCCGATGTAGAAGGCAGCGACGGTGAAATATTTCGTTGTAACTTGCGTCGTAGCATTTCCTCTTTGGTGTGTGGCGACAAAGTACTTTGGCGCAAAGGTAAAGAAACACAGCATAGTATTTCTGGCGTTATAGAAGCCGTACACGAACGAAATTCTGTACTGAGCCGACCTGATGTTTATGACGGTGTTAAGCCCATTGCCGCTAATATTAGTCAAATACTCATTGTTTCTTCGGTTTTACCGGCTTTTAATGCCGATATTATCGACCGTTACTTAGTCGCGGCTGAACAAACAGGTATCACGCCGGTTATTCTTTTGAATAAAGTTGATTTACTCGATGACAGCAATCGTGATGAAATTGAAAACCAGCTGAATATTTATCGTAACATTGGCTACCAAGTCACTTATGTTAGTAACGAAACGGGTGAAGGCATTCCCGAGTTAAAACTACAGTTAAGCCAACATACCAGTATATTTGTCGGTCAATCCGGCGTAGGTAAGTCAACACTAACCAACACTTTAATGCCTGAATTAGGTGTGGTCACTAAAATAGTTTCTGAAAATTCAGGGCTTGGACAACACACCACTACGGTTGCTCGATTATATCACTTTGAACAAGGTGGTGATTTAATTGACTCTCCAGGTATACGTGAATTTGGCTTATGGCATTTATCGCCAGCACAAGTCAGTAATGGCTTTATCGAATTTGACGAATACCTAGGCGCTTGTAAATTTCGCGACTGTAAACATCAAAACGATCCGGGTTGTGCGCTCATTGCGGCAAAAGATGACGGTAAAATTTATCCAGAACGACTTGCCAGTTTCCAAAAAATATTAGCCAGTTTAGGTGACAATACCCTAACCTCGCGCTTTAACGATTAAAATTGAAAATTAAGGAATAACAGTGTTAGTAAATAAAATAAAAATTGCTTTGCAGTATCTGATGCCAAAACATGGAATTTCTCGACTAGTAGGCAAATTTGCAGCGGCAGAAGCTGGTTGGTTAACCACAAAAGCCATCAGCGCTTTTATTAAAGCCTATGATATTAATATGGCTGAAGCTAAATTAAAAAACGCTACCGACTTTAAAACCTTTAATGATTTCTTTACTCGTGAACTTGAAGAAGGCGCACGTACCATTATCGATGCGCCAAATACTGTTTGTTACCCTGTCGATGGCGCTATTAGTCAACAAGGCCCTATTGAGCACGGACAACTTATTCAAGCAAAAGGCTTTAATTACAGTTTAGAAACCTTGCTTGGGGGCGATAAAGCAACGGCGGAACCTTTTCAAGACGGAGAGTTTTCATGTATTTATTTAGCACCGAAAGATTATCACCGCATCCATATGCCAGTCACAGGCACTTTACGTGAAATGATTTATGTCCCTGGCGATTTATTTTCAGTTAACCCTTTAACCGCCAATAATGTTCCTAATCTATTTGCTCGTAACGAGCGTGTGGTTGCGATTTTTGATACCGATCATGGCGCAATGGCGATGGTGCTTGTTGGCGCTACAATAGTGGCTAGTATTGAAACTATTTGGGCTGGCACAGTAACCCCTCCTGCAGGTAAAGATGTATTTCGTTGGCAATATCCTGCACAAGGTGCTGGCGCGATAACATTAGAAAAAGGTGCCGAAATGGGCCGCTTTAAACTTGGCTCTACTGTTGTTACTACCTTTGCACCTAATATGGTGAAGTTTAACCAACAAGCAGGTCCTGAAACGGTTACTCGCCTTGGTGAACATTATGCAGATTTATTACAGTAAAACCGTCATGACAGGTTTGTATAATCCTAGTTTAAAACTCAACATCCATTTTATTAACAGATGAAAATAATTGCTCATAGAGGTGCTAGTGGTGAGTTTCCAGAGAACTCACTTCTGGCATTCGAACAAGCTATATTACAAGGCTGCGATGGTATTGAATTTGATATTCAGTACCATCAACCTAGTGGTGAGTTTATTCTGTTACATGACAGTTATCTTAATCGGACTGAAGAAAGTAGTGATGAAGAAGGCTTTAGCAAAGAAAAAGTCCACTTTAATCAACTATCACTCACTGACCTCACCGATATGTCGACAAAGGGTAAATACCGCCTTTGCACATTAGCTGATGCTTTACAGTGTATTAATCAGCAATGCCTGATCAATATTGAATTAAAGTCTGCGACACAAGGTTTGCCGCTTGCGGATGAAATGCAAAAGCTTGAACAATTAATTCAACAATTAAAATTAGATGGTGTAATAGCTTATCAGCAGATAATTATTTCATCTTTTAATCATCATACACTTCTACATACAAAAAAATATTTATCCGCTGTTAATACAGCTGCTTTGATTGTCTGTTGTCCTGTCGATTACGCTGAGTTTTGTAAAAAGCTGAAGGTTAACATGTTGAACTTGGCTATCGACTTTATTAACCCTGAAATTATTAACGACGCTCACAGCAAAGGCCTACAAGTATGGGTTTATACCGTTGATCATCCTGCGCAAATCAAACAGTGTTTGCAATATCAAGTTGACGGTATATTTACCAACTTCCCGGCACGGTCTCGCGAAGTAATGTTAGCACTAACTGGCGATAAATAATGCGACCCGTTACAGCGCCATTAATAATTAAATAAAACAATTCAGCAATTGCTATTGCTCATTTATTCGGCGCAAGCTAGGATATGCCCCATCAGATACGAGTATATTCGTATAATAGTTATGATTATCATTCTAAACACATTTGTCTAAAGGAATCTCAATGTCACGAGAGAAGTCAAATATTAAGCCCACCGAGGCAGAGTTGTCGTTGCTTAATATTCTATGGAAAATGGGCCCTGCTACAGTCCGACAAATTCATGAAACAGTTAGCCAAACTCAAAACACTGGCTATACTACGGTATTGAAAATATTACAAATCATGCACGAAAAAGCTTTGGTGATTCGTGATGAGAGTAATCGAGCGCATGTTTATGCTCCAGCTAATAGCCAAATGGTGACGCAATCATCACTATTAAAAGATTTAGTCTTGAAAGCTTTTGGCGGCTCAACATCAAAATTGGTGATGCGTGCTTTAGATAACTCGACAAGCAAAGAAGAAATTGAGGATATTAGACAGTTACTCAACGAGCTAGAACAACAATCTTAATAAATTAGACTCAAAGGTAATTAAAGTAATTAATGATGCAGGAAAGCTTAATCAATAGCCCATTCTTAGCTGGTTTAGCGATAACTCTTATCCATTTTTTATGGCAAGGAGCTTTAGTTGCGTTAATATTAAAAGCTTTACTGTCATTAATTTCATATCAAAAATCTCAATTGCGCTACGCATTAAGCTCTTTAGCAATGTTGGCCAACCTCATATTACCTATCTTCACCTTTTTTATTGTTTACGATATTGAGTACCGACAAACCGCAAACTTCGTTCAGGCTCTGCCTCTGCTTAACCAAAACTTTTATTTGGAACAAATACAAGCACACGCATGGTACTTAGAATGGTTCGAATATTTACCTGCGCTTGCGATTCTTTGGTTCACTGTTGTATCAGTGCTCACGCTTAAGCTAATAATCGAGCTTTACAACGTTAATAAATTGCCCTTACAAAACGCTATGCCGGCAGAACTTGATCTTAAAGTCAGGTTTGATGCACTTGTTACTAAAATAGGACTATCAAGAAAAGTAGCATTATTACTCTCTAATACAACCGATGTACCTATGGCAATAGGTTGGTTAAAGCCCGTTGTGCTTGTTCCGCTAAGTATGCTGTCAGGTTTAACACCTCAACAACTAGATATGTTGCTGCTACATGAGTTAGCTCATATTCGACGTCATGATTATCTGGTTAATTTTTTGCAAACCTTGGTCGATATTTTACTATTTTTTCACCCTGCCGTTCGTTGGGTATCTAAACAAATGCGTAACGAAAGAGAGTACTGTAGTGATGACATTGCTGTGCAGCATTGTGGTAGTCCACTTGCTTATGCTCATACCCTGGCAGATACAGCATCTTTGTGCCAAAAACATCGCCATCATACTATTCCAAATATGGCTATGGCGGCTTCTGGTGGCGATTTAAAGCAACGTATTCTTCGTCTTGTTGAAACACAACAGCATTGCACAAGTACCAACCATTCAGGTAAACGGTTAGCTTCATTTACAATATTATTCACTATTATCTTTGCATTTTCTCAACATTCATTAACCTTGCCGATGTTTGATATATCATCAGGCAACATTTCCTTACCTAGCTTATTAAATGAACTCAATAAAAGTGCAGTGAGCTATACGCCATTAGCATTTGAACGTGAAAAGAGTAATGCTTTATCTATGAGTCCACTGTTAGTACTTGATGACACAGTAGAAAAAACGATTGCCACTCCGCTGAACAACAAAATAAAACAAATGAATGCTAAAGAAATTAAACCGCTTTATCTGTCGAATATTGTTAAAAAGAATACGGCCAATTCTTACGACAAAGAGCTGCCTATTAATCAAAAAGACTCGATAATAAAAAGAAAAACTTCACAAGATAATACGGCCTTTATAGCTCAAGCCAAAATGGATAGAAATTTAGGTACTACTAACACTCCATCAATTGCTGAGTTAGCATTTAAGCGAACAGATTCAAAAAGCATATCAACGACAAAAAATTCTTATTCTCAGCAAATTGCTTCATTATTAAACGAACCAGCAATACCTAAAGATGCTCAGCTAAGTACGCTAAACACTACGCAACATGGCATAGTTCCACAACAATTGCCTCATAGTACAAAATTCAATACAACGTCCTTTAGTAAAGGGAAACTAAGCAACAGTGTTAATGATAGTGCTGTTATCCCTTTGAAAAATATCGCTGCGCGGTTAGTAAACTCGGTAGAGCCAAAATATCCATATTCAGCTAAAAGAAAAGGCATCGAACTAGAAGTTATGGTCAAATTTAATATTGATAAAAATGGTTTAGTAAAAGATCTTCAGTTTGAATCGAAGAGTAAAGTTAGCTATTTCCGTAATACTATTCGCAGTGCAATGGAGAAGTGGCGCTTTCTACCAGCCAAAAAAAATGGCCGTTCGGTAGAAAGCAAAATGTCAAAAATATTCTCATTTAGTCTATTAACGTAAATCACCACGACGCTTGTGCATTGTTAAGAATTTCTGCTGCTGCTCTGGTGATAATACTTGCAGAATAGCATGACGCATTTTAGCCTTTTCCATCTCAATAGCTTGAAAACTTGCTTGGTGCTCTGCATAAATGGCTTTAAACTGACTTTCATCAAATTCGTTCATTAATACCAAAGACTGAACTTGCTCTTTAAATCCCGATAATACATCTTTTCGATCATGACGCTGGGTTTTCATATTGGCAAAAATTTCTTTCACTTTAACGCGTTGATCAGAAGTTAAATCAAGCTTTTTAGCTAATCGATGTAAGCGTTTTTTCATATTGCCATGTTTATTGCTTTCACCTTTTTGCTGACTCATTTTAGTCTTGCTATTATCGCCTTCATTATTGTGACCCATAGCATTCACATTAAGACTTGTTGCTGCCAATGCAATAACACTCATCGCTAGAAATGGTTTTATAGTTGAATAAAGTTTGTTCATCATTTGTTGCTCCTCAATTAATTCAACATCAGTATAATTTATGCAACGAAAAGAAACGCAAACCAATGTAAATGTTATGTAAAGAACCTAAATCAGCATTAAAATATACGTTATTATGATTGCGAAATATTAGCTATTATCGAGAGCAACAATGAAAAAAACTAAACTTTTACTAATAGACGATGATAAAGAACTTGCTGAGTTATTGTCTGATTACCTCGCTACAGAAGGCTTTGAATTGCTTTGCTGTCATGATGGTATATCAGGATTAGAGAAAGCATTCGATGATAGTATTTCACTCATATTATTAGATGTGATGATGCCTGGTTTAACTGGCTTTGAGGTATTAAAAGCTCTCGGTGGTAATCACAAAACGCCGATATTAATGCTAACAGCTAAAGGCGATAATGCCGATCGTATACTCGGATTAGAACTTGGTGCTGATGATTATTTACCAAAACCCTTTCAACATCGTGAGCTACTAGCCCGCATCAATGCAATTCTTCGCCGTATAAACATTGTCAAAAATAGTAAAGAGCAATGCTCTGCACTTGAAGTTAATGGCGTTATTTTAAACCATGCTACACGTCAAGTAACATGTCATGGTGAAGTAATCGAACTTACGGGTACCGAATACCAAATAATCGAACATTTAATGTCAAAGCCAGGCGGTATTGTCAGTAAAAGTGAAATATCTGAACAAGTATTAAAGCGTAAGCTTAGCGCATTTGACCGAAGCATAGATATGCATGTAAGTAACATCAGAAGAAAGCTATTACCATTTAGCCCTACCGACAAACTTAAAACCATTCGTGGTGCAGGCTATATTTTCTTGGCTGGAGAATTAAGTTAATGTTAAGCATTACCCATAAGTTTTCCTCGATTGGCGCCAAGCTATTCATTTGTTTTTGGTTGATTGTGCTATTAACTATCGGCATCACTCGATTAGTATCCGAGCAATTTAGAACAAAAAGCTTTATAGCGCCTAGTCATCATGCTGATGTAGAAAAAATAGAGCGCATTAATCGCTTAATTAAACGTAATCCTCCAACAACGCCACAAGAAGGCTTGTCAATTTTATCGAGACGAGCAGAGCGAGAGTTACTGTTAAAAAATATGTTAACTCATGAAGTGTATTCTTCAGAAAAATGGCAAATTTCGAACTTACTGCGTTTTTTAATCGAAAATGACTTAGAGAGTCTTACCACGGTAAAGTTTGAATTCTACCGTATGACAGGGCCATTAAAAATAGATATCGCTGGAACACCTTATCAGTTATTTCTTGCTACTCGTGATAGAAAACCCCGATTCGGCAGCTTTATACGCGATATACCGACGTGGATACGCTTAGCCATCCCTATTATCATTAGTTCCATCTTACTTTGGCTACTGACACGCTCACTGACAAAACCATTGATTGCTATGCAGAAAGCGGCTGTACGGTTTGGGAATGGTGAGTTTAGTGCTCGTGTACCATTAAATGCACAACGCAATGATGAAATCGGTGCATGTGCTGTAAGTTTTAATTTAATGGCAGAAAAACTTGAGCACAATATTGGTTCCCATCAAAGACTGATGGCTGATGTTTCTCATGAACTACGTTCGCCGATGACCCGATTACAGATCGCGCTGGGGCTCGCTCAACAAGACAATATCAGTGAAGCCATATTGTACAAGCATTTACAGCGATGTGAACTTGAAGTGACTCGACTAGACGAGATGATTGCCAGTGTTCTTTCTTTGTCTCGCATGGAGAACACCATAAATCAAATGGAGTTGATGTCTGTCGATATTAAACAGTTATTAACCCTTTGTATTGAAGATGCGCAATACATTGCAAATGAGAAAGCAATTACCATTACCCTACTCAGTGAAGACAACGCTTTATTGCAAGCGGATCCTAACTTACTGTCTAGCGCGCTCAATAATATTTTGATAAATGCGGTCAAATATAGTCATAACAATGATGAACTAATCGTTCGCTTAACGAAAACAAATACCCTACTTATTATCGATATCATTGATACTGGTGTAGGTGTACCTGACGACGACTTACCTAAGTTATTTGAACCTTTCTATCGTGTTGCTTATGCTCGTGATAGAGCTACAGGTGGCACAGGTTTAGGTATGGCAATAGCAAAACAAGCTATCATTGCTCATAACGGCAATATCAGCGCGAAAAACAATGCAAACAATGGCTTAACTGTTACCATTGAATTACCGCTAGAGATCAGTAAAAATACTTCGAATGAATAATAAACATTTTCATCATCTTATTTTGTTTTCTTTGCTCTTATTAGGAATGTCATCAATGACTCACGCAAATAGCTTAGAGAGTAAGCGTGCGCTTACTTTAGAAAAGGTCGCAGCCATTGATACCTTTTGGCAATCAATAGCTCAAGCATCATTTAAAAGTAATGATAATATTGATATTGCCTATGCGACCAATTTTAAACGTCCCGATAAGCCTTATATTATCATTGTGCCTGGACGCTCAGAAAGTTATCTAAAGTATCAAGAATTGGCTTTTGACCTGGATATGCAGGGTTACGATAGTGTTATTTTAGATCATAGAGGGCAAGGGCTTTCACAACGTTTAACCACAAATCATTTGCAAGGTTATGTTGAAGATTTTGATCATTATGCTGCAGATTTACACCAACTACTTAGTCAAGTTTTACCTGAAAATCACCCTGAACATCAGCAAAGTTCTTTTATGATTGCACACTCAATGGGCGGTGCTATAGCTTTGCGATATCTACAACTTTATCCTCATCATGTTAAGGCCTTAAGTTTAAGCTCCCCTATGATAGCGATTGCAAGTGGTGGAGTTCCAAATTGGATCGCAGCATCATTAATTAATACCGGAGCCACAATCAATAACTGGGTGTCGGATACTCCATGGTATTTTTTCGGGCAAAGCGATGTTAATAAAAGTTCATTTACTGAAAATCGTTTAATGCATTCAGAACCACGCTTTCAGCGTTTTCGTGATTTGTATGAAACCCGTCCAGAGTTAAAGCTTGGTGGTGTGACATTTCATTGGTTAGCGCAAGCAATAACAAACTCTAATGCGCTATTTTCTAATATTAAAAAGCTGTCTATCCCTATACAAATGATGCAGGCAGGAGATGAGCATATTGTTGACAATGAAGCTCAGAATATTTTTTGCCAACAGTTAAGTCAGCATAATGTGTGCTCTAACGGAAAACCAATCGTTATAAAGGGTGCTTATCATGAGCTTTATTTCGAATTAGATAAATATCGAGATATTGCAATAGATAATACTATGACTTGGTTTTCTCAGCATCAGTAGTAATATCTCGATATAGCATTAGATTTTAGTACTGAGCCGTTCCTCATTTTTCTGCTCATCACTGACAACTGAGTGTGGGTCGTGATGTATGAATACCTCACAAGGTGCGAGCGCCTGAATAATTTCAATTTCAATCGCTTCTCCGATGCTATGGGCTTCTAACAAAGACAACTTGTCATCTAATTCCAAATGAAATTGAATAAACCGATCAGCTCCAGCTTGTCGAGTGCGTAATTCATGTAGTCCATAGACGCCTTCATGTGTCAGCACAATCTGTTTAATGGTGTTGCGATCTTCATCTGATAACTCATGATCCATTAAATGATGAACACTCACCCATATTATTTTTCCAGCACCAACCAATAAGAATACACCAACAGCAACAGTAAAAACCCCATCCGCCTGTAACCAATAGCCTTGACTCAAAAATAGTGCTGCTAGTACGCCTAGGTTTAATATTAAATCAGATTGATAATGTAAAGCATCTGCACTTATTGCCACAGATTTTGTACGGTTTATAACGTATTTTTGCAAAATAACTAACAGTAATGTCATCACAATAGCAATCACAGAAACACCAATCCCAACTTCTGTTCTGACCACCTGCTGCGGATTAATGATGCGATCTAAGCCATTAAACATCAGTAATAGTGCAGAGCCAAGTACAAATGCCGCTTGTACTAACCCTGCTAAACTTTCCGCTTTTCCATGACCAAACTTATGTTCTTTATCCGCTGGAGCCAATGCAAAACGTAATATAATTACATTCATGATTGAGGCAAATAAATCTAGAATTGAGTCTGTAGCTGATGCAAGCATCGCACTTGCATCCGTTGCAAACCAAGCATAAAGCTTTAACAGTACAAGTATTAATGCAGTTACGGTTGCTGCAAAGGCAGCAAATTTAACCAGATAAGCATATTCTTGTGCATCGATCTGTTTTTTCACTATATAGAGTTCCTAACAGCAGATATTCGTTTAAATTGATAAAGCAAAGCTTAATCAAGCACGGTATAATTAGCACATTATACAATTTATTAAGCACTTGATATGTTAGATGTCGTTTTATTTCAACCTCAAATTCCCCCTAATACGGGCAATATTATTCGCCTATGTGCTAATACTGGCTTTAGACTACATTTAATTGAGCCGTTGGGTTTTGATCTAGAAGACAAAAAACTACGCAGAGCCGGTTTAGATTACCATGAGTTTGCGGCACTTAAACGTCATGCAAATTATCAAAGCTTTATTGAATCAGAACAGCCTAAACGTATATTAGCCGTAACAACAAAATCAACCGGCTATTATGGCGATGTCAGCTTTAAAACCGGTGATTATCTTTTATTTGGTTCAGAAACTGGTGGTTTACCTGAAGATGTACGCAAGCAAATTCCAGATAAAGACAAGATTAGGATCCCGATGCTAAAAGATAGTCGCAGCATGAATTTGTCAAATGCCACCGCGGTTATTGTCTATGAAGCATGGCGTCAATTAGGTTTTGAAAACTCAATTTAATATTTTTTGGTTTGATTGTGGTTTTGAATGTAAATGGCATACCGTAAACCTAAGCAATCACATTCTTAATGATGTTAGATTAATGTGAAAGTGCAGTCAGCGACTTATCGCTACAGGCATTTATTAATAATGATTTATTTACCAAGCATTTAACAGTAATAACAATATAGATAAAGAACGATGGTAGTGCTGCTGATTAGCAGTTCACATTAGGTATAAAAAAGGCATATTACTTAAGTTTACCTAAGTCGAATATGCCTTTTTTAACAATATTTTTTATTCAGCGTTATTCAAATTTACGTTCACGAGATAATAAATCTGCCGCCGCTAACTTGGCATCTTTACCACGATAAAGCACTTGATAAACTTGCTCAACAATTGGCATTTCAACACCCATACGCTGTGAAAGCATAAAAACTTCTTTGGTATTACGGTAACCTTCTACCACTTGCCCAATATCTGCCATTGCTTGTTCAACGTTTGCACCGTGCCCTAAAGCCAAACCAAAGCGACGGTTACGTGATTGGTTATCTGTGCAGGTTAATACTAAGTCGCCTAAACCTGCCATCCCCATAAAGGTAGAAGGCTCGGCATTTAATGCACAACCTAAGCGCGTCATTTCTGCTAGACCACGTGTGATTAATGCGGTACGAGCATTAGCCCCAAAACCGATACCATCAGCCATACCAGCACCGATCGCAATCACATTTTTCACAGCCCCGCCTAATTGCACACCGATAAAATCGCTATTGCTATAGACACGAAAAGTTCGTTCGCAATGTAATAAATTAGAAATATCGTTAACAAAAACGTCATCTGTTGAAGATAAGGATATTGCCGTTGGCAATCCTGCAGCCATTTCTTTTGCAAAAGTAGGTCCAGAAAGCACAGCTAATGAGATTTCATCACCGACAATTTCTCGGGCTACATCTTGTAATAATCGCCCTGAGTCGTGCTCTAAACCTTTAGTTGCCCAAACTAGACGGGCATCTTTTCGCATAAAAGGCTTTATTTGCGTCAATACCTCACCAAACACATGGCTAGGTACGACTAATAAAATGTTTTTACTCGCGCCAACAACTTTAGCTAAATCATCACTAACTTGTAATGACTCAGGAAATTTACTGCCCGGTAAGTACTTTTCATTAGCACGAGAACTGGCCATTTCAGTAACGTGCTTAGCATCACGGCCCCACAATAATGTGTCATGCCCGTTGCGCGCTAAACAAATTGCCAGTGCTGTGCCATAAGAGCCAGCACCGATAACTGAAATTGCTGCAGAGTTAACTGTCATAGTCTAGTGAGTTTCGCTGCTTGCTTGTTCCGCATTCGCTTGTGCTGTACGTTGCTGTACGTAGTTAGCAAATAATGCTTCAAAGTTTACAGGTGCTAAGTTAATTTGTGGAAATGAACCACGACTAACTAAATTGGCAACGGCTTCACGTGCATATGGGAATAAAGTTGTTGGACAAAATGCACCAATAGTATGTGCTAGTTGCGCTTCAGGAAGATTACCAATAGTAAAAATACCCGCTTGTTGTACTTCAGCTAAAAAAGCAGTTTGCTCTTCAACTTTAGCCGTTACTGTTAATGATAATGTAACTTCATAAGTATCATCAGCAAGTTTAATGGATTTAGTATCTATATCTAACTGTACTTCTGGCTTCCAATCTTTTTGAAAAATTTCCGGTGAATTCGGTGTTTCAAATGAGATATCTTTCGTGTAAACGCGTTGAATAGCAAATTGTGGAGCCTGTTGTTCTGTTGTTGCTTCTGCGCCGTTTTGATTTTCGTCAGCCATCTTGTTACTTCCTATATATATACGCCATTATCTAATGGCTTTTTATGCTAAGTTTTTCACTCGTATTATGATGCTAAAAGTGAAGCTAATTTGTCTTGTGCATGTAATGCAAATAAATCATCACAACCACCAATATGTGCGTTGTTAATAAATATTTGTGGCACGGTCGAGCTGCCCTGACTACGTTTAATCATTTTGTCGCGTAATGCTGCATCACCGTCAATCTTTATTTCGTTGTACGTAACGTTTATATCATCAAGGAGCGCTTTCGCTCTCATACAATAGAAACAAGTTACTTTAGTATATATGTCAACTGCCATCATGATAATCCGCTGTTTGGTTGTATGCTACTTAGTTACAGGTAAACCTGCGCCTACCCAAGCACTCATACCGCCTTTAAGTATATTAACTCGAGAATAACCCGCTTTTGCTAATTCGTTAGCCACTTTAGTGGCTGTCATACCAGCACTACATACTACTATGATGGGATTATCTTTATGTTTTTCAAGACTAACAAAGTCATTTTTACTGACTTTTTCATTACTAAGATGTAATGCATCAACAATATGTCCCGCTTTAAAATCTTTTTCATTGCGGGTATCAACGACAACACCAGACTCTCTATTAATTAAAAAAGTCATTTGTTGTGTGCTTAATTGCTTAATTGGTGACATTTGAATTCTGACTGTAATAACAATAATCAGCAGCACTATGACAAGCCATGCGCCACTAAGTAAGGGCTGGCTCATTGCGAAAGTAATAATTTGATCCATAAGAGTTACATTCTAATTAACTAAAAATTTGCCATAGTATACAGGCGAATAAGTTAAACCCAAACTGAACTTTGTATAAAAAAACAGATTAACGAAATAACATAACATTGCAGAAGACAATTTGATCTTCGCTATGAAACATTTTCTCTAAACAGAGACAAGATATTCACTTCGTGTCTTGATATACTGACGCTGAAAATTATTTTATCTATCTTTGCTCGTATATAAGGAAGCCGTGATGCCAAACAAGAAGTCGACAGTTCTTATTATTTTAGATGGTTGGGGTTACAGAGAAAATCCAGAATCCAATGCCATTTTTCATGCCAAAACACCGGTATTAGACGACTTAATGGCAACTAAACCTAATATGTTGATTGAAACATCAGGAATGGCAGTTGGTTTACCAGACGGACAAATGGGCAATTCTGAAGTAGGACATGTCAATTTAGGTGCTGGTCGCATTGTTTATCAAAACTTCACACGCATCACCAAAGCGATTAAAGATAAAGAATTTCAGCATACCCCTGCCTTAGTTAACGCAGTAGATAACGCGGTGAGCAACAATAAAGCTGTTCACATTTTTGGGTTATTATCACCTGGCGGCGTCCATAGCCACGAAGATCATATTTTCGCTATGTTAGAAATGGCAGCACAAAAAGGTGCTAAAGCTATTTATTTACATGCTTTTCTCGATGGTCGAGATACACCACCGCGCAGCGCAGAAGCTTCATTAAAAAAAGCACAAGAAAAATTTGCTGAACTTGGCTGCGGGCAAGTAGCTTCAGTAATTGGCCGTTATTACGCCATGGACAGAGATCAACGTTGGGATCGAGTCGAGTTAGCTTATAATTTAATGGTTTCAGGCCAAGCTGAGTTTCAATACGCTAACGCGACTGATGCTCTACATGCTGCATATGCACGAGATGAAAATGACGAGTTCGTTCAAGCATCAGCGATTACCGATCCTCAAGGTCAAGTTATTCAAGTGCAAGATGGCGATGCCATGATTTTTATGAATTTTCGAGCAGATCGTGCTCGTCAATTTACTCGTTGCTTTACTGATGAAAAATTCTCAGGTTTCAATCGTCAACGACAACCTCAGCTCAGTAACTTTGTAATGCTGACCGAATATGCTGCTGATATTGACACTCCTTGTGCCTTCCCGACCGTGCAACTTAACAATGTTTTAGGCGAGTGGTTAGAGAAACACCATAAAACACAACTACGTATTTCAGAAACTGAAAAATATGCGCACGTTACTTTTTTCTTTAGTGGCGGTAAGGAAGATACCTTCCAAGGCGAAGAAAGAGTCTTAGTGCCTTCTCCGCAAGTAGCCACTTATGATTTACAACCAGAAATGAATTCCACCTTATTAACGGATAAATTAGTTGCTGCCATCGAAAGCGGCGATCATGATTTTATTGTTTGTAACTATCCTAATGGAGATATGGTCGGACATACTGGTGATTTTGATGCCGCAGTAAAAGCATGCGAAGCTGTCGATAAGTGTATAGGGCGAATTATGATCGCACTAGAAAAAACCGGTAGTGAATGTCTCATTACCGCAGATCACGGCAACGCAGAACAAATGAAAGACAATGTTTCAGGCCAAGCTCACACTGCCCACACTTGTGAGCCAGTACCGTTAATATATGTAGGACGGAATGCTGAAATAGCACAAGAAGGTGCGCTCAGTGATGTTGCTCCAACTATTTTATCATTAATGAATATGCCTCAACCGGACGAAATGACCGGCAGTAGCTTATTGAAGTTAATATAAAATCATCAATTTTCTTAAGGTGAATAGTCACCATAATAACTTGCAACATAGCCCTTCTTATATTGGCTATGTTTGCCTTATTAGCTTATTACTTTTGCTATGCTCAGGTGATCTATTTGCTCAAACAAACTCGAATATAAAAAACAGCGCTCAAACGAACCAACAACTGAGTGATATTCAGCAAGCAATTAATCAGCAGCAGCAAACCTTATCAAGCACCAATGTAAAAATTAGTGATTTAGAGCAACAACTAAAGAAAGATGATATTGCAATTGGCGATATCAGTAAAAATTTAGTTAATACTAGTGATAAACTAAAAGAGGTTCGTACAAAGTTAGGACAACTTGCTGATGAAAAAAAACAACTCGAATTAGCTAAAAAACAACAAGAACAAATATTAGCTAAACAACTGCGAGCGGCTTACTCAGCGGGTCATCACGACTATTTAAAATTAATGCTTAATCAAGAGCAATCAAGCAGTGTACAGCGCACAATTACTCATTATCAATATCTCAATGCTGCTCGCATCAAAGAAATAGAAAAATTCAAGGCCACCATGGTCAAGTTGAATAACGTTAAGTTGGAGTATCAGTTAAAAGCTGAACAGTTATCGCAGTTGACGCAAACTCAAAACCAACAAAAGCAAATGCTAGAATTATCAAAAGTTAAACAAAAACAAACATTAGAAGCATTAAACAAAAAAGCACTTACCGGCCAGCAAAAACTAGCTAAACTTATTCGTGAAGAAGCAGCCCTTGTAGCATTACTGAAAAGAATGGCCGCGGCCGCGCAAGCTGCAGAAAACTTAGTTGGGTTAAGTAAATTAAAGCGTAAGCTAAGTTGGCCAGTTAAAGGTAGAGTGAGTCATAGCTTTGGAACAAATAAACAAGGTTATTTAAAATGGAAAGGTGTTTTCCTTTCAGCTCCAATTGGCCGACAAGTTAAAACGATTCATAACGGCACCATTTTATTCTCTGATTGGCTTAAAGGTTACGGACTCGTTTCAGTTGTAGATCATGGCGATGGTTATATGAGCTTATATGGTCATAATCAAGCGCTACTTAAATCAGTTGGTGATCGCGTTGAAGCTGGAGAACCAATAGCATTAATTGGACAAAGTGGTGGTCAAGCGGAATCAGGCCTGTACTTTGAAATCCGACATTCAGGTAAAGCCGTCAACCCTAAACTCTGGTGCAAATAATATTGCTCGCAATTATTACTTTAGCCTTGTCGATTTTGACTAGGCGAACTGTTATTCTGCACCGGTCACTTACCATTACCATAAGAAATATTTTCCTTGCTTAGATTACTACTTACCTTAAGCTTATTTACTCCTTGTTTATTGCAAGCTAAACCCGCTCAAATAGCTATTATCATTGATGATATTGGTTATAGAAAAAGTGATATTCAAGCGCTCTATTTACCGGGTCATATCAGCTATGCAATTCTTCCTCATACCCCATATGGGAAGAAGTTAGCGTTACAAGCAAAAGCAAAAAACAACGATGTCATTTTACATATTCCAATGGAAGCGAAGAACGGTAAAAAATTAGGTCCCGGGGCATTGACCAGTAAAATGAATGAGACAGGTATACGCAAGAGTTTAAGCGATGCTTTTGCAGAAATACCTTTTGCCTTAGGTATTAATAACCACATGGGCAGTAAATTAACTGAGTTATATAACCCAATGATGTGGACTATGAAGTTTCTGCGAGAAAGAAACTTAATGTTTATCGACAGTGTGACCACTAACGCTAGCCAAGCAGAACAAGTAGCCAGAAACTTTGGTGTGCCGAGTCTACACCGACATATTTTTTTAGATAATCAACTAGAGCCCGCCTATATAAAAGCACAGTTTGAACAGCTAATGAGAGATGCGAAACGTTATCATGCTGTTGTTGCTATTGCTCACCCACATCCTGAAACAGTTGCATCGTTACTTCAACTGTTACCCTTACTTGAGAAAAATGGCATAGAATTAGTGTCGATATCGCAACTACTAACAAATGAAGCTATCGAATCTAATCAGCAATTAAAAGCCGAAGAATAGCAGACATAAACCTTAACTTGCTACGTTTTGATATTGTGCTTTTTAAGTAATTTATGTAGATACTTCACTGGTATTGCATAGGTAATACCGCTTGGTTTACTGATCACTGTTTCTTTACTTTCCTGAACAAAAACCTTATTAATAATGCCAATAACTTCACCGGTATTTATATCATACATAGCACTACCACTATTACCTGGGTAAGCCGTTGCGTCTAATTGGTAAACTAAATACGGGTCCCTTAATCGTTTAAGCATAGCAATGCTAATTTGCCTTGCATCATCAACAGGTATAATGGTGGGAGTCACTGCAGCAATAATACCTCGATGTGTTACAGGGTATAATCCTAAAATGGCACCAATAGGAAAGCCGGTAAATGCAACAGCACTACCCTCACGTCGAAAATCATTTTTCGCCAATGCTAATGCAGGTAAAGGGCGCCCTTCTATTTTAAGAATAGCAATATCATGCTCTTTATCACTTGCGATTAATGTCGCTACCTTCACCTTCGCTGCTTGGCCTTTGCCCGTAAAAACAGCTAATTTTTGTAGTAAACGCTCATCTAAGTCTTTAGCAATAACATGGCTATTAGTCACCACATATGTACCGTCACCGATAACGAACCCTGTGCCATAGAGCTTGTTTTTTGGCTGTCCTGTTGGTGTGTATACACCAATCCCTACTACAGAAGGTTTAATCAAGCTCACCGTCTCGACTAAATCACCTCGAGCTATCGCACTGTATACTAACCCGGCAAATATTAATGCTTGTAATAGACTCTTCATAATAAGTTCCTCTAAATAATCTCAGACAATAGCTCAACTTAGCACATTTTATAGCTAGCGAATTCGAAAATTTTACCCATAATTAAAGAACCTATTTTATGGAGAAATCTAAGTGGCAGACATTGTACCTATTTTAGCTGGCGGTGGAACTCGCCTACCCGCTCATATTGGAGTGCTACAAGCATTAGAAGATTTATATATTAATTTCTCTCATATTGTTGGTGTCTCTGGGGGAAGTATCATTGCAAGTTTATACGCATCAGGGTTGTCGATAGAAGAGGTAAAGCGCATTGCAATAACGACTAATTATAACCAATTTAAAGGCTTCTCATTAATAAGTTTAATTCGGAATGGCGGCTTAAGCTCCGGCGATGTTTTCGAGCAATGGGTCGATCATCATTTACAAGGAAAAACCTTTGTCGATTTAGACCGTAACTTACATATAATTGCCACAGATGTAAAAACAGGGCGACCTGTTATCTTTGATCGGAAAAGAACACCCGGCATGAAAGTTTCGTTAGCCGTGCGTTTCTCTATGTCAATTCCTTTGGTATTTAGCTTCAAAAAATTTGGAAACCATTTAATGGTTGATGGCAGCATATTGTCAGAGGATGCTTTACATCGTGACTGGGCTATGGATGATACACCTGTGCTGTGTTTTCGTTTACGTGGTGAGCATGAATTCGATGAGCTACAAACTAATGGCATGTTCCCCATTATTAATTATGTCACCTTACTCATTCGAACCTTTATGACAACAATTTCCCGTGAATATATAAATGACGCTTTTTGGCACAACACTATCATTATTAATACAGGATTATGCTCTGCTGTTGACTTCGGTATGAGTGAAGAAAAAAAAATGGCTTTATTTGATATTGGCTATCAAACAGCCATGGAGATAGTCCCTGTAAAAACAAAACTCGACAATAGAGTACCTAAAGTAAGTTAAATTATTAAAATAATTCAATAATTTAACTTATATATTCTATAATCATGTATGAAAGATGAAATAAGTTATACAACTATATTAAAAAGAAGTAATAATAGTAAACATACCTAAACTTTATACACGCTAAAAAGCTGAGGTCATAATGAGTTGGAGTAAGAAGTTGTTAAATGCGCCAGTAATTGGAAACGTTACCAAACGCATTGCATCAATAAAAGTCAATCATGATGCTATGAATATAGCTGAGCATTTCACTCAATTCTTAAAGCCCGAAGTTGCTATTAATGATGAGCTGCGTGATGAAGTATTTCGCATACGCCACAATGTTTATTGTGAAGAACTAGCCTTTGAAAAAGTAAAAGATGAAGGCAAAGAACAAGATGAATTCGATGCTCAGTCGATATTTTCAATGATCAAACACAAGCCCACTAATACTTATACCAGCTGTGTTCGCGTAGTAAAATCAGCAAATAAAACTGAATTATTACCAATCGAAAAGTATTGTATGCACGCTATCCAAAATACGGAGCTTCATCCTGGTAACTTCCCTCGCCATGAAATCTCCGAAATATCACGGCTTGCGGTAAAATCAGAATTTAGACGACGTAAAACAGATAAATTTAAAGGCTCTGCGGTTGGTGCAATTAGTGAATCTAGCTATTCAGAGACTGAGTTACGTTGTTTCCCATTTATTGCTATTGGACTATATATGGCAGCGGCAATAATGAGTACTGACACTGGTGTAAAACATGTTTATGTCATGATGGAGCCAAGATTAGCAAGAAGTATGAAGTTTGTAGGTATTCACTTTATTCAACTAGGTAAGGCCATCGATTATCATGGTTTACGGGCTGCATATTATATCAACCCTTCAATTTTTATGGAAAACTTATCTCCTGGATTTAAATGTCTTTATAAAGAGATACAAAAAGAAATTAGCGGTCAATTAAAGTAATCATATGGTGTATAAGTTTTCTTACTAAGATTAAAAACAACAATATTCAATAAACTGTTTAATCTAGGATACTCATGTTCAACTACCAAAAAGCTTTCTCACGAAACCTAGGTTGGGTAACCGAGGAAGAGCAGACAAAACTTCAACATAAGCGTGTTGCCATTGCAGGAGCTGGTGGCGTAGGTGGTATTCATTTGCTAACACTTGCCAGGTTAGGTATTAGCAATTTCAATATTGCTGATTTCGATGATTTTGAAGTTCACAATTTCAATCGCCAATCGGGCGCATTCATGTCGACCCTTAATCAGCAAAAAGTTGATGTTATGGAGCGAATGGCTAGGGACATCAACCCCGAAGCGGATATAAAATCATTTCCTAAAGGTGTATTTGAACATAACGTTGACGAGTTCCTTGAAGGTGTAGATCTCTATGTTGATGCTCTTGACTTCTTTGCATTAAAGGCAAGGAAAACGGTTTTTAGAAAATGTCATGAGAAAAATATCCCCGTTATCACAGCTGCCCCATTAGGCATGGGTTGTGCCTTTTTGTGTTTCATGCCAAAAAAAATGTCATTTGAACAATACTTTCGCTTTGAAGATAAAAAAACAGAAGATGAACAACTAATTCAGTTTCTTATAGGTTTATCTCCCGCCATGTTACAGCGCACTTACCTTGTCGATGAAACTCGAGTTAATTTCAAAGAGAAACGCGGCCCTTCTACCCCTATGGCAGTAAATTTATGTGCAGGTATCGCGGGTACATATGCATTAAAAATATTGCTTAATCGTGGCGATATCCTCTGCGCCCCTTATGGCCTGCACTTCGATGCCTACAGAAATAAATTTGTCAAAACTTGGCGACCATTTGGCAATGCCGGCTTAGTGCCAAAGTTAATGTTCAACATAGCCAGAAAGATAGTCAACAAGTAAAGTGTTCGTGTTTTTTACACTAATGACTATAAAACAGACGATATCTGTACAAAAATAAAACTTAAACCAACAAATACAATAACTTAAAAATAGTGGTCTGTTTTATGCTAATTAACCTTGTGTAGTAATATAACTTTATATTTAATGGGGTAAACTATGAAAAGAACACTGTTAGCATTTACTTTAGTAGCAACCGGACTATTGACCAGTGCACAAAGCTCGGCAGAAGTTACAATTAATTTTGCACATGATATGACAATTGATTTATCAGTTTTTGGTAACAGCGCCAATTTTTTTGATGCTGTTGCACCATCATTAACTGCAGGTAGTGGTGATAGTGATGACACAACTGCTAAATTTGATGATATTGGTTTTAGTGGTTTGTGGGCAACCTCAATCTACGACATGAGCAATGGCTCAATATTTGGAAATTTTTTCGATACTAACGTAGCGAGCGAATTAGCCGCTAATGGTGTACCTGGTACTTACCCTTCGTTGGGATCTATAATCGCCGGCACTCCTGGTGCAACTAACGTAGCATTAACAGGACCGACTCCTACTCAAAATAGAATAGTAGCCTTAAATCCAATTACTGACCCTTCATTGTTTTCAACAAGCGATGATGAAGGTTATGGTACTTCATGGTATTTTTCTACCGAATTCCATATTGACGGTACATTAGGTTTAACAAAACCAAACTATACTGGTGGTTACTTTAATCTTGTGTTTAATTCAGTTATTGGTGGTTTAACCACACAAGAAACTGTTTTAGAAGCCAGTTTCAATCGTGATTCAGTAGTCATTGACCCAATGTCAACTACAGCAGCTAGCGCTCAAATGTGGTTTGATATTACATCAGCGAAAGCGGGCCTATTTACTACATATACTGCAAATGGCACTGCCAATGATTTAGCAGCATTAACATTAGCAAACCAAGCTCCTGAATTTAGATTGGCCTTTAACATCGATCCTGCCGTACCTACAGCAGAACAACTTGCCTATGTTGCAAGCCCTACTGGTGACATGGCAATCCGTCAAACAACTCTTGACGGCTCAGGCCAGTTACCACAAGTACCAGAGCCAGCTAGTATTGCTTTAATTGGTTTAGGTTTATTGGGTTTAGCAAGTCGTAAACGCATAAAATAAATCGTTAGAAACCTAACGTAAACAAAAGCCAAACAAGTGTTTGGCTTTTTTATTGCACTTTATTTTTTATTGCACTTTATTTATTACTTTGAGTTTATTGTCATCATATTAAACTACGACCGAAAGTCCATATCTACCGAATTCACCCTGACCTCGGATTAAACACTCAAAACTTAGCATGTCTGATTAATTTACAATTGAGCTCCTGCCCTTCTCCTTTCTTACAGCACAAGCTTTGCGTTGAATATACGACTCAATAATTCAAATCAATAATATAAACCAGCGATAAATAACTAAAAAAAGTCATGAATAAATAAACCTTACAAATTATTATTAAAGTCAATTGCGACGACACCCATCAAATTGCTCTATGCATAACCATGTCAGGTTAATTTACACTCATCCACCTCTTATAATTGAACATAAATCATACTGACCATTAACTTCCAATAAACCAGTATGTTAACAATTTGGGCATCAATTATGCTTTGCTAAGATAGATTATGAGATAGATGTACATAAGTCGTAGGAATCCATTCAGTGGTTGGAATATATTAAAATAGCATGGAGAATATGATGAAAATAAAACTATTAGCATTGGCAATAACCACAGCAACGCTGTTTGCCAGCACACAAGCAAAAGCAGACGTAACCTTAAGTTTCGCCTCAGATGTAACCATTGATCTATCAGTATTTGGCAATGCTGCAAACTTTTTTGACACGGTTCCGCTTTTTGGAAATCTGGGTAATGGCGATGCTGACGATGTAACGGCAAAGTTTGATGATTTTGGCTTTACGGGTATGTGGGCGACCTCTATTTACGACATGAATGACGGCTCGGTTTTAGGCTCTTTCTTTGATACAAATGTTTCTAGCGAACTTGCTGCATACGGTGTACCTGGTACGTATCCAAGTCTCGCGGGTGGTGTAACACCCAACGTAGCTTTAACAATGCCTGTTGCACCTATGCAAACCAACATTGACAGCTTAAATCCCATCAGTGATGGCACTTTAAGTGGGACATCTGATGATGAAGGTTATGGTACCTCATGGTATTTTTCTACTGAATTCCATATCGATGGTACTTTAGGTGCAACACTGCCTGACTATACCGGTGGTTATTTTGATATCGTATTTAATTCTGCTATTGGTGGATTAGTAACATCTGAAAAAGTACTGACCGCTAACTTTAATCGTGATTCAGTGGTAGTAGATGGTACCGCAACTTCTGCTGCCTCTTCGCAAATATGGTTTAATATTACCAGTGCAAAAGCAGGTCTATTCACTACATATAATAGCTCAGGAGTTGGCTCTGACTTATCAACACTTGCAGGTATGGCGGGCCCAGAATTTAGATTAGCGTTTAACACTGACCCTGCTGTTCCTACACCGGAGTCACTGGCTTATATCGATTCAAGCCTCTATGCCGGTATTGACGACGGTTTAGGCTTAACAGCGATTAGACAAACAACGCTAGACGGTTCAGGACAGCTACCAAACAATGTACCAGAACCAGGCAGCCTTGCATTAATAGGTTTAGGTTTACTTGGATTAGCGAGCCGTAAAGTTAAGCGTTAACTTCATCTGAGTTACCACGTTTAATCACCATAAAAGGTCAAACGTTTGTTTGGCCTTTTATTTTCACCTTAACTTTACTTAAGTCACTCAAAGAAATGAAGAAAGCGAATGGTTTACTCCTCGGTGTGGTGTTGATAGTATAATTAACAAACAATATTTTAGTTATTACATGAGTTATTACATCATGTGAATAATTATATAGGTAGGTCAGTTAATGACTATTGTATAGCCTCTAAAATTTAACTGATTGTTCAAAAAATTAATCAATAGGTATACGGATGAATACACGCAAAATTTTATTAGCAGTAGGATGTTGTTGTTTAATGCTAGGATGTGGCAAAAAGACCTTTGAACAATACCTTGAATCAGCGGAACAACATATAGCTCAGCATGAAACAAATGCCGCTGAGATTGAGTTAAAAAATGCTATTATTCAAAACCCCAGTAACGGTTATGCCCGTTACTTACTTGGTAAAATATATCTTTCTACCGGTGCTGTAGAATTAGCAGAAAAAGAGCTTAATAAAGCAATAGAGTATGACTATGCCCAAGGCGCAGTTATACCATTGTTGAGTGAAGCGCTATATTTACAGAATAAAGACAAAGAGTTAATTGCACTCATCACCGAATTCGAAAGTGTTGGGGGCGAGAATACTGCTGAAATTAATCTATATTTAGCTTTAAGTCACTTTAATTTAAAAGATTACGACCAATCTAAGGATATCTTTAACCTCATTATAGAAGACTCTAATGAGGCTATTTACCAAAATATCGGTCAAGCCTATCATGCAATCGAAGCAGAGAATATTGAACAGGCATTAGTGTTATTAAAAGCTAATGATAATGCGATGAAAAACTTGCCCTTAGTAACTAAGTTACAAGGTCAACTTTTAATGATATTAGAAAAATATGAGCCGGCAATTGAGGCCTTCACCGCTTATTACAAAGCAAGGCCCGATGATTTTTCGATAAGATTATTACTAGCAAAAGCCTACATGAAAGCCTTACAAGAAGATAAGGCATTAAGTCATTTGAATTTTTTACTTGCTAATTCACCTGAAAATGCACTGGTTAATCAAATGCTAGGGGTTATTTATTATAAAAAGGCTGATTATAGATTAGCTAAGATTCATTTAAATAAAGCGAACCGAAATGGCCTTGATACTCCAGCAACCAAGTTGATGTTAGGTGTGGTCAATTTTCAGTTAAAAAGCTATGAACAAGCCTATAGTAACCTAAAGGAAGTCATTAAGTTCTTACCAAAAAACCATCCCGCTCGGAAAGTTTTTGCAATGACTCAATTAGAATTAGGTGAGAATGCAGAAGCGACAGAAACTATTCAAGATATAGGATACCAAGGCACTCAAGATAACGACTTTCTCTTAAAAGCAGGATTTGATTTATTAGAGTCGGGCATGTCCGAGCAAGCAAAGAGTTTAATTGACCTTATTGAAGTTGATCAAGAAAGACCCAACGCTGAACACTTAGCTAGTCGTGGTTTTTTACGGTTAAGTTTGCAGGACGCACAAGGCATTCTAGATTTAGAACAAGCACTTGACATGAACCCCGAGAGTGTAAAAGCCAAGTTAACCTTAGGTTACGGCTATTTACAAACAAAAGATTACGATAAAGTATTAAAACTTGCTGATGAAATAATAGCACAATATCCTGATGAACCTCGCGCATACAGCTTGGCTATTCTTGCAAATTTTGAAAGTGGTAAATTTGATCAGTTAACTCCTTACCTTCAAAAGCTAGAGCAACTAAGCCCTAACAACATGTTGCTCTTTATTGTTAAAGCCGATGAATATGAACGCGCTAACGATTACCCGAATGCAATAAAAGCTATTGAGAAGATATTCACAGCTAACCCTTTTTATATTCCAGCTATTATTAAGTATTTTAAATTTAATCTTCAGCTAGGGACACCAGACGTTGCCCTGAAAAAAATTAAGCAAATAGCAGAACAAAAACCTGATGACCTACGTTTTCAAATGTTATATGCATTTTCTCTCGCCAAAGCTAATAAAAAATTAGAAGTTATTAGTTTTTTAACTAAATTTAGCCAAATTGATAGCTTACCTGATTTTTACTGGGAACTATTAGGAGACAGCTATATTGCATCCGGGCAAGCAGACAAAGCAATAGAGACTTACAAAAGATGGGGTAAAAACAATCCAAAGACTCCCATGGCAAAAACTAAACTAGCTTTTACATATTCAACTGTAGGTGATCATAAAGCTGCTCTAGAAACGATCAGTGATGTTATTAAGCAATCTTCTGCACCTTTTCTAAAGGCGTTCCAAGCCTCTCTTTATTTAAAGACTAATCAATTAGATTTAGCACTTGAAAATGTTATTAACTTAAAAATTGATCGTTGGGAGCCAAATGCCGTCGCCCTGCTGGAAGGGGAAATATACATTCAACAGAAAAATTACACTAAGTCCTTAAAGGTATTACTACCTTCATATAATGACAAGCCAAACAACAAAGCAGCTAAGCTGATTACTTTGGCATATTTTGGTCTGAATAACGAAAAAGACAATATTGCCTTTCTAAGCAATCATGTTAATAACTTTCCGAAAGATTTCAATAGTAGAGACCGCTTAGCCCAGTTATACATCAAAGATCAGCCATTGGAAGCAATGAAACACTATGAGATCCTTCTAAAGGATATTCCTGACAATCCAGAGATGTTAAATAACTTGGCTTGGTTAAAGTTGTCAAATAATGAGCCAAAATCGGCACTATTTTATGCGAAAAAAGCATACGAATTGAATCCTGACAATAAAGCCATTCAAGATACTTACTTTAAAAGCGTCAACGCCAACAAGTAATCTTACACAAGAATTTGACTGAGATGACTCGGTCAAATTCTTGCCCCAACTGTACAAAACACTATTTTATTTACTCAATTTTACTACGTAAAAATAGCATAAGTGTTGTTAACTTAATGTTTTCATTACTTTGTTAAGGTAAGTGTATTTAAGCGTATATACATCTTTCCAAACCAGCAGAGGTAATCATTTTGTTTGCCGATAAGATATCGGTATAGGTAATTGTTGCGGCGCTGTAGCATGCAAATATGGGAGGTTTTTTACCAGAGATCGCTGGAGGGTATTCATTACTTTTCTTGCAAGTGCTTTGATAAATTAACTATCACATCCGCACAGATTAACTCAGCCTTTAGCAGGTTAGGCAATCAAAGAAGTAGAGCAATATTGATGAAATGTATTAACTTTACATCTCACGCTTCATCAATATGACTTATGCTAGCGTAGTTAGTGAAGCCTTAATTTGAAGGCTTCACTATTGCAGTTACAGTAAAGCTACTTTACATTTTCTAGTATTAAAGCCAGTAACTTTAATTTCCGTTTTTGTTGTTCCTGACTGGTAACTCTCGCGTTATTAATAACACCTTGTGCCTTCTTGAAATGATTATTCGCTATTAATATCTCGCCATAATTTAACAAAATATCAGTGCTCTTATTGCTATCAAGTTCGTAGGCTTTTTTCCCTAATGTTAATGCTAATTCTATACTTTTACTGTGGAACAACGCCATAGCATAAGTATCCACAACCTGGGGATTATTAGGGGCGTTCTCATAAGCTTTTTCAGCATATGTCTTAGCAGTGCTATAATTCCCTTTTTCCATATTTAACCAAGCTAAGTTATTTAAAACCAAAATATTTTCAGGTAAATTACTTAACATTTTTTCATAATGACTAATCGCTTTATCTGGCTGAACTTGCAAGTATAAATTAGCCAGTTGCGCACGAACCCTATTATCATTTTCATTATCGGCAAGAAATAATTCTAAACTTTCAATGGCTTCATTAGGTTGTTTATTACCTTGTTGTGCACTTGCCAGTAAAGCGATATTTTTACTTGATGGGAAGTTCTTGTAATACGCTTTAAGCAGTGGCACCGCGCCTGCGTAATTCCGCTCTAATAGGTAAATACGACCTTGAAAGCCTTGACTAAGCTGATCACTAATGTCTTCACTTTGCAACTTAGCATAAAAAGCTTTAGCTTCGTCGAGCAATCTCTCATCAAGTAATAATTGCATTTTAACCATTTTAAGCATTTGATTATTTTTATGCTGCCCAACAAGCGACTTGTTAATCTGTGCTAATGCTTGGTCTGCCTTTTTTTGATTAAGAAGTTTGTCTACTAATAACAATACAGGTTCAACATGGTATGGATTTGTTTTAATCCAATCTTCCAGAACTCGTTGATAGTTACTTTCATTACCTTGTTTCTTTTCTACAAAAAGCTTTAACTGCCATAACTTTTTAGGTGACGTAATTGAGCTCTCATATGAAGATAAAATTCGGTCTGCTTCCTTAACTTTATCTGTGTAGAATAAAACTTCGGCATAAAGCATTCCGTAAGATACATCGGTTTTATTCTCTTCGTACAACGTTTTAATTTTTGCAAACGCTGCATCATTCTTGAATATCATATAATGCTGACTCAACGTTTTAACATTAGTAGGAAAAGCTTTTACCGCTATTTCAGACAAACGTTTTGCTTCATCATCATTCTTTTCCTGTTGTGCTATAAAAGTAAGCTCGGTTAATGCAAATAAATTATTTGGCACAATGTCTAAACTTTTTAACAGGGCTTCCTTAGCGCTTGTTAAGTCACCTTTTTTTAAAGCAATACCTGCTAATACATTATAGCTGCCTGGGTTATCTGGATATTTATCCTTCCATTTCTCTGAAATAGCCAAGGCTTCGTCAAAGTCACCTGTCTGAATAGCAGCATATGCTAATGCCAGCTCTGCAGTTAACATATCAGGAGATTGTGCAAGTGCATCTTTTAAGTTTTGTATGCCTGAAGGATCATTTAGGACAAGTTTTAACATACCTTCGCGAACATTTTGTTCTGCATCTAAAGGAGTGGCATCAGCTTCATTAGAACTAATTTGGTTGGCTAATGCTTTAGCATCTTGATAAGCACCTAATTCAGCAAGTTGATAACTAAGTGACGATAAAAACTTATCATCCTCTTTTGAAGCAGACGTAAATCCACTTAATGTGTCACCAATTTCATCTACCAAGCCCAATTGCAATTGACTAACAGCAAAGATTTTACGCGCAGGATGTTCAGGTGTTAAATATTCAACTATCGACTTTAAATGATAATGACTTTGTTCAAAATTACCTAAAAAGTATGAGCTTACGCCAGCAATAAGTTGTAAATAAGGCTTATTAAAGTTGCTAAGCAACGCAGTTTCAGCATGACTTTTTGCCCCCTCATACGCTTTAGATTCAAACAGCGCTGCAGCTTTCACATAATGCGCAAAAGGCTGGCTAGGGAACTTTGATAAAATGATGTCAGCATATTTTTCAGCTTCTTCAAATTTTTTATCTTTAAGTAAGGCGTCCGCTAAAAACATGATCACCACACTTGATTTGGGCTGTACATTAGCAAACTCTAAAAAACTGCTAGCGGCTCTAGCATGGTCATTCATTACCGTCGCTATTTGGCCTTGTAGCATTAATGCATCAGGATTTTTTGGTTCAATTGCTAACACACGTAATACTTGAGTATTCGCTTTATCGACTTTTTTCTCAGCTAAATTTAAATAAGCGGTAGCCATCATTGAATAAAGGCTCGCTGAGTCAAATGAATTAGCTAGCGCTACTGCTTCTGCAGCAAGTGCAATGTTTGAAGTACGAATTGCGGCCACTGTTTTGTAGGCTAAATACTGACTTTTCACCTCATCTGGCAATGATTGAGCCGCGTCATCAAGCGCAATAATATCGTCATCAGCATCTATTAACATGTATGCACGAGCTAAAAGTGGGATCACCTTAGCTGGGCTATAGTTATATTTTTGCGCTTTTTCTAACTCTTTTTCGGCATCTAAACCACTGCCTTGTTGCAAATACAGCTGACCTAATAAAAAACGCGCTTCTGCATTATCAGGCGCTTTTTTTATTGCGTTTTTTAACTCTATAATACTTTCATCAACTTTATTTTCATTGCTATAGGCTTTTGCCTTATTAATATGAGTTAAAACGGTTTCGCTTTCGCTGCAACCTCCGATATTAAGCAATACACTGCAACAAACTAAAACACTTAACCATTTCATTATTAAATCCCTTCATGAGCTTAGATATACCTTATTCTACCGAATATAGTACCGACTTAGTAAACTGCTTACAATTGTTAGAAAACTGACGCTTAATTATATGAACAATTAAGTGGGTTTTCGCTAGAATAAAAACAAGTATCACTAATGATTTATTCTAGGTAGTATTAGATTTAAACAATACGGATATTAACGACTAGTAATGAATAGAATGATCTCTTTCAAAATACCAAAAATTAATAAACCTTTTCTTTGCATATTAATAATTTTTGCTGCTATTTGCGCTCTAAACATTCCTATTCTACAAACGCTTTGGCGACACGGATTTGATGACGGCACCTATTCTCATGCCTATATAATCCCTTTTATTACCTTATATTTTTATTATCAATTGTCTCAAGATGGCACTCTACAATTCAAAGAAACATTGCCTGCCCTCCCCACTATACTGTTACTACTAAGTTGCGGTTTATTATTTATCACTGCTAATGCACAAATAAGTGTCGGCTATTGGGTAGCAATTTTAGCGATTTTTGTCCTTAGTGTGACTATGCTATTTCGGTTTAATTATTACATTGTTTTTCCTGCTGCCTTTCTCATTTTTATATTTCCTTTTTGGGGAGTATTAGTCCCTTTACTACAAAATGTGTCAGTAACGGCTGTCACTTACATGATGAGCTTTACCGGCGTACCGACCTATGTTGAAGGTAACTATGTAACGATTCCTGCAGGTGTTTTTGAAATAGCTGACGGATGTAGTGGCTTAAGATACATGATTGTTTCGTTAGCTATTGGGTCTTTGTTTATTTTTCTTAATATTAGAGATAGTAAACGCGCAGCACTGTTTCTATCTATGACCATCATTGGTGCCTTACTTACTAACTGGATAAGAATAACAGCCTTAATATTAATTGGTGAATATACCAATATGGAAAGTAGTTTGATGGAAGATCATAATACTTTTGGTTGGTACCTCTATGTTCCGTTTATGATATTACTTTTTTGGTGGGGTCATAAAATGGCAAACATGGACTCAGCGAACCCACAGGCAAACTCAATTCAAAACGAAAGCAACCCTCACAAGCTATCTATGGCAGTATTAGTATTGATGTTAGTCCTTTCATCTACAACGTTAAGCACCATGCTTATACCTGCTGAAGACAAGTTAACCAGTGATACATCATTTACAGTGAAACCAAACATTCATTTTTATTCCTCTGTCACACAAATGGCATCTTCAGCAGACAATGTAGTAGAGCTAACCTATTTCTTTAGCGGAAAAGAATTAGATGGTAAGCCCAGTTATTACGAAAACGTATTAATACCTGATGGTTGGAAAATGCTTAAACAAGAGAGCAGCCAAAATAAAACTATCTATAAAGCTTATAAAGGTAACAAAGCAGCATTGGTTGTGGTCAGTTATGAAATCAACGAAGAGTTATTTTCGTCACTCTCTGCATTTAAAATGGCACGGCTAACCATGGCAGCTAGAAACATTAATCAGACAAAACTACATTGGACATTTGTTCCATGTATGAAAGGGAGCTGCGCAACTGAGTTACGGGACTTTAAATAGTCTTTAGATGAGATATAAACTTTATTTAGTGCAGAAAAATAAATCAACGAACGGTATTCGATTAAACAATAGTAAATTACTTGAGATGAAAGCAGTGCCGAGTTTTCTATTTCAATGGATACAAGCACGTAATAACTCAATCGAGATAATATAAGCTGTATTAATCAATATAAGCCTTACTTCCTAAAGCTACTACTTAGACTCTTGCAAAGATAAATATCACGCAAGAATGCGAATTAACATGGTTTACAGCTATAACTTATCTCATGCTAATAGATTATAGTTTTTGTTTAATGAACTAACATTCACAGCTCAAATACTAGTTATCCTTCAGTAGTTGGCTCTTTAACCAAGGTAAATCGCTGGTAGTAGAGTACATCCAGCCAAATCGTCTAGGTGGCCTGATTTCCCAGTAATCTTTAGTTTGTTTCTTTTTTTGCTCTTGTTGCCATTTAGTATAACTTCCTGTGCACTGTTCTAATAACGCACTAAATAAGGTTTTTACTAAAAAGTCATCCTGATTAGTTTTTTTCTTTATATATACTGATTTACCCAGTAAAGCCGCAACATCACAAGCATGTTGAGGATCAGTCCATTGGTTTAACTCTTCTTGCTTAGGTTTATCCATTGATACAATATATTTAGGGATGACAATATTTTTCACCCGTTTATCACCGTAATAAATGCCGTGGTTTAACACGAAATCACCAAACGCATCAATTAATGATGCGGCTCGCTTATCCTCTGTTAATTGATAAAAGCGCCACAGTGAATCAGCAAGCAAAGCCATCATCCAAGGTGAGCATGCAGGAGAATCATCGCCCCACCCTTCATGCGATTTAAAGCTATGCTGTGGGCAACCTCGTAATGGCCAATCATTTTCAGGATAAAAGGTCATTTTCACAGTGGCATCAATAATGTCATTTATACGCTTTAATGCTTTCGCATCACTCGTTAGTTCCCAGTACGATACCGCGACATTTAATGCTGCAGCCTGATTACGTTCAGTCCAAAAACCACGTCGTAGGTTATAACTTTCATCCCAATCAAATGAGCGTTCAAATATTCTGTGTAATGTCTGCTTTGCTTCCAAATCTCCACTTAACAAATAGCGATAAAGCACACCTTTTGGCATCATTAGTTTAGGATCAAAGTTTTTTTTCAATACGAACATGCCACTGTCGTCAATATTTCCAATATAAAAATCTGCAAGTTCATTTGCGCTATCTAGCCAAGCACTTTCCTCTGTCATTAAAAATAATTGGTAAATAGCTTGAGGACGATCATATAACCACTGACTTGATTTTTGTGGTGGGTAGTTTTTTTCTGTTAGCAAGGCTTGATTCGTTACATAATTTGCATATTTTTTTTGCGGCTCAATATACCAGTCGTTGTCTATAGCATTATTTTGGTGTAGTAATATACTTTGCACTAACCATGATTTTGAAGGATAAACCAAGTGACTTTTAATGCTGCCAACCGCATTACCTCCCCGAAAAGAAGACACGTTATCTGAAAGCTCCCAGCTCAGTGTAAGTTGCTGTGAAGGGATAGATTCAGATAAAATATGTTTCGCATTAACTTCAATCGACAGCACTCGAATAAACTTCTCATTTTTCAGCGTTGGCCAGATATTTATGATTCGATATATTGCCTCAATCGACTTCTTATTTGCTCTTAGAAAAAACTCACTATTTAAAGCTACACGCTGATTTGGAATAGGTAATAAAAGAAAAAACGAACCATCACTTGAGGTACTATTCATGATAGGTGTTTCAAATGTAATACTATTTTCAGCGCTAAAACTATCATTTGAAAAAACAAAAAAAACTATATAAAAGCCAATCAACGCTAACTTTAACATTATAAATCCTTAATCTAATTATCTACATTAAAAGCAGCCATTACGGGTCGATGATCTCCCCCTAAAAATCAAAAACCTAATACTGAATAATCCCAAATGGTCTAAATATAAAGTGCTGAGCAAGTCTCAAACCATCAAAGGGCGTATATACGTGTTGTTAAACGTAGCAGAATTTTATTGATAAATATTGTCATTATCAGACATATCAAAATATTCCACGCCATTCTCCTGTTCAGACTAATTTTCAGGTGACGGTATGCAGAGGTTCGGTGTCTATAATTAACTCTGACGTAATGTAAAATGCTTTTCAAATAGTAAATATTCTTGTTTGACTATTATGCTTTGCAAAACCAACAAAGTGTATGAAAAATGTTGAGCTATTGATAAGAGAAAAGTAAGTCATATTTATATCTACTGTGAATTCAAGTGATTATATGTAAGTATGGAATTCCTTTTAGAATTCGAACGATTTTCAACCAGAGAAAACTTTAAATGCAATATTCTATTAGCGTTGTTATTCCGTTTTATCGTGCTGAAGAGTTCTTCGAGTATGCTTATAACTCAATCAAAGCCCAAACAGTTACTCCTCACGAAATAATTGTAGTAATTGATGGTTGTGATGCTCAAGCAGAACAATACTTGCAAGCGTTTGGTGGACTAAAAGTTATAAGTTTAAAGCTAAATGGAGGCCCTTCTAAAGCTCGTAATATTGGCGTTAAAAGTGCGACAGGTCACTGGATTTCTTTTATGGATGCTGATGATAAATGGGCTCCAGAAAAATTAGAAAAACAACTCGACTTTCTCAAAAAAAATCTAGAATTCAGCTCATGCCACACCGCAGTAAAAACCTTTACGGGCCAAGACATTATCGCAACGTTTGATAATAAACCAATAACATTGACTATCGAAGACCTACTAGTATCGAGCCAAGTCGTACCCACATCATGGTTAATAAAGAAAAGCGCATTTGAAGAAGTAAATGGCTTTGACACCAATATAAAGTGTTCGGAGGATCATGATATTACGCTTAGGCTTGTTGCAGCAGGTGAAAAAATTGGTTTTTTGAAAGAGCCTTTAGCCTTTTTACGTAGAGAGCAACATGGTCATACATCATCAAATGGGCGTAAATTTTTTATAGGTCATAAACAGCTACTAAAAAAACACAAAACGCTTTATAACCAACATCCAAAGTTAAAGCACATTTTTATGTACAAAACCTGTATGACTGCAGGTAGTAAAAGAAAAGGGTTAGAAAAAAATTGTTATTATTTATTAGGGAGAATGATAAAACATTTATATAAAGTTAAAATGTAATATGAAGGAGTAATCTAAAAATGAAGAAACTAATTATTTACATTAAAAATAGCCATCAATGGTCGGTGATCTCCACCTAAAGAATCAAGTACTTTAACACTAGATAACCCAAAGTTTTCTGAATATAAAATATGATCAATCCTTAATCCATGCAAAGGCGTATATAGCGTGTTATTTACACCATATGCTCCAACGTTAATAGCATTACTAAACGTAGCAAAGTTTTGTTGATAAATATTGTCATTATCAGGCATATTGAAATCGCCAGCAATAATGAACTTCTCTTTATTTTTTGCCCACATACTTAAAACGCTTGCTTGAATATAGCGATTATTATCCACAACATTTACTTTATCTACATTCAATTCACCGTGAGCAATATCAACTAACAATTCATGAACAGATTCCAAATGTACATTTGCTAAATAGATATCCCCCTGTTCACTTTTTAAACGATAAAGTACACCAAAACTCCCCCAGTGATCAAAAAAACGTCTACTTAAAACTTTAATGCGCTCAAAAGGATACTTACTGGCAATACATAAACTAGCAACACATTCCGAATAATAACTTTTGTCTACCAATATACTCATATTCAACCTATGAGCTTCTTGCAGCAATATAACATCTGGTTTGGCTAATTTAATAAGTAATTTAACTTGCTTAGTTTTACCTCCTTCACCAATATTTGCAGTAATAATTTTTATTTTATTCTTCGAGTTATTCTGCTGTTCCCAAAATATTGGCAATTGAAAATCTAAATAATTAAATGATAATACAATTAATAATGGAGACAATTGTAATTGTAACCTTGATAAATAACGCCAAAAAGCAAACAAACCTATAACGACAATCAATAACCAGTAACGAGGGGCAAATAATAAAATATATTTAGGTATATTCAGTATTTCAACCGATGGCCACCAAGGCAATAAAGTAACCAACAAGCAAAAAATAAAACAAAATATAAAATATATGTATCCTATTTTTTTTATTACTTTTTTTTTATTTTCCAATATAGCCTCTTTATTTTACTGTATAACTAATTTTAAGTTGATGTACATTTCCTCATTTGCTCTACAGCACCTACATAGCAATATAATTTTTCTATTGAAGGTGGATTCTAAATCCAAATAAAGTTTATTTTGACTAAATACAGATTGCACTCTAATGTTTTAAGTATGACGATTTTATACACACTATATAACAATCAGCTGATCGGGTTAAAGAAACTGTGATCATATGCCTCTAGCTTTATTAGCTTCTAGGTAATTTAAAGTTATATCTCGGTTAAGTTTCTGCAATTAAATCGATATATTGCTGAATACTTATCAGATAGTGAATACTTTTAGCCATAATTAATTTTTTATTATGTAAATTAAGGATTTAGCCATTATGCCCCCCCCTCTCAGAGTTATGGAGGTTGTCCAGAGTTTAGAAAAAGGAGGAAGAACTACCCGCTTTTATGACACTATTTTAGGACTCAAAGAGCAAGATATTTTTGTATTTCCATTATGCTTTTCAAAACCTACAAAGTGCATAAAAAGTATTGAGTTACACACAATAGAAAAAAAGCATGGTATTAATTGGCGAATAATATTTCAAATTATAAAAATAATAAAAGACAATAAAATAAACCTTATCCATGCTCATTGTGAATTTAGTCAGTTATATGTAAGTATTGCTGGTTTTACATGTGGTGTAGAAACAGTAGCAACATTTCATCGCTCTGATTTATCAAAATATGAGCCCAATATTGTTAATAAATTAATTAAACTTTTTGTATCTCAATTTGTAGCTGTTTCACACGACAGACTATCTCTTTTAACAAGTAATTTAAAGCTTCCAAAAACTAAATGTCATGTTGTTCATGGCGGCTCTGCCATTGAAAAAAAACCTACCTCCGATTCTATTAATGCAACAAGAATTGAGCTTAATATTCCTATCAACCAACTAGTATTAATGAGCATTGGACATCTAGGACATATAAAAGGACATCAAGATACATTAGTAGCACTTTCGCATATCCAACAAACAAATAAAAATATACATTTATACATCGCAGGGGAAGGTACTACAGAAGAAATAAAGCGATTATATGAACTTGTAAAGAAACTGAAAATAGGAGAAAAAGTTACTTTTTTGGGGCAAATAGATAATGTACCTAAGTGGTTAGAGGCTTGTGATATATTTGTACAGCCTTCAATAGAAGAAGCGTTTGGTTTAGTTTTTGCCGAAGCTGGTGCCAAAGCAAAACCTGTGATTGCAACTATTGTTGGGGGTATTAAAGAGATAGTAATCTCTGAAAAAACAGGACTTCTAGTACCACCCGCTTCACCCAAAGCATTACAGGCAGCATTAGAGATATTAATAAGATCACCAACGTTAAGAACACTGTATGGTAATAATGGTTATAAACGTATAGCTGAAAATTTTTCTCTGGCTGATATGGTTCATAAATACATTGATATTTTCACTCAAGCAAAGTAAAAACATACAACCGACTGTAGGACGCATGAAATGGAAGATGTACAAGTAACAGTAGTTATCACCCCACGAGATAGGTATTCAGGTGTTATTGAGTGTATAGAAAATTTATATAAATTAACTCCTCAATCCTTTTATTTAAAAGTACTCGATCTTGCTTATCCTAAAAAAATAAAACAACAATTGCATACATTATTAGCCAATAAAGATAACGCTGAGCTTATTGAAATGGGATTAATAATTCCCATGGATGCTATACGTAGAGTACGCACTGAAATTACCACACCATATACTATGTTTTTAGACAACGATTCAAACGTTACTCAGAACTGGTTAACACCTTTGTTGGAAGTAGCAAAAAATGAAAATGCTGCCATTGTAAATCCAGTAACGCTAGAGAAAGAAGGAGTTGATCTCGGAGCGCCATTGCGTAGCCATTTATTTACCAATGAAATCAAAGTCATTACTATCGAAAATACTGATTACCTATTAGAAGAAAAGCATTTTCGCCGCGCCTTACCAGAAGAATTACCAACAGAAATAACCTCATCAGAAATGTTTGAATTGCATGGTGTATTATTTGAAACTAAATTTTTAAACGAAATTGAACTGCCAGGAATGGTTATTCGTGAACACATCGACATCGCCATGCAAGCAAAAAAACTGGGGCGAAAAATATTTACACAGCCAAAATCGATTGTTATTTTCGACAATTTAGGTACTCGCATGGAGCTTAGTGATATGAGTTGGTTTTTTTATCGTTGGGGAAATGGCTTGACTCATGCTTCTTCACGTTTATTTGAAAAACGATGGGGTTATAATTTTTATGCTGAACAAGCAATGTATCATTGGGTATTTCGTCGTCGTATTTTCTTGTTTTGTCGTTGGTTACATTTCCCAATTTCGTTAGCTAATAACATTACCCGTATTGCTGCTAAAATAAAAACCACCTTAAAGCCAGTATGGGATCCACTTAAAGATCCCTTTGAAAATTCTAATAATTTTTACCATAAAAAGAATTTTTAAATGCAATATTCTATTAGCGTTATTGTTCCTTTTTATCGTGCTGAAGAGTTCTTCGAATATGCTTATAATTCAATAAAAGCCCAAACAATTACACCACACGAAATAATTGTAGTGATTGATGGATTTGATATTCAAGCTGAACAATATTTAAAAGCGTTTGAAGGGATAAAGATTATAAGTTTAGAGCGAAATGGCGGCCCTTCTAAAGCTCGTAATATTGGTGTTAAAAGTGCTAAGGGCCATTGGATTGCGTTTATGGATGCCGATGATAAATGGGCTCCTGAAAAATTAGAGAAACAATTAATTTTTCTCAAAAGAAATGTTGAATTCAGTTCATGTCACACCGCGGTAAAAACCTTTACTAACCAAGATATTATTGCAACATTTGATAACAAACCAATAATATTGACTATCGAAGACTTATTAGTATCGAGCCAAGTAGTTCCCAGTTCATGGTTAATAAAAAAAAGTGTATTTGAAGAAATAGATGGCTTTGATACAAATATAAAATGCTCAGAAGATCATGAAATTACGCTTAGGCTCGTTGCCGCAGGTGAAAAAATTGGCTTTTTGAAAGAGCCTTTAGCCTTATTACGTAGAGAGCAACATGGTCATACTTCATCCAATGGACGAAATTTTTTTATAGGTCATCAGCAATTACTAAAAAAACATAAAACACTTTATAATCAACACCCAAAATTAAAGCACCTATTTATGTACAAAACCTGTATGACTGCAGGTAGTAAGAGAACAGGATTAGAAAAAAACTGCTACTATTTATTAGGAAAAATCATAAAAAACTTCTATAACATTAGAGTCTAAATATGAAGTGATGAACTACAGTGAAGTGAAGAAAATAAAAATCAAAAATAAAAGGTTGTGGAAAAAGAGTAAAACACAATTGAATTATAAATATTTTCAATAATACATTGTTAATACTAACAATACCTTGGAAGAACTATGAATTGGACTGGACTAAAGCCACAAATAAAAACAGGATTTGCTGGGTGGATAAACTGCAAAAAATATAACGAACTACACCTCACGGCTAAAGATTACAGTTGGCAAAGTGATATGTTTTTATTTGAATCAACATCCTCCAGTTCTTTTAAGTCAATTGACAATGATTGGTTTATCTTTGCGCAAGGGCTTAATGATGTTGAATTTGATGATATTTGTAATAAAGTACTCAAAGAGTCAATTTTTAGCGAAGTACATATAACTGATCAAGAGCTCTTTGCTGACATAAAAAAAGAAATAACCGACTTACTATTACCTGGTGCAATAGTATTTGCCATTCAGTCCAAGCTAGGTCGAGTCATTGTTTTACGTGACGCCGGCGGATTTCTGCCTATTTACTACCATTTTAGTCAAAACAAATTAATATTTTCATCCAATTTAGAAACCGTACGAAAAAACACAAAGTTTAGTGGTATAAACACAGATAAAATCAATGAAATGCTAGTGTATGCACATCGCACCGGTAAACGCACACTATGGCAAAATCTTAATGCTATTTCCCCTGGTGGTGTTAGTGTTTTTACAGAAAACCAATTAGCAGTTCATCAATGGTTACTCACTGAGTCGTCTCAATACAAACCAGCATTACAATCAAAATTCAAATCTTTATCTGAGTCAGCACTATTGCTTGAGATAAAGAAGGCAGTGGATAAAGCCTTAGAGCCTTTAGAGAATGAACCTCATGTGTCTGTTCCTTGCGGTGGTGGAGTTGATTCTTCTTTTCTAGGTGCTTATTTAGCCCAGAGAGGACAGGACGTTACCTTTTGGTGTATCAACCAACCAGACGCACCGGTAAGTGAAGATGAGTGGATGAAACCATTATCTAAACAACTCAATATCCCCTGCGAATATGCCAACTTAAATAAAGAAGTATTTTTAGAGAACCTTTTAGAGCGAATGTTTCAGGCTAATCAGCCGATGACCGGCCCCAATGCTGTAGGGGGCATATATGCAAGAAAATTGGCGCTAGCAGCTGGTGATAAGGTATTTATTTCTGGAGAAGGTGCTGATACTGTTTTTGGTGGTTTATCACCTTTTTCGCGCTTAACACCAATCATTAGTCTATTTCGTATGTTAGCAAAACTTCCTAAAAGGCTTCGTATGCAGTTAGATCGCGGCATAATTTCGGATTCAGCATGGGTCATGGACATGTCACAAGTAGCTCCAACTGAAGATCTCGCCAAAATAGCCATGGGTGATATGGAGCGTGCTGAATTATTAGCAGAAGTATTAAATTTTCCAAAAAACACCAGTTCAAAAGAACGATTTGCGGATATTTTTAGTTGGATACAACTTAAAGAGGTACCTGCAGGCTTAAACCATATTTTCTTTGAGAAAGATGAATTTGAAGGTGGTATAACGCATTATCCATTTGCTCATGAAGCATTAATAAATTTAGGATTACATTTACCCTATAAATATAAGGTAAATGATGGTCACAAAAAATGGCTCTGGCGTAAATTCACCAGTGAATATATTGGTCACGATGTTGCCTTTAGAAAAAAATACGCTTTTCCTACACTTACCCATTTATGGTTAGAGCCTTCGGCAAGGCTTTTAAAAGGGGGTTTTTTACAAGACTTACTGTGCGCGAATGTTGCGAATGTTTTTGAGTCTTTACCTAAATCAGATCCCGCACGTTGGACACTTCTAAACATCGAACTTTGGGGTCGAATTCATTGTCTCGGTCAAAAAAAAGAAGAGCTACTCAACTCAATGATGAGTGAAAGTAAACTCAAGTAGTAGCACTTTAGAATTGATGACCAAAATAATTATGACATTACTTCATAATAAAATATGGGGGATAAATAGTTAAAAGGAAAGTAAATGTTTGGAACCTTAAGAACAATATTAGCACTTATGGTTGTAATTGGTCATATATTTTGGGTCAGCGATTTTGGCAGGTTTGCTGTTTTTGGCTTTTATATTTTAAGTGGTTTTTTAATGACGCATGTTGTTCAAAAAAACTATGGTTATAGCGCCTCTTCAAAAATAAAATTTGCAACCAACAGGTTTCTTCGATTATTTCCGGCTTACTGGCTAGCTTGTGCTATTACAATAATACTAATACTGCTGTTGGGAAGTTCTGGAGAAGGTAAATACGCCATAATGGTTATTCCTGATAACGCATTGTCAATTCTAGCTAACCTAACACTTATTTTCCCTCATTGGATGCCAAATCAAATTGAGCCTAGACTATCTCCAGCTACTTGGGCATTAACGGTAGAAATATTTTTTTACACAGCAATAGCATTAGGAGCTTCAAAAACCTTACTCCGTACATATGTATGGATAGCGCTTTCTATACTATTCATATTAACTACATATGGGATAGGATTATTTTGGCATGCAAGATATTTTTCGATACCTGCAGGATCTTTACCATTCTCACTTGGTGCACTTATTTTCTTTATTATAAAGGAAAATAAAACTCAATTAATACCGCCTATTTTAGTTAGCTCACCATTATCTTTATTTGGAGCCATGTTAGCGATAGCACTACTTGTGTCAATCACTATTACAAAAGGCTTGCCTTTATGGACAATGGAGATTTTGTTTTATTGCAGCTTATTTTTTAGCTTCTTCCTTATACTTTCCTTAGCGATGGGTAAACCTTTCGCCCCTTTTATTTCAAAAGCCATAGATAACAAACTTGGGAGTTTTTCATATCCTTTTTATTTACTTCATTATCAGGCAGCAGGCATTAGCAGTTACTTAATATATGGTCGCATAACGATTTTCAAAGAACACCCTACTTTAATTACTATTTCAATAACTTTTGCAATACTAATTGCGCTTTCTTTTTTAACTATAAAGTGGGTAGACCAACCAATTGAAAAATTACGAACGAAAATTAAAAATAAAAAAGTCAACAATGGTTTGGTTTCTTAGTTACTGGCTAAAGCATAATTAAAAAACTAGTGAAGTATATTCGTATGAGACAGCACTTTTGGCTGATCACTGTTAAAGTCCCGTGATATTAATACTAAGGAATCAAAACAACACATTATGTAATTATTACATCTTCTGACTACACAAGAGAACTAACAGTAATATTTAAAGGGTGATTCATACTTAACTTTAAATACTCATCAGATGTTCGAAAATTTTATGTATGAACTATTTTCTTTTAATATTGAGCTGTAGAATGATATTGTTAATTAAACTGCTATTAAAATAAAATTTATTTTTGAGCAGTTACTTTTATCGAAACAGAATAGGTAGTTATAGTTGTTATTTAACAACTATAACGCAGAGGGTACATGAAGAAAATAATAAAAAATCAAATGCACTGGTGTAAGAATTATTACAACTACAATGCAGTTATGTCTGCATGGAACAAAAGACACAAGGTCGTGGCAAAAGAAATAGGAGGACTATCCATATCTTCAAAAGTGGCTCTACATCAGAAGAAATGGCAAGTTTTCAATAAGAGATTCAGTAATGACACCCTCAATACATGTTATTCCATCTCTGGAATCGATAATATTAATTATGTACCTGAAGAGATTTTTGAGGGTGTAATTGAGCCCAAACTTAATGCAGATGCCCCTAGTTTTTTACAACATAAATCTTTTTACAATAGATTTTTTCCAAAAGCGGGGTTTATCGAAGACCACTTTCATAAGATTGGCGGCTTGTATTTTGATAACCAACATCTAAGAGTTAATGATGAAAATATTAACAGTATGATAGAAAACCTAAGCTATCCTATCGTGGTGAAAAAAAGTATAGATACAGCTGGCGGTCGAGATGTTCACTTTGTAAATAATAAAGAGCAATTAATACCAGTATTAGATATGTACGATGATCTAGTTGTACAAGCAATATTAAAACCACATACTTATTTTAAAAAATTTCACGATTTTGGTTTAAATACTATCAGAGCATGTCTGTATCGTTCGGTAATAACAGGAGAAGTCCACTTACTAAATACAACTTTACGTATTGGCAGAGATGGTAACTTGGACAATGAAACTCAGGGAGGGTTAGTCTGTAATCTTCAACAAGATGGAGCATTAAATCCATTTGTAGTTGATAAGCACGGCAATAAACTTCTAGAACATCCAAACTCAAAAATTGTTTTTGCGGAGTGTGAAAAGATCCCAGCTTTCAATAAATTAAAAAAAACAGCAATCAACATAACAGAAAGCATTCCATACGCAAAGATTGTAAGCCTAGACCTTGCAATGAACGAAGCGGGAGAGTGGAAATTAATAGAAGTTAATTTAGAATATCAAACAATACGATTTGCTCAATACGCTGGCCATCCTTTCTTTGGTGAATATACTGACGAAGTTATAAAATATTGCTCTTAATCAAAGATTGATATTCTATAAAATCAAGTTTTAAAATAAAAAATCGAGACTCGAGATTATATTATGCCTCCCAACAAACATGTTTTACATTTACTTCCATCCCTTGAAGTGGGAGGTATGGAAAAGTTAGTCTGCGATTTAGCTACAGAAAGAACTGCCGGAAAAACTACTATTGTATGTCTTAATACTTTAGGGACTCTTGGTGAACAGGTAAAAGACAAAGTAAACATAACAGTACTTAGCACCCCAAAAAACTTATTTAAGGGACTATATTCTGTTTATAAAGAAATAAAAAAACAACAACCAGATATTATACATTGTCATAATTTGCAAGCGCACTTCTTTGGTAGTGTCTGTGCAAAATTAATACGTAAAAGCAACGTAATTCTCACTAAACATGGACAATTCATTCCAAATAAAGGCATGTCTGCAAAAGTAAATCAATATACCTTAAAGAACACAAAAATAGTCGGTGTTTCATCTGATATTAGTAGCCTAATGCGTAATTGGATAACTAACTGCAAATACCCTATCACTTTTATTCCGAATGGTATTTCCTTAAAACCATTCGATAGTATAATTCAAAATGAAATAACTGAAGAACGACTCAGTGCTAAAGTAACAAAGTTTTGCGTTGTCATGGTCGCTCGATTATCTCCTCCTAAGGATCCATTAATACTATTACAAGCAATAGCAAAACTGAAACAAAAAAAACTGGAAGTATCTTTGTTTATTATTGGCGATGGGCCATTAAGGGAATCAATAGAAAATGAAATTAATCAATTAAAGATCCAAGATAATGTGACTTTATTTGGCGAAAGAAATGATATTCCTATATTCCTCAAAGCCGCTAATTTATTTGTTCTAACATCATCATCAGAAGGCATTCCGATGACGATATTAGAAGCAATGGCTGCAAAACTTCCAGTTGTTGCTACAAATGTCGGCGGTATTCATCATATCGTAGATGATGGTCAATCAGGTATGCTGGTTAAAGATAAAGACTTAAATCAATTATGTGATGCTCTTACCTTTTTTATTGAAAACCCAGAAAAATGCCAAAAGATGGGGGCTAATGGAAGAGCGTTATTGGAAAAAGAGTATTCAATGGAAAGTACATTAGCATTATACGAGAGCTTATATAATGAATAACGCCGTTACGGCAGATCCGTTAATTTGGAAAGAAATAAACAAAATTGAGAACTTACAATCAATAAAAAATGACTGGATAAAATTATTTCAAACCGCCCCCGATAGGACTATTTTTCTCAGTTATGAATGGATATTAAACTGGAGTAATATTTATTGGCAAAAAAACTGGCAATTGAAAGTGCTAATAGCTTATGAGCACGGTACACCCGTGTTAATAGCACCTTTTTACATCCAGAAACCCAAAAGAAATTATCATACCACTAAGTTTTATTTTTTAGGACAGGGAGAGCCTGAAGAAGAAGAGTTAATGTCCGAGTATTGTGATTTATTAGTTGCACCTTATGTACAAGATTACTGGTATGACGAACTTACTAAAAAAATAAAAAATGCAAACGTTGACCAGTTCATATTAAAAGCCACTTTAACTAATAGTCATATACAGCGTGTCCTTAACAGGTTGAATTATAAATCAAACATCAAAAGTTACACCAGATATATTATTGATTGCGACAAATGGGACTTTTTAAAGTTAAGTAAAAACACACGCTCAAGATATAAGCGTTCTCAGAATCAGCTTAGAAAAATAGAAGCAAAATTCTCTTGGGTCCCTGAAGAGAATTACGAAAATCACTTAATAGTACTAGCAAAATTTCATCAAAAAAGGTGGGGGAATAAAGGAAAAAAAGGGGCATTTTCTCACCCTAACTTTATTAAATTTCACCATAGGTTAAGAAAAATTAACAACGCGGCATCACTAAAAATTAGTGCTATAGTAATTAATGGCAATCCCGTCGCCATTAATTACTATCTCTCAGATGAGCATACTTTACATTTTTATCAATGCGGTTGGGATGAAGCGAATTACTCAAACTTCTCCTTAGGTCTAGCTTTACACCTATGGAGCATTGAACAGTGCTCCTTTAAATATTATGACTTTATGATGGGAGGAGTTAATAATAGCTATAAAGCTAAATTTGGTTGCCAAGAAGTGCCTATGATTAGTAACATTGTCGTAATCAATAAATGGAAGTTTAATCTTGAACAACTCATTAACTTATCACTTAAGTACTGTAATCGCCTCAATAGGCAACTAAAGTTACTAAGAAACAAATAGTAGCACTAGCTGACAACTTCACGTTATCTCCAATAATAGGTAAACCAATAACTTTACTCGCAGCGCCTTTAGCTCCAACAGTAACACCATAAAATAATGTTAAGGTTTCGCCGTAAACTGCTTTTCTGTTCAAGACTATTGTACCAAAGTGAGGTAAAAATAAGTCTCCACCTATAGATGTTTGAACTCGAGTTAACATTCTAATTAATTTATAAATGGGTATCGCGCCTAATTTCATAATAAAAAGCCGTGACTGAGATAAACGATAAAAAAGCACAATAATAAAAGTTGTCCTAGTCAGTAGCCAAACCAACCTTTTTAATAATGAAATACACTGAAGATCGTTCTGCTCTATATATACGCGATAATCTTTCTTTAACGAAAGCATTTAGATATCTTTACTTTAATAGGTGCTCTTAAAAAAACAGAATATTATATATAAGCGTCAAAACTAACTAGTATAATGGATATCAATACAGAAATTAAAGCTCGATGGATGAAGGTTGCTGCTTGATACTGCCAGCAACAACTAGCTTCAGTTCATTTTTTAGTAGATAATATTCAATATTTACAGTTACATATGATGGAATATTTTTAATGGCAAACCATTTCCCCAAAATAGAAGAAAAAAATTCTACTCTAGCTTTTTTCTTTTTATTCTTGTACACCGCGTCAGTACTAATACGACCACATGAAATGTTTTTCGCCAGTGTCGAATGGATCACGATTAAAGTTTTTACTATTCTAGCCCTAATCACTACTATTCTAGCCCAACGACCAATAAATTTTTTGCCACAACATTGGATGATGTTGGCTTTAATTCCACTCATTATTCTATCCGGCTTTTTAAATGGCTCCGGCATGATAGGTATTGATCAGTCTCAACGCATATTAATAAGTGTAATTTTCCCACTATTTCTATTTTCTAATTGTGTTACTACAATTAGACGGCAGCACATTCTCATGCTTATTTGTTTAACCGCGGCTATGTTGATGGTGCATAATGGCCATGTACAACAAACAGCTAGCGAGGGTTTTGGCTGGGCGTTCGATACTCATTCTGTGGGGAGAATAACTTTAGGAGAACGGCGTATAACCTATTTGGGGTTTTTTAACGATCCTAATGACCTAGGTATGTTTTTAGTGATGAATTTACCCTTTGCCATATATTTTTATAAAAAGGGGGCCAGCATAATGAAGCTATTAATGCTTGGGGTAATAGCCGCTCTTCTATATGGAATTTATTTAACTGACTCTCGTGGAACTATGCTAGGAGCAGGTGCGTTAATAGGTGTTTATCTAATTGTTATGAATGCAGGGCCTAAATTATTTATTGCTATTACCGCTCTTGCACCTATTGTAGCTACGGTAATAGCATCTTTACAAAGTAATATAGATGCCTCTGCTGATGGCCGGTTAGAAGCCTGGTATGCTGGTGTTCTTATGTTATTATCAAACCCAGTGTTTGGTATAGGAATGGGCCAATTTCTAGAAGAGCATGGTCTTGTTGCGCACAACTCTTATATACATGTTGCTGGTGAACTAGGAGTACCTGGATATTCACTTTGGGGTGGTGCATTAATTTTTACCGTATTGACCGGGTACTTAATTATTCGCGATCAAATAACCAACAACAAATTAAAAGAAATAGACAAAATCGTAAGGTCAACTGAAGAAAAAACAGAGTTACTACTCAATAAAACGTTATTCTTTTCTTTAATGGGTTTTATGATCACAGGCTTTTTTATAAGTAGAATGTTTACGTTATTACTATTTATTTTCATGGGAATGACTATCGCATCACACCTTAGATTGATAAAGCTAAACCCATCTTATGCGATACACTTTACTAAACAACTTGCTCTTAAGTCGATGCTTTATTGTTGGTCAATTATTATTGCGGTTTATATTGCATTAAAATTAGGGTTGTAATTGAGTACTCCAAATAAAATTATATTAAGTACTGTTATTGATAGTAAAAACAATAATTTTAACTTAATTCGAATGCTGGCGGCACTTGCTGTAATAGTGACGTGGTTTAATGGATTCGACTACTCCAGTTAAGACATAATAAGCTTAACTGGAGAACAGAAATGACAAAACGTAAAAAATATACCAAAGAATTTAAACTTGATGCCATTTCTTTAGTCAGAGATCAAAATATTAGTGTTGCTGAGGCTAGTAGAAACTTAGGTGTCAGCCCTCAAATGCTTGGTCGCTGGATTAAAGAAGAAGAAAGTGAAGATGGTCAAGCTTTTAGAGGTAACGGCAAATTAACACCTGAACAAGAAGAGATACGTAAATTAAAAGCTCAAGTCAAACGCTTAGAAATGGAGCGTGAAATATTAAAAAAAGCGACGGTCTTCTTTGCAAAAGAAACGAAGTAAAATATTCGTTTGTTACCCAACATAAGAAGATCTGGCCTGTTACATTAATGTGTCAGGTATTGGGCGTAAAAAGTAATAATTATTATAGTTATCAAAAGCGTAATACAGATAAAGTAAATAATACAACGCACCAAGAAATGCTTGAGTTAGTAAAAGATATTGCCAAATTTAGTGACAATACCTATGGCGAAAGACGTATTAAAGCGGTACTGAATGCGTTGAGTTTCCCTGTAAGTCGATGGAAAGTAGCCAAATTAATGAAAGAGGCTAATGTTTGGGTTCGTTACAAAAAGAAATATAAATCAACAACCAATAGCGATCACAATAAACCGCTCTATAAAAATGAGCTTGAACAAAACTTTACCACAGAGCAACCGAACCAAGCATTTGTAGGTGATATCACCTACATTTGGACAGCAGAAGGTTGGCTCTATTTAGCTGTTGTTATTGATCTGTACTCCCGTAAAGTCGTTGGTTGGAGTATGGGGTCAAGAATGAAAGCTCAACTTGTCTGTGATGCGTTAACAATGGCTATTTGGCAACGAAAACCCGATAAAGGGCTTATTGTTCATTCAGATCAAGGTGTTCAATACGCAAGCCATCAGTACAGAAACTTACTAAAAGATAATGGTTTTATTGGCAGTATGAGTAAAAAAGGCTGTTGCTGGGATAATGCCGTTGCAGAAAGTTTTTTTGGTAGTTTAAAGCAAGAGCGTGTTCATTGGAGAAACTATGAAACACGCTATGAAGCACAGCAGGACGTAATGAATTACATAACCATGTGGTACAACAGTAACCGATTGCATTCCTACTTAAGGTATCAAAGCCCAAATGATTTTGAATTGAAAATTAATGAGTTAGAAAAAGTAGCTTAACTAGGGTGACTGAATTTACTTGACCAGGTCATAGTTAGTCACAGCTACGCACTTGCTCTTGGCTCTAGAGATTTAGAGCCTATAAAACAATTACTTGGCATTAGCCTAGGTTCTATCGCCGTAGATATATTCTTTATCACCAGTGGTTTACTGGTTACAAGAAGTTTACTCGTTCGTACTGACATAAAATTTTTTATTGTGTCGAGGATATTACGAATATTCCCTGCATTATTGATATCCGTATTATTTTGCGTAGTTTTGGGAGCCTATCTGTCTAATTTTCCGCTACAGCAATACATTAAAGATCCTGAACTATTAAATTTCATTATCTACAATTCCACCATTATCGTCACCGACTTCCAAGAGCTACCGGGAGTATTCTATGAAGCCCCATTAGACAGAAGCGTCAATGGCTCGCTATGGACCTTACCATGGGAGCTTAGAATGTATGTTGTGTTGTGTTTGATTGGTATTTTTTGCACACTTTTAAAAAAGATAAAAGTTCAGTTTAATATAGCTTCTTATATTATAGTATTCATTGCAGTCTGCAGTACTTGTCTATATTTTTATTTTCATTTTACTGAAAACTATCATTGGTTTTATTATAAATTTTTCAGGTTCGCATCTGCTTTTTTTATTGGCGGGAGTGCCTATGTCTTGAGGAAGTATATTTTCCTAGAACTTAAATGGGTATTTATTCTTTTGTCTCTACTCGTATTAGCTCTTTGTATCAATAAGACAGTGTTCTTTATTGCTTATATTTTTAGTACACCTTATCTAATTCTTTGTGCTGCTTATTTACCGAAGGGAAAAATATTACAATACAATAAATTAGGCGATTTTTCTTATGGTACATACATTTACGCTTGGCCAATACAACAAACAATTGCAATTAAAATAATTGATTTAACTCCTACACAAATGTCTTTAGCCGCAGGAGTGATTGTACTTTTTTTATCTGTATTATCATGGAACTTAATAGAAAAACCATCTATGAAATTTAAACGCTACTTTATGTAATCTGATTTAATCATTATCATATTTTAAAAAACATCTCTAACTATCTCAATGATCTCAGTAGTTGATATGGATGGTGTCCGTGGTAGATAGATTACTTCACAAATATCTTTAAACTCATCAAAGCGCCCTTGCCAATCATCCCCCATAACTAATACATCGGCTTTGGTTTCAATAATGTATTTTCGCTTAAGTTCAAGTGAATCTTCAAAAAAAACTTCATTAACACACTTTAATTCTTTAATTATTTCCATACGGTGAATTTGATTGCAAATAGGATTACGTTGCTTCTTAGAAAAATTTAATGCATCGGTAGACACACCAACAATTAAATAATCACCTAAAGATTTTGCTCGCTTTAATATTTGTAAGTGCCCAATGTGAAATAAATCAAACGTGCCAAAAGTTAAAACTTTTTTCATTAGGTAATATCCTTATTTTCAGTTAATTGTTGATAAAGCTGACTTGAGAATGGTTTACTTATATTGTCAGGCGTAATGTGAAATTTTAATTTTAACGCCTTATACTGTTCTTGATATTCAGTCTCTAGCTTACCTGCCTTAAGTTCAATAATCCTAGATATAACCGCCTCCCAGTTACTGCAATAAGGTGCCAGCGTGACCTCTTCAAACTCAAAATATAGTGCGCGCTCACGTTTCTTATATTCAACCAAATCAAATGGAGCAAAAACAATAGGTTTATTAGATAATAAGAAATCAAAATATATGCTTGAATAATCAGTAATTAAACAGTCATATTGGTCAATAGATTCATAGATATCACCTCCGTTATCTAACTTTATAACTGATGAATTTTTTATTTGCTCAACAATTTGGCTAGGTGGTTTATTAACGGGATGCATTCTAAGTGTTAATTGAATTTTATGTTTAACAAGTTCCGCTTCTATCATGCTGATATTAAAGCCATAATTTTCAAATAAATCGCATTCAGTACCAATACCTCCACGAAAGGTAGGCATGTAAATACAGTTAAAAGTAGGGTTGTTTTTATGTTCTAAATTTTCAAAAAAAATATCATTCCGAGGAAAACCACACATTAAAACTTGATTATGAGGAATTCTAAAAGCCTTTGCGAACATCTCCTGAGTAAGCTCGCTAGTAGCAATAACAATATCGTTACGGTGTTTATTATATGGCGATAACTTATCAAACAGTTTACCGACAATATTTTTACTGTTAACTCTATCGCCAAAAACATCATACATTATTTTTTTTAATGGCAAACCATGCCACAAATTAACAACTTTAGTTTTTTTACCAATTGCAGCGGCATAAATATCATCATGTAACGATTGACAGATAAACACGCATTCTGCTCTTAATTGATACCATAAACCTATAACGCTTTTTTCATGATAAGCATGAAAGCCTGAACCTTTGAGAAACACAATAACTTCATGATTTTTACAAATCCAAACAGGCTTAATATGCTGTTGTTCTGTATTAATATATTCAAAAAAAGCTTTGGGATTATCGCTATATCGCGTACCAAACCAGCCACCAAACACCCATAAACTTTGCTTTTTAGGCATTAGGTTTGCAATGGCATACACACATAGGTTGATTACCAGCGATAATAATGTTTTTAATCTATTCATTATTGAGACCATTTATTAGACTTAATTCAATGCTAGAGACAGCGTAGCATTAATAATTACTTAGCTCGTTTACTTAAAAGAAATGACTTAATCTCTACAATCGCGGGTTTATCCATTAGTAGAAGAGAAATAGCAAAGACAAAGCCACCAACGGCTATTTGCCCTAATAAGCTTACAAGAGAAACTTCTGTTAAAAATTGTTTTGTTAAGTACACCGATAACAACATCAGTATTCCTGACAAACACGGTGCAAAGAACAATTGAATAATTTTATTCATCGATATATTAAACAATTTACTATTACGATAAATAACCACTGCGTATGCTAATGGAAAACTACACGCCCAAGCTAAAGCTAAACCCACAGCGCCTTGCCCTACAAAAAATAACAAACCGAACATTAATAACACAAGCATAATGATTGCGTTAATTAGCAAATGTCCTGCTTTCTGTTGACTTTTTATCGCTGGATTAAATAGCTCTTCGCTAAACCTTAACGGCATAATCAACAACATGATCATTGTTGGAATAATTGCACCTGCCCATCTTTCACCTATAACAATAGGTATGACCAAATCAACCACGGAAGCTAAGCCCCAAAAGATGGGTATTGTTATAATCAAACTTAATTTTTGAGCTTTTATTATATAACCTTTAATGCGTTCAGGCTGATCTTGTATTTGTGAAAACGCAGGAAACGCGACTTGTTTTAACAGCGGTAAAATTTTCTTTTGTGGCATAAGCGCAAACTGTAAGCCAATAGCAAACAAGCCCACTTCTGAAGCATTTAATACTCGACCCGCGATGGTGACATCTATATTCAAAAAAACATAAAATATTATAGAGTGAACGGTTAATAAACTACCAAAGCGAATAAAAGGCTTTACTTCAGCTAGTTTAAATTCTGGTAAAAAAGTTATTGGATTTATCCACAACACCATTATTGTTAATAAAGCTATGGCAGCTACTTCTCCAATGATAAGTGCCCAAAAGCCATAACCTAGTAATGCTAGTGTGAAAGTTATAATTGCAGCACTAATGTTAGCAATGGCACTAATAATTGATATTTTTTTAAATTGCATTTTTCTTGCGAGTATTGCAGAAGGGATAACCTGAAAGGCCAATAACAAAAAGCACCATGCATTTAATTTTAATATACTAGCAACATTTTCTGATTGATAGAACAGCCCTACAGCATCAGCAGAAAAAAACTGTAGCAAAAAAACGACACCATGAACCACTAAAACGGCACCAAAAATTTGTTTTAATATTTTTTCTGTGAGCTCTTTAGCTTGTATTATTGAAGGAGTAAACAAGCCACCAATAATTAAAGTTAAAAAGCCGAATAGTGCGTCAGCCATAGCCACAACACCATAATCTTCAGGCATTAGCAGCCTAATAACCCAGAAGGTCATTAACCAACGTATTATTTGTGTCGCTACTTTACCCAGAGCAACCCATTTTAATGAGTGCAGCACTTGTTGTTTTAATGGCGTTGGTTGTGTCATTTATGTGCTGCAAATTTGCGTTTGGCTTTTTGCATTATATTCCAAATAAAATTAGGAATAATTTTGAATATCCAGCCTTTAATTAATAACGCTAAACTCTTTTTACTCTTGTGCGCGCGAATATATGTATCGCCAGCCAAATTATAATCAGCTGAAAACAGATAAGATTTAGCATAACGAATATGCAGTTGTTGCTTTATTAAAGGCCAATTTGCATTTTTATTATATGATGAAGTTATCGCCTCAATTTTATTTAAACAAACAATCTCAGCTTCATGCATTTTTTGATCGTTTAAAGAGTAATTATCACCGTGAAATACATGAACGGCTAGGTGCTCTGGAACAAAATCAAATTCACACACAAGTGCAAGCTTCAACCATAAGTGCCAGTCATCAACGCCCATTAATGCTAGGTCATCATCAAAGCCTCCCACCTCAGTGAGGTAGCTTTTTCTCGCCATTGCCGTACAACAGGTAAACATATTTACTTGTATTAGCTTATCAAAAACTATGCCGCGATATTTTTCTTCAAAATTTGGCTTTGATTGTTTTCCATATAAGACATAGTCGGCAATAGCTCCTGTGTATACTAGTCCAACTTTGGGGTTGGTAAATAATGGGAGTTGCTTGGAAAGTTTTGTCGGCAACCATAAATCGTCTTGATCACAAAAAGCAATATAATCACCTTTTGCATGCTCGATACCAAAATTCCTTGCGTTTGCAACACCACCATTTTCTTTTGTAAAGGCTGTAATTTTTGTGTTTTTTTCTGCTAGCGCTTCAATAAGCTCTTGTGAACTATCACTGGAACCATCATTAATTAACAATAGTTCGAACTCTTTGTAGTCTTGAGCTAAAATCGACTCAACCGTTTTGGCTAAATATTTAGCTCCGTTGTAAACAGGTACAACAACTGAAATAAGCTCCGACACAAAAATCCTTTAGCAACGCAGTAAAAAATAAATTAACCAGTATTATCGCGCCTTGAATAAAAATAACAACGACTTAGTTCACAAATACAATTTTTATTTAATAACTAATTAACAAATTTCTTACCTTAGCAGCCTAAATTTGTTAAATTCTTGAGGTTTAGTCATCTTATCCCCTTATAAATGGAGTTATTTTATTAATGTACGCTAAATTATTGCGACACGTATTAATGCCTTTTTACGAAGTGATTAAGGGCAAGAACCTCGTACAAAATATTAATGAATATCAACGCCATTTAACTTGGACACCCGAACAACTTAAAGAGCATCAATGGCATGAGTTAAAAAAACTGCTTGTTCATTCTTTCGAAAACACTACGTTTTATCCTGAAGTCTGGGCTAAAGTTGGTGTTCGTTCAATTGATGATATTCAGAGTATGAGTGACTTTGAAAAACTTCCTCTAATTACCAAAGATGACATTGCCAAGCACTATCAAGAGTTAGTTGCTAAAAACTACACTCAAAATATAAAAAAGGCGACAGGGGGATCCACAGGGCAACCTTTTCGATTTGAATTAAATGTTGACAGTAATACGCGACGAGAAGCAATTATGTGGCGTGGTTATGGTTGGTTAGGTGCGGGGTTAGGTGTAAAAACGCTATACCTTTGGGGTGCTGACATTGGTCAGCCAACAAAACTGAAAGCACTTAAAGATACTCTGTATCATGCTTTTTATAATCGTAAAATGCTTAACTCTTTTGCAATGAATACCAGTAATATGCAGAGCTATGTCAACGACATAAATAATTATCGACCTACTGCACTAGTTTCTTATGTAAACCCTTTATATGAGCTAGCAAAATATATTATTGCTAAACAGATTACGATATTTTCACCAAAAACAATTTTAACCGGTGCAGAGCCTCTACATGGTTTTCAACGTGAAGTAATAGAAAAAGCATTTAATTGCCCAGTTTATGACACCTTCGGCTGCCGTGAATTCATGCTGATGTCGGCGGAGTGTCGAGAAAATAAAAATCTTCATATCAATAGTGATCATTTGGTAGTCGAAACTGTTGACGGTTCTGGCCAACCAATATCTGGTGAATCAGGAGACCTAGTCGTTACCGACTTATATAATTATGGTATGCCCTTAATTAGGTATATGAACGGCGATCAGGCAACGATGATAGATCAGTCATGCGGTTGTGGTAATCCACTGCCGATAATGAGCAGCGTAGATGGTCGCAAGCTCGATATAATAAAAACGAGTTCAGGTAAGTCTATTCCCGGTGAGTTATTTCCACATTTATTTAAAGAGTTTTCAACTATTATCCGCTTTCAAGTAAAGCAAAGTAAAATTGACGAATTACATATAGCCATGATTGTCAGTCAAGATTTATCTCTAAGCGATCGTAAAAAAATAGAATGCGAAATCAATAAATATACGGAAGGTGAACTTACTTTGCACTTTGATTTTGTTGATGACATACCGTTAACCATAAGCGGTAAACACAGGGTTACTATTTGTGAGTTAGCGTCAGAGGAAGATATTTAATAATGCAATATAGAAAGGATATTGATGGCTTAAGAGCTATAGCTGTAGCGTTAGTTATTATTAACCATGCAGGGTTTAGTTTTTTTACTGGTGGGTTTATTGGCGTAGATGTTTTTTTCGTTTTGTCTGGCTACCTTATCACTGCAATTATTTATCCTAGAATTCAAGAGGAAACCTTTGAGTTTGGTTGGTTTTTAAGTCGACGAATTCGCAGACTCATGCCTGTTCTCTTTGTTGTTATGGGAGTATCTACGGTTGTTTTTACATTCATATTGTTGCCCACTGATCTTGTACTTTTTTATAAAAGCCTAGTATCAATTTCTTTATATTTAGGGAATTTTTTCTTTTGGTTGGAACATGGTGGATATTTTGCGGGTACAACACAGGAGGTGCCACTACTTCATACTTGGTCACTTGCTGTTGAAGAACAATATTACTTTGTTTGGCCAATAGCACTTATCTTGTTATCAAAAATATTTAACACAACTAAAACATTTATAATTTGTATTTTGGGTTTGATTTTCGCAGCCTGGTTTTCCCAATGGGCTACAGAAGTCACTGTGGGTGCAGCTTATTATCTATTGCCAACACGTTTCTTTGAGCTATTAGCAGGCTCGTGTTTAGCCATGATGTGGCATAAATGCCAAATCAACAATCAAACGACACATCACATGCTTTCAGTTGTTGGCATTTCATTAATATTATTCAGTGCCTTTACATTAAATGAGCACAGCCAGTTTCCTGGCTATAATGCTTTGTTTCCTGTTATTGGTACCGTTTTATTGATCATATCCAACAAGGGTATTATTAATTCATTGCTTTCAATTAAACCTATTGTGTATATCGGTGCAATATCATATTCACTTTATTTATGGCATTGGCCAATACTTGTTTTCGCCCGATACACTGCAATCGAGATGACGCTATTAACTAAGCTTATATGCATCATATTAACGGTTATTTTATCTGTTTTTTCGTATCACTTTGTAGAGCAAAAATTCAGGTTTTCAGCTAGCCATTCTTTTAAAGCTACATTTACAAAGATGTACTTTATTCCAACATGTTTCTTTATTCTAATTGCTTTCATTGGCATTTTTTATAATGGATTTCCTGAGCGTTTTTCAAAAGAAGTTGTTCTTCAAGAAGCCGCTCTACATACCTTTGCTAATGAAACTAGAAAAGGATGCCATTCATCCCTAAGCCAACGGGATGTTATGCCTTCTGATTCTTGTACTTTTGCAGCTGAGCTGGACACTAGCCAAAATAATTTTTTCATTTTTGGTGATTCTCATGCAAACCATTTAGTTCCTTTTTTTGAAACTCTTGCTATTGAATCAAATACTACTGGTATTGATTATACGCTTGATCGTTGTTTACCCATATTTGATTTGGATTGGGGATCAAACAGTTATAAAGCTAATGAATGCAAATTAAGAAACAATCAAGCACAAAGTTATATTAAATCAAAAGACTTCAACTTTGTTGTTTTAGCTGCCTCATGGCCAGGTATCACCACAAAAAGAATATTTGAAAAAGAGCGCATCACTTCTCCTAATAAAGTAAGAGAAATTTTTACCAAAAAACTGATCGAAACACTCACTATAATTGAAAATTCTGGCGCTACTCCGATAATCGCATATGACACACCAACGTTAGGTGGTAAAAGTCCAAACTGTACACTTAAAAAATCACTTTATAACCCTAAACTAGAATGTTCAGTTAAGGCCAACGATAACGCTTTATTAAAAAGCGTTATCGTTAGTATTAAAGATCAATTTCCATCCCTAATCGAAATTGATATCCAACAAGTGATTTGTCAAGACAACATCTGTGCTATGGAACTTAATGGTGTTCCTTTATTCAGAGATGAAGACCATTTAAATGAAATTGGGGCAAAAGCCATTGCCAACGAGTACAGTAAAAAATTAAATAATCCCTTTCTAACACTTAAGGCAAGCTCAGAGGACAAGTATTGATAAAACCATCACTGACAATTATTACTAATTTATATCCGCTACCATGGGAGCCTAACCGAGCGACATTTAATCGCCAACAGTTTGCTCAATTAGATGATGACTTTAACAAAAGTGTTTTGGTACCTGTAGCCTTTCCAGATTGGTTTTCACATAGAAAAGAGCTTAAACAAACAGAAAATTTACGATACGTGCCTTATTTTTACCTGCCAAAATTTGGCCGCCGATTTTATAGCGCGATGATGTTTATCTCAATTATTATGCACTCTGGCTTATGGCTAATGCGTAAAAAGCCTAAAAAAATACTCGCTAGCTGGGCTTTTCCTGAAGCTGTTGCAGCTAGTTGGATTAGTAAGTTATTTAACGCTGACTTCTATTTTAAAGTTCACGGAAGTGACATCAACCTGCATGGAAAAATTCCTGCCCGCGCTAAGCAAATTGTTAAAGCAAGTAAAAGAGCTTTAGGTATATTGTCTGTTTCGCAAGCACTGGCTGATGAAATGATTGCTATTGGTATTGATAAAGAAAAAATCAATGTTATTTATAATGGCGTTGATCACCAAAAATTTCACCCTCAAGAAGCAACATCTAATATAAAAGTCGATGATTATATTTTATATGTCGGTAACTTAAAAAGAGATAAAGGTGTATTGGAGCTGCTTGAAGGTTTTGCGGCAATAAATGAAAAGCACCCTACTCTTAAACTGTTATATGCTGGGCCAGGTAGTTTACACAATGAAATTTCCATTCAAGCAAAGCATTTAGCCATTAGTGACAAGGTGACTTTAATCGGTAGTGTTGATCATAGCCAACTGCCTGAACTGATTAGCCGAGCTCGCGTATTAGCCTTACCTAGTTATAATGAAGGTGTACCAAATGTTGTACTTGAAGCCATGGCTTGTGGCACTCCGGTTTTAGCAACTAATGTGGGCGGTATCCCTGAAGTTGTTAATGAAAAAATTTGTGGGAAACTGATAGAACCTAAAAGTAACTCTGCAGTGGCTGAAGGCTTGGATTTTATTTTATCACGCACATGGGATAAGGAAAAAATACAGCTTCATAGCCAGCAATTTTCATGGCAAAGCAATAAACATCAACTACTTAAAATGTTAATGAATGATAACAATCAAGGGTATGATTCTTAATCGTTACTGTTACAATATAATTATATCTAAATAATGGAACTATGACTTAATGCTCCGTAAATTAAAATATCTCCTCAGGGCTATTATATTGCCCGACCGTTTATTTTTATTGAGCAAAACTCAAAAAGAAAAAACACTTTATTTAACCTTTGATGACGGGCCAGTTCCTGGCGTTATTGAGCGCTTATTGGATTTACTCGATAAACACCAAATACAGGCAACATTTTTTGTACTTGGTAGCAGAGTGGAGAAAAATCCTGATTTACTTAATGAGATTAATAAGCGGGCTCATACCATAGCAAATCACTCGTATAGCCACCCTGAGTTCCATCACATTTCACATGCAGAAAAAATAATTGAAATGGAAAAAACTAATCTCATTATCAAGCAAGTTACCGGTAAGTCATGTACATTATTTAGAGCACCTCAGGGGCGTTGGGATATGCGCCTAATTTTCACTCTGCTGTTGAAAAAAATAACCGCCGTGCATTGGAGTAGAGACTCTATGGATTTTTTAAAAGAACCGGCGAATAAAGTTGTTGAGCGCTTTATGGAACATCCGGTTAAGCCTGGTGATATTATTCTTTTTCATGACGACCACGAGCGCTGTATTGAGGCACTCGATATACTCATTCCACAGTGGTTCGCGCAGGGCTATAACTTTAACGCACTGGAGAACAAACACTAGTGAACATATTATTTCATCATAGAACTCGTGGTAGAGGCGCTGAAGGCGTGCATATCAGAGGGGTTGTAAAAGGTTTAAGACAGCTAGATAACAACGTTGATATTTTATCTTTACCCGGAGCAGAGCCAGAAGCGGAAGAAACAGATGTAAAAGTTGAACAAGTTCAACAAAAACCGAGTAAAAAAAGCAGCTTTTCTATACTTTCTGATCTCACTAAACATGTTCCTGAGTTTGTTTTCGAACTTTTTGAGCTTGCATTCAATTTAATTGCCGTTATACGTTTACGTAAAAATGTTAAAGAAAAAAACATTACTCTAATTTACGAGCGCTATTCCTTGTTTATGTTTTCCAGTGTTTGGTGGGCCAAGCGTCATAACTTACCTATAGTGCTAGAGATCAACGATTCTTGCCAAGTTCAACGGGTGCGTTCACTAACCTTTAAAAAACTTGCTGCTAAAATAGAAGCTTGGATTTTTAAAAATGCGACTGGCTTAGTGTTTATTTCGACACGATTTAAGCAAGTGGCTGAGCAAGCCTACGGCGACATTGCGAACTCTGTTGTGTCCCCCAACGGTGCCGACTTAGATAAATTTATCATTGATGAAACGGCAGGATTAGCCTTAAGAAGTAAACTCGGTATTGAAGACAAAATAGTACTTGGCTATGTAGGCGCATTCGTTCATTGGCATGGTATTGATTGGTTTGTTGACTTAGCCTGTGAACGATTAAAGTCAACGCCTGAATTGGTCTTATTATTAGTCGGCGATGGCGTAGCTTTTGAAGGTATTAAGAATAGAGTTATTGAGGCGGGAGTAGAATCTCAAGTTATTTTACCTGGCAAAGTGCCGCATCATGAAGTGTCATCTTTTTTGTCTGCGATGGATCTAGGTATTTTACCTGATTCAAATGATTACGGTTCGCCGATGAAATTATTTGAATTTATGGCAATGGGCAAAGGTATGATTGCTCCAGACTTCAGTCCTATTGCTGAAGTCGTTCAAGATAATAAGACAAGTTGGTTATTCCCAGCTGGTGATAAACAAGCCTGTATAGAGAAAGTATTTGCCATTGTTAATGATAAAAAAGCACATAAAGATGTCGGTATAAATGCACGCGCCTATATTGAAAGAGAACGCCAATGGAAACATAACGCTGAGCAATTATTATCACTAGTTAAACGAGATAACAATTGAGATGCGTGATTTAAAAGCTGATTTAAAAAGAAAACAACAAATTTTTGCAGAAGACGGTGCTAACGTCAGTATGCTCAGAATTTGCATGGCTGATGGTACGAGTGCTAATGTTTTGTATCGTTGCATGCGTTGGTGTGCCACGCATCGCCTTGGTTTATTGGCGTATTTTTTCCAATGGGCTAATAAGTTCTTAAATGGCTGTGTTATCGGCAGTGGTGCTAACTTTGCCCCAGGCTTTGTAATTATGCACCCTGTTGGAATCATTATAAATTCTAAAGTGGTTGGCGGTAATAACATTACTCTAGAAAGCGGTGTGGTTATTGGCGATGAAAAAGGTCAATCTCCGATTCTCTCTAATAATATATTTGTTGGCGCCGGTGCAAAGATTATCGGCGCGTTAACTGTCGCTGATGATGTGAAAATAGGCGCGAATGCTGTACTAACAAAAAATGCTGAAAAAGGCGCAACTATGTTGGGTATTCCCGCCAAAGCTTATGTGAGAAAAGATGACGGAGTAAACAATTAATGGAAGCATTATTTTGGACTTGCGTCGCAATGATTATTTACAGTTATTTTCTTTATCCCGTAGTTTTATTCACTTTTAGTGGTATTAAACAGGCTTTTAGTGATACTAAATATTTATGGCGTAGACATCAACGACGGACATTAGATACTAAAAGTTATCCTGCAGTGACTATTATTATTGCCGCCTACAATGAAGAGTCGTGCATAAAGGCCCGAGTAGAAAACCTATTAACGTTGGATTACCCTAAAGAAAAGCTGACGATATTAATTGGTTCAGATGGCAGTAGTGATCAAACCGCAGAAATTTTATCCGACTTTGATAGTGATAATTTGCAAGTACATATTTTTAACACTAATAGAGGGAAAATGAGTGTTTTAAATGATTTAGTTGCAAAAACCATTGACGATATCATCATATTTTCTGATGCGAATACTCATTTTAAATCAGATACTATTGAACATTTAGTTCGACATTTTAACAATGAAAAAATTGGCGCTGTTTGTGGTGAACTCCATTTAGTTGATGGCGATACGGGTGACAATAAAGACAATGTATATTGGCGCTATGAGCAAGTTCTAAAGTTTCATGAATCTAGATTAGACGCTTTGCAAGGAGCAAATGGTGCTATTTATGCCATTAGAAAATCACTCTTTATCCCCTTACCTGCTAATACTATTGTTGACGACTTTCAAATCGCTATGAATGTTGCAAAACAAGGCTTCCGTTTAGTTTATGACCCTGAAGCTATCGCCATTGAAGAAATAGCACCTAACCTTGCTGAAGAAGAAGGCAGAAGAGTACGTATTGGTTTAGGAAACTATCAAGCTTTTTTCAAAATGCCGTGGGCGTTAAATCCGCTACTAGGTTGGCGTTTTATCGCCTACATAAGCCATAAAGTATGCCGTTGGTTTGTACCACACATGATGTTGATAGCCTTGATTAGCAATGTTATGTTACTTGGTAGTGTTTTTTATCAAGTAGTATTAGCTGTGCAAGTTATCTTTTATGCTTTGGCTTTTTATGGCATAAAGCGCCAAGAAAATGGTAAGAAAATATCAACGCTAATAGCACTTTTAGCCTTTTTTGTAGCAATGAACCTAGCATTAATGCGTGGATTTATTAAATATTTTAGTTCCAATGTGCAAGGAACTTGGCAGAGGACAACTCGCTAGTGATCATTTTATTTTTATTCTTAATAGCTTTATATCTTTTTGTTCTTATTTTAAAGAAGAAAAACATGCAGGAATGGCTGCCGCAATATATTAAGCAGCGGATGAACAAACCCACGAAAAGTACGGGAAAGACCAAGCATGTTATTTTCTCTTTTGTAGACCATTATGAGCCTCAGTGGGGCAAGCCTAATAGCATAGATATAGAACGTAGCCGAGTCGACCGATGGTGTGCTGATTATCCTGCCATGGCAAGTAAGCACACTGACGCCAACGGCATACACCCACAACATACTTTCTTCTATCCTGAGGAAGAGTATCGGGTTGAGCATTTAGATAAAATAGCTAAACTTTGTAGTGAAGGTTTTGGTGAAATAGAAGTTCATCTACATCATGATGACGACACATCTGACAATTTAAGGGCTTCAATTACCAAGTTTTGCCATGTTTTACATAATGACCATGGGGCTTTGTCTCATCATCCAGAAACGGGGCAACTAATGTATGGTTTTATCCATGGCAATTGGACATTAGACAATTCGGGCCATGACGGTAAGCTTTGCGGCGTAAACGACGAACTTATTGTCTTAAAAGAAACCGGTTGTTACGCTGATTTCACCTACCCTTCAGCTCCTCACGGTACACAACCTAAAACCATTAACAATATATATTACGCTAAGGATGATCCGCTTAAACCTAAATCCCATAATACGGGTGTTGATGTTACGGTTGGTGGTAGTCCATGGGGCGATATTATGATGGTAAATGGTCCATTAATGTTGAACTGGAAAAAATTGAAAAAAGGTATTTTCCCGCAAATCGAAAACTCTGATATTCGCAAAGGCATGGAACCAACCAAAGATCGTGTGGATCTTTGGGTAGAAGCAAACGTTCATGTTAAAGGGAAACCTGACTGGGTATTTATTAAAGTGCACACACACGGTACCCAAGAAAGAGATATGGACGTTCTCTTAGGAAAACCAGTTGATGATATGTTTTCTTATTTAGAAGCCAAATATAACGATGGTGAGCAGCACCAATTGCATTACGTTAATAGCAGGGAAATGTACAACATGATTAAAGCAGCCGAAGCAAATGAAACTGGTAGTCCTCATCAATATCGTGATTATATATTGCCTAAACCTAATTTTATTGTGAAATAGCGCATGCTAGTTAATAAAGTCAAAACTAGGATTATGCGGCACCTAGGCATGACAAGTACACTCTGGAATTATCGAAAAAGTGGTGTCTATTGCTTTAACTTCCACCGTATAGGTGATGCCGAAAATTGCAAATATGATCCCAATGTATTCTCTTGTAGTGCTGAGGATTTAGCAGCACATCTCGACTTTATCCGAGATAATTTTGAAATCATCGATCAAAAGCACTTTATTAACATAATAAATAGTGCTCAGGTCACCAACAAAAGGTTGGCTTATATCACCTTTGATGATGGTTACTTAGATAACTATGAGCTAGCGTTTCCTATCCTATCTTCGATGAATATCCCCGCAACTTTCTTTGTGGCGACAGGGTTAATAGAATCAGAAACAATACCATGGTGGGACGAAATTGCTTGGCACATAAAGCATTCAACGTTAGAAGAGCTCAAGCTTACTTCCTGGCAAGATACTATCGTTTTATCTGAATCGACTATAAACAAAAATATTCGAGCAGTGCTAAGTCAATTCAAAACGGCATCATCAAATATTGAAGAGCAATTGCTTGAGTTACGCAATATCACTGGTTTAGCTATAGCGGACTACCAAAGTGAATTTATGACCTGGGACCATATAGTTGAAATGGAGTCTGCAGGTATGACTATTGGTGCTCATTCGCACTCACATCGAATCTTTTCTAGTTTAGATGCAGGTGAGCTTTCACACGAATTGTCGCACGCAAAATTACTATTAGAAGAGAAGCTAGCAAATAAAGTACTCTCTATTTCTTATCCTGTAGGCAGTGCATCGACCTATAACAAAAACATGTTTGAGGAAATCGACAGTCAAGGCTATCAACTTGCTTTTACTTTCCGTTACTTTATCAATCAAAATTTAGCACTTAACAAATTTCAATTAGGGCGATTTTCTATTTCAGAGCCGTTTGATAAGATTAAATTTATGGAGTTATGCCTTAACGCACCTACACTCTAATTTACATCTAAAACTTAATGCTGATAAAAACTAACGCCCTTTACCAAAAAGTACTATTTCAACCGTACGAATTAAAATGAGTAGATCAAGCAGGAAACTACGGTGCTTAATATAATACAAATCGTATTTAAGCTTTTCTAAAGAATCTTCCTCTGTCGCACCATAAGGGTATTTCAATTGTGCCCAGCCAGTTAAACCAGGCTTAACGTTATGTCGCTCGTTGTAATATGGAATATTCTTAATCAATTGTTGAACGAATTCAGGTCGCTCAGGGCGTGGACCAACAAAGCCCATCTCGCCACGCATGACATTATAAATCTGCGGTAATTCATCAATACGATATTTACGAATAGCTTTGCCAATCCGAGTTGTTCTATCGTCGTCTTTTGATGCCATTTGCACACCATTTTTTTCGGCGTCAATACGCATGCTTCGAAATTTAATAATATTAAAAGCCTGACCATCTAGACCGACACGCTCTTGAGAATAGAATATAGGTGCTTTTATACCTTCATCTAGTTTGATTAGTAATGCGGTAATAAGCATGATGGGCCAAGTAACCAGAAACAAGAAAAAGCCCATCGTTGCATTAAACACCCAATCTAACGTATTACGAAGATGGTTAGCTGATGCAAAACCATTAGAATAGATAACCCAACTAGGATAAATTAAATTCACCGCTATTTGCCCTGTCTCTCGCTCTATAAAATCAAGAATTTCAGTTACTTCTACCCCTCTGATTTTACAGGCAAAAAGTTCATCAACGGGTAAGTTTTCTCTGCGTTCATCATTGGCAACAACAATTTCATCAATTTGATGTTCTAAAGCATAATTAACTAATGAACCTTCTAAGCTAATACGGTTTTCATTAACGATTCCATGCTCAGCATCGCCATTCATAATAACAAAGCCATGCATAAAAAAACCTTGACGATCCACATCTCTGCGCATGCGTTTCTCTATTATAGAAGCACGTTCACCGACACCCAAAACAAGAATATTACGCTTATTGAAACCGAAGAAGTCTATTTGTAAGGTGAAATATCTAAAAGCACTGGTGATGATCAAACTTATCAAAGATGCCACCGCCAGTAACTCGATAGCTAATGCACCAGATCCGTATATTGGATTGAGTAGCGAAACAATAAAAAAGCCTATAGCGACAGAAACCAAGAGCCTTCTGACCACGCCACGAAAGTTCTCTCTCATTTTGGAGTTATAAAGCCCCATTGCCAAAGATGCTAGCTGCACAACTAAAGCAAAAACAATGGCATGGATAAATAAGACATTTGAAGCAATAGCCTGAGTATCGAAGTTGATAAAATTAAACACCGTGTTTAAATAGACACTTAATAATAAAGCACCTGCAAAACTAAGAAATTCAATCAAAACTAACGTTTTGCTACCCGCTGGTAAATCACGAAATTTAAGGCTAGACATGAGGTAAGAGAATTCCTTTCCTGTAAGAAAAATACATCAGTGTTAAATATTTTTACATTATAATTAAGTATATTAGAATTGATTCACTGGTAAATGTAAACATTAGTATATTTAAAAGACTATAATTACAAAGATTAAATAATGTGCATCATATACAAAAATCAAATACAATCTTATAGGCTTATAAAAAACGGTTGTAAATAATAAGGTTAATACCATGGAAAAACGCATGACTAATACATTAAAAGCGCTTTTATTTATTACACTGGGTTACATCATAACTGGGTGTAGCTCCTCTACATTACCTCCTGCAAAACTCTATCAATCCAATACTGTTGACGTAGATTCATATAAATATTTGATTGGTGCTGGAGATGTAGTTAATATTTTTGTTTGGCGTAACCCTGAAGTTTCCGGCACATTTATTGTTCGCCCAGACGGTATGATAACTACATCTCTGGTAGAAGATATTCCGGTCTCTGGAAAAACCCCTACTGAGCTTGCTCGATCAATAGAAGAAATACTTGCTACATATTTACGTGAACCTGTAGTCACCGTAACAGTAAATAATTTTGTTGGCCCTTTTAGTGAACAGATCAGAGTGATTGGCGAAGCCGCTCAACCACAAGCTGTAAGCTATATTCAACAGATGACATTATTAGATGTTATGATTAGAGTTGGCGGTTTAACCGAATTTGCTAATGGTAACAATGCTGTATTAGTACGTGTTGAAAATGGTCAGCAAAAGCAATATGACATATTCATCGAAGATTTAATCAAAAATGGGGAAATATCGGCTAACGTTGATGTACTACCTGGCGATATTATTGTAATACCTGAGACATGGTTTTAAACGTAATAGATTTATTTACCTGTTTTAGAGGTCAGGAATGCAAGAAATTATAGAACAAATTGTAGATTATCTTAAAGGCATTTGGCTTAAACGCCGCTTTATTATCATTTCAACGTGGTTAATATGCCCATTAGCTTGGGTTTATATTTCTCAACTAGATAATGTTTATGAGTCGGAAGCTCGTATCTACGTGGACACACAGTCTATCCTTGGACCATTGTTAAAAGGATTAACAGTTAAAACCGATCCCGAAGTACAAATTCGTTTAATGATTAAGACACTATTAAGTCGTCCAAATCTTGAGCGTATAACTCGTATGACAGATTTGGATGTTCAAGCTAATACGCCGGCAGCTTATGAAGATTTAATTGATGGCTTAAAATCTAATATTATTATTAGAAAAACAGGCGGTCGAAATGACAATATATTTACCATTACCTATCAAGATAAAAATCCCGAAACAGCGAAGAATGTAGTTAACTCTGCACTGACCGTATTTATTGAAAATACTTTAGGTGAAAATCGTAATGACTCTAATTCTGCACAAAAATTCTTAGACACTCAGATCAAAGACTATGAAAATAGATTGTTAGCCTCTGAAGCTCGCTTGACCGATTTTAAACAAAAATATAGCGGTGTGTTACCAGACCAATATGGTGGGTTTTATCAAAAACTCAATATTGTAAAGGAACAACTCAAGATAACAGAGTTGAATTTATTAGAGCAAGAAACACAATTGAAGTCGGCAAAAGCTCAATTAAGTGCATCGCCGTCTAGCAACGATAATGCTCAAAATAACATTATGAATTCTAATAGCATTAAAACGACTTACGATGATCGTATATCTGAGTTAGAAGCCAATTTAGATTCCCTACAGTTGCGTTACACAGAGATGCACCCAGATGTTAAAGAAGTTAAACGCAGGCTTGAACATTTAAACAATCAACGCAGCAAAGAAATTGATGAATATTTAAATGCTACGAACAGCGGTGATAGCAATAAACTTTCAACAAGTCAGAACCCTGTAATTCAACAATTACAGATTCAAGTGAATCAGTTAGAAAACTTAGTCGCTTCGACTACCGTTCGAACCAATGATTACCGCCAGCAAGTTAAAGAACTAGCGAGTAAGATTCATATATTGCCCGAAATTGAAGCAGAGTTAACATCGTTAAATCGTGGTTATGAAATCACTAAAAATAAATACGAAGAGTTACTTAATCGTAAAGAGACCGCTCAATTAGCACAACAAGCAGATGAAACGACTAACCCAATACAATTTAAGGTTATCGATCCGCCTAGAGCTGCAACTGAACCTGCTGGTCCGAAACGTATTCTGTTTTTAGTTGGTGCGACTATTTTTGCTTTTGGTGTTGGTGTTGGCTTATCACTATTAGTGAGCCAAATTAATCCAGTGGTAACCTCTAGCAGTCAGGTGTCAAAAATTACAGGTATCCCTGTTTTTGGTATTGTTTCTGCAACAGAGAACCTTGGTTTACAGCGCTGGCACAAACGAAAAACATTGATTTTTATCATATCCAATAGTGTGCTATTGATAATATTAGCATTTTTCTTACTGTATGCTGTTGCTCCGAATGTAATATTAGCGCCGATCCGGGGAATTTTATAAGTTATGAGTATCATTGAAAAAGCACTGGCAAAGCAACAACAGAAAAATACGGCAAGCCCCGTTGATAATGAAAATTCGGTTAATGTTAATCATTCTCCAGTTAAGGATGAAAGCATAAAAAATACGGTTAAAGTTAATAAAAAAGCTTTGTTGGAGCTTGATAAAGATGGCTTAGCAGAGCGTGGTTATTTGATAGATAACGGCACCCGAAAAAGTATAAAAGATGAGTTCCGTCAGATTAAGCGTAAATTGCTAAATAATGCTTTTGGTAATGCCGCTAAAACACTACACCACAGTAATTTAATTATGGTGAGTAGTGCTAAGCCTAATGAAGGAAAAACCTTTGTTGCGATAAACTTAGCGTTAAGTATCGCTCTTGAACAAGATAAAACAGTTTTACTTATCGATGCTGATGTTTTACGACCTAGTGTAGTACGAGAGTTAGGCGTTGAAGAGCACGAAGGTATTATTGATTTTTTACGGGGCGAAGAAAAGCAAGTCAGTGATATTATCTATAATACCGATATTGATAAACTGAAATTAATACCGGCGGGAAAACCACACCATTTATCTAATGAGTTATTAGCCAGTGAAAAGATGGCAACATTGGCTAATGAACTAGCTAATCGATACCCTGATCGTATCGTGATTTTTGATTGTCCACCCTTAATTGGTGTTACAGAAACACTGGTACTTGCCAATTTAATGGGACAAGCAATCATAGTAGTTGAGGAGTCAAAGACTTCGATTGCTGATATTAAGGCTGCAACTGAGCACCTCAATGAAGATTTAGCTTTGGGGCTGGTACTGAATAAAGCAATAAGATCTCATAAGGATTTGTATGGCTATTACGGCTATGGGTATGGCACAAAAAACTAAATTCAGTGCCATTTTTATCGCATTGGTCTACTCTAATTTCAGCTTTTCGGGTGATTGGACGTTTGACCCGAGTGCAATAATTAATGAAACCTATTCTGATAACGTGGGCTTAACAACCAATAATAAGCAGTCCAGTTTGGTAAGCCAGACAGGGATAAATATTGATTCCACCTATCAAGCGCAACATGCCATATTTAATTTTTCCTCTGAAAGTTCTTATGCCTTTTATAGCCATAACCATGAGCTTGATAATGATTTTCATACGGTAGCTAGTGATTTACGAATTCAGCTATGGCCAAATGGTATTACACTTTTCGGGTCAGCGAATATTTCTAATCAGTCTCGTAATGGCAGTAGAAACTCCTTAGCAGATATAGTATCTGCTGATACTACACAAGTAGAAACATATCGTGGTGGTGTTGATTATAATATCAAAAATAGTGTTTTCATTATTAATTCTTCGCTAGGTTACACCTTAACAAGCTCACAAGATAATATCGGCGAGAGAGAAGGAGTCGTTGCTAGCCTTAGCAGTACAAATGGTACAGGTGCACGGCATATTTTTTGGGAATTAGATCATAGCTACCAAGAGCTAAAAAATAATAATCAGACCGGTAAGTTAAGCGAAAGCGAAATTAAACTAGGCTTAATCACTGAATATAATATTAACCCATTCATTCGTTATTATAATGAAGACAATAGTGGTGATTTGAATAACCCAAATCGATCTATAGAGTCTAATTCATATGGTTTAGGTGTTCGTTGGCTAATTTCACCACGACTTTATATCGATACGTCATATAACAATCCTATTGGTAACAAACTAGACATTGATGGTGATGAGCAAAAGTCTTACGTCAATGCCGCTTTCAGTTGGCAGCCATCACCTCGCACGAGGCTCTCTGCGAATTTTTCAGAACGTTTTTATGGTAATAGTTATGGATTGAATCTTAGTCATAGAAATCGACGCTTAACGAATACTATTAGCTATGTTGAAGACGTGCAAACATTAACTCGTAATAACTTTGCCTCTAACATTATTGGCTTTTACTTCTGTCCAAATAATGATTTAACCCAGCTAGATGAGTGTCTTATCAGTGATGGTTCAAACATTATTCCTGACAACCCAAATGATCCAAACGATCAAGGTTATCAAATATTCCCCATTCAAGATTTTACTTTAGTAGAAGATAATGTTTTCTCACTTAATAAAACCTTAAACTGGAATTCTACTTTAGCACTGCCTCGTACAACTTTTGATGTTAACGTGAATAGGCAAAGACGTGACAATCTTGAAACCCGCATTGAAGATGAAACGAGTACAGCAAGTTTTAACATTAAACGAAAAATTAGTGGTCGTTCAAGTCTCAGTTTAGCATTGACTTATAATGAAACTAACTTGCAAATAAACACTGAATTTGAACGTATAGATCGTTATAGACGCTACCAACTTAGTTTTGAAAAATCACTCAATAGTGCCTTGTCGTTTGACTTAAGCGTGAGTTATTTAAACCGTAGTTCTGACAATTTAACGCAAAATTATCAAGAAGGCCGCATCGGCGCCAAAATTACCAAAGGTTTTTAGCAGTATGTATGAAAATTATTATGGTTTTAAAGAAAGACCATTCCAACTTAGTCCAGATCCTAGATTCTTCTTTGCTTCTAGTCATCACCAAAGAGCCTTATCATACCTACAGTACGGCTTAGATCAAGGTGAAGGGTTTATCGTTGTAACAGGACCTATAGGCACAGGAAAAACTACTATCGCCCGCAACTTGCTAAATAATTTAGGCGATACGAGCATAGTGGCAGCACAACTTGTTACTACGAAACTAAATCCACAAGAGCTATTAGAATTAATCGTTTCAGAATTCAATATCACCGTCATTGGTAATAGCAAAGCAGATTTATTAAGAAGTATCGAAAAATTTCTCATTCAACTGCATGAACAGGGCAAGCGAGCTCTATTGATCGTTGATGAAGCGCAAAATCTCCCGAGTGAAACAATTGAAGAGTTGCGCATGTTGTCTAACTTTCAGTTGGATAACAAACCACTAATTCAAAGTTTCTTACTGGGTCAAGAAGAATTAAAAGCTATCATTCAAGCGCCGAATATGGAGCAATTTCGCCAGCGAATTATTGCCTCAGCGCATTTAAAACCGCTATCAAAGGAAGAAGTGAAAGAATATATTAATCATCGATTACATCAAGCAGGCTGTAATAAAGAAGCGCTATTCTCTGAGGCTGCGTTTGATCTTATTCATGAAAAAACTCTTGGTGTACCCCGAAAAATCAATATATTTGTCGATCGATTACTATTGTTTGGTTTTTTAGAAGAGCTTGAAAGTATTAACTCTGATGCCATTAATGAAGTTGCACAAGAAATGGAAGTAGAACTTACCGGTTCACTTAATGCCGCAGAGCTTGCGAGTAACGAGCCAAATCAAGTCGTCGTTAATTCCTCAGAGAAAGTTGAAAGTATTAAAGAAGTATTGCGAGAAGTAGAAGAAATTTTGGAAGGCAATATTAGAGAAAAGATCAAGATGGCCCGCTATGTTGATAAAATGTTGAAGCATAAAAGTCGACTTTACACCGATTCAGTCAAAACGGTTGAAGAATGATAACGTCACTTCAAAACTGATAAAAAAAACCGCTTTATAGCGGTTTTTTTATCGAGACTAAATAATATTATTAATCATTAATTGAGAGTTCATACTTTTCAATCAAAGAGTATAATGTTGGTCGTGTAACCCCCAATAATTCTGAGGTTCTAGACATATTCCCTTCGGCTAACGCATATGCTTTTTGAATAGCAATAGACTCTGCTTGTTCACGTACAACTCTTAAATTTAATGAGATTTCAAAGCTCTTATCGCTATGATCAAAAAAACCTAGGTCTATCGCTGTAACTTGTGTGCCGGTTGTCATAATGACTGAGCTTTTGACTTTATTCTGCAGTTCTCGAATATTACCAGGCCATCTATGCCCTTTTATCGCACTTAATGCATCATCAGAGAAGCTTTTGACGTTACGCTTATATTCCTTTGCGTAATGCTGTAGAAAGTACTGAGCAAGGATTATGACGTCTTCCTCTCGATCTCTAAGTGGTGGTATGTTTAATGTGATTTCACTAACACGGTAAAATAAATCTTCACGGAAAGTTTTATCTGCAACCATTTGTTCAAGATTTTGATTAGTTGCACAGACAACCCTGACATCAACTGAAATTTCTTGCCGCCCACCTAAGCGCTCTATGCATTTTTCTTGTAAAAAACGCAGTAGCTTAGCTTGTAAGCTATAAGGCATATCACCAATTTCATCTAAAAATAATGTGCCGCCTTCTGCACATTCAATTTTTCCTTTCGTGGTTTTATGCGCACCAGTAAAAGCACCTTTCTCAAAACCAAACAGTTCACTTTCCAATAAAGTTTCAGGAATAGATGCACAGTTTATCGCGACAAATGGTTTGTTTTTACGATCACTAGCTAAATGTACTGCATTAGCTGCGACTTCTTTACCTGTACCACTTTCACCTAGTAGCAGAGCGGTTATTGCTGTTGGTGCTATACGCTTTATCATCATGCGTAAGCGATCAATACTTTCACTATTACCGATAATACCAATATCGCTACCAGCAACGGCTCGCATTTTTCTATTTTCTTCTTCGATTGCAGCAACACTGAAGGCTCGAGAAACAATCACATTAATAACTTCAGTATCAATGGGCTTTTGATAAAAGTCATATGCGCCAGCAGAAATTGCCGCTAACGCATTAGTTCTATCGTCATTTCCTGTAACAACAATGACTTTACTATGTGGTGCAATCGTTAGTATTTCTTGTAAGGCAGCAAGCCCCTCTGAAGCATTAGCTTCATCTGGTGGTAAGCCTAAGTCTAAGGTGATAACTTTGGGTTCATATCTGCGCACAGCAGCAATAGCACTTTGGCGATCATCGGCTAATACAACGTCGTAGTCAGATAAGCTCCATTTTAATTGTTTTTGGATACCTTTATCGTCATCTACGATTAACAACTTTTCCATTCTGATGAACTCCTTATGGTAAATCTAGACTACTTATTGAGTCCGTTGCCCTTAATGGCAGATCAATAGTAAATACGGTTCCTTGGTTCGGCACACTTTCTACTTTAATAATACCTGCCATACCTTCAAAGAACTGCTTCGCTTCGAATACTCCAATACCCATACCTGCATTGCCTTTGGTGGTATCAAAAGGTCTAAATAATCGTGTATTAATAAATTCTTCGTCCATTCCACAACCATTATCTTCAATGGTTATTTTAATGGTTCGCTTCTTCTTAGCAAGAGATACTTTCACCCAGCCATCATCAGCAGTTGCTTCTTGAGCATTTTGTATTAAATGATGTATAACTGATTGAAAAGATTCACCATCAATAAAAGTATCGCAACTACCCTGATGCGAAAACGCTACCTTAGGTGATTGTACATTACACTGTGACACTACATTTGTAATAATAGCGGCCAAATCCTCTGGTCTGTGTGAGGACTGCTCAACCTGTTTTTTTCTCAATTGCGATAACACTTTATCTAATCGTTGCGTTGCCGACTCAACTGTTTCAAAAACGTCATCTATAAATTCAGGATTATCACGATGCTTTTCTGCATTGGCTGTAATTAAGGCTAACTGAGCTTGAACATTTTTAAGATCATGGACAAGAAATGCCGACATTCGATTAAAGGCATCAAATTGTTTTGACTCACTTAATTTATCAGTTGCTTCATATAAAGAAATAAAATTTCCTAATTGTTTAGATACCGCAAACAATAAATCACGGTCTTCCCAATTTAGTTGCTTAATTTTATTATTATCTGCTAGCACGAATAGACCATAGAATGCTTTACCAATAAAAATAGGCACTATTATTTGAATATTCTGTGTTCGGCACAAGCCTACATCTAAGATAAGATTTGGGTACACCCCTGGAGAGTCTTGATATTCATTAACGTCCACAATCCACCCTTGCTGCTGACAGAATAATCCGACTTCAAGTAAATGCTCTTCAATTGCATCACTTATTTCCAACCCATGACTATATTGAAGTTGGTAATGCTGATTAGATACTCGCTTAATGATTGCTCCACATGACGCATCAACTTTCGACATCATAATTTCAGTCGCCATTTGATAATGGCTTTCAACACTTGATGTTTCAATTTTTTCAATAAGGTTTAACCATTCATCACGATATTCGTATTTATTCGCAAAAAAGTTTTTGGCGATAAAAACTTTAACGCGACGACGCAAAGATTCGGTAATCAACAGTACTATAAGAACAACAGCGCTGAGCATTAAGAAGCCGACTCTAACTAAACTCCCCCACTCCCCTCCAATATAATTGATCACGTAGCCAGAGAGCGCCATTAAGAGTAAGTATGCGCCAGCTATCATTAACATTGAGCTATAAAAAACAACATTGCGGGAAACAAAAATTCGCACTTCACCATCTTTAACTCGGCGAGTACTAATCAATAAAAGCGGCGCAACAAACATTGCCAGAAAACCACGACTAAACCAAAAGTCAAAGTCGATTCCACCCACCATAGTCGCTTGTGCATAAATCACAAAATCAAAGATGGCGACACTTGCAAGAGCAATAACTAACGGCCAAATTGCCCAGCGTACTTGTAAATTCGCATTACGATAGAACTGTTCTAGTAATACCAACATCCATAAGTTAAGTACGATAAAGAGGAGGAATATATACTCATAATCTAAACTCAACCATGAGGTCACTAGCCAACAGCCTGTCATTAATAGTGACCAAACGGCAATATACTGTCGTACATAATGATTACTAACAAGCGCTTTAAAGTTACGATGCTCGGTATTAAACAATATAATTAACAAAGACCAACAGGCAATTTTAAAACCATCTGCCAGCATAACCCATTGCAAACTAAAGCCGAGTTTGATCTGTAAGGCGGCAATAATATTGCTACCAAGCGTTACCAAGGTACAAAATAATACCCAGCGTGCTAATAAACTACTATTGCGAGCGGCAATAATCAGTAATGCAAATAATAGATAAGCAGCACTCGCTAAAGAAAATCCAATTAAACCAATAAAATCCATACTTTATTCTTTTATCTTTCTTGAAGGGTCTATTTTAGTAAATAGTTCAGTAAGTATCGGTACAATAATAAAACTAGCAATAGCCGAAATACATAAACCGGAAATTATCACGACGCCTAACGGCTGCCATAAGCTACCACCAAAAAGGGTTAATGGTAGTAAACCACCTATCGTCGTGAGCGTTGTCAACAAAATAGGTGTAAAACGGGTTGCGCTGGCAGATAAAATAGCGTCTTTCTTATCTAGGCTAGCCAATAGATTTTGATTGGTTGTGTCAATTAGAATAATGGCATTATTCACCACAATACCAAACAGGCTTATTAAGCCAATAAAAGCCATCATAGAAAATGATAGATTCGTTAAATACAAACCTAATACCGCACCGGCCATGGCAAAAGGTATCGAAGTGAAAATGATTAAAGGCTGTAGAAATGATTTAAACTGCAACACCAGAATAGCAAAAATACCAATCGCTGTGATCAACATAATTTGTGACAGTCCAGCAAAAGATTCTTGTCGAGATTCCTCTTCTCCGCCTAAGATGTAATACATTCCTGCAGGTAAAGGGTTATTTTCCAAGTAATTAACCACCTCACTTGTTATTTCTTGTACTGAATATCCTTGGGCCGCGTCAGCAGACACTCGAGCCATGCGTAGCTTTTGATAATGAAAGAAATCTGTGCGGCCTTTCTGCAATTTAATTTCTACAAATTGCCCTAAAGGAATATTTTCGCCCTGCTGATTTACAATGGTAATGTCAGAAAGCCCTGCTAAATCACTTTTCGGGCGACGTACTAAAATAGGATAGTTTTCACCATTACTATCATTAAATTGACCGATAAACGTACCCGAAAGCGCAGTTTGAATACTATTATCTAATTGGTTCATATCGATGCCAAACAAAGCGGCTTTATCGTAGTCTATCGCCAATGCTAATTCAGTATTAGCAATACCAATAGGGTTATCGAGATTGATAGCTCCTGGTATCGATGCCATTTTTCCTTGTAAATCAGCAGCGACACGCTCGAGATCCGATAACGACTCGCTAATTAATCGGACAGTAATAGGCTGATCGGTTACTGGACCCTGAGTAAACTCTTTAACGGTAATTTTTGCTTGATGCCATTGCGAAAACTCTTCACGTAGGGTTTTTACTAAAATATTGACTTTTTCTTCGTCATACGCAGGCAACACTAGGAGCACTTGACCATAACTTGCAACACCGCGTTTAGGAATTTCATTATAATAGATACGAGGATTAGCATTCCCAACATTAAGTACAATTTTATCAACATAAGGCTGGGTGTCGATAAACGTTGTCATCGAATGCATGACCTTATTGGTATAATCTAAGGAGGAATTAGCTGGTGTTTCAACATCGATGAGCAACATTGACTTTTCTGCCTTGGGAAATAAACTTACACCTACTTGACCAAAGAGAGATACCATGGCGAACAAGGTAACAAAAGCCAATACTAACGTGATTAGTTTCACTTTCATTACACGGCTCAACCATCCGACATAGTAGCGTTCTGCAAATATGTTGGCATAGTATTGTAACGTTTTAATTTTACTAGGTTTTTGACTAAAGAACTTACTTGCGAGTAATGGTGTGAGTGTCAATGCAATCAACAAAGATGCTAACAGTACTAATACAACCGTTACAGGCATAGAACGGACAAAATCCCCTGTGTCACTAGCTAACATTAACATAGGTAAAAAAGCGAGCATGGTAGTCACTGTTCCACTGCTTATTGCCCAGCCCACTTTACTAGTACCCGAGGCTGCGGCATCAGACAAGGTAAGGGCTGTTTTCTTTTCTCTATGAATACTCTCAGTTACGACGATGGCGTTATCAACTAATAGCCCTAGAGCAATAATTAGCCCAACAATAGACATTTGTTGTAAACCGAATCCCGCAAAATCAAGTAAACCAATGGCGACTAAAAAAGACAACGGGATCGCGATAATAACGACAACGGCTTCGCGTAAGCCTAAAAATATTAATGACATTAAGCCAACAAGCACTAACCCTTGCCATAAGTTATCAAAGAAACCATTAACTCGATTTTCGACACCATCTGATTGTTTAAAAAGTGTCGCTATTTTAATAGTGTCAGGCAATGTTTCTTTAAACGCTAGAATTTCTGCATCAATAGCTTCAGTTAATGCAAATATATTCGTATTCGCTCTTTGTTCTGCCGTTATAAATATTACTGGCTTACCATCATAGTAAGCTAAATAGCTTGCTTCTCGACTAGAGAAACTAACACGCGCTACATCTTTTAAACGAATAACCGCATTCTCATTAGAAAATACAACGGTATTATTTAGTTCTTCAATATGTTGAAAGTTACCACTGGTTTTAACATTAAAACGACGGGTATTTGCATCAACAAAACCTGGAGTGACATTGGTGGCTCTTTTTTCTAGTAAAGTATTTACCGTCGCTATACTAATGCCATAATGCTTCAGCATTGCCAGGTTTAAATCCACCGCTACAACTTGTGTAGGGTAACCCCATATATCTGCTTTTTTTACCGCTTCAATAGCTTCTATGCGCTTCTCAAGTTGTTTTGAGTGAAACTCCATACTCTTATAATCTGTCAACTCACTCCAAAGTGCTAATTGAATAATAGCCACACTCGTGGGGGTAGCTTTTAAGACTAAAACATCTTGTACACCTGCAGGCAATGTCGGTTTTACAGTTGATACCGCCTGTTTAACTTCGTTATATGCGGTATTTGGATCATTGCCATATAAAAATGTTATTTCAATACGAGCACCACCATTTTTAATTTGCGACTCGATTTTTTTAATGCCCTCAATATCGGCAAATTCTTCTTCCAGAGGATCTACGACTAATGTTTCAATATCTGTAGGTGATGCGCCTGGGTAAATGATTTCAAGCAAAGTAATTGGAATATCAAACTGAGGATCCTCAGAGCGAGGCATTTGAAAATATGAAACAATGCCAACAAGTACCATAAGTAGAACAATAGTGAAGGTAAACTGGGCATTCTTGATTGCAATGCGAGGGAGATGCATAATGACTATTGTCCATCCAATGAGTAATCTTGCCAACCTTTAGTGATGACTTTTAAAGCTTCATCAGAACGATTGGCTTTCAAGTAGACATAATCATTATCTAACTTCATCACTTCAGCACTATATTGTTTAAAATCTCCATTCCCAGAGTCCTGTCCTAGGAAGATTGCTTTACCTTCATCGTCAACAGCGACTAGTGCCGCCATTGGTAGTCGATAGACGTATTTGTTGCTTTCAAAGGCAATACTAACAGCGGCTAATTGGCCAGAGACCATACCCGGCATTGTTTTTATTGTTGGTAAAAAAACTTCAATAGTGAACAGATTATTGTCGCTATTAGCAATCGCAGGAATTTTACTAATGATTCCTTCAACAATGCCAATATGACTGAGGGAAACTTGCACTTTTTGATCTAATCGAACCTGACTAACTTCTTGTCCTGTTATCGCCACTTCTACGATCCAATTAAGTTTAGCCACTTTAAGCACTTCTTGGCCGGGGCTCTGCATTTCACCTAATTCTGTATTGCGAGCTAAAACAACACCGGCAAATGGTGCATATATTTTTGCTTTTTCTAAATTATAATTTGCTACTTGGTATGAAGAACTTGTGGTTTGCACTTGCGTAACGGCCACATCCATATCGCGCTCTGATGCCATTTTCTCATCCATTAAGCGGCTAATACGCTTAACTTCGCGTTTTGCTTGAGTTAGTTGAGCATAATGCGAATTTTTCAATGCTGTTAATTCAGTAAGATCAAGCGATGCTAGTAATTGCCCTTCTGTAAATTTCTCACCTTCATCAACATTTAGCTTTGCTAAAAAACCGTTACTTTTAAATGAAAGGTTCAATATACGCTTATATGCGAGTTTCCCTGTTCTCTCGATAGTATCACTATAAAGTTCAGCCCTCATCACGGCGGTATCATATGACTGAGCTGACAATGAATTTGACGTTAAGATAAGTAATAAGGTAAATACAATCGATAATAGTTTCATAGCCATTAGTTTACTTATAGGGGATTGAGATAAATGATATTATAGCCTTTACTTTAGGCATCTTAATCACGAAAGTACATCTTTTTCCCCAATTGCATTGACAATAACCTGACAGAACAGCGTACTTTACCTATGAGCTACAAGTACGCGTATTTATTAATATCTATGTTACGCCTTTGAACTAAATTACTTAGCCACACAGCTATCAAGACCTTTTTTTTATGCTATTTACTAACGCTAGCATTTAAACCTACCCTTATTATTCACCACACCTTTACTGTCCAGTAACTAGCATAAAGGCTTAACCTTATTAATATTAATAGAAGAATCTAAGCATGTTTATATGAAGAGTGCTCAATAAGAGAAGTTTATGATTAGCAGGGATTAATTTTCTGAGAATAGATATAGAGAAGTGGCCCACCCGACAGGAATTGAACCTGTGACCACACGCTTCGGAGGCGTGTACTCTATCCAGCTGAGCTACGGGTGGTAATTAAGAGCAGGCATTCTATAAAAAGCTCCCTGTGAATACCAGAACTTAATTACTTTTGCTTCCCTTTTGTTTGTATTGATTTCATTGGCCTAGTTTTTATTTAACCGTTGAATTTATCAGTTTGTGGTTATAAATAATAAATGGCTCTGCTGTGATTAACACTTTATTAGATTTATACAGAACTTCATCACTACTGATATGAAAATAATATAAGGTAATTATTTCAGGTATAGCATCATATACTAGCCAAAGTTCAATTTACCAAAGTACTGCCTACTTAAGGCTTTCTTTATACGTAAAAATGTAGGAACTAAAACTACAGACTCATTGAATAGGTTGAATAGCAGTTCAGGACACTATTTTATGCAACTAGCAAATGTGGGTTTAATTCGCTAAAATCGAGATGATATTTAACTCTGGAAAGCACTAATGAAAGCACAAGTAAAATGGATTGGCGATGAAATGTTTATGGGGACATCTGAAAGTGGTCACACGATGTTATTAGATGCAAATGCAGGTGCTTTAGCTCCAAGTCCATTAGAAAGTGTACTTATATCCCTAGGCGGATGTTCTTCAGTTGATGTTGTGAGTATTTTAGAGAAAGCTCGACAAAACATTAAAGGTTGTGTGGTAGAGATTGACGCTAAACGTGTTGATTCTGTCCCAAAATTATTTTCTGATATTCATCTACATTTTGTTATTGAAGGTAACGATATAAGTGCAAAGCATGTTGAACGAGCAGTAAATTTATCTGCTGATAAATATTGTTCGGTTGCTCTTATGCTGAATAAGTCCGTTAATATAACTCACGATTTTGAGATTAAAGCATTCAAAGCAGAATAATCACATTTTTAGCTGTTAGGCTTCTCCATAGGTGACTTCCTAGCAGCGCATTACTTCCAAAATCCCTGTATTTTACAAAAGCTAAAATACTGCAACTGCATCTATTAGAGTATTAATATTATGTAATTTACAGGTCACTCATCCAATCTAGTTGTTGATTAGCTGCAGTTTTTCTTAGCATTAAGTCTTTAATCAACGGCGTTAATAGCAGTTCCATTGCTAGACCCATCTTGCCACCAGGGACAACCAATGTGTTTATTCTAGACATGAATGAGCCGTCGATCATGCTGAGATAATAAGGAAAGTCGAGTTGGCTGGACTCGCGGCAGCGAATAACAACAAAACTCTCATCTAAGGTCGGTATCGCTTTTGCACTAAAGGGGTTTGAAGTATCAACAGTTGGTACACGCTGAAAGTTGATATGTGTACGTGAAAACTGAGGTGTAATGAAAGAAATATAATCTTCCATACTCCTAACTATGCTGGCGGTTACTGCTTCCCTGCTATGTCCTCGCTTGTCGGTATCACGAATTATTTTTTGTATCCACTCCAAGTTTACAATAGGCACCATACCGATAAGTAAATCAACATGCTGAGCGACATCATTTTTTTCTGTAACGACACCACCATGAAGCCCTTCATAAAAGAGTAAATCTGTACCCTCGCCTAAGTCTTCCCATGGAGTGAAAGTACCTGGCATTTGATTATATGGCACTGCTTCATCAAAGGTATGAAGATATCGACGGACTTTTCCTTTACCCGTTTCAGAGTAATCTTTAAAAAGCTTTTCTAAAGCGTCAAAATCATTCGCAGCATTACCAAAATAGCTTAATTTTAATTGCTGCTCTTTAGCTTTACGCTTTTCCATATCCATTTCTTGACGTGAATATCGATGAAAACTATCACCTTCGACCGTAGCTGATGTAATGCCTAACGATCTAAAAATATGCTCGAACGATTCTGTAGTCGTAGAAGTACCTGCACCCGAAGAACCGGTAACAGCGATGATAGGATTTCGTGACGACATATAGTTCAGCCTTATTAGATATAGACAGTTGTTATACAAGATATTACAGAAGGGTCAAGCTTTTAGCTAACATTCTTATTTAATGGTTGTTGAATTTTAGCCACAAAAAAGCGGAGCCTAAGCTCCGCTTTTAATACTTTCAGAAGAAATTCAGTACAAGTACTAAATTATGCTTCTGCGCTAACTTCTTCAACTGCTTCAGCTGCTTCTTCAGAAACTGGGCGGTCTACAAGTTCAACGTAAGCCATAGGAGCTTTATCACCAGTACGGAAACCACATTTTAAAATGCGAGTGTATCCACCTGGACGTTCTTGGTAACGAGGACCAAGTTCGTTGAATAAAATACCTACTACTTCTTTATCTTGTGTACGAGCAAACGCTAAACGGCGATTTGCAACACTGTCGGTCTTAGCCAATGTAATCAATGGCTCTACGACCATACGTAGTTCTTTAGCTTTAGCTACAGTCGTTTTAATCAAACCGTGCTTCACTAAAGAGCTTGCCATATTGCGGAACATCGCTTTACGATGACTGCTATTACGGTTTAACTGGCGACCGCTTTTACGATGGCGCATAAGTTAATCCTTCTCTCAACTATTAAAAAAACGATGATCGACTTAGTCGTTATCAGCTATGCTTTCAGGTGGCCAGTTTTCTAGGCGCATACCTAGAGACAAACCACGAGACGCCAAAACGTCTTTGATTTCAGTTAAAGACTTCTTACCTAAATTAGGTGTTTTAAGAAGCTCAACTTCAGCACGCTGTACTAAATCGCCAATATATTGAATTGCTTCTGCCTTTAAGCAGTTTGCTGAACGAACAGTAAGTTCAAGGTCATCAACAGGACGAAGCAAAATAGGATCAAACAGTGGTTTTTCCTCTTTTGGTTCAACTTCAGTCACATCACGAAGCTCAACAAACGCATCTAGCTGTTCAGCTAAAATTGTTGAAGCGCGACGAATTGCTTCTTCAGGATCTAACGTACCGTTAGTTTCCATGTCTAAGACCAATTTGTCTAAATCTGTACGTTGTTCAACACGTGCAGAATCAACATCATAGGCAATTCTTACAACTGGACTGAATGAAGCATCAACTAACAAACGTCCAATTGCACGATCTTCTTCCTCGGCATCGCGTCGGGCTGAAGCAGGAACATAACCACGTCCCATTTCAACCTTAATACGCATACTGATAGAGCCATCACCTGTCAAATGACAGATTACATGAGTTGGGTTTGCAATTTCTACATCACCATCATGTTGGATATCGGCAGCCGTTACAGGGCCTTCACCGGACTTAGTTAAGGTAAGAACAGCTTCATTTTTGCCTTCTAAACTTATAGCTAGTCCCTTAAGGTTTAACAGTATTTCGATGATGTCTTCTTGCACACCTTCTTTACTGCTGTACTCATGAAGTACACCGTCAATTTCTACTTCAGTTACAGCACAACCTGGCATTGAAGATAAAAGAATGCGGCGTAACGCATTACCTAAAGTGTGACCAAAACCACGCTCTAATGGCTCTAAAGTTACTTTAGCACGAGTAGCGCTAATAGTTTCGATATCAACCAATCGTGGTCTAAGGAATTCGGTTACAGAACCCTGCATTATGTCCTCTCTTAAAGTGCAACTTTACTTAGAGTAAAGTTCAACAATCAACTGTTCATTAATTTCGGCAGATAAGTCAGAACGATCAGGAACACGTTTGAAAACGCCTTCAAGTTTCTTGTTATCTACTTCAACCCAAACTGGCTTCTCACGCTGCTCAGCTAATTCTAAAGCAGCGATGATACGTGCTTGAGTTTTAGACTTTTCACGTACTGAAACTACATCTTCGGCTTTAACAGTGAAAGATGGAATATTAACAACAACACCGTTAACTACGATAGCTTTATGGCTAACAAGTTGACGAGCTTCAGCACGAGTGCTTGCATAGCCCATACGGTATACTACGTTATCAAGACGTTTCTCTAAAAGTTGTAACAAGTTTTCACCTGTATTGCCTTTTAGACGAGCCGCTTCTTTATAGTAGTTGCGGAATTGTTTTTCTAGAACGCCATATATACGACGAACTTTTTGTTTTTCACGAAGTTGAATACCGTAGTCAGACAAACGACCGCGACGGGCGCCATGTTGACCTGGTATTGTTTCGATTTTACATTTAGTGTCAATTGCTCTAACACCGCTTTTAAGGAACAAATCTGTACCTTCGCGGCGACTAAGCTTTAACTTAGGACCTAAATATCTAGCCATTTTCTTTCTCCAACTATCCTAAAAAAGTACGATTAAACGCGACGTTTCTTAGGAGGACGACAACCATTATGAGGAATAGGTGTAACGTCAGTAATGTTGGTGATTTTAAAACCAGCAGCATTTAAAGCACGGATAGCAGATTCACGACCTGGACCCGGACCTTTAACGAACACTTCAATATTCTTCAAGCCAAACTCTTGTGCAGCTTTACCAGCACGATCTGCAGCTACTTGCGCAGCAAATGGAGTAGATTTACGTGAACCACGGAAACCTGAACCACCAGCAGTCGCCCATGATAAGGCGTTACCTTGACGATCTGTAAGAGTTACGATTGTGTTGTTGAAAGATGCATGGATATGAGCCATGCCGTCAGCAACTTGTTTTTTTACGCGTTTACGCGTACGTACAGGTGTTTTAGCCATTGTCTAGTTCCTCTTACTTCTTAATTGGCTTACGAGGACCTTTACGGGTGCGCGCATTAGTTTTAGTGCGTTGACCACGTAAAGGAAGACTGCGACGATGGCGTATGCCACGGTAACAACCTAAATCCATAAGACGTTTAATGTTCATTGAAACTTCACGGCGTAAATCACCTTCTACGGTGTATTTATCCACTTCTGCACGAAGCAAATCAATTTGAGCTTCGTCCAATTCACTGATCTTAGTTGACTCTGCAATACCAGTTGC
>JBAROR010000060.1:0-3774 GCA_049642265.1 Cognaticolwellia sp. | reverse complement strand
AAAGGGGCCAAATTTCTAGATTCTTTGTGTTGGTAAGATACACTGCGCTTAATTCGTCAAGACACCCAAGAATGAGGTGTTATAAAATAGGTATACTCAATGAGCTCAGCGTTAAAAGAACAACAAGAAACTATCTTACAATACTTAGATACAACACATTACATCGAGTCTAATGCACCAAAAGCAGAAGAGAAGCGCGAAGCTAAGTATCTGATTGGTAAAGCATGCAACAAAGCAAGAGAGATCCTTTGTAGTGATCAAGCTTTTCTTGATTGGGTATGGTCAAACGTTATCGCTGAATGTTCAACGGATATAGAAGAGGTGACGCCTAATACGCTGATTTCTTGGCGTATGTTGCCTAAATTTGGCACATTAGAGCAATGTGAAATAGTTGGTTTCACGCATATTTCTAAGCTACTGCTCGATAAAAATGCACTAATGAAAGCTGAAGTGTTAGAGATTATTGCGAATAATGATCCTGAAACGGCTCAGAAATTAATCAAAACGGTACTTAAGCCGGTAATTGATTTCACGCCCATTGTTGCTAACAAAAAGAATCTGGCTGATACAGTTGAAAAGGCTGATAAGCTATCAAAAGATGCACTCGTTGCTTTAGTTAAAGCAATGCATCAACAAATGACTAAGTAATACCTGTTCTACTCATTAAATGATCTATTTAGGCGCCGGAAAAACCCATGAAAGCAAGGCATTGATTTTAGTAACTGGTGCTTTCAGACTTAAATACCAACAGTCATTTTCATGATCAAGTGTGGGTGGTGCATTTTTCACATGCTTAAAGACTTCTACCACAGAGAGCACCGAGGCGCTGCGCGCTACACAGAGAAAAGACGAGTGGCAACCAACATAAGTCCGCGTACACTATAATACTAACGGATGTTAGCAAGAAGGCGGTTCCGTAACTCGCTTAAATGACAACGGGCCAAGCGTGTGGCCATGCTGGCAAGGGGCTTGGAGACTTTGGCCAACCTGCGGTTTTGCAGGCTGGCCAGATTAATCCAGGCAGGAGGCATCCGGTCGATCCTCTCGGCCATACCCCCAGCATCGTCATTTGCCAGATATACTATTTGACCAATCCCGGCCAGCAGCAACCGGGTGAGACACATCGGGCATGGTTCAAGAGAGACCATCATAGTTAACCCGCTGCGATCACCATATTCGGGATATTGTAATTCAAAACGGTCAATAGCCACCATTTCGGCGTGTCTTGCCGAGTGAAACCCCTCAAGGAATATTTCGTTACCCGCTTCAATGAGAATATTATAATTTTTATCGACCAGAATAGCTCCTACACCATAACAACCGTTTCCCAGAGACTCACAGGCGATTTCGCAACATCTTTTCCCTAGAGATTCTTCAGGGAAATTCCTGTCTATCTGATAGGTTAGCAGGGCTTTTCTTAATTCTGTCAGATCGTCCATAAAGTTATTAAACCTCTAAACTGCTGGAAATGGAAATGGAAATGTAAATGTACTAAGGTCTTTGGCGGAAAATTAGACAGATTGGATACGTTCTGCTGAACTCGAGTATTAACTAAATGTAAAATGGGACAACGGTTTATATAATTGAATATTAATACTTATCACGTTGAAATATTGCTTTAATCTATTTTTACTGCTCATTAATTTCCTTTCGATTGGCTCTACCATTATTAGTGCGTTTAAAGTAAGTTTAGCACCACTATCAAATCTTTAAGTTTTAATGATCAAGTAAATCTGACCACTGTTTTATGTTTTGTAAGACTTGGGGGCGAAAGCGAGATGGCCTGTCACGCTCGGTATTGGGAGTTTCAACCTAGCAGGCTGAATTATAAGATCAATCTAGGTCCGTACACACCCGTATTACATGTAGTAAGCTTTAACTTCTAAATAACAAAAAAGGCACCTTCTATATTAAAATTAGAAGGACATCCAACTGTTTTTATCAAAAATAAGCTCGGAATCCTATCAAAAAAGCACGGGTGCCTGGTTCTTTCGTTGGTTGATCTCACTTCATAAAATCGTCAGGAACGATTTTGAACTGTTTCATACAAATTTTTATACTCAACCTGAGTTATCTGCAATGGCTGTAAATTTATTTCGCATTGTCAGTATGTTATATGACATTAATCATATAACGCAATTATGCAAACGTATATCTTTACGGCCTAAAATGAAATTTTAAAAAATAGGTGTTATTTATGGAACTTATTACAGAATTACTCACCAAAGACTACTTCGTATTATTTCTAGTTATTGGTCTTGGAACAGCACTTGGTAATGTGCAAGTAAAGGGGATTAGTTTTGACACATCAGCGGTTATATTTGTCGCTATTTTTTTTGGGTATCTATACAACTTATACGGCGTAAACTTTAGTATTCCTCCCGTCATACAAAGTGTTGGATTGGTATTATTTATTTACACTATAGGGATGCAAGCTGGACCTTCGTTTTTTAGTTCATTTAAAGAACAGGGTACAACACTTCTTGTGCTTGCCGGAACGACAGTTTTGACCGGTGGAATAACAGCAGTGGCTATTTCTTATATTTATGATGTAGATATGGATATGATGAGTGGTTTGTTAACAGGTGCATTAACATCAACACCTGGTTTGGCGGCATCTATTGAAGCTTCTAACTCTCCATTAGCCTCTATAGGTTATGGTATTGCTTATCCATTTGGGGTTTTAGGGGTGATTTTATTTGTAAAATTAGGACCTGCTTTATTTAGAGTCAACATGAAAAATGAAGAGGAAAACTTTGCGGCAATATCACGTTCTAGCACGCCGCCAGTGATAAATAAAAATTTGATTATTTCTAATGAAAATATAAACGGGAAAACCCTTGCAGAGTTGAAAATACGTTTTATGACCAAGGCAAATATTTCACGTATTATGAAACCTAATCAACTCCCTATTTCACCAACAAGTAGTACGGTATTAGAAACAGGAGACATAATAAAAGCAGTAGGAACGGTAAATGCGTTAGCTAGAATAGAGCTTTTGTTAGGTAAGGTTACGGATATAGAAATTCCAAGTAGCGGATTGTATGAAATAAAATGGTACGTGGTAAGTAACGATAGTGTTGTAAACAAAACAATTGAAGAGCTTAATCTTTTAGACAATTATTCTGCCACCATCACACGAATAAGAAGAGCAAGTATCGACTTGGCACCGCACCCTACTACTCGAATAAAATACGGTGATAAGTTTTTAATATCTTCTTCTAAAGGTAATGTGCCTGCTGTTACACAACTTTTTGGAGATAGTGTAAAACGTGTTGAACAAACTAGTTTTTTACCTGTTGCATTTGGTATTGCGATAGGCGTTTTAATTGGGGCTATCGCGATTCCATTAGGAAGTATACACCTTAAATTAGGACTAACAGGCGGTGTGCTTTTGGCATCTATATTTTTAAGTTGGAAAGGGAGATTTGCTGGAGTAATCTGGAACTTGCCAACTGCTGCAAATAAAATATTACGTCAGTTTGGACTTTTAATGTTTTTAACACCAGTAGGTTTGAGTGCAGGTGAGAGTTTGATTCCTGCTATTCAAGAGCATGGCGCTGTTTTATTTCTTTATGGAGCAGTTATAACATTAATTCCAATGATTGTTACGGTTCTTGTTGGCCGATTTTTTCTGAAAATTAATTTTTTATCTATTTTAGGTGCGTTGACAGGTGGAATGACATCAACACCAGGATTAAGTGCTGCGGATTCTATGACCGAATCTGAAGCGCCACAAATTGCTTATGCTGCGGTTTATCCTTTTTCATTGGT
>JBAROR010000059.1:0-36490 GCA_049642265.1 Cognaticolwellia sp. | reverse complement strand
ACTTATTTCAGGTGAGTTATGGCCACCCCAAGAAAACAACAAATCAGTTTAGCCGATACGCCTTATTACCATTGCGTTGCACGTTGTGTTCGACGGGCTTTTTTATGTGGTGAAGATAAATTATCAGGTCAAAGCTATGAGCACCGTCGCGGCTGGGTAGAAGGTAAGCTGCACTTTCTCACGCAAGTCTTCGCCATTGATGTTTGTGCCTATGCAGTGATGAGTAATCACTACCATGTGGTGCTTTTTATTGATGAAGAAAAAGCAAAACAATGGAGCATGTTGGAAGTTCTTGAGCGCTGGCATCGTTTATACAAAGGCACGTTACTGACAAAACAGTATTGTCATGGTGATACCTTAGCAAAGCCATTACTTGATATCGTTAAAGCGACCGCCGAGGTTTATCGAAAACGCTTGATGAAAATCAGCTGGTTTATGGGCTACATCAATGAAGGTATTGCTAGAAAGGCTAATCAAGAAGATAACTGCACAGGCCGCTTCTGGGAAGGTCGATTTAAATCCCAAGCATTATTAGATGAAGCAGCACTGGCGGCTTGTATGGCCTATGTAGATTTAAACCCTATTAGAGCAAATATAGCCAAAACGCCAGAGGACTCCACTCATACTAGCGTAAAGCTACGCTGTGAACAGGCAAAGAAAAACCAGCAACCCAATACCTTATTGCCTTTTATCGGTAATCCAAGAAAAGATATGCCAAAAGGCTTACCCTTCGAACTTGCCGACTATCTGCAATTAATCGAATTGACCGGTCGCTGCATTAGAGCAGATAAACCTGGCTATATCGACGAAAAACAACCTCCCATACTGAGCCGCTTAAATATCAGCGCTGAAAACTGGTTAATCATCACCACAGAATTTAGAACACAGTTTCATGGCGCTATTGGTCATGAAGATGCCCTGAGTGATTATTGCGAGCATCAACAGTTAAAGCGACGACAGAATTTGAGTCATTGCAATGCACTATTTAGTTGAAGCAGCTAATCAACTATCCAAACAGCGTAAAATTTTAATCAGACACTATCTGAGAATAGCTATGGCCGAAGTATGAGAGCTTGAGGCTAAATAGAGTAAAAAAGGGTGTTTATCGGTCCTCAGTACTATCAAACATCAATATCGCGCGTGACTCTAGATAAGTTGTTATTCAATAAAGATATTGGCATCAGCGCTAATTTAAAGTGAGTGTCAGGTTAAATTGGTTAAATTAGGTTCTATCTGAGAATAGCTATGGCTGAAGTATGAGAGCTTGAGGCTAAATAGAGTAAAAAAGTGTGTTTATCGGTCCTCAGTGCTATCAAACATCAATATCGCGCGTGACTCTAGATAAGTTGGTTATTCAATAAAGATATTGGCATCAGCGCTAATTTAAAGTGAGTGTCAGTTTAAATTGTTTAAATTTTAAATTATCACCACGTGGAATTGCTTTATTGCTCATTAAATTAGCTTAAAAATAACTTGACCACAGTTTTTATTGATCATAAGGTTTTATTGACAATAAAAACTGCAAATTTATCACGAAAGCTAATATTAGCAAATCAATTGACGCTTGTGCAGCGCATTATGGCGAACAAGCTGATGTAATGTGTACTTATTTACTTGAAGGTGAGCAACAAGCGCTAGCGCTTAATAATCGTGGCCCATTGATGTTCGATGAAAATGGCAAACTAGCTAAAAGTATTTTAGCGGCATATAAAGAATATGGATTTTATATATTTGAAGGCGGGAATTAGGGGCTGACTGCAGTGCACCTAATTTGATTTGGTCAACACCTCTTGGAGATCCATCAGGAGGCACGGCCATTGCCAATGGCCGTCATCAAGTAAAACTGTTTGAACCTGAAGCCGCCGCAGATGCTCCCAAAGAATCTGTATTTGTAATGTTAGGTTCGTTACAGTTTTCTGATGCATGCTTATGTGTTTATGGTCACCCTGAGTTACTTAAAGTGGCTTCAAAGGTTAATGGTGAAGACTTTGCGCCATTTCATGAATGCTTATTTATTGAGGATGCAGGCTTCGGTGCGGCGGTTTCTTGGCACCAAGATGGTGATACCCATGGGATAGTCCATCTTTTAATGAAGGAATTCACGGTTTTAATTTTATGGCGCAAGTTTATGGATGTACAGCAGTGAATGGTGTTTGGTTGTGCCAGGAACACATAAACAAGGTAGATTGAATATAAAATAATTGGTTGAGGAAGCAGGTAGCGAACGTATTAAAAATGCGGTGCCTATTATTACTGAACCAGCTGATATGGTTATTTGTAACAGACAAATAGTACATGGTTCGTTTGCCAATACCGGCTTTGAACCGCGCGTTACCGTTAACTTTGGCTTTCATCGTCGCTCATCTGTGCTAGGCGTGCAAGAAGCTGGTATACATTGTGCTGCTTTAACGTTTGATGAATAGCTTATTCGTAAACGTTCTCGGATGATTGCCTATGGAATTGATGCTCGGCGTCAACGTTTTCCAGATGAAACTCCTAATGAGTATCAACCACTTGTAGGCTCACAAAATAACTACAAATGGGATCCAGCAGCAAAAGCTGATGTGATAGATCATAACTTATTGGATTTAAGTATTTAATTTAGTAACGAATAAAGTTGTTTAATGTTGAGTAAATAGAATCAGTAATATGCCCTGTTTTTTTTACGGCATATTACTGATTAACTCTGCTCTTTAGCCGTATTCTTTAAGCATACTTTGAGTCTACCCCTTGACCAGCTGCACAAATGTAGAGCTTGGAGTGGAATAACGAAGCAAAATAAACATAAGAAAGGACATATATGACTAGCGTAGGTAAATCGTTAAATATTGCTATTGTTGGCGCAGGTAGCATTGGTTGTTACTTGGGGGGGTGTTTACTTAGTGCTAGTTATAACGTCACTTTAATTGGTCGCTCTCGTATCCAAGAACAAATTAATACTCATGGTTTAAAGTTAACGGATTGGCGAGAAAGAAACGAGCATATAGCAGCAGAACAGATTCACTTTTCTTTAGCATTGAGTGATATAAAACATGCTGACTATATTTTAGTTACCGTTAAAAGTGGTAACACCGAGGAAGTGGCAAGAGAAATAGCACAATATGCGAAACCTACCGCAGTAGTGGTTAGTTTTCAAAACGGCATACACAACGCGAATATATTAAAGCAATTTTTATCTCAACATCATGTGCTAAAAGCTATGGTGCCTTTTAATGTATTAAGCAAAGATAAAGCGCATTTTCATTGTGGTACAGAAGGGAATTTAGCCATTGAAGATAGTAATAATGTTGCTGGCTTACTCATTGATGCTCTTAGAAAAAGTAAACTGCCGGTTGATACATATAACGATTTAAGTCAACTTCAGTGGAGTAAATTACTGATGAATTTAAATAATTCAATTAACGCTCTTTCTGGTCTTCCGCTGCGCGAACAATTACATGATAGACATTACCGAAAAATTCTTGCGCTAACGATTAAAGAAGCTTTACAGGTATTAAAACATGCAGGCATTAAGCCGATAAAAAATGGCAAAGTAATCCCAAGCTTATTACCATTTATTTTATCATTGCCTGACTTTTTATATAAAGTTATAGCGAGTTCAATGTTGAAAATTGATCCAGGCGCCCGCTCGTCAATGTATGAAGACTTATCGCTTGGTCGCCCAACAGAAGTAGATTTCATTAACGGTGAAGTGGTTAGTTTAGCCCAGCAATATGGTGTTAAATCACCAATAAATACGGCCATAACTCTTCGTGTTAAAGAGGCTGAACATGCTAAGAATGGCTCGCCCAATATTTCTGCCAACGCGCTTTATTCACTCATTATGAGTCAATAGTTAACCACCTGCTGCAGGTAAATGGGTAAACGATATTTTTAATTGTGCTGATTTACTTGGTTCTCAAGCTGAGTTGGGTCGAGAAGTACCAGCGTTGTTAGCTTAAAATTATCGTGAAATAATATTTGGTCGTTATCGTATTATCTATAAAATTGAGAATGACATTAAAATACTAACTTTACGTAATAGTCATCAGTTGCTTGGTTTGGATAATATCGAGTTATAACAAATAAGAAAATATATCACGGCTATTAAGTCACATATTTTCTAGCAAACAAGCTAATTAAAGTAATTTTCAGCAATACAATTCGTGCTTTAAAAATAGAACAACACGCCCTCATTTAGACAGCGAGTGAAATTAACAAGCAAAATTCAGTTACTCACTAACCTGCCAATCAATAGCGTTTTTGTTTTGTGCTTTTAGCCATTGATTGGCCTTTGAAAAATGTTGGCAACCAAAAAACCCTCGGTAAGCTGACAGTGGTGATGGGTGTGGGCCATTCAAGACTAAATGCTTTTGCTGATTAATATTCTTACCTTTCTTTTGCGCGTGGCTGCCCCACAGTAAAAATACACAGCCTTCGTTACGTTCATTAAGCTCAGCAATAATGTTATCGGTAAAGGTTTCCCAGCCCAATTTAGCATGTGAATGCGCATTTGCTTGCTTAACGGTCAATACGGTATTGAGCAACAACACGCCTTGCTCAGCCCATTCCATTAAATAACCATGTTTCGGGGTTGTAAAGCCAGCAATATCTTGCGTCAGTTCTTTGTATATATTGACTAATGAAGGAGGAGTTTTAATGCCTTTACGTACAGAAAACGCTAAACCATGCGCTTGTGATTCACCGTTAGCACCTAAGCCGTGGTATGGGTCCTGTCCTAAAATCACCACTTTTACATCGGGTAAATCAACGGTTGAAAATGCCGTAAAAACATCCGCTTCGTTTGGCAATATAACGTCGCCATTAGCTCGCTGCTGTTCGATTTCTTGAGATAGTTTTTGGAAGTAATCTTGTTGCTGTTCATTGGCAATTATTTTTTGCCACTGTGCTTTTAACTTATTCATATCACGGCTCTTATTCAATATCATCTATATATTATGTAGCATTATGCTGCATTGACTACGCAAATGTCATTAACGCAGTACTATAACAAGTTAGATGATATATTTTAGCGATCAGTCATAACTATTTTGCCACATAGTTTCAGACAGTTTGGGTATTCTCTTCGTACTGCGGAGACAAAAAAGGCAGTAAAAACTGCCTTTTATATATGAGGGTATTCGTACCGAAATTAGTACCGATATTTGTACTAAAATTAATACCGGTACAAACGCTGACATTCACGCTGCTACTAAGCGAGTAGATATGCTCTAAGTTCAGCAAAATCTGTCGAGCTTGTTGTCGATAAAATAGTTTCGCTTGCACAATCGGCTAGTTCTTTTGGTAATCCGATTGGCTGTCCTAAGGTACTTTCAACAATTTCTTTGAATTTTGCTGGATGCGCAGTACCCAAAAAGACCCCGAACTCGCTATCAAGGGCATTATATTGTAACGCGCGATAAGCAACAGCAGCATGAGGTTCACTGATATAACCCAGTTTAGCTAGCTGAATCATTGTCATCTGTGTTTGCTCTTCATCAATAGAGACTGAGCTGACACAATCTTTGTCAACTAAACCCGCTTTTAGCATATGTTCAACACGTGGCCAGTTATTTGGATTGCTTACATCCATGGCATTAGAAATAGTTGCCACGGTTTTATTTGGCGACCATTCACCGGTTTGTAAATAGCGCGGCACCGTGTCATTAGCATTCGTTGCGGCAATAAAGCGCTTGATCGGTAAACCTAAGGCTTTAGCAAAAAGTCCGGCGGTAAGATTACCGAAGTTACCACTTGGAATGGAGAACACAATTTCTTTTAAGGCTTCAGCGCCCTTCTGGCGATACAACTGCGCAACGGCTTCAAAGTAATAACAAATTTGAGCTAACAATCGACTAATGTTAATTGAGTTAGCTGAGTTTAAGCCGATAGTTTCTTTTAACTCTTGATCATCAAAAGACTGTTTAACCAAAGACTGACAATCATCAAACGTTCCCTCTACCGCGATAGTGCGAATATTTCCGCCAAGCGTCGTAAACATTTTTTCCTGTAATAAACTGATCTTGCCTTTCGGATATAAAATCACAACATCAATGTTATCAATACCATGAAAGGCATGTGCAACGGCAGCGCCAGTATCACCAGAGGTCGCTGTTAATATCGTGACTTTTTTGTTCTCACTAAATGCTTGTAAACATTTAGCCATAAAGCGAGCACCAAAATCTTTAAACGCCAATGTTGGACCATGAAAAAGTTCTAAAATGGCTCTTTTTTCACTGATTGGCTGCATTTGCGCTGGAAAGTTAAAGGCATCAGTGACAATTTCAGTCAGCTGAGCTTCGGTTAAATCATCGCTAACAAATGGGTAAAGCACTTTTACGCTACGCTCAACCATTGGCAATGCCAATAAGGCTTCAATATCATCAAAACGAGGGATTGACTCAGGGAAGAATAAGCCTTGATTACGCCCTAAACCTTGCTTTACTGCGCCAGCAAAGCTGACTTGTTCATCGTTTTCTTTTAAATTATAAAATTTCACACTCAATTCCTATATAGGTTTATCTTGTGGCTTAATAGCCAACAGACCAAACATTCGAATAATTCTCTAAGGTAAGCTTACGGCACCTTGAGTATCCGCTCGGCAAACATGAACAAATCCGTCACTTGTGCCGTTAGTCGATGTTTGTAAATAATTTTTTGTTAACCAGTTGGCAAACTTTTCAGCTTTTTCTGCATCGTCAGTAACACAAAAAAGTGTCGGACCTGAGCCAGAAATACCAACCGCCAAACATCCTTCCGCTCTTAAGTGGCTGGCAGCTGCGCTATAACCCGGTAATATTGACTCGCGATAAGGTTCTGCGACTACATCTGTTAATACGCTGAACGCTTGTGCTTTATCACCACGATGACAAGCGTCAACAAAGGTCGCTAAATTCTGACCAAAACTGATCAAATCAGCTCGCGAATAACTCGTTGGTAATATATCTCTGGCCGCTTTTGTGGATATTTCAATACCAGGATAAGCCATGACAAAGTAGCAATCGTCAAATTGCGGTAAATTACGGGTGATAATATCTGGGTTTGGCACCATTAATTGCATGCCACCTAAAAAGCACGGCGCGACATTATCATAATGTAAACTACCACTAATTTGTGCTTCCATTTGTCCCATCATTTTTAACAACGCTTGCTCTGAAAAACTAAATTCGTGGTACTTTTCATAGAAAGCATTTAAACCCGCAAGCGCCGCCACCACAGAACAAGCACTAGAGCCTAAACCGCTGCCTACTGGCATGCGTTTATCTAGCGTAACTTTCACGGCAACCACCGCTTGTTTACTTGCTAGAAGTTGTTCATTAAAAAGCAGTAAACAATGCCAAACAATATTTTGCTTAACGTCACTAGGTAATTTTTTCGCAAAACTGCCGGTGACTTCTAATTGGTTGTCGCCATTACTGTGCGTGACAGTAACTACATCGCCAAGTAATGTACCGTCAACCGGCTTAACCGCTAAACCTAAAACATCAAAACCGACATTAACATTGCCAATTGATGCTGGTGCAAAGACTGAAACGCTCATTAATGTTGTTGCTCCCATGCTAACGTTCTTAATACATCACCGAAAACACCGGCAGCAGTTACAGCCGCCCCTGCGCCATAGCCACGTAAAACAAAAGGTAATGGTTGATAATAACGGCTATGAATCGCTAATGCGTTTTCGCCATCTTTAATACTATATAAGGGATGGTCGGCACTTACCGCTTCAATAGCGACCTGACACTTTCCATCAACAATATTGCCAATATATCTTAAAACTTTTCCTTCTGCTTTAGCGGCATTAATACGCTCAGCAAAAGCTTCATCTAATTGAGGTAAGTTAGCCATAAAAGTTGCTACATCGCCGCTAGCATCAAATGAACCGGCTAAAACAGGCTCTATGGTAATATCAGATAGCTCTAATGGCATTCCTGCCTCTCTAGCCATGATCAATAGCTTACGGGCAACATCCATACCACTCAAATCATCTCGAGGGTCCGGTTCAGTATAGCCTTGCTCTTTCGCTAAGTTCGTCGCTTGAGATAATGTCATGCCCTCATCAAGTTTACCGAATATATAAGATAACGAGCCAGACAACACGCCCTCAAAGCGCACTAATTCATCACCGGCTTTAAGTAAATTTTGTAAAGTATCGATAACCGGTAAGCCAGCGCCAACAGTTGTCTCATATAAAAATCGACGGTTAGTTTTTTGCGCTGCTGTGCGTAATGCTTGATAATATTGCCAAGAATCTGTGTTGGCTTTCTTATTCGGCGTCACGACATTAAAACCTGCTTCTAAATAATCAACGTATTGCAAAGCCAATTCTTCGTTTGAAGTACAGTCGACTAATACCGGGTTAATTAAGTGGTTCTCTCGAACAAAATGTTTAATGTTTTCGACGGTAACAGCTACAGGTTGTTGATTGAGATTTTCCTGCCAATTAGCAACATCGATACCTTCGCTGTTAAACACCATACCTTTACTGTTCGCTAAGCCATAAACTTTTAAAGAAATATTATCGGCTTTCAGTTTTGTCTGCTGACGTGCTATTTGAGCAAGTAGCTCGCTACCGACAACACCACAGCCAACTAAGAAAACGTCGATAGTAGGTTTATGCGAAAAGAAGTTTTGATGGCTCACTTTCATGGCATCAGTGCACTTTCTACTTTCAATCACCACTGAAATACTACGCTCAGACGAGTCTTGTGCAATGGCAACCACATTGACTCGAGCTTGCGCTAACGAACCAAAGAATTTAGCGGCAACACCTTGTTGGTGATGCATACCATCGCCAACTAACGACACAATAGATAATTGATGCGTTAACGTTAACGGTTCAAGTAAACCGTTTAATAATTCTAATTCAAATTCTTCTTGTAGGCTTTGCTCTGCTTTATCAGCATCAGACGAGTAAATACAAAAACTGATACAGTATTCACTAGAAGATTGGCTAATAAGAATTAATGAGATTTTTTCACGACTCATGGTAGCGAAAACACGGCTCGCCATTCCGACCATACCTTTCATGCCTGGGCCTGAAACATTCACCATCGTTAGGTCATCAAGGTTTGAAATCGCTTTCACTCGTTTACTTTGATCATTTTCATTGGCAATTAAAGTCCCTGGCGCATCTGGGTTGCCGGTATTTTTAATTAAACAAGGGATATGATGCTGGGCAATGGGACCAATAGTTTTAGGATGTAAAACACTGGCGCCAAAATAAGATAGCTCCATTGCTTCTTGATAAGACAAGTAATCTAATAACTTAGCTTCTTTGATCAAACGAGGATCGGCGTTATACACACCATCAACATCAGTCCAAATTTCACAATATTCGGCTTCACTACATACGGCTAATACCGCTGCTGAATAATCTGAGCCATTTCTACCTAGCGTAGTGACATTATCTTGGCTATCAACACCGATAAAACCCGGCATAAGGGCAATGTTGTTAAGGTCACTATAAACGGCTTGAAACTTCTCTTTACATAGTACGAGATCTGCAACAGCATTCATCGATACGTCGTTGGTACGCAAGAAGCGTTCTGGCTCTATAACACTAGCGTCATAATCATCAGCAGCTAAAACAGACTGTAGCAATGCCACACTCAAGCGCTCACCAATACTGATGATGCGTGCACGGACATGCTCTGGACAAAATGATAACAATGTTGCGCCATGCAAATAACGACTAAGCTGCTGCTCCCAAGTTACCAGTACTTGTTCACTATGTAATGGGCAGAACTTTGGTAGGGTCGCGGATAAGTCTTCAATAATATTTTCAATTGCGTGCTTAAAATGTAGCAAGTCACCTTTAAGCTTTTCTTCGTTAGAAATGTTTTCTGCCATCGCTACAAGATGATTGGTCACCCCTTGTGGCGCAGAAACAACAACAGCAAGACGAGACGACTGACTTTTGTTTTTGATGATATTCGCCACTTCGATAAAACGTTGACCCGAAGCCAAAGAAGAACCACCAAACTTTAATACACGCATTTTTACTCCCCTAAAAACAAAAAAAGCCCGTAACCTTTAATAGGTCACGGGCTTGATAAAATTGATAAACTTTACTCGTCAGCCGATGACCACCATCCCAATGAGGGTGGTAGTGGTAATAATAATGATTCGGCTAAGTAAATTATTCATGAGTTATAAAGTGCCTGATATGGTTTTTAGTGTCAACCGATTTTTATGAATAAAAAAAACTATTTTCTGTATAAAAGTTATCTTTTTTGAATAATGATGATATATATTCAAACTGCAATTGCTTCATTCGCTAAAAACACTCGGTTTCTTCCACCCGTTTTAGCCTTATATAGCGCTAGGTCAGCATGACGAATTAGATCTTCATAACGCTCATCTTTACTATCGATAACCGCAACACCAATACTTGTAGTAATACTTATATCTTTCCCTTGAAAGTGGATAGTATTTTTAGCTATAGCATGACGAATTCTCTCCGCGACCTCTTCAGCTCCTTCCATATTAGTATTAGGAAGTATGACTGAGAATTCTTCCCCACCATAACGACCAAAAACATCTCCAATACGAAGCATTTTATTCACAGTTTTAGCTGTTTCAATTAATACCGCATCGCCACCTTGATGCCCATAATTATCGTTCAATAATTTAAAGTTATCTAAATCTAGCATGACTAACGCCACTTCATGTTGATGACGTCGAGCTCGAGAGAATTCACTCGCTAAACATTCTTCCCAATGCTTACGATTAAATATCTGTGTTAAGCCATCAATACGATTTGATATTGCTAATTCTTCTAGTGCTTTGTTCAGTTGCGTTTGATAATGACAGACGTCGGTAACGTCTTCAATTAGAATACAAATACAGTCAACATTACCTTCTACCTCAATAGGTAAAAAAGTACAGTTTTGGGCCATAAAGTGGCTATCAGTTGTGATCGGTCGTGAATGAGAAAGTTCAAACAGATGATGGCGCTGCTCCCAACCACAAAAAGATTGTGTCTTCAGCTGGATAACACTGGATAACTTACGCTCAAACCAGTTTTTCGGTAATTCAGGAAAAATAGTAAAAATGCTATTACCGATAACTTGACGTTCGCCTTTATTGGCATGTACTTCTAAAAAACGATTCCACATCAGAATATTAAAATCAATATCGAGAATCAAAATTCCCGTATTTAATCGATTAGAAATATCGATACTACTTAAATCCAACATAACTAAAACTCTTCTAAAATACGATTAATGACTGTTTTAATATTGGTAATTGCTTCTTCTGGAATTAACAACACCATATCGCAATTAAAAGAGTAATCGGTAACTTGGTAATTAATCCTAACTTTCAGCGCTAAATCCCAGTTGAAGGATTGCTGATTTAAATGCTCAGAAACAGAGTTATTATTAGAAGCTAATAATCTCGGCGCACTATATGACATTTGATTATTAATTTGACTAGCAAAAACGTTTAAAAATGTTGTTGTTAGAATCGAACTTAAATCGATAATTTGCTCATCAAAAGTCAATTCGTCCGCTTCATAGCCAAGTAAATCAGCTAAGCGATGAGAGTCGTGTGGTTGATACATCAACAAAGCTTCACCACGGATCCCTTCATAACCAAAAAAACCTTGGCTAACAATGGCCATTGCTTTTAGGTCTTGGTTAAGGCTTTCAAAAAGGAGCTCTGACTTTATTTGCTCTATGCTGGGTACTTTTAAATAAACAAAGGTGTCTAAATAGCGAGCAAGTTGATCACTTGCTTGTCCCATTGCGACATTAATCAGCTCTTGCAAACAGTCTTGCTGATCTTCTGTTAAATTAAATACACTCATAGAAAACCATGCAGACTTAAATGTTCATTGAGCGTATCTATTTGTATTGGTTTGCGTATAAAAGCTTTAGCGCCCAAATCAAGCACTCTACTTTGCATTTCTGGCTGAATATCAGCAGAAATAACAAATACTGGTAATTTAATTTGTTCATCTTTCATAGCTTGCAACACACCCAAGCCATCAATAATTGGCATGGTTAGATCAAGAAAAAGTATATCAATATCTTGTTCTCGCAGAATAACTAACGCTTCTTCACCATTCATGGCGAGCTGAACATTACTTGATAAATTTTCTGGAAGGCTTCTTAAAACTTGCTTACGAGCTAAGTTAGAGTCATCACAAATAAGAACATTCATGCCCATTGGATGCTTATCCTATATTATTATTTTTATTGACCGTTAACTTACCTTAATTTGGCTCTACTGTTAATTGCTAATCACAATAAAAATGGCGTTTTTTATCAATTTTATCGACAAAATCACGTATAAACGTCACATTTGCTTGATTTTGCGATTTAGCCGTCTGTTATTGCGAATATTTACCAATAAAAAAGCCTGATAAAATCCAAATTAAATTTGTCTTTATCGTATGGATTGATGAAGTATTACTAAATTATTTTCTTGTCGAATGACAAAGGTATTCTTAGAGGTTAACGCCAGTTAAGGGAGGTTTGATTAGTTTTAAGCCAATCTTTAGCTAAATTAAAGTCTGGGCAATACAGCGCCACTAACTGCCAAAACCTTGTTGAATGATTCATGTGTTGAAGGTGACATAATTCATGAATAATGACATAGTCAACGACCCAAGATGGGAGCATTTTTAATAAGTAGTTAAAACTCAAAGCCCCCTGACTATTGCAACTTCCCCAACGAGCCTTATATTTCCTGACTTTGAAAGATGATGAATATAAGGACATACGGGGTGAGAAAACGCTAAGTCTTTGTCTAACATATTCTTCAATACGTTCTTTAAACCAGCATTCAATTTGCGCTTTAACCTTAGTTAACATCGCAGATGAATTTAGATCATGACTTTTATATCGAGAGCTAAGCACTACCGTGAGACTACGTTCAGGCTCGTTATGCAAAATATTTTTCTGACCAAAATCAACCATGACTTGATGCGGTAAACCATCAATTAATATTATGGGTTTATTGACCAGAGTTTCGCCGGCAAATTGCAGTGAAAAATGAGGACGTAATGATGTATTTTGTTTTTGCTCTGCTATTTTTTGCTTTAGCCATTGCAACTTGGATTGTATAAGTTTATCAACATAAGCAGTCTTGATAGATGCTGGCGCTCTAACAATCACTTTTGCATTACTCACTTGCAAAGCAATTGTTTTTCTTCGAGCACTAAGAATTAACTGATATTCCAAAACGGCACCATCATAAATAAACCAATATCAAGTTGAGAAATTACGCCGCAGCTTTTCCTTTACTGGTCGCTTTTGCACTAGTTGATTTAGGTTTTTTAGCTTTATCTTTTGTGACTTCAGTATCTTCTTTGATAGCTTTATCACTAGATTTTTCAGCAACTTTAGGCGCACTTTCACTTTTAGCAGTGGCTTTATTGTTCACTACTTTAGCTTTTTTGGCTTGTAAGGCGACCAAAACATCTTCACGATTTTGCGCTAAATAAACACTGAGTTCTTCACGGATACTTTCAGAAAGCTCGACAGGTCCTTGTTCAAACATTTCAGATAGATTATCTGCCATATCAAGCATTTTATCGTATTCATCTGCGGCTTTTTTATCCATGAATGTTTCTACCTCCACACCTTGTCTTATCACGACAAATCGACTTTCAACTGCCATTATTATCCCTTATTATCACTATTTACCAAACTCAAATCATTGCTTTGTTCTTTTAAAAACATGCCAACAATGACTGTATATAAGAACAGTATCATACCTTGTTCTTATGAAATTACCAGAAAATATATTAACCAATGCCCTTTTCATTATTTTACAAACAATAAAAATTACGCACCAAGTTTGATTAACAATGAATGTAGATTGATATGAAATCAATACCAAAGGTAGTCAAATTTTTTATTTGATTACCTTTGTACTACATCAACTATTTTCTATGTGCTTTAACACTATGATTACTTTAATTCTTTAACTCTAAAAGTACGCCCTTTTAACTTACCATGAGTTAATTTATTCAATGCTTTTCTTACTACCGTTTTATCTACAGCAACATATGCCCAGTTAGCACCAAGTTGAATTTTACCTACTTGTTCGAATGTTATGCCATTTTCTCCGGTAAGAGCACCCACAATATCGCCAGGTCGAACTTTTTGCTTTTTGCCGCCGTCAATTTGTATTGTGGTCATTTTAGGCATGAAAACACTACGTTCTAATGCTTCACTACTTGGTAACTCTTCACCTTCAATCGTTCGCTCTAAATAATCTTCCAATAAGCCAATTTTATAGCTGTCTTTTTTATTAAATAAAGAAAAGGCATAACCCGTGCTACCAGCTCTACCTGTGCGGCCAATTCGGTGAAGATGAACTTCACTATCATGAGCAATATGGTAATTAAATACAGCATCAAGAGCTTCAATATCTAAACCACGAGCGGCAACGTCTGTTGCTACAAGTATTGAAGCACTTTTATTGGAAAAGCGTACTAATGTTTGATCTCGGTCTCTTTGTTCCAAATCACCATGCAGTGCTACAACACCAAAACCATACGCCGCTAATTTATTAGCCACATTCTGAGTTTCTATTTTAGTATTACAAAATATCACACTCGACTCTGGCTGATGAGTTAACAGTAATAATTTAATTGCGGTTAAACGATCTTCGTCATTTTCTACTTGGTAAAAGTGCTGTGAAATAGTGCTATTTTCATGGCTTGATTCTACTTTTATCACCGCGGGTGTTTGCAAATAGCGATTAGCAATTTTTTGAATCTGTTGAGGAAATGTGGCACTGAACAATAATGTTTGTCTTTGCTTAGGTATTCTATCAACAATGTTATCTAATGCCGCTTGAAAGCCCATATCTAGCATACGATCGGCTTCATCTAGCACTAAAGTATCGACATGTTCTAATGACAACGTGCCACGACCTAGGTGATCTTCGATACGACCCGGCGTACCAACAATAATATGTGCGCCATGCTCTAATGATCCTACTTGCGGGCCAAATGGTGTGCCACCACATAACGTTAACACTTTAATGTTATGAACCGCTCGCGCTAGCTTTCTAATTTCTTTTGCTACTTGGTCGGCTAATTCGCGTGTTGGACATAATACTAAGGTTTGAATTCTAAACTTTTTAACTTGCAGTTTATTCAATAAGCCAAGACCAAATGCCGCGGTTTTACCTGAGCCAGTTTTACCTTGGCCAATAACATCTTGTCCAGCTAATATAGCGGGTAGGCTTTTAGCTTGTATTTCTGTCATCTCGTGGTAACCAAGTGATGCAAGGTTGTCTAAAATTGCAGGTTGCAAGGTAAGTGATGAAAATTTGCTGTCGCTCAACGTCAAAGTCCTAACGTAAAATATAATTGCCGCTATTTTACACGCTTTCACTCATGCAAACACGGCTTTAAAACATTTTATTTCTTTCGGCGGGAGAGTTAATACCTAGAGCGGTCAGTTAACGACTAGTTAGATACTTTTTATGTGCTAATTGTTAGCTAAATTTCATTTATTAATACGTCAATTAAGGTCGTTGCTAACGCTTGTGGTGATTCTAAAGGTAGCATATGACCTGTATTAGAAATTTCTTTTAACACAACATTATATTGCGCTGTTCGCTCTTGTTTTGGTTCAGGCAGTAATGCTGTTTCTAGTTCTTCTCTTAACGAGCCTAATTCGACTAAGCCATCAGTATCACCGACAAGAAAAGTCACCGGTAAAGTTAATTGCGTTAATGAATAAACCAGCGATGGTCTATGCATAGAAACCTTAAGTTGATGCAGTAACACATCGACGCCAAGCTTTTGATCCATGGCCACAATCACTTGTTTTATTCGTTCATAGTGACAAGGATTAGTATGTTTGATGTTTGGCAGCAATAAATCGTCGATGCGCTTATTTGGAATACCTGAGTATCCGCGCTGTTTTATCCAATCAATAGTACGTTTGCGTTGTTTAATTTCAGTTAGGGGTAAATCTTTTGGAAAATTAGCCACTACCACTAAGTGCTGCAATCGATGGGCAAGCTTTAAAGCTATGGCACTGGCAATATAACCACCGAGTGAAAAACCAATTAATATCGCATCATTTTCGATAATCTGTGCGGATAAGGCACTCACTACCTCTTCCATGCTACCCACACTGGGGATAACCAAATGTATGAGCTGATAATCTGCCGAATATTGCTCACGCAACAGTTGCCATGCAGGCAACCATAATTGCTCGTCGCACATAGTACCGGGAATAAAGTAGAGTGTTTTTGACAAGTATTATACTCCGCAGATTTTCGCTATTTTGTATACGCTACTCTGCATTTTTTATTACGAGAAAAAGCGCTCAAATAAGCGTACATTAACTATTTCGCCCACCTTAACGCGCCCTTGTTCAGCAGGTAATACGATATAACAATTGGCTGATGCAATACTGGTTAAAATACCTGAGCCTTGGCTGCCGGTACTGTTTACAATAAGCTCTCCGTTATTGTCATAAGCCAACACTCCACGCTGAAAGTCCATACGACCAGGTGACTTCCTTAAGTCTGTAGCACTTTTTGCTTTTAATGTTAAAGCGGCGGCGGCATGACAGTTTTGTAATTTCATCAACGCCGGCATAGCTAACAAATCAGCGGTAACCATCGCTGAAACAGGATTGCCTGGTAAACCAAAAAAGATACTATTTGGCAATTTACCGAAAGCAAAAGGCTTACCTGGTTTCATCGCTATTTTCCAAAAAGCAATTTCGCCGATCTGTTCCAACACAAGTTTAGTGTAGTCAGCATCACCGACCGACACTCCACCAGAAGAGATCACAGCATCAGCTTGTGCGTCTGCAGCAATAAAAGCCTCTCGTATAGCGACTTCATCGTCAGCAATAACGCCAAAATTAATCACATTAACGTTAAGGTTTTTTAACATTCCAGCCAGTGCGTAGCTGTTACTCTCAAAGATATCGCCATTACCTAATGGCTCCCCTAGCGCTTTGAGTTCATCACCGGTAGCAATGAGGGCAACATTAAGTTTACGAAAAACGTCTAATTCATTAATACCAAGCGAGGCTAACACGCCAATATCAATAGCAGATAAGCGACGACCTTTAACAAAAACCACATGACCCACTTTTATGTCTTCGCCGGCATAGCGTAAATGATCACCTTTATTACGCGACTCGTTAAATGTTATCTTTGTGCCTTCCGCCAGGCAATTTTCTTGCATTTCAACAGTATCGCAATCAACAGGCATTTTGGCGCCAGTCATGATACGAACACATTCACCTGCGCCGCATTTTCCTTCATACGGTTGTCCCGCCATAGAACGCCCGACTAAAGTCAAACTGGTTTGCTTAAGTAAGCTCGCTTGAGCAAAAGCATAACCGTCCATTGCAGAGTTATCATGCGGTGGCACATTAATTGGGCTAGTTATGTCGTTCGAGAGAACTCGACCTAAGCCATCACTCAAGGTGATTTTTTCAACATCAGTAATCGGTGAAATCGCGGCAAGCATTGTTTCTAGTGCTTGCTCAAAAGGCATTAATCCGGGGGCAGAACAACAATCGACCATAATAAACTCTTCCAATTTATGTTTTTCTTGATATTTTTCAGCTGTATTTTTAGCAGCTCAAGCAGCAAATTAAAAACGCACAGTGGCCATTATTTGACAACACTTAACAACATTATTTGCTTATGCTATCGCTATAAAAAAAATAACTCTCTTTTTATTGAAGCACACTTAGCATAACGAAGGTCTTTATCTGTTATATTGATCACAATCATACTATGCTTGTGATGATATGATATAAAATAATGAATCATTAGTTTTCGCCGAGCTATGTTAGCTAAACCTGAACGCCTTGTTTAAGCACGCTAATTTAGCCGTAAACCAAATTTTAGTTTTGAGTTTGCCAGGGTTAACAAGGAAACTTGTTTGCCTCCCGACTTTGGAAAGGTGACATGTTAACAGACAACTTCGGTCGCAAGTTTTACTACTTGCGCCTATCGATCACTGACGTATGTAATTTTCGTTGTAGCTATTGCTTACCGAATGGCTATGAATGTGAACACGATAGAAAATTTCTAACACTACCTGAAATTACTCGCTTAGCTTCAGCATTTTCGGCTATGGGGACGGAAAAAATCCGCATTACCGGTGGTGAACCTTCACTGCGTAAAGATCTGCCTGAAATTATTGCCGCTTGTAAGCAAACGCCTGGCATTAAACGGGTCGCGATTACCAGTAATGGCTATAAACTTCCCGAACATTTATCGTCTTGGATAGATGCTGGTATCGACGCTATCAACATTAGTATTGACAGTTTAGATCCCAGACAATTTCATGCCATCACCGGCCATGACAAGCTACAGCACATTCTTAAAGGTGTTGATATGGCGGTTGCAGCGGGAATTGACGTAAAAATTAATACCGTATTAATGCGTGAATACAATGGTTATGACATCGCCAGCTATTTGGCATGGTTAAAAGACACGCCAGTAACGTTACGCTTTATTGAATTAATGCAAACCGGCGATAATAAAGAATTCTTTGATGCACAACATGTGCAAGGTTCACGGATAAAACAAAATCTGATCCTTGATGGTTGGTTACCCGTGATTAACGATAAAGCGGCAGGTCCAGCGCAAGAATTCTATCATCCTGATTATGTAGGTAAAATAGGCTTAATCATGCCTTATTCAAAAGACTTCTGTAATACCTGTAATCGACTACGCGTAAGTTCTTTAGGTAAACTGCATTTATGTTTATTCACTGAAGCCGGTTTATCTTTAAAAGATTACTTACAAACCGATGATGTTGAACCTTTAAAAGCGGCTATTACCGCGATGATGACCGATAAAAAGCAAACTCATTTTTTACATGAGAAGCTAACCGGTGCAACGAAAAACTTAGCAATGCTGGGTGGCTAATGACTGCAAAAATAAGTTTATTCCAACCTTGTTTAGGTGTGGTTTTAGCGGGAGGGAAATCTTCTCGTATGGGTCAGGACAAAGCAGGTCTTAAACGTAATAAACAGGATATGCTTAGCTATAGTAAGTCTTTACTTCAAGGTGTAGGTAGCACTGAGATTATTGTTAGTGGCGGTGAATATGGCATTGACGATTTGGTTACGAATATAGGTCCGCTTGGCGGCATTCAAAGTATTATTCACCAATTTAAACCTCAAGCACTGCTTATTTTGCCAGTTGACTTACCTTTGATGACCGCAGAAACGCTTGCTGCATTAAAACAAGCCGGAGAGCTAAGCCAAAAGGCTTGTTATTTCACCGACCATTATCTGCCTTTGTATCTGCCAGTGAATGCTTTTGTTGAACAGTTTTTTCAACAACTTATCACTCAGTCATTATCACAAAAGGCTACGCAAGCTTCAGTACATACTGGCAAAAAACGTAAGTTATCAGGGCCTTCTGTGCGAAGTTTATTAAACCAAATTCCACATCGCGCAATTACCCCAAAAAATAGCAGCTGTTTATTTAATACCAATACGCCTGAGCAATGGCAACAGGCAAAACATTTATTATCTTTGCAAAGGAAATCTCATGTCTAGCACTTCTTCTGTTCATTGCGGCGATAACTTCGTCGCACTAAATATCGCTGTATTAACTGTTTCGGATACCCGAGAAGAACATAACGATACTTCAGGTCAAGCTCTGGTAGAGCGATTACAAGCAGCCGGTCATACACTTGCCGCTAAAGAAATTTCAAAAGACGATGTTTACCAACTACGAGCGATCGTATCTAAATGGATTGCCGATGACAGTATTCATGTCATATTAACGACAGGTGGAACAGGTTTTACCGCACGAGATAATACGCCTGAAGCACTATTGCCTTTGTTTGATAAAGACATTGAGGGTTTTGGTGAAGTATTTAGAACGATTTCACTCGCAGAAATTGGCACTTCTACCATTCAGTCACGTGCTTTTGGTGGCATGGCGAATAGTACAGTGATTTTATCAGTACCGGGGTCGACTAACGCTTGTAAAACCGCTTGGGACAAGCTTATTGTAGAGCAACTTGACGCTAGCCATCGTCCGTGTAATTTTGTTCCTCATTTAAATTTTAAATAGCATAGGCTTTTTTGATAGTTACTATGCCTACGTTAACCTCTACATTAATAGCTCGTAAAATACTTAGTTTAGTCACTAAGCTACGAGCTAACCTAAGGGCTAAGCTAAGGGCCGATGTTCTGTCGCTCTTATTAAACAACTTTTGGCAAGTTGTAGTACAAAATTTAAGAGTAAAATCGCCGAAAAAAATCATTTCATTGTGCTTAATCTGGCTAGCCTTACAAGCTAGCCAGGTTTATGCAGCCGATAATCCCACACAGCAGCGCCCTTTGCGTATTGCAGTGGCAGCAAATTTTGCTCCGGCGTTAAAAGTGTTATTAGCTGACTTACCAAATAAAAATAATATTGATATTCAAGTTATTAGCGCAGCCACGGGGACGCTATATCAACAAATAAAGCACGGCGCGCCCTTTGATCTGTTTTTATCTGCCGACACATCAAGACCTGCGCTGTTAGAGCAAGACGACCTTATTATTGCTGATAGTCGCAAAACCTATGCTTACGGACAAATAGCGTTATGGTCAGCCACTCAGCCATTAAATAGTTTAGATGAGCTTAATCATTACTCTGGAAATTTAGCTATTGCGAATCCAGATACTGCACCTTATGGCAAAGCAGCCCAGCAAGCATTAAAGCATTTATCGCTTTGGTCGCACGTTGAAGGTAAGTTGATCACCGGTATCAACATCAACCAAACCTTTCAGCAAGTGCGCAGCAAAGCCGTGCCGCTAGGTATAGTTGCGTACAGTCAGCTAGCTATTAATAATTATCAGGGCGTTATCATCCCTAGCGAATATTACCAGCCTATCGCTCAGCAATTAGTCATTGTTAAATCAACGCCACAAGCAAAACTAGCTCAAACCATCAGTGACTTCATTTTACAAACAAGTAGCCAAAACAAACTACAAAAGCTTGGTTATTTATCGATAATACCTGAAGCTATATTTAAACCTATATCTGGGCCTATATCCAAGCCTAACATGGACAATACCAGTAAAGTTGAAAGACAAAATGACTAACGTTTCAGCCGATCTACTCGCCCTTATCACCACCTTAAAAATGGCGGCAATCACCACGGTAATACTACTATTAATTGGTACACCGCTAGCCTGGTATTTAGCAAAGTGGCAAAGTCGATTTAAAGTTTTTTTTGAAGCTGTTGTCGCTCTACCTTTAGTGCTGCCGCCCACGGTATTAGGCTTTTATTTACTATTGGCATTTTCCCCAACATCATTACCTGGGCAATTATGGCAAGGGGCTACTGGTACTCAATTAGCCTTTAGCTTTAGCGCCATTGTTATTGGCTCAGTACTTTATTCTCTGCCTTTTGTGGTGCAACCTTTGCAAAAAGCCTTTGAACAATTAGGCGATCAACATCTAGAAGCTGCAGCTATGCTTGGTGCTGGCCCAATAGATCGTTTCTTTAGTATTGTTTTCCCCTTAACCAAAGCCAGCTTTATCACTGCAACCGCTTTAGGCTTTGCCCATACCGTTGGTGAGTTTGGTGTCGTTCTCATGATTGGCGGTAATATCCCAGGAGAAACTAGGGTCTTATCTATCGCTTTATTCGATCATGTTGAAGCATTTAACTATGCTAACGCCCACTTACTGTCAGCAGGTTTACTCATTGCCTCGTTATTGCTGTTATCTTTCGTTTATTTATTGGGTAATAACGTTAGTCGTAATGATAAGCAGCAAAGGTCGATAAAATAATGACCACCAAATTTCACAACAATAATGCGGATCATGAAAATGAGAAAAATAATGCTTTGCAATCAAACGCTAATAGTATCGAAAAACGTCAGAATATAAATGATAGTAAGAGTAATAGTGAGTGTAATAGCGTTAAAAACCAGCCGACGAAAACTGAATTAAAGCTAGCTTTTAGTTTGGCGTTTAACCATTTTGATATCAATATTGCACAAAGTATCAATATTTCAGCAATTACCGGAATTTATGGTGACTCTGGCTCAGGTAAGTCAACCTTACTACGTGTGATCGCCGGCCTTGAAAAACGAGCAAAAGGTCAAGTATCATTGAATGGTCTTGAGCTACAAAATAGCGCTAACCATTGTTTTATCAAAGCTGAAAAGAGACAAATAGGCTTAGTGTTTCAAGACAGTCGTTTGTTTCCACATTTAAGTGTTTATGAAAACTTAGCCTACGGTGCTAATCGACAAAAAAACCGCAAGCTCACTATCGAAACAGTGTTGAGCTTAACGCAATTAAATCAATTACAGCATCAAAATGTCACCCAACTTTCCGGTGGTGAAAAACAAAGAGTATCAATAGCAAGAGCCTTGCTAGCCGAGCCTGAATTACTGTTGTTAGATGAACCGTTTAGCGCACTAGATAAAACCACTAAAGCGCAAATGTTAACCATACTGAAATCAATTCAGCAACAACTTCAATTACCGATGCTTTATGTCAGCCACAGCTTGAGTGAATTACAATATATCGCGGATCAGTTAGTAGTAGTATCCGCAGGAAAAATATCGCAGACAGCACCTATTCATCAAGCAATACACGATTTAAATAGTAAAGGTGAGGCTAACCCGAAAACCAGTTTATCGCTCACGATTGTCGAACATCTGCCTGATTACGGCTTAACCCGACTCGCTTTGCCGTCAACACAAGATACTCATCACAGCATATATTTACCTTTGCTTGAACAGACTGAAAATCAGCGCCTTATTGGTCAGCAACTTCCTTGTATTATCTATGCGCGTGACATTAGTATTAGTACGACACAACCAGAGCATAGTTCTATTGTGAATCATTTACCGGTGATCATTAGCGCAATAAAATACAGTAAAACAAATGCGTTAGTAACATTGGAAACTGGTCAACAACAGTTTTATGCACAAATTAGCTTATGGTCAGCAAAACGTATGGCGCTGACAACACAAGCAACAGTATTTATCCAATTTAAAGCTAATGCCGTACATAGTTATCATTATACGGAGCCAAACATAAATGCTTAGCAACCAAGAAAAGTTACGCTTTAGTCGCCAAACCCTATTAAAAAGCATTGGAGAGCCAGGCCAACAAGCCCTTAAAAATGCCAAGGTATTAATTGTTGGTGTTGGTGGTTTAGGTAATCCGGTGAGTTTGTATTTAAATGCTGCAGGTGTTGGCAATATTTACTTAGCTGATGGTGATAGCATTGATATTAGTAATCTCCACCGACAAATACTATTTAATGAAACTGATATTGGCGAAAACAAAGCTGATACCAGCGCGGAGAAACTTCAACAACTTAATAGCGATACCAACATTGAAGTACTCGATGAAATGCTCGATGAAGAGCTAGCCGACTATTATTTTCCACTCGTGGATTTAGTGCTCGATTGCACCGATAACATCAACACTCGCTATCTTATTAACAGAAAGTGCCTTGAGCACAAAAAACCGCTAGTTATTGGCGCAGCCACCGGCTTTGACGGCCAACATATGTTTATTAACCCCAACATACCTGACAGTGCATGCTATCAATGCTTATTCCCTGCGAGCAAGAAGGCTCCAGAAAATAACTGTCAAACATTCGGTATTCTTGGTCCTGTGCTTGCCATTATAGGCGGCATGCAGGCGCTGCAAGCTATAAAATTTTTAACGGGTCATTCTGTTGCCACAAACCAACTGAATATTTTTGATGGTTTAAATAACTCATGGCAACAATTTACACTCAAAAAACAAGCTAATTGCCCTATTTGTTCCGGATAACTTTTAAGAGCAAGGATTAAGGGGTAAGGGGTAAGGGGTAAGAGGTAAGAGCAAAAGTAATTTTTAGCGCAAGCTCAAACATCTACAATGCTCATGAAAAAGTCCTCTAATTTGAGGACTTTTCTTTGACAACTTATACCAATTGAAATAAGCAATCGATCTTTTTAAGGCGGTTTAAATCGTCAATAACTGCGTTGTTTTCAATCCCAATAGCCCGCTATTACTCAATCAAGCGCTTTGTTCTTGAACAATTTATCCGCGCTTAAAATTGATCAATAACTTATTACATTTGGTATTACTTATCGCGATTATTTAAATAAGCCCATATTTCTATCGGTCAATGCCTCGCGCCAGCCACCAAGCCACTCCGACTTTGCATCAGTATTCTGATAAGGGCAATGATCTTTAGTTCTTCCACAAAGACCTGCTTGATAGCCATTAGAATGTGCTCGACCTAACTTATCTCTTTTCTGTCTTTTCATTAATAATACCTCAAGATTAGCTGTTCAGTAAGCAGCTGATAGTTAAACAATAACAACCAAAAGTTTAACTAAAAACACCTACGTATCATGATTAAAGTACAGTATTAAGACTTACTAGACATCACTTCAATCAGCATTAATTTAAGAACAACACCAGTCTGAATGCAAACTAGAAAAGTGTCATTTCATGAATACTGAAGGAGGAAATAGCCCTGTATCAACAGGACAACTAACTATGTATTACAAAACAATTTGTTAGCAAAAAACGATATAACAAACCGATATGAAAAGAGGATTTAGAGAACAAATTAATTTAATCAGGTCAAAATTTATGTCTATCTTGATATAAAAATAGAGACTAAAGGTGATACTTAAAAAAAGAAATGTTCATCAGCTCCTCAACAAGGGCCTAAGCATATCTTCTAAACCATTAAGTTTAATTTCATACATTAGCGCTAGTTGCTCACCTAACTTTCCTTCAGGAAAGCCCTTACCATGAAACCAAACTAAGTAAGGCTCAGGTAACTGCAGCAACTTAAAACCACTATACTTTCCAAATGGCATCACTTGATTAACCGCCGCAATCAAATCTGCATTGTTACCTATTGACATAACTTACCTATTCCTAAATCAGTATTATTAATTTCAAGTAAATAAAGTTTACCTTCGAAAGATCAACATCCCCAAAGTTAATTTTTATTATTGCTAAGATATACACATTTCACTAAATCACAATAACCAGACATAAAAGTGTCACACCGACTGCTTATAATTCTTTTTATATCCTCACTTTAATTGGTATCAAGAGATGCCAAATGTTATTCAAGGAATTGATATGTCAGTTGTTAGGAAACGTAATGCCGCTCCAAAAGCCTATATACCAGCCAATGCACGCGACAATCAGTATATTTTGGCTGAGTTCACTTTAACAGATCAACTGCTTTCGCAATTACCTAGCCATAGTGGTAATGATGGTGCATTAAATTACTATGCATGTTATCAAGCATTAGCAGAATTGTTATTCTCCTTAAGCAATAGCAACGGTATAAAAAACAGCTTACTGGTGGCAAACGACAAACTAGTTCGTGTGCGTTACAGCCAAGAAATGCATCAATGGCAAACAAAGCAGCAAATCATATTCTATTACGATCCAAGCCAACATGTACTACAAAATTCATTTTATGATGCCAACGTTAGAGCAAAAAAAATAACGCTGGTATTTCTAGCCTCTGGTCTTGATATCAGATCGGGTGCAGCAAATTTTCACCAACGAATAAGAAAACTGCTCAAAGACTTTTCAGAGCAAATACAACTACCTCTGACGAGTATTCGCATGCGCGATCATCAGCATTTAACTTATGATATATTTGCAAAAAATAAAGGTTGTGACACCAGCCAAGCCCATAAATTTCGCCCTATAATACAAAGATATGCTAATCAAGATGTGACGTTACCGGAAAATATATCTTCGATAACTTACGCCATAGTGAATTTAACACTAGATCACAGAATATCTCAGTTAGTCGACATTGATCCCGCATCAATGGATCCTTACAATCCCCTATTTACCTTTCTAACAGACACTTTTTCATTAGTCGCAAAACGCTTTAATTTAAATAATGGCGCACTTATCGCGAATGGCTTAGTACCTATTGTTAGGCACAGTTTGCATGATTTAGTATCAAAGGTTGGCGAGTTACAAATGTTAGGTTACAACCCAAAGCAAAGTCCTTGCGGAATTGTTAGCCGTTGGAAAGCCGATGAGTTAGTTGATAACGTGCAATTAATTTTTGTTGCCAACAGCCCAAATGGTGAAGAACAAAACTATGCAAAGTTTGTTAATCAAATAGAACAAGCAATGCGATTATTTGCCACAGAACTAGAAATTCCAACCGATAAAGACGAGTTAACGCTACGCTTTCATCAGCATGTTGCTTATAACTTGTGTCCTGACGCCTGATACTGCTATCTATTATGTGCGACATCACCAAAGCAGAAAGGTAATGCTTTGGTGATGTTGCACATAATAACCTTCAAAAGTTTGCATACATACAACAGATAAAGTGAAGCATCATAGTACCCCTTCTCCATCGCCCTTTGCGGGTAACAACTAAGTTACATTTAAAGCACAAAAAACATATAGACATCTAAACGGCTCGGTGATATTGTCTAATTATAAACATATAGACGTCTATACGTTTTAAATAATCTGCAATATCACAAGTTAAATAGTATTGAATATTTTCGAGAGGAAGAAAAAAATGAGCATCGAGACAATAACTTTAGGCGCCGGCTGTTTTTGGTGTGTTGAGAATATTTTTGCCCGAATTATTGGGGTAGTTTCGGTAACCAGTGGTTACGCAGATGGTGATATTGCTAATCCAAGCTACGAGCAAGTTTGTAGTGGTATAGGTAATCACGTTGAAGTTGTGCAAATAGCGTTTGATCCTGCGCAGTTAGATGTAGAGCAAATATTAACGGTATTTTTTGCTATTCATGATCCAACAACATTAAACCGCCAAGGTGATGATGTTGGCTTACAATACCGTTCTTCTATTTTGTTTCACAGTGCTGAGCAACAAGCTTCTGCTGAAGCAAAGATTGCTCAATTGACAGCGCAACAAGCTTTTGAACACCCTATAGTCACGTCAGTAAAGGCTGTTAATAACTTCTACAGCGCAGAAAGTTATCATCAAGACTATGTCACGAACAATCCTGAAAATAAGTACTGCCAATTAGTGGTAGCAAGAAAAATTCAAAAGTTTTTAAATGACTTTGCATATTTATTGAAAAACGAAAACCAAGCCATATCAGCTTAACTGTCACTTAGTTCACACTTAACCTAGCACTTAACTATTGCTTATCTATCGTTTAGTTATCGTTTAGTTATCGATGAACAATTACTTTAAAGAGCGTAAAGCCGTTTATAATCGCTTAAGAAAAAATAAAATACAGTCATAAAAAAGCGCATAACAATACTATTGCTATGCGTCATTCAATTAACGATTAATCCGTTTATCTCATATTAAAAAAGGCACTTAATACATTAAGGTGTAAAGTTTACGTCGGTATTTACTCACCAAAGCATCGCCATCAGGTAATGATTTAAGCACATCAAGTAATAAGTCTTTGCTGGTCGTATCAGTGCCATCTTTTTGCACTAATAAAAACAAAATAGCGAGCGCATCATCATGACGATTTACTTGGCTATATTGCGCGGCAAGCTTGTGCTGTAGTTCAATATTGTCAGGGTCGTTTGATAATTGTTGCTCAAGCGCTTGAATTTCAGGTGAATCTGCAGCTTGGCTTGCTAGCTCTAGCTTTGCCATTAATGATTGATACTCGCCCTCTTGATCTATCATCTTAACGCTTTGTAGCAATGACTCTGCTTCAGTAATCTTACCCGTTTGAATATAGACATTGGCTAACACTAACTTAATGTCAGCACGCTCATTATCTAGTTGGTAAGCTTGGCTGATAATAGGAAATGCTTCAGCAACTTTATTCTCAGATAACAGCACATTGGCTTGTGCTAATAAATGATCTTGCTCTTTTGGAAGGTACTTAGCTAAAAGCTCACTAATACTTGCATCAGTCTGTGGACCTGTTAAGCCATCAAGTGGCTGGCCATCTTGTACTAAAACTGCCGTAGGTAAGCCTTGAATGCCAAACTGTTGAGCAATCTGCCCCTGCGTTTCGCAATCTACCGTGGCAAGTAACATAATGTCAGCATGATCCGCTAATGCGACCGTTAACTTGTCTCTTAACTCAATACTTTCAGGGATTTGCTGAGCCCAAAAGTCGACTAGCACGAGTTTAGTCTTCGACTCTTCAAGAATAACTTGTTGAAAATTTTCTAAGGTGATCGCAATAGAGTTCATCATCAATGCAGTTCCAATAATTAGATATATGATTTTAAAATGGGGTCAAACCCTGAAGATACAAGCGACTAATAATAATTGAGCGTAATAATCGCTAAATTTTATTTTAAAAAAGCTTAAAAATATCACAAAAAAACGGACATCAGCTCAGCTAATGTCCGTTTAAATAAGTGTGTACTTCAAGGTATACTTCTACACTTTCTGTAATAATTCTCGAGCAATAATCACTTTTTGAATTTCACTGGTACCTTCATAAATTGCCGTTACGCGCACATCACGCGCCATACGCTCAAGTGGATATTCTCGAATATAGCCCGCACCGCCCATTAGTTGTAATGAGTCATAACAGGCTTTATTAGCCTTTTCAGTAGCAAACAACTTAGCCATTGAGGCTGCCATGCCAAATGGCTGGCCTTGTTCTTTTGTGTATGCTGCTTGCATAAGTAATAATCGCGCAGCTTCCATCTCAGTATAACGTTCAGCTAACATCCATTGTAAACCTTGAAAGTTTGCTAGCGCTTGACCAAATTGCTTTCGCTCAAGTATATGTGCTTTAGCATAATCGAGTGCGGCAAGGCCAACACCAAGCGCTAAAGAACCAATACCAATGCGTCCGCCAGCAAGTTCCCCAACCGCAACACCAAAACCTTTATTTTCAGCGCCCATCATGGCAGAAGCTGGCACACGACAATTATCGAAATGCACTTCATTGGTTGGCGATGCTTTTTGACCCATTTTGTCTTCAGACTTACCGATAGTCATACCAGGAGTGCTCGCTTCAACAATAAAGCACGATATACCTTTGCCTTTCTTCGCTTCAGGGTCAGTGACAGCCCAAACCACAAATACATCAGCAAACGAGCCGCTAGTAATGTAAAGCTTACTACCACTAATGAGATAGTCATCGCCGTCTTTAACCGCTTGTGTTTTCATGCCGGCAGGATCTGAACCCGCTGATGATTCCGATAAGCAGAAACCGCCAGCACGATACTCGCCACTACAAATTTTTGGCAAATACTTATTCTTTTGTTCTTCATTACCAACCGCTTGAATAACTTCCGCTACCATATTAGTTACTGATGTCGTGACAGCTGTTGATGCACAAGCGCGTGCTAATTCTGTAATAGCTAAACTAAAAGCAATACTGCCCGCTTCAACGCCACCATATTCAGCTTTAATATTTAAGCCCATAAAGCCTAATTCAGTTAGTTGCGCTAAGTTTTTTAAAAACAATGTACGATCCATCGTTTCATCAAGTTGCGCTGCTACTGGCATAAGTTCGCTTTCTGCAAACTTTTTTGCCATATCCTGAATCATCATTTGTTCTTCGGTTAAAGACAAATCCATTAAAACTCTCACTTCTTATTAGGTGAATATCTACCGTTATCAGTAACGTTTAAGTTTACCTACGCCGCTCAAAAAGCCCTATAGTATTTTAGTACTATCCCGTAAATAAAATAATGCCAAGTACCATGGCAAGCTAGCTACTCTGCAGAGATATATTTGTGCATCATAAATACATAAAAAAACGCGTCAAAGCGCGTTTATTTATTCGTTAAGGTTATTGTAACAACTAACCAAGCACAAACCAAAGCAGACCAGCGCCAAGTACAAGACGATAGATAACAAATGGCATCATGCCTATTTTATTTACTATGATAAGAAAGTAATGAATACAGGCATATGCACTAACAAATGATAATACGCTGCCTAAGCCCATTGCTGACCAATCTACAGCTCCAGCTTCCAAAATTAATTTTAAAGTTAAGTAGCTACCTGCCATTGCAATAGCAGGAATAGAAAGCAAAAATGAAAAGCGTGCGGCGTTCTCTCGACTTAAACCTAACATCAAGCCAATAGTCATAGTAATACCAGAACGTGATGTTCCCGGTATTAACGCGATAGCTTGTGCTAAACCGATTAACATCGCGCCTTTAAAGCCTAAGTTTTCAATGCTCTTATTCTGCTTTGCTTTAATGTCAGCAAAACCAAGTAAAAAGCCAAAAATTAATGTTGTCGCTGCGATAACAAGTGCCGTGCGCAAGTGTTCTTCAATAAAGTCTTTGCCTAATAAACCAAACAGGCCAGCAGGGATAGTGGCAAAAATAATCCACCAAGCAAGCTTACCATCAAAATTATCTCGTTCACCTTTTAAGGTACCAAACCAAGCTACGGTCATGCTGCCGACTTCTTTGCGAAAATAAAGTACTACTGCGAGTAAAGTACCTACATGAACAGCAACATCAAATGCTAAACCTTGATCCTTCCAACCAAAAACCGCCGATGGTAAAATTAAATGTGCAGAACTTGAGATTGGTAAAAATTCAGTTAACCCTTGAATAATAGCTAAAATAAAAACGTCGATGGTGCTCATAGTACTTATATTTCCCTATTTTTTCTTGCCCAAACTAAGGGCACTATTTTTAATTGTTGTTGATTCTTATCGTATTGCTGCCATAGTTCTTCATAACTTTTCCTAAGAATAGGATGAGTTAAATGTCCGGCAACTTCTGCTAATGGCCACAATACGAAAGCATTGGTGCTAATTTCTTCACGAGGAATTTGTGCCGGAGAGTCGGCAACTTCATCATCATAAAGTAATAAGTCTAAATCTAATGTACGAGGACTAAATTTTTTCGCATTTTCACTGCGCCCATGCGCGAATTCGATACTGCGTAAAGTTGTAGCCACTTGAGCTAATGTTTGATCGGTATTGACGCCAGCAACCATATTATAAAAAGCTTTACCGGCAAAACCGACAGCTTCACTTTCAAACAACGACGATAACTTAAGCGAGCCAAACTCATCAGCTAAGGCATTAAGTCCCTGTTCAATATGATGTTGGCGATTAATATTGCTACCGAGTGAAATATATATTTCGGCCATTACAATACGCTGTCAGATAACTGTTTGCTACGTTCAATTTCAACACCCACAGTAGTAGCATTATGTACCGCTGTTGGCTTCATCAATTTTAAACGCAACCAAGGAATTTGATATTCAGCAATAAGAAATGCGGCGATGCGCTCGGCCAGAGTTTCTATTAAATCTACCGGGTTTTTATTTGCAAACGCTACGATAGCTTCAGAAATTGCGGCGTAATCCAGTGTTTTAGCTAATTCATCATTTTCAGCCGCTTTTGCTGTATTCCAGCCCATGGCTAAATCAATAACAAGTTTCTGCTTTATTTCTTTTTCCCATTGATAAAAACCAATGGTTGTTTGAAAAGTTAACCCTTCAATATAGACTTTATCCACACTAAAACCCTTACATGGTTTGTTACTGTCGTCATGGCGTTAATCGAAATAGAACAAACAATAGCCATTTACTTTACAAAATAAATGGCGAGTTTACCTGTGCAGGTCTAGAAAAACTAGTAAACAACACGCTACAATGGCAAAAATAAAATATATTTATAACTTTTACTAGAGTCGAGTTTAGAAGGAAGTTGTTATCAGTAGTTTACTCGTAACATTTTTAATGGTTGTTATGGCTTACCTAGTAGGTTCAATTTCGAGTGCCATTTTACTTTGTAAACTGCTCAACTTACCCGATCCTCGCTCTGCGGGCTCAAAAAACCCTGGCGCAACCAATGTATTACGTATCAGTAATAAATTTGTCGCCGCAGCCGTGCTACTTTTTGACATACTAAAAGGCACGCTACCGGTATGGGGCGGCTATTTTCTAGGCTTAGACCCCGTTTACTTAGGTATTATTGCTGTTGCCGCTTGTTTAGGTCACATGTACCCGATATTTTTTAATTTCAAAGGCGGTAAAGCTGTAGCTACCGCTTTTGGTGTGCTACTACCGATTGGTTTGGATTTAGGTGGGTTGCTTATATTAACTTGGTTACTGGTAGCTAAAGTTACTCGTTATTCAAGTTTAGCCGCTATTGTTACTGTTTCTATGGCGCCACTCTATACATGGTTACTTAAGCCCATCTATGTTTACCCTGTATTGATGCTGTCGGGATTAATCATTTTCCGCCACAGAGAAAATATCATTCGACTTTTACAGGGTAAAGAAGCAAAAATATCCTTTTCAAAAAAAGAGTAACAACGGCTTCAAACTCAACATTCTCTAAATTAAGTTTTCAATAAACTAAATTGGCTCTAAGGTATCTAATGGCCAACGTGGCGTTGCTTTAAAAGTTAAGTCAGTATCAACCCCCGCTTTTAAACGCTGTAAACCTGCATAAGCAATCATGGCGCCATTATCGGTACAAAATTCAGGTCGAGGGTAAAATACTTCGCCGCCTAGCTTTTTTGTTATCTCAGCTAACTTTTCTCTTAATGCTGTATTTGCACTAACGCCGCCCGCAATCACTAAACGATTTAATTCACATTGCTTTAATGCTCTTTTACATTTAATGGCAAGTGTATCAACGACCGCTTCTTGGAAGGCATAAGCAATATCAGCCTGCATTTGCGCTTTTTGCTCAGGCGTTAACTCTTCTTTGTCTTCTTTTCGAATGGTATTAGCTGCTGAAGTTTTTAAACCACTAAAGCTAAAATCTAATCCCGGTCTGTCGGTCATTGGACGTGGAAACTTGTAACGACCTTTGCGACCGCTTTCAGCCATTTTTGCTAATACAGGCCCGCCGGGATAATCGAGCCCAAGCAGTTTTGCTGTTTTATCAAATGCTTCACCTGCCGCATCATCAACTGATTCGCCAAGCAATTCATAATGACCAATACCATCGACACGTACTAACATGGTATGCCCACCAGACACTAATAAGGCGACAAAAGGAAATTCAGGTACGTTTTCCTCTAGCATAGGAGCTAATAAATGCCCTTCCATATGATGTACAGGCACCGCAGGCAAATCCCAACCATAAGCTAAACTGCGCCCGATAGAACAACCCACGAGTAAAGCACCAACTAAACCAGGGCCTGCAGTATAAGCAACACCATCTAAATCAGCTGGGGTTAAATTAGCATCAGCAAGCACTTCTTTGATCAACGGAATTGTTTTGCGTACGTGATCGCGTGACGCTAGCTCAGGCACTACCCCGCCGTAATCAGCATGAACCGCTATTTGGCTATATAATCGATGCGCTACGATACCTTCAGGTAGATCCCCTTGGCCATCATCATAAATCGCAATACCCGTTTCATCACAAGAGGTTTCAATACCTAAAATTCGCATAGCTTTTTTATTTACCTAACAGTGTTACACAATATAAGAAGCCGACTATTTATTCGTATGAAGTAAAACAGTCGCCATTTGGCCGCTGATTTTACCTATCGGCCAGCAAACTTTCAATTTATAGCGCACAAAGTTGACTAAAATCTTTTCAAAGCTCTTTCAAAATTAAAATAGGTTTCCACATAAATTGACGAAGTCCTGCCATTATTAATTACCATAAATTACGTAGAAACTTTAGCCTGCATGAGTTTGCACGATTATTTAGACAATAAAATAACCGATAAAATTATTACTACTTTACATTACCGTGCCATTCGCATTAGAATATGTCACCAATTTTTAATAGAGTGGGTGAAGATGAGGCTATTTAGCTGAAATCAGACACCGATTTATATAGATTTCTAACTAAGGTAAAACAGTACATGCCAGTAATTAAAGTAAGAGAAAACGAACCATTTGACGTTGCATTACGTCGTTTCAAACGTTCATGTGAAAAAGCAGGTATCCTTTCTGAAGTTCGCCGTCGCGAATCTTATGAAAAGCCAACTTGGGAACGTAAACGTAAGAAAGCAGCAGCAGTTAAACGTGCAGCTAAAAAAGTTTCTCGTGAGAACGCTCGTCGCGTTCGCATGTACTAAGATACCTTAGTAAATCCTAGGTCAACTGAGTTAACTTAAGAGTAAATTAAATCATGAGTCTACTTAGCCAACTTAAAGATGAAATGAAAATTGCCATGCGTGCTAAAGACAAAATTCGTCTTGGCGTAATTCGTATGGCATTATCTGCGATAAAGCAGGCAGAAATTGATCACAACACAGAAGCAACTGATGACAATATCATTGCCTTGTTAACCAAAATGGTTAAACAACGTAAAGAGTCTATCAAAATGTTTACTGACGGTGGTCGCGATGAATTAGCAGCTAAAGAAGCTGCAGAAATCAGCGCTATAGAAGATTTTCTCCCGCAACCATTATCAGCAGATGAAATTAACCAACTGATTACAAAAGCAATTGCCGACACCGGTGCAGCCTCAATGGCTGATATGGGTAAAGTAATGGCGGTTTTAAAACCGTTAATGCAAGGCAAAGCTGATATGGGCGCTGTAAGCGGTCAAATTAAAGCAGTTTTAAACAGTTAGTTAATCTTCCATTTGAACTTCAATGTTCATTCTAAATAAAAACCGCGATAGCCTTGGCCTCGCGGTTTTATTTTAATTAGAATGCAATAACTTTCTATTCCACTAATTTTATTAGTGTAGAATAATGTTTTATCTGGATGTAATGATATTTATGGCTGGTATGATCCCTCGACAGTTTATTGATGACTTATTAGCAAGAGCCGATATTGTCGAACTAATAGATTCTCGAGTACCATTAAAAAAAGCAGGTAAAAACTACCAAGCTTGTTGCCCGTTTCATACAGAAAAATCCCCCTCTTTCAGTGTTAGCCAAGATAAACAATTTTATCACTGCTTCGGTTGTGGCGAACATGGAAATGCTATTTCGTTTTTGATGGAATTCGAACGTTTAGAATTTCCTGATGCGGTAGAAGAATTGGCTTCCCATTACAATATGGAAGTGCCACGCGAACAAAATAACCGCTCACCCGCACAACAAAAACAAGATCAAAAAGCCTATATACAAAAGCAAGATGACTACGAATTAATGGCACAGATCAGCCGTTTCTTTCAGCAACAATTAAAGGTTGCCACTGATAAAGATGTCGCCATAGATTATTTAAAAGGCCGTGGTTTAAGCGGAGAAATAGTTAAACGCTTCGGCATAGGTTATATCAGTGATGCTTGGGATGGCATGATGAAAGTATTTGGCCGTAACGGCCCGATAAATCAACAACTTGTTGATTTGGGTATGGCTATTCAAGGTGATAAAAACAAACCTTATGATCGATTTCGCGGCCGAATACAGTTTCCTATTCATGATAAGCGTGGTCGAGTCATCGGATTTGGTGGTCGCGTATTAGGTGACGGCAATCCTAAGTATCTTAACTCACCAGAAACACGTATTTATCATAAAGGCCAAGAGTTGTATGGCTTATTTGAAGCTAAACAAGCGAATAAGCAACTCACACGCTTAGTCGTTGTTGAAGGCTATATGGATGTTGTTGCACTTGCCCAGCATGGTGTTGATTATGCTGTTGCATCTCTGGGGACCGCAACAACGCCAGAGCAATTACAAACCTTATTTCGCACGGTAAAAGAAGTTATCTGTTGTTACGATGGTGACCGAGCCGGTCGTGACGCAGCATGGCGTGCAATGGATAATGCTCTGCCACTTATTCAAGACGGCTACAGCCTTAAATTCGTTTTTTTACCCGATGGTGAAGACCCTGATTCAATGATCAGAGAACAAGGCCAAGCTGCTTTTGAAAAAATATTAGACAATGCTACCCCTTTATCACAGTTTTTATTTGAACATTTATTAACTCAAATCGATATGAGTTCAGCAGAGGGTAAAGGTGCTGCAGTAGGCGCATTTCAACCATACTTAGCTAAACTCCCTGAAAGTAATCTTAAAGATGCCATTGTTACTAAACTAGCGAATCAATTTGGCGCAAGTAATGAATCGCAATTAAAAAAACTTCATAAAAACTTTGCCAATACGACTGAAAATAAAGCGAAACCTAAGCGGCCGAAAATTACCCCAGTAAGACTAGCTATTGCATTATTGCTAGAGCATCCCCATATAGTAGAAAAGCTACCTGATCCAAGCATATTGGCAGATTTGAATTTACCGGGAATTCCGTTACTTAACGAGTTGCTTAGATTATGCAAACAAAACCCAAAAGTTCATAGTGCTCAGCTTATTGAACACTTTAGAGGTCAGGAAGCAGGTATACAGTTAACGAAAATAATGTGTATTGAACACCACATTGAAACTGATAATGCAGAAGACACGTTTCTTGATATCATTGAAAAGTTTCTTAATAAATTTTTAGAAAACCGTTCTAATGAATTAATGGAAAAGCAACGTACTGAAGGATTAACCAAGGTTGAAATAGGTGAGTTACATAGCCTATTAAGCGAGCAAAAATAATATAACGTGCTGAATATATATCAGTATTAAATTAACAACAAAAAACAGTTACGTCTGGTAATTTAGTAAATATTTCGCTATAATTTCCGGCTTACTGTTGTAATTTTGATAGCCATAAATAGGTGGACACTCGTCAATGGATCAAGCCCCGCAATCTAGACTTAAAGAGTTAATAATCAAA
>JBAROR010000058.1:0-23461 GCA_049642265.1 Cognaticolwellia sp. | reverse complement strand
AAAAATTGCCTTTGCTGTTGCTAAAATTGCTTTCGAGCAAGAGCTAGCTTTACCACTAACTGACGAACAATTAATTGAGAAAATTGAAAGTAACTTTTGGACGCCTCAATATCGTCAATATAGCCGTGTCAGTATATAACCAGCAATAAAACTTGGTTGAAACCGTAAAATTTAGCAACTAAAAGCGCTCAAACAGATGAGCGCTTTTTAATTTGTATAGATAAATATAATTTATACGCTATAACCGTAACAAAAAAGCTATGGTAACTAAGGCTAGAGTTATATATTAATGGCGTTAATTCGTTTAATTATCAGCGCAGTGATGGAGGCATTAATCTAATTGTTAGCCTTTGTTACTGTTACACACAGTGCCGGTTAACTATGCTCAACATGATAACCCTAGGCATTTGCTTTTAATTCGTCTATAATCGCGCCAAAATTTATACCGTATTTAATTCTAATTTTATTGAGAGGGCTATCATGGCTATCGAACGTACTTTTTCTATCGTAAAACCTGACGCAGTTGCTAAAAACTTCATTGGTCAAATCTACAACCGTTTTGAAACTGCTGGTTTAAAAATCGTTGCTTCTAAAATGATTCACTTATCAAAAGAAAAAGCAGAAGGCTTTTACGCTGAACATAGCGAACGTCCTTTCTTTGGCGCTTTAGTTGAATTCATGACTTCTGGCCCAGTGATGGTTCAAGTTTTAGAAGGCGAAAACGCTGTTCTTAAAAACCGTGAAATCATGGGTGCTACTAACCCTGCTGAAGCACTTGCTGGTACTATCCGTGCAGATCTTGCTGATTCAATTGATGAAAACGCTGCTCACGGTTCTGATGCTTTAGAATCTGCTGCACGTGAAATTGCTTACTTCTTCGCTGACGAAGAAATTTGCCCACGTACTCGTTAATTTTAAATTTTACATAATAAGCTATCTAAACATTAGGTAGCTTGATGTAGTTTAAAAATTAATTTGAAGGATTTTACTGTTAATCGGTAAAATCCTTTTGTCTATTTTACGGCTATATAAAATTGAATGTTTTGCTTAGCAGCATAGTACTGAGAACATTGACTTTTATTTAGTTTGAATCTTCTAAAGATTTAAAATAGACCCACTAAATTGTTTGTTTTGCGCAAAAAGCGTACAATTTGTTCTGTAATTTTTGTAGTTTTGAGAAGCTTTTATCATGAGTGATGTAACCGAAGTAGTAACCCCAGTGAAGAATAAAATTAACTTACTAAACCTAGACCATCAGGGAATGCGAGAGTATTTTGCTTCAATCGGCGAGAAGCCATTTCGTGCTGACCAAATTATGAAGTGGATGTACCATTTTGGTTATGATGATTTTGAATTGATGACCAACTTGAATAAAAAATTACGTGAAAAATTACAACGTGATACTGAAATTAAAGCACCAGAGATTTCTGAAAAGCAAGTTTCTAACGACGGTACAATCAAGTACGCATTACGCCTTGAAGGCGGTCAAGAAATTGAAACTGTCTGGATCCCTGAAAATGGTCGAGCAACTCTTTGTGTTTCTTCACAAGTTGGTTGTGCATTGGAATGTACTTTTTGTTCAACAGCGCAACAAGGTTTCAATCGTAACCTTTCTATGGCCGAAATTATTGGTCAAGTATGGCGAGTAGCCAATGATATTGGTGCTACCCGAATTGCTGGCACACGTCCTATTACCAATATCGTGATGATGGGCATGGGCGAACCATTACTGAACATGAAGAACCTGATCCCAGCACTAGACACCATGTTGAATGATCTAGGCTACGGTTTATCTAAACGTCGTGTTACCGTAAGTACTTCAGGCGTAGTACCCGCTTTAGATATGTTAAAAGAAAAAATTGATTGTGCATTAGCGATATCAATTCATGCTCCAAATAATAAATTACGTGACGAATTAGTGCCGATTAACAAAAAGTATCCATTAGAAGAGTTTTTAGCGGCTGCCGGTCGTTATATTGATGGTTCAAAAGCGAATAAACAGGCGACTATCGAGTATGTAATGCTTGACCATGTTAACGATAGCACCGAACAAGCGCATGAATTAGCCCGTGCTTTGAAAGATTTACCGAGTAAAATCAATTTGATCCCATTTAATCCTTACCCGGGTTCACCTTACACTCGTTCAAGTAATTCACGTATCGACCGTTTCGATAAAGTGCTGCAAAGCTATGGTCTGACAGTGATCACTCGTCGTACTCGTGGTGATGATATTGACGCTGCATGTGGTCAATTAGCGGGTGATGTTTTGGATAGAACCAAGCGAGCAGGAAAAAAAGAGGTGAAAGCTGAGTCAATTTCAGTGAAGATGGTTTAATTACGCTCCAACTATTTTTTAACTAAGAGACTGCTCTTTTATTATGAATAAATTTTCACCGTTTTTTATCGCGTTGTTAACAACAAGTACTTTAACTGCCTGTGTGACCCAAAATTATGGCAATGATAAAGATACGCCGTTAATTGAAAATGAATCTAGTAACAATGAAATAGCCATGACTCGAATTTCACTCGGGTTAGGCTATTTAAAGATGGGTAATACCCAACAAGCTAAGCTTAATCTTGAGAAAGCCAAACGCTTCTCACCTAACTTGGTACAAGTATATACAGGTTTTGCTCATTATTATGATACGGTCGGAGAGCCTGATTTAGCGATAAAAGCCTATGAAAAGGCGTTAAGTATTAATAGCCAAGATGCTGATACGTTAAACAACTATGGTGTCTTTTTGTGTCGCCAAGGTCTGTATGTGCCAGCAGAGCAACAAATGTTGAAGGCAATAGCTATTCCTAGCTACATTTTAGTTGCGCAAAGTTACGAAAATTTGGCATTATGTCAGCTAAAAGCTCAAGAGTTTACTAAAGCACAAACCTACCTTGAAAAGGCTATTGCTCATAGTCCAAACAGAGCAAGTTCACTGTTACAAATGATGCGATTACAATACGCAAAAAGTGATTATAAGTCAGCACAAGCCTATCTTTACCGCTACGAGAAAGCCACTCGACGTTTTAGCGCTAATGCATTAGCGCTAGCATTTAAAATTTTCGCTAAGCAAGGAAATCAGCGTGTTGCGAAAAATTACGCCAATATGCTCGTTAAAATGTTTCCAAACTCTTACGAAGCAAAACAATACATTTTAAATGAACTTTATCATATTAGTGCAGACAAACTAGCAGAAGAATATCGAATTTCTTTCTTTGACGATAAAACCATAAAAAGCACAAAAAGTCAGAAACGTGTAGTGGTATTGTCACCTAAAACGGCACCAGCTGAAGAAAAAGCGAGTTTGAGCATTCATGGTTTAAAACCAATGATGGCAAATTCTGTGATGCCGACAGAGAAACAAAAAGCAGAGTCTGAGCTAAAAGAAAGCCAAGCAACTGAGGTTGAAGACAATATTGAAGCAGAGCTTGAACAAGAGGCTGTTTATAACGAACCTGAAGAAGCATTGATCACAGAGACTAATGTCGATGACGATCTGTCTACTGATGTCGCTATAGAAACTGATGTAGCTATAGAAGAAGTAGCTGAGCAAGAGCTTGTTGAGAAAAAATTAGCGCAAGAGTTAATCGCAGAAACAACTGCCAATGATGATAAGTCGACTGAAACAGTAACAGAGCAAGCGCAAGTAAAAGAAGAGAACACTAAAGTACCTGTGGCAGTAATACCTACTCACATTGTTGTTAAAGGCGATAATCTATTTATTATTTCTAAAGAGAACAATATAGTCATGGAAAGCTTAGCCAACTGGAATTTCTTGAGTCCTCCTTACCCTTTAAAAGTAGGTGATGTTCTTTTTCTTGCTGACCCTAAACTAGCTGAGCAAAGCAAAGAGTAACGCTTGATGACGCAAGAGCATAAAACTTTAAAAAATGAAGATAAAACCTTAATCGATGTTAGTGATAATGTTGATGCTGTAGGCCCAGGCCATATTCTTAAAGAAGCACGAGAAGTCTTGGGGTTGAGTCAACAAGATGTTGCTGACAAGCTAAATTTTAGAAAAAAATTAGTAGAAAACATTGAAGCAGAGTTATTCGATTTGAACTTGCCTGCTGCTTTTAATCGTGGCTATTTAAAAAACTATGCGAAGTTAGTGAATATATCTCAAGAAGATATTCTCAAGAGCTACGATAAGTTGGGAATGGCCCAGCGACAATGTGCAGAAATGCAAAGTTTTTCAAAAGGTACTGAAAAGCAAGCTGAGCATAACAGGCTAATGTGGATCACTTATTTTATTCTAGCGGTTTTAGTGACAGCAACCGTGGTTTGGTGGCTGCAAACACCTTCTGCGCAACCTGAGCCAATGGCACTAGAAACAGCAGAGTCGATAGACTCGACAAGTAATACTAATAACTTAACTGATTTATCTGGTGAAATAGCACAAAACAATCTAGACGGTGAGCTGAATACCGAATTAAAAGATGTCAACGACAGTGCTATGAATAGCTTAAATACTGCTGCACCTGACGCTAGCTTAGTTAGTGCAATTACAGGTAGTGTAATTGCTAATGAAGAAAATAGCGGCGAAATAGGCTCACTTGATGTTGATAAAATATCATCAACCTCTGATACCCGTATCAACAGTGCAACCTCTCAGAATCAGCAAAGTTTAAAAGAAAGTGAATTAGCGACGACAGAAGCTAATGTTGTTTTTACATTTTCGGGTGATTGTTGGGTAAATATATCTGATGCTACGGGTGAAAGAATCGCTTGGGGTGTTAAGCAATCTGGTTATGTTATGCATATTTCTGGTCAAGCACCGTTTTCGATTACGCTAGGAAGACCTGAATTAGTAAAAATAGATTACAATGACGTTTCAATAGATATGACCGCCTTTAATGCCGGTAATATCGCTAAATTTTCATTACCGCTAACACCTTAATACGGTAAATCCCCTTTAACTAACGTAACAGTATTGAAGTTTTATTATGTTTAAAGAATCTCCTATTATTCGTCGAAAATCCCGTCAAATTATGGTCGGTAATGTCCCTGTTGGTGGTGATGCCCCTATTACGGTGCAATCTATGACTAACACGCTGACGACTGACGTGGCAGCCACTGTTGGGCAAATTAACGCACTTGAAGCTGTAGGTGCTGACATAGTTCGTGTTAGTGTGCCGACAATGGATGCAGCAGAAGCATTTCGTGAAATAAAACTTCAAACTAATGTGCCATTGGTTGCTGATATTCATTTTGATTATCGCATCGCTTTAAAAGTTGCCGAATATGGTGTTGATTGCTTACGCATTAACCCTGGTAATATTGGCCGTGAAGACAGAGTCCGTTCAGTTGTTGAGTGTGCTCGTGATAACAATATCCCAATTAGAATTGGTGTTAATGGCGGTTCGTTAGAAAAAGATATTCAAGAAAAGTATACAGAGCCAACGCCAGAAGCTTTATTAGAATCAGCTATGCGTCATGTTGATATTCTTGACCGCTTAAATTTTCATGAATTTAAAGTCAGTGTTAAAGCTTCTGATGTATTTCTCGCTGTTGGTGCTTATCGTTTATTAGCGAAACAAATTGATAACCCTTTACATCTAGGTATTACTGAAGCAGGCGGTTTACGTTCAGGCTCTGTAAAATCGTCAGTAGGATTAGGATTACTGCTTGCTGAAGGCATTGGAGATACATTGCGAGTTTCATTAGCAGCTGACCCTATTGAAGAAATTAAAGTTGGCTTTGATATATTAAAATCATTGAAGCTACGTAGTCGCGGTATCAACTTTATTGCTTGTCCAAGTTGTTCACGCCAAGAGTTTGATGTTATTTCAACGGTTAATGCTTTAGAGCAAAGAGTTGAAGATATTATGACGCCTATGGATGTTTCTATTATTGGTTGTATCGTCAACGGGCCAGGGGAAGCGTTAGTCTCTGATTTAGGTTTAACGGGTAGTAGTAAAAAGAGTGGATATTACTTAGACGGTATTCGTCAAAAAGAGCGCTTTGATAACAATAATCTTGTTGATCAACTTGAGCAACGCATTCGTGCAAAAGCTAGAATGCTCGATGCAAGTTATAAAATAGCGATACAGCAAGTTGATTAAAAATCGTTAATTAACGCCACTATCGCACGGTTATTTACGTTTGCTAGCAAACTGCCTATAATGCGCGCGATAAAAAATATTCTTTGTATAAGCAAATGAATAAATAATTGAACAGATAACATTAGCGGGAAATATATACGTGAGTAAAGCACTTCAAGCAATTAGAGGCATGAACGACTGCCTACCTTCTGAAACCGGTATTTGGCAAATGGTAGAAACAGTGTTACGCCGAGTTGCCAGTAATTATGGTTTTGCTGAAATACGTATGCCAATTGTCGAATCAACAGCATTGTTTAAACGCTCTATTGGTGAGGTTACCGATATAGTTGAAAAGGAAATGTATACCTTTGATGACCGCAATGGTGATAGCTTAACCTTGCGTCCAGAAGGTACAGCAAGTTGTGTTCGAGCGGGTAATCAACACGGTTTACTTTATAACCAAGAACAGCGTTTATGGTATATGGGACCGATGTTTCGTCACGAACGTCCACAAAAAGGTCGTTATCGTCAATTTCATCAATTTGGCCTAGAAGCCTTTGGTATAGCGACACCAGATATTGACGCTGAAATCATTATGTTAACTTCTCGACTTTGGCGGGAACTTGGCATCAATGAGTTTGTCACATTAGAACTAAACTCATTAGGCTCGAATGAAGAGCGCGCAAAATATCGTGATGCACTGGTCATATTTTTAACTGAAAAAGAAGAGCTTTTGGATGAAGATAGTAAGCGTCGTATGCACAGTAATCCATTGCGTGTACTCGATAGCAAAAATCCAGAAGTGCAGGCTGCATTAGTTGGAGCACCTAAACTTGCTGATTATTTTGGTGAAGAATCAAGCGAGCATTTTGCTTCAGTTTGTCAGCGTTTAGATGCTGCAAATATAAAATATGTTATTAATGATCGCTTAGTGCGCGGTTTAGATTATTATAATCGTACAGTTTTTGAATGGGTTACAACTAGCCTAGGTGCCCAAGGGACTATTTGTGCTGGTGGCCGATATGATGGCTTAGTTGAACAACTTGGTGGTAAATCAACACCAGGTTTTGGTTTTGCCCTCGGCATTGAACGATTAGTGTTAATGCTAACTAGCTTAGAAAAAGCAAATAATATTAGAGCACAAGTTGATGCCTACGTTATTATGTTGGGTAATGATGTCGAAATCACTGCCAACGGTTTAGCTGAGCAATGGCGTGATCTAGTACCTGATATTCGTCTGCAATGTCACTGTGGTGGTGGCAATATGAAAAAACAAATGAAGCGTGCTGATAAATCGGGCGCCCAAATAGCATTGATTCTTGGTGAAGATGAAATAGCTCAACAAACGGTCACCGTAAAATATTTACGTGGACAACAAGAACAACAAAGTTTGCCACTTGACCAAGTGCCAAGCCTTTTAACAAATTTACTTTAAGGGTTAGTTTTGGATATACATCAAACAGAAGAACAACAAGTAGAAGCAATCAAAAGTTTTTGGAGTAATAACGGTAATGCGATTATCGCAGGTTTAGCTATTGGCTTTGCTGGGTTTATTGGCCTTAATTATTATAACGATCATAAGTTGCAACAAGAATTAAATACTTCAGAAGCTTATCAAACCATGATTGAAGCGGCGAGTGAAGACAGCGCTGCTTTCGAAGTGGCAGGTAATGCTTTTATCGCGGAAAATTCATCATCTAGCTATGCAATGCTAACCGCAATTGCTTTAGCAAAAGAAGCGGCTATTAAAGAAGATTGGGCACAAGCTGAAACATATTTAAATATGGCTATTGAAAAGTCAGTTGATGACAGCATCAAAGCCATTGCTACTGTGCGCTTAGCTCGTGTGCAATTACAACTAGAAAAGTACGAACAAGCCTTAGCGACATTAACACCTAAATTACCAGCATCATTTAACGCAAGCGTTGAAGAAATTAAAGGCGATGTTTATTTCAAACAAGGTAAGCCTGAGTTGGCACGTACTGCTTACCAAGCGGCTATTGACGATGCAAGCGACGGTACTAACCCGGCATTACAAATGAAATTAGATGACTTAGCGCAAGTAATTAACTTAAGCAAATAGAGTGGTGTTAGCATGTTTATGAGTAAACGCTTTAACAAAAAACTCCTTGCTATCTGTGTGCTAGCGGTGGGGATTTCTGCGTGTTCATCAACTGATGATGAAGATGAAGAACAAAGAGTAGCGGAATTAACCGAAATTACAGCATTATTTGAACCGGAAGTTAAATGGGATGCAAGTGTTGGTGATGGTGTGGGATCTTACTTCTCACGCATTAAACCCGTTGTAGCCTATGGAAAAGTCTTTAGTGCAAGTCGTGAAGGCGAAGCTTATGCATTTGACGAGAAAACCGGCGAAATGGTTTGGCATGCTGATTTAAGTGATATTGATGATCAACGTGGTTTTTTCGATGACAAAGAACCTGCTTTAATTAGTGGTGGTGCTGTTGCCGGCATTAATAAAGTGTTTTTTGGTAGTGAAAATGGTGTTGTTTATGCTCTTGAAGCTGATGATGGCAAGCTATCTTGGCAGGGAAAAGTTAAAGGTGAAGTTATTGCTGCTCCTGCGCTAGACTCTGGCAAATTGGTGGTCAATACAGCTTCAGGCGTTATGAAAGCATTTAATGCTTCAAATGGCCAAGATGATTGGCAAGTTGAACAAGATGTCCCTGCATTATCATTACGTGGCATTAGTGCACCAGTAATGGGTGGCGGTGGCGTTATTGTAGGTTCTGCTGATGGTTCTTTATCAGTATATTTACTTGAACAGGGTCGTCAAGGTTGGACGGTTGATATCGGAGAAGCAACGGGCTCAACAGAGCTAGAGCGTGTTATTGATGTTGACTCATCACCATTAGTTTTTGGTGAGAACATTTATACTGTCTCTTCACGTGGCAACTTAAGTGCTGTTGAATTACGCTCAGGACGAGTGATATGGCAGCGCCAGTATTCATCGTATCGTCAAATTTCGATTAACGGTAATAGCTTATTTTTGACTGATGTAAAAGGGCATGTATATGCTATCGATCGTAATAATGGCTTAGAGCTTTGGAGCCAATTATCATTTACTAATCGTGGTGTGACAGGTCCTGCTCCTATCGGCAACTATGTTGTTGTTGGTGACTTTGAAGGTTACCTACATTGGTTAGACAAAACTACTGGTGAAATTGTTGCTCGTCATCAAGTTAACAGTAGTGGCATTCATACAACACCAACAGTGAGCAATGGCGTTCTATATAGCCAGTCACGTGATGGTGAATTGAAAGCGATTACCATTCCAGAATAAGTATTAAGCTAACCTGTTAGTTATTATAGGCTGGTAAAATATTTAGACTAAAATTATAAACGGCTCCAGTGTAAAATACACTGGAGCCGTTGTTTATTAATAAAACTGATATAATTATGTTGTTATATTAAGTTGAAAGAGAAATTTAAGATGAAGATGCTTCCTGTAGTAGCGCTTGTTGGTCGACCTAATGTCGGTAAATCAACCTTATTTAATCGACTAACGCGCAGTCGAGATGCGTTAGTTGCCGACTATCCTGGCCTAACTCGTGATCGCCAATACGGAAAAGCGGAAGTTGAAGAACATCCTTTTATCGTTATAGATACTGGTGGTATTGAAGGTGATGAAAAGGGGATTGATGCGTTAATGGCTGAGCAATCACTCATTGCTATTGATGAAGCTGATGCCGTATTGTTTATGGTTGATGCAAGAGCAGGTTTAACTTCTGCCGATCAAGGTATTGCCGCACATTTACGTAAGCAAGATAAAAAAGTATTTTTAGTTGCCAACAAAGTTGATGGTATTGATGCTGATTCTGCTGTTGCCGATTTTTACTCTCTTGGCTTAGGTGATGCAGTGCATCAAATTGCGGCTGCGCATGGCCGTGGTGTTACTCAGCTACTAACATTAGCACTAACACCTCATATTGAAGAGCTTAGTAAGCCAAAAGCCCAAGAAAATGATGAGTTTGACGGTGATTACGATGAAAACATCGATGATGAAGCGTTAGACCAAAAAAATATTGATGAAGCGCCTGAAGAAACTGACACAATTAAACTTGCCATCATTGGTAAGCCTAACGTTGGTAAATCAACGCTAACTAACCGTATTTTGGGTGAAGACCGAGTTGTTGTATTTGACATGCCAGGTACCACTCGTGACAGCGTTTACATCCCGATGGAACATAATGGTCGTCCATATACGTTAATTGATACGGCAGGTATTCGTCGTCGCAAGAATGTCACTGATATTGTCGAGAAGTTTTCCGTTATTAAGACCTTGCGTGCGATAGAAGATGCCAATGTTTGTTTATTGATTATCGATGCGCAGGAAGGCATTAGTGACCAAGATTTAAGTTTGTTAGGCTTTATTCTAGAAGCGGGTCGCTCGTTGGTGTTAGCGGTAAATAAATGGGATGGTTTAGATGATCATGTAAAAGATCGTATAAAATCAGAGCTTGATCGTCGTTTAGGTTTCATTGACTTTGCGCGCATTCACTTTATATCTGCATTGCACGGTACTGGTGTAGGGCATTTGTATGAATCAGTAGAAGAAGCCTTTGTTTCAGCGACGAAACGTATTTCTACTTCTATGGTTACTAAGATTCTAGATATGGCAGTGTTTGATCATCAGCCTCCTATGCATCAAGGTCGCCGTATTAAATTAAAGTATGCTCATGCTGGTGGTTACAACCCTCCTATTATTGTTATCCATGGTAATTTGGCGAAAAACTTACCTATTTCCTATAAACGTTATTTGATGAATTATTACCGTAAATCATTAAAGATTATGGGGACACCAATCAGAATCGAGTTTAGAGAAACCTCGAATCCATTTGCGGGCAAGAAAAAACTGACCTATACCGAGCAAAAGAAAATGGCTCGTGCTACACAAGGTTATAAGAAAGATTAGTCTGTAAAGAGGCTTTACTGTTACGAAAAGGCTGATGTAAATATCAGCCTTTTTTATGATCAGCTTTAACTAGAATAACGATAAAGTATATTGCTTTAGCTATTATATTCAGCTATTTTAAGGTAGATTTTTATTATGTTATTCACATCGTTTAGACTAAACGAATATGGAAATTTATGTCTGATAATTCAACAAGAGTTGAAGCAGTAGGTCGTTCTAATCATAATTTGAGGTTATTAACTCCAGGGGCTACTGTAACTTTAGACATGTCTACTCCTGCCGGTCAACGTGGTAAATTTCGCTCAAGCTATATCGGCTATGTGTCAAAGAAATATGTCTTAGTACGATACCCAGACAACTCAAAAGTAGGCAGTTTTTCACAATACATTACCCAAGGCATGGGCGTAACTGTGAGAGGTTTAATTGAGGGGCATGAAGGCGCTGTAGTTGCTTTTGTTTCTAATGTTAAACAAACTATTCAAATACCGTCGCGTATTATTGTGCTTGAATTCCCATTAGAAGTCAGTCTTCAAAATTTACGTACATCAATTCGAATTGAAACCTACATCAAAGCAAAAATCAAAGTTAAAGATGAATATTGGAGCTCAGTAATAGCCGATATTTCTGTTAGTGGTTGCCAATTAATGGTTAATAATGGTGAAACACTCACCTTAGCCGATGATAAGCCACTAGAAATAATTATCGAAGATTTTCAAGGTTTAAAGAACATTAAACTCGAAGCTGAAATTTGTAACAGTAAAATTCAAACCGAAGGCGTGATGCTTGGTGTTAAATTTAGTGACTCAAGCCAAATTGAAGTCACTAAACTGCTACAACAAGCGGTTATTTCGCCACGTTAATTCGATTGCACGTTGGTAACTTGGGCATCTATCACACCGTCTGATACTTCAATTTTAATATTATCTAATACGGTAATATTTTGGATGCTTTTGATAACGTTTTTCTGATTATCGCGGGTTATACTGTAGCCACGAGCAATCGTTGCGAGTGGGCTTACCATATGAAGTTGCTCACATTGATGAGAAAATTTATCTCGTTTATTTTCTAACATTCGTTGCTGCGCATTAATCAACTTTGCTCTTAGTTGAATTGCTTGTAACAAGCTTTGTCTTACTTTATTTGCTGGTGTGGCATTTAATAGTCTTTGTTCAAGGTATGCAGGTTTATGTCGGAGTTGACTAAATTCACGTGTGATGAGTCCTTGTAAACGCATGCTTAATTCATCTGATTTTTGCTGTTTATTACGTAACTGTTGTTCTGGATGTACTTGAGCCAACCTATGGTTTAAGTTGGTTATTAAATCCATTGAGCGTTTCAGTTTTTGCTTAAGCGCAAGGTGTCCGCGGTTAACAAGCTCTAGAAGGTTATTAATACGATCATCAATGTCAGCTGAGACAATTTCGGCTGCTGCAGAGGGTGTTGGAGCTCTAAGATCTGCAACATAGTCGGAAAGTGTGGTATCAATCTCATGACCAACGGCACTAATGGTCGGTATGGTTGATTGAAAAATAGCGCGCGCGACTATTTCTTCATTAAATGCCCATAAATCTTCTAGAGAACCGCCCCCTCGACCAATTAATAATACGTCAACTTCATTACGTTCATTAGCCGTCGCAATTGCTTGGGCAATATCATACTTAGCTTGATCACCTTGTACTAAAGCAGGATAAATAATCACGTTTAGTAGTGGGTTTCTTCGTTTTAATACGGTGATGATATCTCTGATCGCCGCACCAGTAGGAGAGGTGACAATACCCACCGTTTGAATCAATTTAGGTATTTGTTGTTTATGATGTAACTCAAATAAGCCTTCGAGATGCAACTTATCTTTTAATAATTGATACTGCTGTCGTAATAGACCTTCACCAGCAGACTCCATTTGCTCAATGATGAGCTGAAAGTCGCCCCGTGGTTCATATAACGAAACCTTAGCGCGTACTAATACCTGTTGACCATTTTGTGGAGCTATTCTAACGCGGCGATTATTACCTTTGAACATGGCACAGCGAACTTGTGACTTTTGATCTTTTAATGATAAATACCAATGACCGGAGCTTGCGGCAATGAAATTGGATATTTCACCACATAACCAGACCGTATTTAACTCACTTTCTAAGATAAAACGTACTTTTTTCGTTAGTTCACTTACTTGTAGAATATGCTGTTGGGCCATAAATGCAGTACTTTTTTTATTGTTAAGGCGTAATAATCTGGTAATTACTTGGTATTATATATTTGTTTAGGCAATCATCGACAGTTTATTTTCGTTTTATTGCATTTATAAGTTTACCTTCGCAGGGAAAGCGGTTAAAATTCTGCCGCAATATTTCCTCCCTAACCACTCATTTTAGAGAGATGTTGCGATGTTAAGAATTGCCCAAGAAGCGTTAACCTTTGACGATGTTTTACTGGTACCAGCCCATTCTACGGTACTGCCTCATACTGCCGACTTAAAAACTAAATTAACTCGAAAGATCAATTTAAATGTTCCTATGATTTCTGCGTCGATGGACACAGTAACAGAAGCACGTTTAGCCATTACTTTAGCGCAAGAGGGCGGTTTAGGTTTTATTCATAAAAATATGACTATTGCTGAACAAGCCAAAAATGTTTCTAAAGTTAAGAAGTTTGAAAGTGGTATTGTTTCAGACCCCGTAACGGTAAACCCTAGTGCAAGTATCTTAGATACCATGCGCTTAGCGGATGAACTTGGTTTTTCTGGCTTTCCTGTTGTTGATGAAGGAAATAAACTCGTCGGTATTATTACCGGTCGTGATTTACGCTTTGAAACCGATTTAACTAAACCTGTTTCGGCCTTAATGACCAAAAAAGACAAGTTAGTGACCGTTAAAGAAGGTGCATCACGCGCTGAAATTCTAGGCCTGATGCACGAACATCGCATTGAAAAAATCCTGATGATTGATGACGCTTTTACCTTAAAAGGTTTAATTACCGTTAAAGATTATCAAAAAGCTGAAAGCAAGCCTGACGCCTGTAAAGACGAATTAGGTCGCTTACGTGTTGGTGCTGCTGTTGGTGTTGGTGCAGGTACTGATGAGCGCATCGACGCACTCGTTGCTGCTGGTGTTGATGTATTGTTGATTGATACGTCTCATGGTCATTCACAAGGTGTTATTGACCGTGTTGCTGAAACGCGTAATAAATACCCTGACTTACAAATTATTGCAGGTAACGTTGCTACGGGCGCCGGTGCTAAAGCATTAGCTGATGTTGGCGTTGATGCGGTAAAAGTGGGTATCGGCCCAGGTTCAATTTGTACTACTCGTATTGTTACCGGTGTTGGCGTTCCACAACTAACCGCTATTTCGAATGCAGTGGAAGCACTAAAAGGCACAGGTATTCCTGTTATCGCTGATGGTGGTATCCGCTTTTCTGGTGATATCGCTAAAGCACTAGTTGCCGGCGCACATTGTGTGATGGTTGGTAGCATGTTTGCTGGTACCGAAGAAGCTCCGGGTGAAGTTGAACTGTATCAAGGTCGTTATTACAAATCTTATCGTGGTATGGGTTCGCTTGGCGCTATGAGCCAAAAAGAAGGATCGAGCGATCGTTACTTCCAAAAATCTGATGGCGAAGCTGATAAGTTAGTGCCTGAAGGTATCGAAGGCCGTGTTGCTTATAAAGGACCTGTTGCTGCTATTATTCATCAACAAATGGGCGGTTTACGTTCATCTATGGGCCTAACTGGCTGTGCAACGATTGAAATCATGCGTACTAAACCAGAGTTTATGAAGATTACTTCTGCTGGTATGGGCGAATCGCATGTACATGACGTTACCATCACCAAAGAAGCCCCTAATTATCGTATGGGCTAAAAGAATATTTTATTACTTTGCTATTTAACGTAATAGCGGCATCAGAAGCGCTTATTGACTAGTGTCAACTTCGCGCTTCTTCTTTGCTCTAACGATAACTAGCTTTGAAATAAAACATTATTGTACTTTTGTAGCGTATAAAAAAATTAAAAATTCAAACGCCCTGTACTGGTATCAAGTTCAGGGTGTTGTTATTTATAAACAATACCTTTGTTGGTAAAAAGTAGGAAAACAACCATGAGTAAAGACATTCATGATCACCGAATACTGATATTAGATTTTGGTTCACAATACACTCAATTGATCGCTCGTCGTGTGCGTGAAATAGGCGTTTATTGTGAATTATGGGCGTGGGATGTAACGCAAGAACAAATTGAAGGCTTTAACCCAACAGGTATTATCCTAGCGGGTGGGCCTGAGTCGGTAACTGAACATGATTCGCCACGTGCGCCTGAATACGTTTTTAATGCTGGAGTACCGGTATTAGGTATTTGTTATGGCATGCAAACGATGGCCGAGCAATTAGGCGGCGGTGTTGAAAGCTCTGAGCATAAAGAATTTGGTTATGCTGCTGTAGAAGTTATCACTCAATCGGCATTATTTAACGCTATTGAAGACCACGTTAGCGAAAACGGTAACGCTTTACTCGACGTGTGGATGAGCCATGGCGATAAAGTGTCGGCTATTCCTGAAGGTTTTACTACGATTGCGCAAACGCCTAGCTGTAAATATGCTGCTATGGCTAATGAAGAAAAGCAATTCTACGGTGTGCAATTTCACCCTGAAGTTACTCATACTAAGCAAGGCTTGAGAATTTTAGAGCATTTTGTTGTTGATATTTGTCAATGTGAAAAACTTTGGACATCAGCGTCTATTATTGAAGATGCTATTGCGAAAATGAAAGCACAAGTGGGTGATGATGAAGTAGTACTAGGCTTATCAGGTGGTGTTGATTCATCTGTTGTTGCTATGCTTTTACATCGTGCTATCGGCGATAAATTAACTTGTGTTTTTGTTGATAACGGCTTGTTACGTTTAAATGAAGGCCAACAAGTTATGGATATGTTTGGTGACCATTTCGGTTTAAACATCATCCATGTTAATGCTGAAAATCGTTTCTTAGACCGCTTAGCTGACGAGAATGATCCAGAGAAAAAACGTAAAATTATTGGTAATGTTTTTGTTGAAATTTTTGATGAAGAAGCCAATAAACTTAAGAATGCAAAATGGCTAGCGCAAGGTACTATTTACCCTGATGTTATCGAATCAGCAGCATCTGCAACAGGTAAGGCGCATGTTATTAAGTCTCACCATAATGTTGGTGGCTTACCAGAGCATATGAAACTTGGTTTAGTTGAACCCTTACGTGAATTATTTAAAGATGAAGTACGTAAAATTGGTCTTGAGCTAGGTTTGCCATACGACATGCTTTACCGTCATCCATTTCCTGGACCTGGATTAGGTGTAAGAATTCTAGGCGAAGTGAAAAAAGAATATGCTGACTTATTACGTCGTGCTGATCATATCTTCATAGAAGAGCTTCACAAACATGACTTATACAAAAAAGTAAGCCAAGCCTTCACGGTATTTTTACCGGTACGCTCAGTAGGCGTAATGGGTGATGCACGTAAGTATGACTGGGTTGTTTCATTACGTTGTGTTGAAACTATTGATTTCATGACTGCCCGTTGGTCACATTTACCATACGATTTCTTAGGGTTAGTGTCTAACCGTATTATTAACGAAATTGATGGTATTTCTCGCGTAGTTTACGATATATCAGGGAAACCACCTGCGACTATCGAATGGGAGTAATTCTCCCTTAAGCGTGTAGCAATATTTAAGCACGTTTAGCGTTCAGTTATTGCTTAATAAATATTATAAAACCCCAATGTTGCAAAACCTTGGGGTTTTCTTTTAAAACGAGGATGAAATCATGACCATCGAAAGAATAGAAACCAAAACCCGTATGAGCCGTATAGTAAAACACAATAGCACGGTGTATTTATGTGGGCAGGTTTGTGCTGATGCGAACCAAAATATTACAGAGCAAACGCAAACCATGCTAGATAAGGTTGAAGCTTTATTGATAGAGGCGGGCAGCTCAAAGAAACATATGTTGTCGGCAACTATATATTTAAAAACAATGGCTGATTTTTCTGCGATGAATGCGGTTTGGGATGCATGGGTACCTGAAGGCTTTGCTCCTGCTCGTGCTTGTGTGCAAGCCGCAATGGCAAGAGATGTATTGCTCGTCGAAATAAGTGTTGTGGCAGCGGTAATACAGTAAACTAGTTCGATACTGAATAAATAGGCTTTATATGTCGACGTTACATCAATCATTAAAAACTACTTTTGGTTTTGACCAGTTTAGAATAGGACAAGAGCAAACGATAACGCAGCTACTTAATGGTGACTCATCCCTAGCCATTTTTCCTACCGGTGCGGGTAAATCATTGTGTTATCAGCTAGCGGCAATTAATTTGCCGCACTTAACGCTAGTCGTCTCTCCGTTGTTAGCTTTAATGAAAGATCAATTAGCATTTTTACATGCTAAAGGTATTGCTGCGGCAAGTATCGATTCAACACTTTCATTTGAAGAGAGCCAGCAAGTTAATAGAGATATTCGTACTGGTAAAATAAAGATTTTGATGGTCTCTGTTGAACGTTTTAAAAACGAACGCTTTCGTCAATTTATTGAATCTATAGCTATTTCCATGTTAGTTGTTGATGAAGCTCATTGTATTTCTGAGTGGGGTCATAACTTCCGACCTGACTATTTAAAGTTACCTCGATATCGCCAAGAACTTAATATTCCTTTAGTGCTTTTACTTACAGCAACAGCCACTAAACAAGTCAAACTAGATATGGCCAGTAAGTTTGCTATCGATCAAAAACATATTGTGCAAACAGGCTTTTATCGTAGCAACCTCGATTTATCTGTACTACCCGTTGCAGAAATAGCAAAAAATCAAACACTGGTTGATTTAATTCGTCATCACGAAGGTTGCGGTATTATTTACGTTACCTTGCAACATAGCGCAGAAAAAGTGGCAGATTATCTGCAACAACAAGGCATACCTGCAAAAGCTTACCATGCTGGTTTTAAAGATGATGTGCGCAAGAAAATTCAGCAAGATTTTATGCAAGGAAAAACGCCTATAATCGTTGCAACTATTGCCTTTGGCATGGGAATAGATAAATCTGATATTCGTTTTGTTATTCATTATGACTTACCCAAGTCTATTGAAAATTATAGCCAAGAAATTGGCCGTGCAGGCAGAGACAAAGCTAATGCTGCTTGTTATACCTTGGCTAATCTTGATGGTATTCACACGGTAGAGAACTTTGTGTATGCCGATACACCTGAGCGGGTAAGTATCGATTATGTTTTGCAAAATATACGTAATGAAATGCAAAATAATGAGTGGGAATTACAAGTGCTTAGCTTGTCAAATGCGAGTAATATTAAGCAATTACCGCTAAAAACATTATTAGTTCAGTTGGAGTTACTTGGTGTTATTAATGCTAAGTTTAGTTATTTTGCTGATTTCAAATTTAAATTTGTTACCCCTCAAACGCAAATTGTTAGCATGTTTAATGCCGAACGAAATGAATTTTTAGCGCAAGTTTTTAGTTGTGCAAAAATGAAAAAAATCTGGGGAGAGCCAGATTTCGAGCTGATGAATTCTCGTTATAATGCACCACGAAAAAGAATTGTTTCTGCGTTAGAGTATTTAGCGGATCAGCAGCATATTGTGTTAGAAACTAAAAAAGCGACGGAAGTGTATAGCGTTAATAGAGTTGTGTTAGAAGACAACGCTTTGACCGATACTCTTTATCATTACTTTCTCGAAAAAGAACAAGCGGAAATAGAGCGTATCACTAAGTTGGTCGAATTTTTCCAAAGTAAGCACTGTTTAACCCAGCAACTGTCTCATTATTTTGATGATCAACGAGCACCGACAAACTGTGGGCATTGCTCTGTTTGCCGAGGGCAGGTTGCTACACTGCAATATTCAAGTATTCATCAAGCTATCACTACCGAGACTATCGCTTTAGCTATTTCGCAATTACAACAACATTTCTCAACCTTAAAAGGTACAGTGATTACGCAGCCTTATAGCCTATCTGTCGATACTATTTGTCGGTTTTTATCAGGGATGAGTGTGCCATTGTTTACCCGCGCAAAGGTGCGAAAATTAAGTTACTTCGGTATTTGTCAGTACATGCGCTACGCAGAGATAAAAACAGAAGTTACAGCATTGCTTTAATGCCTAATGCGGTATGTTAAAGAGATCAAAAAAGGCACTGTAGTAGTGCCTTTTTTATATTAGGGTTGTTCAGAGTGATTGATGTTAGTGGTTGTGGCCACAACCGCCTTCACCATGAACATGGCCATGTGTTAACTCTTCTTCAGTCGCATCACGAACTTCTAATATTTCAACATCAAATTTAAGATCAATACCAGCTAAAGGATGATTACCGTCAACAGTAATTTCGTCATCTTGTGCGTCAATCACTATAACTGTTTGCTCACCTTCATCAGTAGTGGCACGTAATTGACTACCCACTTCTAAATCTTCGATACCGGCGAACATCGCTTTTGGTACCGTTTGCACAAAGCCATCTTCACGTTGACCGTAAGCATTGTCAGCACTAACTTCTACTTCAAATTTATCACCAGCTTCATGGTCAACTAATGCTTCTTCTAAACCAGGAATAAGATAATGAGAGCCTTGAATTACCGCTAATGGGCTGTGATCATATGAGCTATCAATTAAGGTGTCTTCACTATCTGATACAGCGTAATGGAGTACAACAACTTTGTTGTCGGTAATTTTCATAATATGTCCTATTTAGTCTCTGTGCTTAATTTATAAGGTAAAGGGAGTAGTGTTAAATTTGAATTTTGTGTTTTGATTCTAAGTTCTGTCGCATCATCAATATCGTTCGCTAAAACGCCTTGAATATAGCTTTGCATATTACTTGCTTGATAGGCCGCTAATACATCACCGGCTTTACGCCAATTTTCACCTAATTTTTTCTCGATAATATCGCCTGTATTAACCACCATATCTTTACCTGTCAAAGTAAAAAGTGCACGCTTGTTTTTACCTAAATATTGCATACGAGCAACAGTTTCCTGCCCCAAGTAACACCCTTTAGTAAAGCTTATGCCATTGATCGCTTGTAGGTTTAGCATTTGTGGGACATATTCAGCGATATATTGTTGAGAAAGTATTGGAAAGCCAGCAGATATCTCCAACAAGGTCCATAAAGCATTGTTATAGATTGGAAAGCTAAAAGCCGCAGATATTTCTGTTAAGGTGTCAGCTTTATCAATAATGATGTAGCGATTAATCTTGCCAGCAAGATAAACTAAGGTGGTATTATTTTCTTGAATGACGGGAGTTATTTCATCTGGTACTTGCTGAAATAGTTCTGCCATTTTTATAGCCGCTTGCTCACCGGCAATTGCTAAGTAGGCAAGCTCAGTGTCTTGTTCTATATTAACTTTAGCGAAAACACCAAATTTTTTCAGCTCAGCTAATGATTGCTCAATCGAACTTTTCGGCTGTAACAGTAAAAACGTCCCTTGACGTTCAAGTAAACGAAAAGCAGAAAACACTTTACCTTTGGCATTACAATGAGCGCCATTAAGCAGCTTTTCTTGCGCCAAACTGTCTACGTCACAGGTCACTTGCCCTTGAAGATATTTTACTTGCTCTTCACCTGTTAAGGTAATGGCGCTAATATTGTCAAGATTAATGGCAAATACTTCAGGTAATTCGTTATAACTTGGTAAGTTATTATTCATTATGTTCATCATCCGGCAATATGCTGAAAAAGGCTATTAACATCATAAGTGAGGACATTTATTCAAATTACAACCATATGTCTAATTTTTTCTGCTACTTTTATACTAGAAACATGCTTAATTTTGTGATCAATTCGTGGCTATTTTAACTTTGGGTTTGTTAGAATACGATGAAATTTTACTAATTAGGGTTATGTATGACATTAATAGATAATAAACCTCGACTTCGTTGGGCTTGTCGACGCGGAATGCTAGAATTAGATGTGCTTTTTATGCCGTTTGTTGAAGAGGCATATGATGATTTATCTATTGAAAATAAAGCTATTTTTGAGCGTTTATTAGTGTGTCAAGATCCTGAGTTGTTTGCATGGTTTATGGGGCACGAAATTTGTGAAGACAAAGAGCTCAACTCCATGGTGCAGTTTATATTACAGCGAGTTAAAGTATAATATTACACTAACGCCCTCTAAATGCAGGGTGATGTTTAATTTGTTCTTTTACTTTGGTTTCGCATATCTATTCTTAACCATTTTTATCGAATTTGAGCGTTGGTTTGGACTTTATTATCTCGTTGCTTGTGGTTGTATTCTTTTTATATATCGTTGGTTGCCAGTATCTTTAACTAATCAATGGCTTGTGTTTTTGAACGTTATTGCTGATAAAAGCACAACAAGCTTTGTGTTGTCAGATACTGGTGAATGTCAGCTTAACGAGCGAGAAAGTTTGCAAATATCGGCTCATTCACAAACCTATTTGTGGGGCTATTGGTTAATATTTAATGAAAATGGCAGTGCAATCGATAAAATATTTATTTTTAAAGATAGCTTATGCAAAATTGATCAGGCGCGCCTAGCTCGCGCCATTTTTCGCGTGAAAAGTTTCAGATAAAGATTCGTTATCAGCTTGATGGTTTAAGTATCGTGATTTTCGGGTTTTCCAGCATATCAGGATAGTCCAGGGTATAGTGTAAACCTCGACTCTCTTTACGATCTAATGCGGATCTTATGATTAACTCTGCAACTTGCACTAAGTTTCGCAACTCCAATAAGTTATTGCTGACTCTAAAATGTCGGTAATACTCTTCAATTTCACTTTGTAGTAGCTCAACTCGATGCAAAGCACGCTCTAAGCGTTTTGTGGTGCGTACAATGCCCACGTAGTCCCACATAAATAATCGAAGTTCGTGCCAATTATGTTGTATAACCACTTCTTCATCTGAGTCGGTAACTCGGCTTTCATCCCATTCAGGAAGATTGATAAAAGGTTGGGTAAGGTCAATATTCTGTTCTATATCAATAGCTGCCGCTCTGGCAAATACTAGACATTCAAGTAATGAATTACTTGCCATGCGATTAGCACCATGTAAACCGGTATAAGCGACTTCACCAATGGCATATAAGTTATCAATATCGGTTTTACCTTGCTGATTTATCATCACACCACCACAGGTATAATGGGCAGCAGGGACGACTGGCATTGGATGTTTGGTTATGTCTATACCTAGAGCAAGTGTTCGTTCATAAATTGTTGGGAAATGCTGTTTGATAAAATCACTTGATTTATGACTGATATCTAAATACATGCAATCAGCACCGAGACGTTTCATTTCGAAATCAATCGCACGAGCAACAATATCTCGTGGGGCTAGTTCAGCGCGCTCATCAAAACTAGGCATAAATCGGCTGCCATCAGGACGACGTAAAATAGCGCCTTCGCCTCTCAAAGCTTCCGTTAATAAAAATGTACCGGCCTCTGGATGAAATAAACAAGTAGGGTGGAATTGATTAAATTCCATATTGGCAACACGACAGCCAGCTCTCCAGGCCATGGCAATACCATCACCGCTCGCAACATCTGGATTTGAGGTGTATTGATATACTTTACTTGCGCCACCTGTCGCTAAAATAGTCTTTTTGGCAAATACACGTTCAACGTGTTCATCATTTCTGTTCCATACATAAGCACCAATACATTTTCTATCGGTGTTCACTTCACTTTCTTGGTAAACCAAGTCAATGGCATTATAGCGTTCAAAAATACGAATACGGCTATGATTTTTGACTTGTGATACGAGTGTGGTTTGAATTGCTTGGCCCGTGGCATCAGCTGTATGAAGGATTCTTCGATGACTATGTCCGCCTTCACGGGTTAAATGATAACGAATATCGCCATTGGCAGCAGGAACATCTTGATCAAAATTAACGCCTTTATCAATCAACCACTCTAAACAGTCTTTGGCATTTTCAGCTGTATATTGCACCGCAGCCTCATCACATAAGCCAGCACCAGCTACTAATGTATCGGCGACATGCGAAGCCACACTGTCATTTTCATCAAAAACAGCAGCAACACCACCTTGGGCATAGAAGGTCGAGCCATCATTAATCTGGCCTTTGCTCAAGATAATTACGTTGGCATTTTTAGCTAGATGTAGTGCAAGTGACAATCCTGCTGCGCCACTGCCGATAATTAAAACGTCACAGTTGTGTTGTTGATTCATATATTCTTGAAATTAAGGTACAATAATCGATAGCTCAATGTTAACTTTTATTGCAGTTACAGAACAGCACAAAACTATTTTTATAAAAAATATTTATTTTTTTTCAATATTTATCGAACTTTTTAACACAAGGCTAGTCCTACTTGTTGCGTTTGCCACGAGCCAGATGTAAACCAGATGAAGATAAGTTAAATAATGGTGAGTAGGAGATACGGCTCAAATGAGCGAACAGAACGTTGACCAAAAGTTGGTTGAGCGGGTACAACGTGGTGATAAAAACGCATTTAACCTGCTGGTAATTAAATACC
>JBAROR010000057.1:0-2337 GCA_049642265.1 Cognaticolwellia sp. | reverse complement strand
GTTGCATACATGGATGTATGTACTTAGCTTTTGTCTGGAGCAAAAAAGCTGTGCAGCACTTGATAAGGGAATAACCATTGTCTTCGTGCTGCGCCTTGACCTGATTTCCTAGCTTAGCTCTGAAACTCCATCTTCAAGTGGTTTGGGTATATCAACACTTTAAACATGAGGAAAGAAAATGACTGATATAGATATTGGTATTAGCAAAGCAAACAGAACAGAAATCTCAGACGGTTTAAAGAGACTTTTAGCAGATTCTTATACGTTATATTTACAAACGCATAACTTTCACTGGAATGTCACAGGCTTACAATTTCGTGAATTACACTTAATGTTTGAAGAGCATTACACCGAATTAGCGATTGCAGTTGATGATATTGCAGAACGTATTAGAACGCTTGACGTGCCAGCGCCTGGAACTTATAAAGAATTCGCAAAACTCAGTTCAATTAAAGAAGTAGACGGCGTACCAAGTTCATCTGAAATGGTTGCGATACTAACTAAAGGTCACGAACAAGTGATCAAAACTTCTCGAGAAGTGTTAAAAATAGCGCAAGGTGCTGACGACGAGTCAACAGCCTCTTTAGTGTCGGATCGTATGCGTATACACGAAAAAACCGCATGGATGTTAAGAGCGACTAAAAAGTAACATCGCTTTACTGTCATCGTTAATTGAATCATTAATGACTTATTTAACGGCATAGCTAGTGACATAGCTAATAAGATAGTTAACGAGTAATTAAATAAATAAAATCAGCCTTGGTCATCGCTTTGCGGTTAAACCAAGTCTGATTTTTTTATGCCTCATTTTTACTTAGAGCTTTTTTAGCCTTAATTTTAGCGGCCATTGAAAAACGTTGATGAGTAAACTGAGGAAATGAGCCCTGATGAACAAAACTAAGACTTGATTGTTGTAATGTTTTAGCTGATATTCATTGTTCAAGTTCAAATGATATTTTAATTATTTTACAGGGAGTTATATATGAAGAAATTGCTATCAATGATCTGTTGTTTTTTAATCTCAACAGCGGCTTTAGCTAACGAGTCAAAAATTGACTTGAATGAATTTGCTCAGCAATATTTTGATATTATGATTGCGACACAAGCACCTAACGCGACAAATTTAAACGGACACTCACTCTAAATTAGCGCTGATGCCAATATCGCCATTTAATAACAACTCATCTGGAGTCACGCGTAATATTGATGTTTGATACTATTAATGGCCGATAAAACACACTTTTCTGCTCTATTTAGCCTCAAGCTCTCATACTTCGCCCATAGCGATTCTCAGATAGTGTTTGATAAAACGTTTACGCTGTTTTGGGGAGTTGAGCAGTTACATCAACTAAAGAGTGTATTGCAATGACTCAAATTCTGTCGTCGTTTGAACTGTTGATGCTGGCAATAATCACTGAGGGCATCTTCATGACCAATAGCGCCATGAAACTGTGTTCTAAATTCTGTGGTGATGATTAACCAGTTTTCAGCGCTGATATTTAAGCGACTCAGTATGGGAGGTTGTTTTTCGTCGATATAGCCAGGTTTATCTGCTCTAATGCAGCGACCGGTCAATTCGACTAATTGCAGATAGTGGGCAAGTTCAAAGGGTAAGCCTTTTGGCATGTCTTTTCTTGGATTACCGATAAAAGGCAATAGGGTATTGGGTTGCTGGTTTTTCTTTGCCTGTTCACAGCGTAGCTTTACGCTAGTATGAGCGGAGTCCTCTGGCGTTTTGGCTATCTTTGCTCGAATAGGATTTAAATCTACATAGGCCATACAAGCCGCAAGCGCTGCATCATCTAATAATGCTTGTGATTTAAATCGACCTTCCCAGAATCGGCCTGTGCAGTTATCTTCTTGATTAGCCTTTCTAGCAATACCTTCATTGATGTAGCCCATAAACCAGCTGATTTTCATCAAGCGTTTTCGATAAACCTCGGCAGTCGCATTAACGATATCAAGTAACGGCTCTGCTAAGGTATCACCATGACAATATTGTTTTGTCAGTAAGGTGCCTTTGTATAAACGATGCCAGCGTTCAAGTACTTCCATCATGCTCCATTGCTTTGCTTTTTCTTCATCAATAAAAACCACTACATGATAATGATTACTCATCACCGCATAGGCACAAACATCAATGGCGAAGACTTGCGTGAGAAAGTGCAGCTTATCTTCTACCCAGCCGCGCCGGTGTTCATAGCTTTGACCTGAAAATTTATCTTCACCACATAAAAAAGCCCGTCGAACACAACGTGCAACGCAATGGTAATAAGGCGTATCGGCTAAACTGATTTGTTGTTTTCTTGGGGTGGCCATAACTCACCTGAAATAAGT
>JBAROR010000052.1:0-1766 GCA_049642265.1 Cognaticolwellia sp. | reverse complement strand
AATCAACGCCGTTGAGGTGCTCAATAAAAGTGGTGACAAAATGTTGCCTTGTTTGCTCGCCATCACTAACAATATCAATGCCTGCTTGTTGCTGATCTTGCAATGACAAACGTAATGCATCTTGTTTACCTTCAATTAATTCATCACCTTGTAATTTCCAAGGCGACCAAAGCGTTTTCGGTTGTGCAAGCCAAGAAGGTTTAGGTAAACTGCCTGCAGTTGAAGTAGGTAATAATATTTTCATAATAAATAATGCCGTATATTTAGGTTGATTATTGAAAGTAGCTATTAAATGTAGCTGTTAAGTCTAGTTATTAAACGTAGCTAGCAGAGAATTGTGCAAGCACAGTTTGGTATGGTTTAATTAAGTGCTCTTCAGTAAATTTCCCCTGCTGATTGGCCATTTGGCTACGTTCTTCTCGATCATAAATAATTTGAGTTAATGAATGATCTAGGTTATTCAAATTTGGTTTATAAGACTTTCCTGCAGCAGCATTTGCATTATAAATTTCAGGTCGATAGATTTTTTGAAATGTTTCCATCGTACAAATGGTACTTATAAGCTCAAGGTTAGTGTAATCATTAAGCAAATCACCAAAGAAGAAAAATGCTAAAGGCGCTACACTGTTTGGCGGCATAAAGTAACGAACCTGTAAGCCCATTTTTTTGAAATATTGCTCAGTCAAAGACGATTCATTTGGCTGGTATTCAATGCCTAATACCGGATGTTGGTTTTCAGTTTGATGATAAGTTTTGTTATCAGAAACACTGATACATATTACGGGTAGTTTATTAAAATTTTGTTTGTAAATATTTGAATTCACAAAATGCTGAAAGAGCTTGCCATGCAGTTCGCCAAAGTCATCAGGGATACTAAATTTAGGCTGATTTTTATTATGATCCTGCAGTAATACACTAAAGTCATAATCGCGCACATAAGAGGAAAAGTTATTCCCTACAATGCCCTCAATGCGTTTATTAGTTTTATGATCAACAATAATTGTTTTCAATATCTCAATCGATGGGAAAGTATCACCACTGCCTTTAACATCCAAATCAACAGAAATGATTTCAAGTTCGACAGAATAACGATCTCCTTTGCTATTATCCCAATTCGCTAAGGCATTAAAACGATTGTCAATCATCTTTAAGGTGTTGCGCAAGTTTGCCTGACGGTAGTCTCCTCTGGCCAAATTAGCAAAGTTGGTCGTAAGGCGCGTATCGTCTGAGGGCTGATAACTTTCATCAAGAGAAGTGCTCTTAATAGTAAATGTAAAGTCTTTTTTCATGATTATCTGGTATCCAATTTATGTAATAAAATCTCTATTTTTTTCTGAAATTTCAAGGCTTTTTAATATTGTTTATGATTTTCCCTGTCAGTACTCAACAGGGTCTTTTTCGGTTTATACCTAATGACTTAATTGAGAACCAAGTGCAATATTGCCTCAAGTTAAAAGCATAGTGTGTTTTATACTTGGTTCGTTGCATGAATAAAATTGATTTTATTTCATAAATCCATGAGGTTTTTTCATGGGTTGTTTTGTTCGCTAGTTTTTCTGCATTTCGACCCGTATTTTCGGGGTTATACGATGAATTAAAGGTGAGATAAGTTATTTTAAATAATTTTCATTTAATCTTACTTAGTAAAGTCTCTTAAACGGCAGAATTAGTAATATGAGTATGAATATCAGGCCGTGATTTAGATGATGGGTATGAAAGAGTGAGTTGTTTTAATTATGACTGTACTGATTCAGTTCATTTTATTA
>JBAROR010000039.1:0-110007 GCA_049642265.1 Cognaticolwellia sp. | reverse complement strand
CAAGTTAAGAAATATGAATTTGATTTCGATAAGGATATGTTTATTCTTACTATTGAAGATTATCAAAGGGTGAGTTGGAGCATCAGATTTGATAGCGTAGACTTCAATTTTGTAAATGATCCTGTATATATATCGGATGCAAAGTTTTCTGAATTTCACGGCTTAAATATTGCTGAGTTTAGCGATGATGATGGACTCATTATTAAAATTATATATGGTAACTGTGCAGCAGTGTGCTTATAAAAAGCTATTTAATAAGACAAAAAAACAGTTGACTCTTACTCCTTCGTCGCTAATTTTAACCAACAATTTTTTGCCTCTTAACGAGGAGTTGAAGCTGTAGAATTTCTCTAAAATGTAAAATGACGGATGAATTTTATGTTCGCAGAGCCTGTAAAAGTCATTTTCTAGTAGAATATTGCCTCAGGTTTCACGTAGCAACGCGTTTTAGGCTTTTTTTTTAATAATTTTTTGAGTCTGAATTTTCGAAAAGAGAAATTCTACACGCTCGTTAGGTGTCAGTGCATATATGAATATTACCGATGACTCAGATGAGTACCAACATTTAGTAGAGGCGTTATCTAAAGAAATTGCAGATACTGTCATTGAAACTCTAAAAGCCTACTCTGTTTCTGAAAGAGCAATTGAAAAAGTGAAAGGTGAACTTGCTTTTAACATATGTTCTGTTATTGATGGAGGTAAAGATCTAACGAGTAATGGCCGGCTATATACACCTAATATGTCATTTCTAGACGATAAAAGTGAAAACTTACACTGCAGTGTAAATGGTTCATTTACGAAAGATTATATCTACGACTTTATTGAGGAGTAGACACCATACAAGGCAATAAAGCAGGACTAAAAAAAGTAGGCTATTCGCTTCGCTTCCATTTTAGCCCAAAATTTTTAGTCCGTTAATTGGACGCTATAAGTTTCGAGGGTTTCGTGGCAATTAGTGAGTTTGAGTTATTCAAAGTAGAAGCAATCGCAAAGAAATTTTGCGGGGATAAAAATAGGCATTTTCCCCCTGAACAACTTTACATAGATTATAAAATGGAAGAGCAAACCTTATATATTTTGGAGGTTCGCCCTAAATGGAATGATCCAACTGAAAAAACTGAGTTGTTTGTTGCTAAGTTTACCTACGTAAAAAAAGATAAAATTTGGAAGCTCTATTGGCAACGTCAAAATATGAAGTGGCAACAATATGAGGCTAGTGGCATTAATCAACATTTAGAGCCACTAATCCAAATTGTTAACGAAGACTCCCAAGGATGTTTTTGGGGATAAAATTTATAACAATAAAATCAACAAGGACACTGTTCTACCCTTTCTAATGACAACACCATAGCGGTCATAGAAGCTTTAATTCTATACGTTAAAGAACAGTTAGCATTAAAATTTCAGTATTTATAATGGTTGCCGATAATACGATAGACAACGACCATTTATAAAAAATAACGACGAAAGCTTAAGAAAAGGATATTCATCAAATGAAACTTTATTCCGAAAGTATGCAAGCCAATATTCCTTCGCCTATATATCCAGAGCCTGTCTCTGCATCTAAGCTGGATGAGTTAAACCTAGCTTCATCAGATGAAATAAAAACATCAGTAAACGCTCAATCAGATCAGGTAAATATTTCTGAAGAAGCTCGCCAAAAAAGCGTTGATGATAAAAATCAAGCTGCTATGAGAAAAATAATGGGCAAGGAGGATGTTAATGAGACCGAAGATGAAGAACAAAAAACAGTTGATGAAAAAATCGAAGAGTTACGAGAAAAAATAACTAAATTAACAGCCGAAATAGCTCAAGAGCGAAGAAGCGGTAATGATGAAAAGCTTAAGAACATGGAGTCGGAACTAGTCATGTTAAATTCACAACTGTTACAACTTATAGAACAAAAAATGGAAGCTGCAAAAAGTTAATAAGAATAATATATTTAAACCTCAACCAGTTGATGTCCACTATGTGGTAAAAGTTAGTGTTTAGCAGTGAAACACCTACCATAGCGATCAGTTTTGTTAGATGACATATCCTCACTTTCCCCTTCGACTAACAGCAACGCTCAAAGCAGCCATCGAGTCATTAAATCAAAGCTACACTTCATCCAAAAAACCAAAAACTATAATTAAGAGCACCCAGGACTATTTATCACTTAAATGTAGGGCACAACTGGAATAAACGTGCGTATGATTGTTCACATCTAATGAATAAACTCTTATAATACTACGTGATTGTATTTAGAGGTTTATATGTTTAAAGCTGTTTCAAAAATGTTAGTAATAGCAGCAATGCTTGTTGCCTTTGTTGGGCAAGTATTAGCCTTTAATACCTCTATGTCTTGCGAAACTTCAATAGACTCTATTTCTTTCGACTTCAATGAACGAGTAAAGCATTACGATTTAAACTCAATTGATACAGATAATTCCGAAGATTGCTGTGGCATTGAATGTTGTGATCTTAGCTGTACTTGTATTGCCAATGCATGTTCATCATTTGTATATTTTAATACTGAAGTAGAATCAACTAAAATAGTCGCTTTAAGTGAAGCTTTTTATAAGCAACATTCTGCGCAACCTAAATTTATTTCTGCTTTACTATATCGCCCTCCCATCTTTACCTCATAAGAACTTAGTAAGCCCAAAATTTCATACAAATAAAAATTTCTCAAATTACTCAGTACTAATGTGTTGAGTGATTACCAAGTAATACCTGAGGCAAAAATGTTTAAAAAATCCTTGAAAATAGCAGCAATAATACTGTTAATACCATCATTTTCATACGCGAATGAAAATAACGATGTTCATAAAAATGAACAAGAACACCATGAAGAGAAAGAGCATCATGAACATAACGATAACAATATTGAAAAGATTCAAGTAAGGGCTTCTCGTTTAGGTCGCATTGTTACAGAATCAGCAACACGAACCGAAATTATTAATGGCGAAGAGATACAAGAAAAAGCACTAATGCGTCCGGGAAATATTTCAATGTTAGTAGCTGAAACGGGTGGAGTCAGAGTACAAACCACCTCACCTACTTTAGGAAGTGCTAACATCAGATTACAAGGGCTATATGGTCGTTATACACAGTTACTAAGTGATGGTTTACCTTTATACGGTGGCCAAACAGCTTCAATAGGTTTGTTACAAATACCACCGACAGATCTTGCAAATGTTGAAATAATTAAAGGCTCTGCTTCTTCTCTTTATGGCGGCTCCGCGCTTGGTGGGGTAATAAATCTAATTTCACGCACTCCCTCTGATGTTTATGAAGGTGAGGTATTGGTCAATGCTACCTCTAAAAGTGGTCAAGATGTAACTTCATACTTTGCATCACCTTTAACTGATGACTTAAGTGCATCAATTACTACTGGCATTCATCACCAAAACGAGCAAGATTTAGATGACGATGGCTGGATAGATTTGGCTGGCTACGAAAGAGGCAGCGTTCGCCCTCGTTTTTATTGGAAAAACGACGATGGCTCAAACCTTTACGTTACATTGGGCGCCATGTCAGAGCGAAGATATGGCGGTACTTTAGATGATGCTACGGTACCTGACGGTAATTCGTTTTCTCAAACACAGGACACTATTAGAACCGATATTGGCTTTATATATGACCAGCCATTAGGGGATGTTATGAATATAAATGTACGTGGTTCGGCAATGAATCAAGAGCATAAGCATGAATTCGGTGCTGTCAAAGAGGACGATAGCCACAAAAGTTCTTTAATCGAGTCGAGCTTATCAGGGTATTCTGATAAAACGGCATGGCTTGTTGGGTTAGCGCTTCAATCTGAAAAATTCGAATCTGATACCTTCCCTGAATTTAATTACTCTTATCAAGTGCCTGGACTATTTTCTCAACTTGATTATGAAGCAAGTGATGATATTTCCATGTCTTTTAGTGCACGAACTGATTGGCATAATGAATACGGCACACAAGTAAGTCCTCGAATTTCGTTATTGTATAGTCCAGAAAACTGGACAATTAGAGGAGCATATGGACAAGGTTTTTTCGCGCCAAGCCCATTTATTGAGGACATTGATGAAGCAGGTTTATCTCGCCTTGCACCACTAGAAAATCTTGAGGAAGAGCGAGCATCTACAGCCTCTATAGACATTAGCTATATATTGGGTAGCGTAGAAACTAGCCTGACATTATTTGCATCAGATATCGATAACGTGACTGAATTAGAAGTTATTAATGGTGTTGATCAAGCTTCAGGTAAAAGAGTTCGCATCGTCAATGCTGCTGGTGAAAGTGAAATAAGGGGGGCTGAATTATTGCTACGCTATCGCTGGCAAGATATTAAATTTACGGGTAGCTATTTATATACAGACGCCACCAAAGCAAGTGATTCAGGTTTTAAACGAATCCCCTTAGCACTAACGCCGCAACATTCTGCTGGCCTTGTAGTAATGTGGGAAGAACATGGTAGTCATTTACTAGGATTTGAAGCTTACTATACAGGTACACAACACCTTGAGAACAATCCGTATAGAGAGCGAAGCGATTCTTATTGGCACTTAGGATTGTTAGGCCAAATTACCCTAGGTAAAGTAAGTTTCTTTGTTAATGCCGAAAATTTGTTAAATGTGCGACAAACTAAGGAAGACTCTTTAGTGTTGCCTAAACAAGCACCTAGCGGTCGTTGGACAACAGATATTTGGTCAAGAAATGATGGTTTTACCGTTAATGCTGGTTTACGTTTTCAATTTGGCGGCTAAAACCACATAATATTAGAATAATAACTTATCAGTTGGGCTATATTTTATGAAGTATTTGAGCGTTATCGCTGTTACTTTTAATTATATCCCAACTTGAAAAAATGATGTCTGCTGTTGACTTGAAATAATAAACTTTTGATATTTTGCTTATAACCGCTCAAGAATCGAAGTTAACATTAAATGATGGAATGTCACGGCAGCAAAGTGCTTGAAACAAACCTTAGACAAGACTAACTACTAATGCCGCCTTAGCCACCATTGCGGTCAGTCATGTTAGAAAAATTAACGATCCCTTTGTGCGCATTACTGACGTTAGCTATTGGTTGTTCTTTAGGTCAACTGATAGCCAATTGCGGACAATTTTAGATTGATTTTCATTGCTGATTTTTTGTTGAAAGAACGATCCTAACTGCTCCCACTATTAAGTCAGCTATCTTCAAGAATAGCTGACATTAGCATATATACTCTATCTCGCTATCGCCCCCATGACGCCTTAGAACAGCAACTGTTTTTATCACACTTTAAAATTAACAGGAGCATTATAAGTTACTACCCATAAAGCCATTCTAGTTTTAATGTGAAAAGACTCTATCATCAAATTATAAGTAAGTTTAAACTTTAAAAGATAAAACTTACTAAAATAGATTCTACGAACCCGCAATAAAATCCTCTAAAAACCAAGCGGAAAAATCATGTCGCCCCTCTACGGCTGATTTGCTATAAATAGTAGATGCTTGCTGGCGAACAGTTTTTTCTTTGGTTTCGCGAACGGCACTTATTTCTTTAAAACTCAAACCTTTTAGCAGTAGCATGGCTACTTCTTGTTCACTTTTTGTTAATTGCCACCACTCAAATTGGTCATGTATCACTTGGCTGTATTGCTTGCGAGCTAAACTCATTTCTTCAATAATATTTTCAAGCTCATAGGCACTCAGGCTTAATTGATTTTTTAATAACAATGCGTTTTTAGTCCTCTTTCGTATATCAAAAATCAAAAATATTGCCGCTACTCCCGACATCAAGACAATAAAACTTTCTTCTATTATGTGCCATTGGGGAACCCCCAAAGAAATGTCAGTTAAGACATCAAAAAAGTTTAACACCATAATAATCAATAACACTAAAGCAATAATTTTATCTTTCATACAAACCTAATAATTATTCAGTAAAACAAAAAAGCAGAAAAAACCAATAAAAACAATCTATTAAAAATTCAATAGACATATGTACCATAGGCGCATTTTAACAAATGTCTAATGTAATTCATTGATAAGTCTCTATTATGCCTTATGAATTCATATTTGATAAGTAGAAAATACAATGGCTAGTAATCGATTGAGCTTGTATATCATCACCTTAAAGACTCGCTTTAAATTACTTGAAAAAGCAACTGCAATAGTCTTTTTATCTATTGTTGCTCAACATTCTTATGCGCAGTCTATCACCCTAAGTGATGTGTTAAATGCCACTATTGAGAAAACGAATAAAGCACATAGCCAAACGTTTTCTGCTGATAAGAAATATTATTCATGGCTCGCCGCTTCACCAACGTTAGCTGTAAGCCATTTAAGTAGCGACTTAAACAGTGGTACTGATGAGAATGAAGTAAAAGTTAATTTAGCGATAAAGTCATCACTGCAACGCACAATTGATCAGCAACTTAAAACATCAAGCCAAGCAAGCCAAGCGCTCTTACAATCCAATCAAAAGTTATTATTTTCAGGAGTAATAAGAGAGCAAGTTTGGCAAATAAAACTCGCTCAGTACCAAGTAGAACATTTAAAGAAAAAAATAACCTTTCTCAGTCGTTTAGAACAACAATATCAACAGCTATTTAATTCGTCAGCGACGAATCAATACCCTTTGCTATTAATAAAAAAAGAAAAGCTTACCAGTGAAATTGCACAATTAGAGCAAAGCGAATACGTTGAGCAGGTATTACATCAATACCAAAAATTAACCGGATTTAGCGCATTACCCGATAATATTAATGAAAAAAACATCTCCACAAACGAGCAAGAAAATACTCATGGTAATGAAAATAAGTTATTGATTAAGCATCCGCAAATAAAACAGCTAAACCAACAATGGCTTGAGCAAGAACTACAACTTAAGTTAACCAGTAATAATGCCGCATCTTGGCAGTTATCGTTAAGTGCAAAACAGCTCAGTAATAACGACGTTGATGAAACGCAAATAGGTGTCAGTGCAGAAATTCCGTTGACCTTTTTAGACGTTAAGAGTCAATCGGTAAATAGTGAATGGTTAAGTGCCAGTAATAATTACCAATTAGCCAAACAAGAGCTTTGGTTAACGCTGCAAAATAAATATCGTCGTTTACAAAGTCAGCAAATTATTCTCAACAAAAAGCAGTCTTTACTTGCGCAGAGTCAGACAATTTCAAAAGCCATTATTAAAGAAACTCAATTGTTAATTGATGCCGGACAAATTGAGCAAGAAGAAGCAATAAGACGAATGCTTAATGCTTTTTCCAGTAAATCTCAACTAACCTTGAACCAACTTTTATTACGTAAAAATACCGCTATGTTAAGACAAGCCGCAGGAATTTCATTATGAGTTTTTTATCAAACCACAATCAGCCTCAAGTTCAGCTTACAAAAAATATGTTCAATGCAATAAAAAGTGGAGTAAAAGCCTGCACATTACTTGCTGCAATATCAGCAAGTTTATTTTTATCAGCAGCGCAGGCGGAAACTCAACACACCACTAGCAGTGATAATGCCCCATTATTACTGACGCAGCTAGGCGGTTATCAGCTCGTCTTTGAAAAAATAACGGCAGTTGACCATATCAACGGGCAAAACTTATTAGCAAGTAGCCAAACAAAGCCCGGAGAAAATTTTTCCATGTACTTACCTTTTTCGGTACAATATAGCCAATTTCTTATCGCTAATGGCTCTAAGGTTACTAAAGGTCAAGCGGTTGCCATTTTAAGTGGTTATGACGTACACCATTTTCTAGAAGAGTATCAAGCAGCGAAAACATTGTTTAGCAATGCCAAACAGCATTATCAAACAAGCTTAGGTTTATATCAGCAAAAGGCGTTATCGCAATCACGCTGGACTGAAATCAGTAATAGCTACTTTGCCGCTAAATTACATTTCGGCCATTTAAACCATTTAAAAGAATTCTTATCGATTAGCCCTTTCAACAATAAAAGCGGTAATAAAGGCAAGAGTAAAAACGCAAATAAAGGTGATGATGAAATTGTTAGTATTATTTCACCAATCACAGGCACCCTACGCTATTTCGCAAATAGCAATGTAAAGCAAGAAGGCGAACTACTTTTTGATGTTATTCCTCACCATGCTATGCGCCTAAAAATATCTGCACCATTAAAAAAAATAAAGCAATTAAGCAAAGTAAAAGTACTTAATCATAACTGTGTTATCGATATCGACACCACGAGTACGCAAAATGCACTGGTTCATAACTTTAGCACCACAGTTTGGTCAGCACCAATCACAGATACCTGTAACATTACCCTTGGCGAAATTTTGGTGGTTAGCCCTATTTATCAGCAAGCGGCTTTTAGTATTAATAAAAGTGCTCTTTTTGAAATAGATAATCGTGATCATATTGCGATAAAAAAGGGGCAACAACTTGAGTTAGTGGCCGTTGAATTATTGGGTTCAAGTGAGGGGAATTATTTATTTACCAGCCAAGTAAATCTTACTGAAAAATCGGTATTAACCTCATCAGTAAGTGCAGTACAAGGCATTTTACTTGAACTAGGTTCAGGGGAATAATTGATGCTAACTTCCATCATTAAATTTTCGTTAACCCAACGATTATTCGTCAGTATACTCGCTGTTATTACCATTATTATTGGTGCTAACGCTTGGCTAAATATACCAATTGATGCCTTTCCTGATATATCACCAACACAAGTAAAAATCGTTTTAAAAGCGCCAGGGATGACCTCGGTAGAAATAGAGTCGCAAGTTACCCGTATTATTGAAACAGAATTGCTCGGTATTCCAAAGCAAGCAATGCTACGGTCAACGACAAAATATTCTATTACCGACATTACCTTAGACTTTAAAGAAGGCACCGATATTTATTGGGCGAGGCAACAAGTTAACGAGCGGCTGATGAATGTTTGGTCAGCACTGCCGAATAATATCAGCGGCGGCATGGCTCCAATGAGTACACCTTTAAGTGAAATGTTTATGTTTTCAGTAGAGAACCCAAACTTATCATTAACCGAGCGTCGCGAATTACTTGACTGGCAAATAAGGCCTTTACTGCGCACAGTAGCCGGTGTTGCTGATGTTAACGCTTTAGGCGGCTTTGTTAAAACCTATGAAATAAACACTGACATTTTAAAAATGCAGCAGCTCCATATTTCTTTTAACGATATTGAAAATGCATTAACACTTAATAATATTAATAGCGGACTCGGACGTTTAATTAAAGGCAACGACACCCTTATTATTCGCAGCCAAGGCCGTATAGAAAATATTGATGAATTACAAAATTTGGTATTAGTATCTAGTGCTCAGGCAAACAACGAGCAAGTAATACGCCTCAGTGATATTGCTGAAATTAGCATTGGCCACTTAACCCGTTATGGTGCAGTAACTAAAGACGGCAAAGAAACCACACAAGGGCTTATTATTGCGCTAAAAAACAGTAATACTGCCGAAGTGGTTAGTCAGGTGAAAAAGAAAATAGCGCAAATTACCCCGACATTACCTAAAGGCACGGTAATTAATGTTTTTTACGACCGTTCAAACCTCATTGATACCGCCATTGGCACAATTACCAGCGCCTTAACTCAAGCCGTTATTTTAGTTATTATTTTACTAGCGATATTTTTCGGCGACTTACGTTCATCCGTTGTCGTGTCTTTATCATTACCGCTTGCAGCATTAATGACCTTTATTTTAATGAAGCAATTTAACTTATCAGCCAACTTAATGAGCTTAGGTGGCTTAGTTATCGCCATAGGAATGCTCGTTGATGCTTCGGTGGTTATTGTTGAAAATATTGTTAATCAACTAGCAAAAAACAAATCTTTGCCGCGCCTGCATGTTATTTATCGCGCTTGTAAAGAAGTAGCGACACCTGTTGTTGTTGGCACGGTTATCGTGCTGATTGTTTTTTCTCCGTTACTCACCTTAACGGGTTTAGAAGGGAAACTCTTTACCCCTGTAGCACTAACTATTGTTTTTGCGATGATCAGCGCACTTATTTTATCACTGACCATTATTCCTATTTTAGCCTCGCTGTTACTGAAAAATGAAGCGGTTGAAGATCCTAAACTGGTTAAGGTATTACAACGCCATTATTTACACTCGTTAAGTAAAACCTTAGTAGCACCGAAAAAGTTTATCATCAGCATTTCTCTGGTTTTAGCAGTAAGTTTAGTGTTATTTACTGGCTTAGGAAAAAGCTTCATGCCACTCCTTGATGAAGGTGACATTATTGTGCAATTAGAGAAATCACCAAGTATTTCACTACAATCATCCGTGGCTCTTGATAACCAAATTGAACAAGCCCTGCTAGAAGCTATACCTGAAATAAAACAAATAGTAGCTCGAACAGGCTCCGACGAACTTGGTCTTGATCCTATGGGGCTAAATGAAACCGATGTGTTTATGGAGCTAACACCAGCAAGCCAGTGGCGTTTCGATACAAAAGCAGAGCTAATCGCAGAGATCAGAAAAGTACTAGTGAATTTTCCTGGCATTAATATCGGCTTTACCCAGCCAATACAAATGCGCGTTTCAGAAATGCTTACCGGTAGCACAGGTGATGTTTCCATCAAAGTTTTTGGTAATAATGTAGCAACTCTCGCAGAACTAGCCGACAAAATAGCAAATATCGTGAGCAAAACCCAAGGCAGCGCCGACGTACAAGCCGCGATCATAGAAGGTGGCAAATATGTCAACATTCGTTTGATCCCTGAAATTGCCGCATTATCGGGAATGACCACCTCAGCGTTATCAAAATTTTTACAAAGTCAGTTGGAAGAACTAACCGTTTCAAAAATATTAGCAGGTAATAAAACCACCGCTATTGTTTTTAGCCATTCAACCAGCACGATCACCTCACTAGCCGATTTAAAAGCCAGCCTAATTTTAATGCCCGACAATACTTTGGTAACACTAGAAAGCATCGCCGATGTTTCCTTTAAAGAAGGGCCTTTATTAATTGAACGTGAAAAAGGCAAGCGCTTTGTTTCTATAAGCACCAATGTTATTGGCCGGGATGTGGTTGGTTTTGTTGATGAGTTAAATGTAAAAATAAATCAGCAAGTTAATTTACCCAATGGCTATAGCTTGGTTTTTGGCGGTGAATATGAAAGCCAGCAACGAGCCACCAAAAACTTACTGATTGTTGTGCCTGTGTCGCTGATATTAATTTTTATTATTTTATTTACCACCTTTAACTCTTTAGCAAAGTCAGCCTTAATTCTCGCCAATATTCCTTTTGCGGTGATGGGCGGCATTATCGCGCTATACCTAAGTGGCGAATACTTGTCGGTGCCAGCATCGGTGGGTTTCATTGCGTTATTAGGCGTTGCTGTTGCCAATGGGGTAGTAATGGTCAGTTATTTCGAACAAACAAGAATGCTTATCAGTAATTTAAGCCAACGTATTACCGAGGGTGCCAATCGACGTTTACGCCCAATATTAATGACCGCAACAACAGGTTTGGTTGGTCTACTGCCTTTAGCTTTTGCCACTGGCCCTGGCGCTGAAATTCAAAAACCATTAGCCATTGTTGTTATTGGCGGTTTGATCACATCAACCATCACCACCCTTTATTTATTACCAATATTTTATAGCTTGATGGAGAGAAAAAAATGACCTACACCACCGAAGAATTACTTTTCATCTTGATTTCGCCCAAAGAACTCAAAGACGACATTGTCGATTTATTAATGACGATGGATAAATTGACTGGCTTTAATTTAAAAATGATTAATGGTTATAGTAAAGAGCATAGTTGTTTTAGCATAACTGAACAGGTAGAAGGTTACCGTGAATTTATTCAGTTTGAAGTTTTATTAAAAGCGACAGAAAAAAGTGCATTGATTTCACACTTAATGTCGGTGTGCCAACCCGCTAAACTTAAATATTGGTTTTTACCCACCATTGACAGCGGGCACTTTTAACCCACAATTAAACATGTGTAGGTATTCAATACATTCCAAATTGGATGTGTACTTAGAGGCATAATATCAATAAATTTTTTTAAGTTACCTTCCACTCTGCGCACGGAACGGAACAAAATGGGGTTAAAGATCCGAAGGCGCAATGTGCCCCAAACTGCCATAGGAACATGAAATATATGTCAGCTTTATGATCGGAAAGTTGACCTTAATAACACGAATTACTTTATGTCCCGTTTAGCCCTTTCACTGAAATTATGAAAGCGTCCGCTATCGTATCAAAGTGAACATAAAATAGGGTTGTTTTGACCAGTGAATTAGGTCAGGTTTGTGGCAAAAGTGATCGTTCAAAGACAATACTCCACTCGCAGCTATGAGCTAGAAACAGACGTTAGAAATAACGGCGTGTAACTCCCGTTGAATTTACTTTGTGAGCATTGAAATGTAGGCTGAACCTCATACATTACCAATGAAACACTATGCCCTAATATAAGTAAAGATGACTAAAGCCATTTAAAAACGTACTGTGGCGTATGAGAGCAATCCAAACATTATACGCAGTCTTGCTAAGTAATTTCGATAGATAACCAAAGGAGATATTTGGTATGTGGGAATATAAAATTATTGATTCTGATAATGCGGAAAAAGGCGGATTTTTAAGGGGCCGAACGATTGAACAAGCAGAGGTATATTTAAATACTCTAGGACAAGATGGCTGGGAGATTATAGATATTGATTTTCAAATGGATCCGACAATGCCAGGAGGTCCAACGCACTTTCATGGTATTGCTAAACGTTCGAAATAGTACTAATTTTTGGTCGTCATACTTTAACTTAAGTTATCGTTAATTTTTGTTACATATTGCAGTCGTTTCTATCTAATGTTCATGCTAATTTAGTCTTTTGCGTTTCAAAGAGTAACTATTGATTAATTTACAAAAACTCGGTGGCATAGCAGCAATTTTTGAAGCTGTAATTTACATTTCGGCCTTTGTATTTTTTGGCGCTTTTTGGGAATTTCCTTCAACAGCTGACGATACACAAAAACTCTCTTTTCTAATAAATAATCAAACCATACTCTCGATAGTTAATTTAACTATGTATGTAGCCTTTGGTGTATTTTTGGCTGTGCTAGTGCTAGCCCTTCACCAACGTCTAAGAAGTAAAGCCGCTATTTTATCGCAAACAGCTGCCGTATTTGGTCTTATCTGGGTTGCCCTTGTCATTGCCAGCGGCATGATTGCCAATGTAGGGCTAGGCACTGTTATTGACCTCGCTGCTAAAAACACAGATCAAGCAATGACCGTATGGCTAGTTATCAATACGATTGTTGAAGGTCTAGGCGGTGGCAACGAAATAGTAGGTGGGTTATGGGTTCTTTTATTAAGTGTTGCCGCTTTAAAAATTAGTCAGCTTCCTAAGCTATTAAATTGCTTAGGTGTATTTATTGGTGTTGTTGGAATACTCACTATTTATCCTGCTGAAATACTGACAGAAATATTCGGCTTAGGGCAAATAGTATGGTTCTCTTGGTTGGGTATAGCACTGTTAATGAAGCGTCACGATACGCTAAACTGAACAAGATAAACTTAACAAATTAAAAATATAAAGGGGTGGTTCGCCCTTTTGTTAGTTCACTAATTTAGAAAGCGTTTATAGCAAGTTATAGTGATACTTCATTGCGATAAGCATTAATGATGTGGTCGACATTATGAGTACCTCCTTGCTGGATACGGCTATAGTGCTTGAGTGTTTTATCTAAATATTGCCTAACGTTCTTGGCTTCTACAATGTTATTTGCTTGCCAAATATCATGCCCGATAGGGCTGATCTTTCTATTTTCATGGCTTGTTGTGGAGACTAAAATCACTTCGTAGAAACGCCTGTTTTCCTCAACTAATACTTCTCTTTTTAAACTAAAATTAAGTGCTATTAGTTTTTGGCGCAGTAAAAATGGATTATTAACCGGGCAAAGGAGAAAATCAATCGTTATATGAGGGTTTTTCTGATGAATAACATTGATAAATTGGACCATTAAATCGCCACCAACACCCGCAATAATAATGAGATGCTTTCCTTGATGTTGCTTCAAAGGCAACCTTGCCACATCAAGACAATGTGTTTGCCACGCAGAAGCTGAATTCACATAAAACTTTTCTAACTTGCTTGCCACTATTGTCATTAACTCTGGAACAATATCAACAAAATGTATCATAGGTGCCGCTTGTCGAGATAATAAACTTGCACCCAAAAAACCGTGGTCACAGCAGCAATCCCAGATATGGTCATAGTCTGATGCGACCATTTGATCAATTTGCTTTAATCTTTTACTGAGTTTCAATGAATAACCTGTATTTCGATTTAAAATCAAACATTGTAATGAAGTTAGATTTTTTTGCTAAGAAATTTTGACAGCGTGTTATTTTTTCGTAGTTTACAGAAAACAAAGTACTATAGTCATTTGTTTTATCGGCAAAGATCTGTAAATAACTGTGCCGCAAGTTCGTGCATTATATCGGCTTCAGGATGTGTTTGAGCATAAGTGCGCAGCCCATAAATACCCATAATAAAAAATCGTGCTAATTGTTCAGCTGAGCGCTCACCCGTCAATTCTTTATTCGTGATTGCTTGTTGTAAAATCTCAGCGATCGAAGCTTGCCAATCAGATAAGTTGTCTATCAAAATCGACTGAACTTCATCATCTTGTTCTGCTAGCTCATTTAATGCTTTAGTTAATAAACATGCTTGTGCTGCTTCACAACTAATACATTCTTGTACGATGTGGTCAAGATAGATTTTCAGAGCCTCTAACGCGGGTGCTTGTCCCGAAAAAAAATATTGAAACTCTTCGGCTCTGTCAGCGCGATATTGCCCTAGTGCGGCTAATAATAAACCACGTTTATTTTCAAAAGCACAATAAATAGAACCGGGGTGTAGTCCTGTCGCTATTTTTAAATCTTGCATACTGGTTTTAGTATAACCTTTGTCCATAAAAGCGATCATGGCCGCTCTGAGTACAGCTTCTTTATCAAACTCCGCATTTCTCATAGTTTTTCACTTTTAGTTCTTATCACGGTTCGTATCTTAGCACCCTATAACAACATCATACTCTTATTTGAATGTTTGTTCAAAATAATACTTGAACGAACGTTCAAACAAGAGTATCTTGAACGAATATTCAAGAAAGAGATACTGTCATGACCGCAAACTTATTCCAACCTTATGCTTTAAACGATGCAATTACCTTAAACAACCGCATATTAATGGCACCATTAACTCGTTGTATGGCTGACGAGAACTTAGTTCCTACTACAGCAATGGCTGAGTATTATGCACGCAGAGCTGACGCGGGTTTAATTATTTCTGAAGCGGTAATTATTCGCCCAGACGGTCAAGGTTACCCAAACACACCCGGTATTTTTAGCCCTGAACAAATTATTGGTTGGCAAAAAGTAACCACTAAAGTTCATGAAAATGGTGGCAAAATATTTGCTCAACTTTGGCATACAGGCCGTGTTGCTCATCCACACTTTTTTCAACAAGGTGAAGTATTAGCACCTTCAGCGATAGCCGTTGAAGGCAGTGTACCAAGAATGCGAGAACTGACTTACCAAGTACCCAAACCTGTAACATTAGCCGACATTGAAGGTTTAATTGCTGATTATGCGCAAGCGGCAGACAATGCAATAGCCGCAGGTTTTGACGGTGTAGAAATTCATGGTGCTAATGGCTATCTTGTTGATCAATTTTTACATTACGGCAGCAACCAGCGCACTGATGAATATGGTGTGACACCAGAAAATATGTCACGTTTTCCATTAGCCGTTGTCGACGCAATAATCGCGCGTATTGGTAATGAAAGAACAGCGTTAAGAGTATCGCCTGGTGCCTATTTCAACATGGCAACCGATGCGAAAGACCGTGAAGTATTCGATTATTTATTACCAGAGCTAGAGAAAAGAACATTAGCATTTTTACATATTGGTATATTCGACGACGCTATGGAGTTTGATTACCTTGGCGGTAAAGCTTCAAGCTACGTGAGAGCTAATTACCATAATACTTTAGTGGGTGTAGGTAGTTATACCGCTGAAACTGCGAGCACTGCTATTGAAAATAAGCAATTTGATTTAGTCGCTATTGGCCGACCATTTATTGCCAACCCTGACTATGTTGAAAAAATTCGTAAAGGTGAAGAGATCACACCATATTCAGAAGAGATGTTAACTAGCTTAGTATAACTCTATGATATAAAACATATTACAAAACGACTGGCAGTGAAATAAAAGCGGTTTCGTTTTGAAAATAGAAAAAAGGCCAAGGTGAAATAATTCACCTTGGCCTTTTTAAATATAATGACTATTTATTCGTAAGAGCGCTCTAACCAAGCTATTTGCATTTTCAAATCAGCAATCTCATCATTAGCATCAGTTAACTGCTGCTCGACAGTTTTCGCCATTTCCGTAGCATTGCCGCTAAGTTCTATTACATTCACTGTGTCTTCGTGAGCCATAATGCTCTCCTAAATTACGTTACCACCTTGGTATTATTACATAACAGGTTTCATTTTGCTTGTAAAAGCGCAAATTAAGTTTCACAACGAAAGCATAAGGCTAACAACAAAAGCAAACCGAAAGAATATTATGCTATAAAGTTGTATTTTTACGCCTAAAATAACAAAATTATCGTCCTTTCAATCGAGCTTTCATAAATCAATACTGACGATAACCATTGATTTATGAAGGTTCAACCCAATTTATAACTTACATTTGTCGAAAAAAATTATTTATGCGCTTATTAAAATCTACTCAAGTCACCGACTTACATCCGAATAAAGACCATCATTTCACACGTAGAGCCACACGGGCCATTGTTTTGAACGGTGAAAGTATTCTCTTACTTTATACAAAACGCTATCATGATTACAGCTTACCTGGCGGTGGCATTGATGAAGGTGAAGACAATATTACTGGCCTTATTCGAGAATTACGTGAAGAAACTGGTGCACAAAATGTCACAAATATTAAAACCTTTGGCTGTTATGAAGAATATCGAAATTGGTACAAAGATGATTACGATGTTATTCACATGCTGTCTTATTGTTATACCTGCAATATAGATCAAGAATTGTTAGCGCCAGAATTTGAACCTCATGAATTACGAAACGGCATGCAACCACTTTGGATGAATATTCATGAAGCTATTAGCCATAATGAATTGGTGATAAAAAATAGTGACAAAAAAGGTTTATCAATTGAAAGAGAAACGTTTTTATTAAAACGTATTGTCGCTGAGCTGTTATAACCTTTAAATATTATTAAATAATATGATGTTTATCGTTTTAGGCTCTGCATATAAATTAAGCTTTTTAAACTCTCATTTTACTTTTTAGCTTTAGTGGCTATCTGACGTAGATGGACAATACTAGCTCTCCCCGAAAAGTTAAACCTAGTACTAAGCAATAGCATTAAGCCCCGCCCTTAATGCTATTGCTATCTTAACTCTGTACTTTTTTTATCAACGCGGTAATCTACCAGTACATAAATAAAACAGTGTGCATCAAGATGATAAAACAATTACTTTTTTCGATTACGCTATTAACTTATTCGCTAACTCAAGCATCATCGGCTTCTGCCCAAGAGCTACAGATAAAGCAGCAGGCAGGCGTAGCAATGCCAGACACTTTTAGTGCTGAAGTTGCTGCAAATATACTGGCACAAGGCGGAAATGCTATCGATGCCGCTATTGCAGCTCAGTTTGTTTTAGCCGTTACCTTTCCAGAAGCGGGTAATGTTGGCGGTGGCGGATTTATGATGATCTATAAAGATAACAAAGCAGACTTTTTAGATTATCGTGAAGTTGCGCCATTGAAAGCACATCGTGATATGTATTTAGATGAAAACGGTGATGTTATCCCCTTTCAATCACTCTACGGCGTTTTATCATCCGGTGTACCTGGCACTGTTGATGGTATGTGGCAAGCCCATAAAAAATATGGTTCGCTACCGTGGAAATCTTTGGTAATGCCTGCTGTTAATCTAGCAAAACAGGGGTTTATTGTAGATGAAAATCTCGCCGAAAATATTGAATGGCGTATAAGTAGCTTTAAAGAGGACAGCATAAAGGTAAATTTTTCGGCACATTTTTCTCAAGCAAAAACGGGGACCTTATTTAAACAAGTTAATTTATCGAAAACACTACAACGCATTGCTGAACAGGGTCGTGATGGTTTTTATCAAGGTGAAACGGCGAAAATAATTACAGACTTCATGTCAAAACATGGCGGTATTATTGGATACGATGATTTAAAAAATTATCGAGCAACATGGCGTAAACCTTTAGAAAAATCGTGGCGTGGCCATAGAATATTAACCGCCCCACCACCAAGCTCTGGTGGTATTGCTATTTTACAGTGGTTAAAAATGTATGACTTGCTCTCAGAAGGCAAGCCAGCACTGTCGCATAATTCCGCACCTTATATTCATCGCTTAGCAGAAATTGGTAAACGTGTTTTTGCTGATCGAGCTGAATATTTGGGTGATCCTGATTTTTTTGATGTACCACAAGAAAAGTTACTCGATGATAATTACTTAAAGTCACGTACCAGTGATATCTCAGATAATCATATTTCAGTAACAAAAAATATCAAACCTGGCTTAAAAGAAAGCCCCGATACAACACACTTTTCAATTGTCGACCAATGGGGTAATGCCGTATCAAACACCACCACGATTAACTATACCTTTGGCAGTGGTGTTGTTGTTGATGGTGCTGGCTTTATTCTTAACGATGAAATGGATGACTTTAGTGTTAAAGCCGGTGTCGCCAATATTTACGGTGCCGTTGGCGGTGAAGCAAATGAAATTCAAGCGAATAAGCGTATGCTTTCATCAATGACCCCTACTATTTTATTGAAAGATGGAAAAGTTAGAATGGTTACAGGCTCACCAGGTGGCACGACTATCATTAGTTCGGTTTATCAGTCAATACTCAATGTTATTGAGTTTGGCATGAACGCTAAGCAAGCAGCAAACTCACCTAGATTTCATCATCAATTATTGCCAAAAGATGCTATTGAACATTACCCTGGCATTGCCGAGCAGGACAAATCAGCTCTTAAGAGAATGGGCTATACGCTTAATGAAAAGAGATTTGGTTATGTGCAATTAATCATTGCTGATGGACAAAAATTAGATGCTGCTGCAGAATCAGGCGGTAGAGGTAAATCACTTGTTATTTCACCATAACGGTGAAGCAAAAAGACAATAGACTACAGACAATGTTATATGCTTTATTTTAGTAAATTTAGCCATATGACATGTTTTATTTAGCTACAATATTTTTATATTTCGATTAGGAAAGTAATGGAAGAACTACAGAAACAATTAGATTTTATTATTGAATTAGATCGACTCAAAGGTGTTTACAGACAGGCTCTTTTAAAGTCTGATAAAAATAGATTTGAAAATAGCGCTGAACATAGTTGGCATATTTCATTGGCCTCTCAAATACTCCATGAATATGCAGTAGAAAAAGTCAATATTTCACGAGTTACGAGTATGTTACTCATTCATGATATTGTTGAAATTGATGCCGGTGATATGTTTGCCTTTTCAGATGAAAAGTCGCTCGCTGAGCAAGAAGATAAAGAAATTGCGGCAGCAGTACGTATTTTTGGTTTATTGCCTGAACATCAATTTCAAACCTTTAAAGCATTATGGATAGAATTTGAGAAAGCTGAAACTGTCGACGCTAGGTTTGCTAAAGCAATGGATCGTATTTTACCTTTATTACAAAATATGAGGAATGAAGGAGGAAGTTGGGCTAGACATAATGTCAAAAAATCACAAGTCATTAAGCGCAATCAATTCCTTGAAGGATTAGCACCTGACTTATGGACATTCGTTTGTAAACAAATTGATATTGCAGTGCAAAATGGTTGGTTACAAGACGCATAAGGTTTTAAACGTTGTGAAGCTATATTTTAAGATAAATTATATAGCTTCATGGCATAAAATAGAGAAAATATGAGATCTCTCATACGATGAAACTACTACTAATATTATCACTTTTTATCACGTCTGTATTTGCATCAACCTCTGAGCAACCTAATTATGAAACCTCTTTAGATTTTGCTCAAGTGACACATGTTAATGCGCGCCAGAGAACTAATAATAACTGGTGCTTCGACATATCGGTTCAGCACAATGACCAAGGCTGGGAGCATTATGCTGATGGTTGGGAAGTTACAGATTTAGCCGGCAATCAGCTTGGACATCGTGTACTTGGTCATCCTCATGATAATGAGCAACCCTTTACGCGTAGCAAGTGTAATATTAAAATACCAGCGGATATGACGAAAGTTATTGTACGAGCAAAGTGCAATAAGCATGGCTTTGGCGGAAAGCCTATTATTATCGATCTAAGTAAACCCCAAGGTAGTGATTACTCTGTAAACCGATAAAATTAGTTTATAAGATCAGAAATAGCAATAGCCTACCTATCAATTCGATTGTTTACGCCATTGACTACATAGAACATTACCACAGAATAGCCTCACTTCTGATCAGCTAATAATATGTGTACGGACTCTGCTAATTTTCTTTCGACAGATAATAAAAAAAGATGCATTCGCATCTTTTTTTTAGCTATTGACTTAAAGCTTACCTCAATAACGAGTTCAAGCTGCCTAAGGGCTCTTTGGTGCTGTCATGCCAGAATTTGAAAGATCTCGCATATAGCGCTTTGCTGCTTCAGCACGCACATCTCTCTGTTGCTGTGTAGAACAAACCTTTTTCTTAATACGAGAACCTGTTGAAGCAGAAAAACTACATTTGTAGCCTAATTTTTTAGCCGCCGCTTTTAATTCTGCAGGAGTAAAATCAGTGTTTCTTGCAAGCTCATCTAGCTCTTTGCTCGTAAGCTTTTGGGCTGAATTAGTTTTACTTTCGCTTTTAATAGAAGCTGCGCTTTCCTGATTTTTATCAACTGTCGATGTACACCCAGCTAAAGCAGTAATAGTTAAAAATACAGTAATAATTTTTATTTTCATGTGATTTCCTTATACTAACAAATGATTAAATTCGCTTTAATTCTCTACAACCTCTTTATCTATTACAACTAAATTTTTAGTCCTTATTAGTCCTTATTAGTCACAATATCAACAAATTAACACGTGATATTCCTCTCGGATAAAATAGAGGAACATCACGTATCTTTGTATTATTTTTATATTTTGACGTCACTAATTTGGATGGCTGTTTTACCAATAATTTGACTCGTATTTTCACCTGTTCGCTGATGAATAGCGACAAAATACTCCATTGGGTACTTAATTTTAGTGAGTTGTTCTTGAGAAGCGAAAAATGTTTTATCTAGTATCGTGGGCAATGTAATCGACATTTCACCTTCGGCTTTATTTAACTGACAAGGTGATTTTTCACCTGTTGAAATAGACGTTGTTGTTCCATCCAAAGCTAAAAACTGTACAGAGCAGTTGTATAAGTCAGTGGCTTCGGAATATGCAGATATTTGGTAGTCGAAAGATAATTTGAGCTTATGTTGCCCTTTCTTTAAGTTATGAGTTTCATTAACTACCAAGTTTGATATAGAAGCTTTTCCAATCTCTAAATCGGAATAATTCATTGATGCACAACCAATTAACGTGAATAAAGTAATTGAAGTTACAAATTTTTTCATTTCATTTTCCTTAATGATTAATTTACATCTAGCAGTGTGATAAAAATATTACGCCTAACTAACCGGCGTGAAATCGTGGCTAGAATAAGCGACGATTAAGTAAAAGCCAACTACTTTAAGTCATTGTTTATTTTATTTTTATATTGCTTTGACAGATATTTTCCACGTTCTTTCAACAAACTCCATTGATTCGGTAAATTTGAATGAAACTTCATAGCTGTATTTATTTCTACTAAACAACATCGAAAAACCATTAGTAGATTCAGGGAGGCGTTTGGGTATATTAATATCAAACTCAATAAGAGTTATATTATTTACAAAACTAATTGTAGGTTCAATTGTATTTTCCCAAATAATATCAACGCCTTTAGAGTCACTTGTGTTTTTTATACAACAAAGCTTAAGCTCTTTTACTTTATTGAAGTTGTTTCGGTTTATGGTGATTTTAGCTTTTGTTACTTTATTCTTTTTACAGTAATCAGAATCAAGTTCTAATGGTGTTCTCCCTAACATTTTATACTTTCTATCTTGATAGGCACCTATAAAATATATGCCCATAGCAAAAGTCAAAAAAAACAAAGATATGCCGATTAACTTAACATCAGAGACAAAGATTAAAACGCCAGAAACACCAATTATTCCGCCGAAAATTTTAATTATCTTACCTGCAATTCTTTCTTGGCTTAAAATTATTCGCTTATAAACCCCCATCTTGACTCCTTTCCTTATGGCAATATAACGTCCATTATCAACCTCGATTTAGACTCTTATAGTTTACTTTTTTCTAAAATGTTCAATAGTTTACGCTCTGACTATAAAATACATTTAAAAGAAGGCTAAAGATAGACAAGAAAAATACTATGAACATTCGAAAACTAGCATTTAAAGGCAAACCTAACACCACGTTAGCGACAATAAGTGACGAAGGAGCAAGTTCATTTACAAAATTTAAAAGAATTATAGATTTCAGCGGCTACACCTAATTAACCAGATGTTCATAAAGCATTCCCATATTAACTTTCGCTCTTTTTATAAAACAACACCTAACTAGAATAAATGAACACTAACATTTACATGCAAATAATTCTCATTTAAACTGCATTCCCATATCGCAGTAGGATATATGTAAATAATTGATTTATTTGCAAAAACGAATGAATAATAGACAGATTTCCCCTTTAAGTTTAATAGAGCTCATTAAATCTCAACGCTATGGTGTTGAATACCAGCCGATTGTTGATCTAAGATCAAATGAGATTATGGCTTATGAGTGCTTGGCTCGATTTTCTGATATAGACAATAATAATATTCCTCCTGACATTATTTATGCTGCATTACATGACAGTCCACTGACACTTTTCCAAGTAGAATATCAACAGAAGCTGCTGCAATTGAATTACGCGCCAAGTAAAAGCGATATATTTGTCAATTTAGACCAAGACTCATACTTTTCTATCGATGAAGACAACGATAAAAATCCTTTCCTTAAGTTATTTAAAAGCTTTCAAAGTGCAAATGTTGTGGTTGAATTGATAGAGAATTCAGAAATAAATGATGCAATTAAAAGTTTAGCGATGATAGATACCCTCGCAAAAAGTGATATAAGTACGGCCATTGATGATGTATGTAACCCACTTTCGATGGTATCAACCTCAGTTATTCAACTAGTTGATTATATTAAATTAGATAAACATGTCGTGGCTGAAAAACACAATGAACACTTTATGCTACTCGTAAAAGCGCTAATTAACTATGCGCATAGTGCCGGTAAAAAGGTAATTCTTGAAGGTGTAGAGACTGCGGACGATATCATTTTCGCACGAAAAATTAATGCAGATTATGTACAAGGCTTCTTATTTAGAAAATGGTTTCATTGTTATAAATAATATAACGCTAAGTAAATGAGACGCCAGATATAAAAAAGCCAACGACTTATCGTTGGCTTAATGCTTATGTATGCAGTATGACTTATCGCTAGCTATTATTTATCAGCACGGCCCATAAATTTACGGTCATCGGTGTTAACTTTAATTTTATCACCGGTAGAAACATGCTCAGGTACTTGAATCGTTAAGCCTGTGGATAAAATAGCAGGCTTAGTACGAGCAGTAGCAGAACCACCTTTAATCGATGGGTCAGTTTCTGTGATCACTAATTCAACACTTGATGGTAAATCAATAGCAACAGGTACACCGTCAACAATAATAACTAATAAACCTTGCGTATCTTCAGTAATAAATAACGCTTCGTCTTCAATTGAAGATTTGTTTAAGTTATATGGCGTATAGTCTTCGTTGTCCATAAAAACGTATTCTTCGCCATCAATATAAGAAAACATTGCTGGACGACGTGTTAAGTCAGCAAAATTTAACATATCTTCTGCTTTAAACGTCTCATCAACTTTACCGCCGGTCACTACATCGTACATGCGCATTCTATATAAACTACCGCCGGCACGGCCTTGAGGTACTGAACGTTCAATATCTCTGACAATCATTACTTTACCGTTATATTCTATCGCGGCATTCTTTTTTATATCACTAGCTTTTGGCATGAAAAACCATCCTCATTAAATTTATGCAGGAAAAATAACATGTATTACTTATTATGCAAGAAAATATCTGTTAAATGCCCTGTCATATTACGTTTTAGTCCACTGATAATGTTACTTCTATTGCACACATGAGTGGATATTATTCATTTTATAGTGCCATTAAATAGTTTAATGCACCGTCAATAACAGCCACCTGAGCAAGAATACAATTCTCATCATTAGATAAAGGGCTGTCTGGATAAACTTCAGTTGTAGTAACGTATGGCGCATCGGTCAAGCCCATGCATAAACCTAATTCACGTCCTGCATAGTTAATTACGCCAACTTGCGATAAAGGTACGCCAATCAGTTTACCTTCGCTATCTGCTGGAGCAATATGCGTAACTTTTTCTACTGATTCAATAATAGCTTTTTGAAACGCTGCTTCTGGCTTAGTGCTATCACCGACTAAATAGAAACCGTCGGGGATATTCCAGTTTTTCTGCTCAATAGCATCTCTTGCTGCCAGTGCTGGTCTAAATTCGCTATTATCAGTATCTGTTGTTTCGTGAAGATCAATATGAGCAAGAAATTCTATACCAAGCATTTTTACATATTGCATAACAGCCGATGACTCTTGTGCCGGGCTATTCTCATAAAATGAACGATTAGGATCAATTGTTAGTGGATTCCAACGATTAATCGTTTCATAACCCCAAGGGCTCACACAAGGTAAAACAATAAAATTAAACGCTGTTTTATATTGTTGTGCGGCAGTCTGTAGGAAGCGAATAGCTCCTTGAACGCCACTAGTTTCATATCCATGTACGCCACCCGTGATTAAAATAACAGGTTTGTCATCTAACCAAACGGCAGATTTTAAAGCATATAAAGGGAAGTCAGCGGCGTCATAAAGTAAATTACCATATTGCTCTATTGTGTAATCTTCAGTTAACTCACTTATTTTAGCAACGACTTCATCAAAGTAACTACGTTTTTTTTGTTGATGCTGAAACCACGTTTCCTTGTCACCATCGGTCCATTTTTTTCCGAAGGTGCCGATAGCGTATGGTGCTTCTGTATTCATATTATTTAATCCGATTGGTTACTGAGTAATTCACAGTTATAAATTGCATTATACCTAGGTATAGCAACAATCAAATATAACTAAATCAATATAATGCCTATTATTGACATTTAATGAGTGATGGTCGATGAGATTTCACTTACAGAATTTAAGTAAAGCATTAGCCTTTAATTCATGATATTAATAATAAAAACGAACTAGGCGTTGCACCCGCACATAGAATAATTTTTATTATGAAAATCATATTATCGTTAGCATTATGGTGCTGTTTAAATCTCAATTTAAGTTACGCGAAAGAGATCTCTGTAGCATCAGATATTTGGTGTCCTTATATTTGCCAAGATACCTTAAAACCTGGCTATATCGTAGAAATGCTCAGCGATATATTAAACAAAAACAACTTTACGATTAAAAATGAAACCATGCCTTTAGCAAGAGCAATTAAGTTTTTAAAAAGTGGAGATATTGATATTGTTTTAGGGTTAACACAACAACATATAGATCATCATAAGTTAACTTACTCAAATATATCCGTTGGCGATTTTGCCAATGATTTTTTCGTTAACAATAATAATTCTTGGCGATTTAGTACTGTGGAAAAATTAGAAGAGTACGCAACTGAGGGCCATAAAATTGGCATCATTAAGGGCTACCTCTACGGCTTAGAAATCAGTAAACTTATAGCTAAAAGGCCTGAATTATTTTCATATTCCTATGGCAACTCGCCACTTTATCAAAATATTGAACGCTTAAAGTCGGCACGCATCGATATATTACTCGACAGTAAAAATACCGTATTTAGTGAATTAAAACGACTAAAGACATCTGCCCTGATCTATGCAGGCACACAAGGAACTAAAGAAAAACTCTATATTGCAATATCGAAAACAATAGACCCACAACTATTGCAAATAATAGAACAAGGCATTATTGAATACCGTCGTTCAGGAGAGCTTGTGCGTTTATTAGCCAGTTATGGCATCAGCGATTGGCAAGAAGAACCCTCATCACAATGAACTATTATTCACTAAAAACGCAATTTATAAGGTTAATTTTCATATATATGCTGCAATCAAGCTAAATTTGCCATAAAATAGTAATAATTAAACAATTTATTAACATCTTATGTATAAGGAATATTATTGTGCTTCAACAAAAAACATCAGTTTTATTAATTTCAAGTTTACTCTGCGCATTGAGTGTTAACGCACAAGAACAACCAAAAGCAGAAGATCTTGTAGGAAAAAATTACTTGGGTATTCATGGCATGCGAATGAATACTGATGATGACAGATTAGCGCCAAATGATGTTGACTTTATCGAGCACGCAAATGGTGCAGGTATTGAATTTGGTCATCGTTTATCTGAGTTTTCAGAACTAAGACTTTCATACACTCACCTTAATTTGACTAGAACTGGTTGGGCACCAAGCACACCATCTGGTAAAAATATTGCTGCAAATTATTTATACTTCCCTACCAAACAAAACTTTTATGTTATGGGTGGAGCAAGTGTTATAGATGTTATTGATTCTGATTTATCAGCAAACGTTGGTGCTGGTTACCGTCATTATTTAAGTGAACGTAGTGCTGTTTACTTTGAAGGTAATGGTCATTATCAATTTGATAATAAGTTTACTGATTTAAGCGCACAAATTGGTTTTGTTTACTTCTTTGGCGATACAGCTAAAAAAGTTGTACGCTCTGCGCCAGTAAAACCTGTTGCTGCTGCACCAACGCCTGTAGCTAAACCTTTAGATAGCGACAACGACGGTATTATTGATAGTAAAGATCAATGTAAATCTACACCAGCGTTAGACAAAGTTGATAGCAAAGGTTGTACTATTTTTACTGAAGAAAATGACGAGTTACTTTTGAAAGTGAACTTTGATAATTCTAAAGCGATCGTAAAAGCGCAGTATTTAGACAACATAAAAACTGCTGCTGACTTTATGAAAAAATATCCGCATACGTCATTAGCGATTGTGGGTCACACTTCAAGCCAAGGTTCAGCTGCCTTTAATAAGAAACTTTCTCAACAACGTGCTGATGCAATTGTTGCTGTATTGACTGATGAGTTCGGTATTGATTCTTCTCGTTTAACAGCCAAAGGCATGGGTGAAGAAGCATTATTAAATCCAGCTAACAATGCTACAGCACACGCAGAAAACAGACGTATTGAAGCTAAAGTTTCAGTTAAAAATAAAGTTGCAGTTAAACGTTAATCACGTTTAGTTTAGCGACATAAGGCGCAGTTATCATGCATTGATAACTGCGTTTTTTTTCATCTATAAAATGTCGTTAGCTTTAAACGTTTCAATTACCACAAGGTTAAAACTATTGTCTGATATATTTGTTCGGTTAATAAATGACGTACGCCAGTGTGAACTATGCAGCGAATTTTTACCGTTGGGTGTGAATCCGGTATTACAAATATCACCCTCAGCAAAAATCATTATTGCAGGTCAAGCACCAGGAATAAAAGTACATCAATCAGGTAAACCTTTTGATGATAAAAGTGGTGAAAGGTTGCGAGAATGGTTAGGTGTTGATGCTGCAACATTCTACAATGATGAAATTTTTGCCATCTTACCAATGGCCTTTTGCTACCCCGGCAAAGGAAAGTCAGGTGACTTACCTCCTAGAGTAGAGTGTGCGGAAACATGGCGAGAAAAAATACTTCAACAGCTACCCCATGTAGAATTAATTATTGCTATTGGTAATTATGCTCAACGTTGGCATTTACCAGAAAACAATGAAAAAACGTTAACTGAAACGGTTAAAAATTGGCAGAAATATTATCATGGAGCTACCCCTGCAATTATACCAATACCCCATCCAAGTCCTAGAAATAATATCTGGTTAAAGAAAAACCCATGGTTTGAACTTGATGTTATTCCTCAGTTACAAACACATATTAAAAGTCAGTTGCTGATGTAACTTTAGCTAATCGTTATAGAACGATTGGATGATTAGAATTTATATTGAGATAACCTTAAAGGTAAATCTATAATTTTCATCAAAATTATTAAATAATTTATTGGTGATTTATGCTAATTTACTATAATAGAAACGTTCAAAGCTGAGGACGGCATTTATAATGCCAAAAACGATTTGCTAAACGACGAAACATATTCAGTTGAAGTTCAGTGCCACGAATGTGCTCTGATGGTTAAATTACCTAATTTACAAGAGAATCAAAAAGCACAGTGCCCTCGCTGTGGTTTTACCTTGAGCGCTATTCATCGCAATGCTAATGAAAGAGTTATTGCTTTTGCTATTACCGCATTAATATTTTTACTAGCGTCATTACCTTTTAAGTTCTTATCATTTAGCAGTAATGGTTTGGAGAACCACTTTGATGTCATCACCAGCTTTTTAGTTCTAATCGACAATAACTATCATGTGTTAGCTTTAATTGAATTATTGACCATATTTGCCATACCAAGTATCGTTTTATTGTCGGCTATTTATTTACTTGTACCAATGAACAAAGGCTTATACCCCAAGCACGGTCGCTGGGTGCTATCAATGCTTTTTAAGCTATTACCCTGGTGTATGGTAGAAATATTTTTAATTGGCGCTTTAGTTAGCTTAATAAAGATTATATCTATGGCTGATATTGCCTTAGGCATATCATTTTATGCTTTCATTTTATTTGCACTAACGATGACGCTCGTTGTTTTACATATCGACAAGCGCCAGCTATTTCTATTATTAGCTGAAGTTGAAAAAGCACATAATATTGAAATACGAGAAAGTCAGCATAAAATTGCTCAAGAAAACCCAGAAACACATGATATGAGCGTACAAAAAACATGGGCACTCATTATCACCGCTGTTATTTTATATATACCAGCAAATATGTTTCCGATAATGACCACACGTTTGTTTGGACAAGATGATCCCAGCACTATTATTGGCGGAGTTATCTTACTTTGGCATTTAGGCTCCTACCCCATCGCTGCCATTATTTTTATTGCTAGCGTAGTAGTGCCTGTAGCAAAAATATTAGTATTGGCTTGGTTAAATTATAGTGTTCAAAAACAAAGTGATAGATTAACCTTAGAAAGAGTAAAATGGTATCGTATGGCTGAATTCGTAGGCCGTTGGTCAATGATAGATGTTTTTGTTGTCATTATACTGGCCAGTTTGATCCAGCTTGGCCCCACCATGAGTATAACCCCAGGCGCAGCTACATTAGCATTTTCAGGTGTGGTCGTTGCTACTATGCTAGCTGCTATGAGCTTTGAACCTCAGTTGATTTGGAAAAATAAAAATAATGACAAATGATAAACAAACACAAGACGCGAAAATAAAGCCGGTAAAAAACGTTTCAACGATTTGGTTTGTTCCTCTTATTGCTGTCTTCATTGGCTGTTGGATGCTTTATTATCAGTGGAGTAATGAAGGCGCTGAAATCACTATTCACTTCACCACTGCTGAAGGTATGGAAGCTGGAAAAACCAAGATAAAATCACGTAATGTTGATATTGGCGAAATTAGCCAAATTGAACTGAATAACAAAGGTGATGGCGTTATTGTAACGGCGAAAATAAAAAAAGCATCAGAACACTTTTTAGTAACTGACAGTATGTTTTGGGTAGTATCCCCACAAATATCACACACTGGCGTATCAGGACTCAGTACTTTGATCTCAGGTGTTTATATTGAAATATCACCGGGTAAAAACAACGTAGAACGTTATCAATTTGAAGCTTTAGATGCGCCTCCTGTAACACCTGTTGGCACACCAGGTTTGCATATAACACTCAACAGTAATGATCAGTTTGCTTATGCTAAAGGCGATCCTATTATTTATAAAGGATTAACCGTTGGTCAGTTCGAAGACATTTACTTTAACTTTGAAGAGCGCGTGGTTTATTACAATGCTTTTATTAAAGCTCCTTATCATCAACTTATCACAAGCAACACCAAATTTTGGGATGTTAGCGGCCTTCAGCTCGACTTAAACGCCGATGGTATCTCAATTAAAACGGGTAATTTTGAAACCATGCTAACAAATGGTGTGACGTTCGGTATTCCTAAAGGTATGGATATTGGTGAAAAAATAGGAGAACGTTCATATTTTGATATTTACGATAGCTATAATGTTGCTGACGACGAAAGGTACCGCCGCTCTATCGAATTTGTTGTTCTTGTCAGTGACTCGATCAGAGGGCTCTCTGTTGGCGCTCCTGTGGAATATAGAGGAATTCAAATAGGTAAAGTAAAATCAACCAATTTGGCTTTAACATTAAATAAAAATAAACTCACCAAAGAAGACTTTAAAATTCCTGTTCTGATCAGCTTGCAACCCGGTCGCGTCGGCCTACCTGACAATGATGAAGGTAAAGACTTAATGACCAAGCAAAACATTTTCTGGATTGAGCACGGATTAAAAGCCGTACTACGTACAGGAAATATTTTAACGGGAAGTATGTACGTAGACTTACAGCATAATAAAGACCAACCAGTTACTGTTATCGAAAAATATAACGATTATCCTATTATTCCGACTAATAGCGATGATTTCTCTCAGATAACAGCAAAAGCTGAGCAATTTATGGATAGCTTAAATAATATCCCACTCAATAACTTAAGTAATAATGCCAATCAACTGATGCTCGAAATGAGTCAAACGGCTAAAGAGTTCCAAGCTGTAAGTCAAAATTTTGATGAGCTACTTAGTCAAGTTGACCAGCAAGAAATCAGTAGTGAATTAAGTAAAACTTTGCAAAGTATTAATACTCTGACAAAAGATTTATCGTCAGGCTCTCAAGGTTATGAAGATCTTCGCACCACATTAAACACATTAACCGCAACAATGAACGAGTTAAAACCTTTGCTCAATCAGCTAAAAAACAAACCGAATAGTTTAATATTTAATAACGGTGAAAGCTCTGAGCCAATGCCAACAAAACGTAATGGAGCAAAGTAATGAAACAAGCTTTAATCATATTTGGTTTGTCAATTATACTAATGACAGGGTGTAGCTCGGACAATACACCTAAAACGCAATACTACCTTCTCAATAGCCCGACGCTTGATAGCAGTGGTATTATAGGCGATGACAATAATCCAATCATTACAGTGCAAATAGAAGAGTTACCTGATTATTTAAAGCAACCAAGTTTGGTTTTACAGCTTTCTGATCACCAATTGCATTATTCTAATTTCCACATGTGGGCCGAGCCTTTACAAGTCAGTATTGCTCGCTCTTTAACTCAAGATTTAAATACCATTGATAACAGTCATAATTATATTATTATGACTGCGCCAAATACGAAAAAAGCGAAGACAGCGGTCGTTATTGATGTAATAGCATTTCATGCAACTCATCATTCAAAAGCAATACTGACAGGTAACTATTGGCTACAACAAAAAAACAGCAAAAATTCGCTCCAAAAACATCACTTTAAATTTACAGTTGCCCTTGATCTTGATGGCTATCCCCATGCAGTAGAACAAATGCGTAAAGCAGTGACACAATTAGCCAATGAAATAACAGAAAGCATCAATCAATAAGTTATGTTTACGACTATTAAATTAGCCGTATATTTACCGTTTAATATTATTCACATGTAGTAAGCTCATTAAGGGCATGAGATGACGCCAGCAGTAAAAAAATTAGATAAATTAGCTATGCCTTATAAATTGCACCATTATCAACATGATGCTAATTGTAAGTCATTTGGTCTTGAAGCTATTGATAAACTAAAAGTTACCGCTGACGTTGTATTTAAAACATTAGTCGTTGATGTTGATAACGACTACTTAGCTGTCGCGATAATTCCAGCAATAGAAAAGCTCAGTTTGAAAAAGTTAGCGAAAGCACTTAACGCTAAAAAAATAAAAATGGCTGATGGCCATAAAGTACAAAATTCAACTGGTTACGTGTTGGGTGGTGTGAGTCCACTGGGTCAAAAAAAACGCCTAATCACCATCGTAGATAAGAGTGCGGAAGCGTTAAGTACATTATTTATTAGTGGCGGTAAACGAGGTTTAGAAATTGAGTTATCGCCGAGTGATCTTTTGCTTTCGTTACAAGCGAGTTATGCCAACATCTCCAGTGAATAATAAGCATAGCCGCCCTATGCAAAAAAATATATTAACTGATAATTGGAGATGTCAGCTAAAGTCGCCTACGTTTATAACTGCATTATAAAAAATGTGTTGTGCTAAATCGTTTAATAAAACAAACAATAAACACTTACAGGAGCAAACTAGAATATGAAATTAACAACTAGTTTTGGTCAAATAAATATTATTTCCACGTGTATTGCCGAAGTAATAATCAATCAAGATGTCGAAATCACCTTAGAGTTACTAGAAGAATATGACGCTATAATGGCAAAACAGTTTACGGGTAATTATGCTGTTTTAGTCAATCGCATCAATAATTATCGATACGCTTATGAAGCGCTTTTATGTGCCGGATCTGCGCAGAATTTAAGAGCAGCCGCGATTATTGAGTACGGCACAAATAGCGAACAACGAACGCAAGATTTAAAATCAATTCGCGCTATGGATAATTTGAATATTAAAGAGTTTTCAGGCTTAGAACTTGGACGAGAAAAGGCGATAGCTTGGCTAGATGAACAATTAACAGAAATAAATGACAGAGAAAAAACAACACAGTCTTCTCGCTAGCTATCATGATATAAGCAAAAAAATTAATACCTTTGTTGGTAATTAATGATTAATTATTGTTGATTTTTTCTTACATAACCTAATCATTGTAGCAATACCAAAGCGCTTTGCTTCCATAACTGAAGCGCTTTTATTTAAAGTTACAATCCCCCCTACTTACCTTAATACATATTTCATTTAGCTTTAACCTTTAATTACCAATGGTATTAAGCGCCAATCACCGTGGTATAAATTAAAACCACTCGCTCTGGTGAAGCCAATTAAAGTAAGATTAAAGCGTTTGGCTGCTAAAATTGCTAACTCCGAGGGTGCACCTACTGCGATTAAAACCGCAACGCCGGCCATCACTGTTTTTTGTACAATTTCAAAGCTAATGCGTCCGCTGACCAAAACACTTACATGAGATAATTCTTTATCTTGTTGCGATAGTTTGGTGCCAAACAATTTATCAAGTGCATTATGCCGACCAATATCTTCTTTTATATCAATTAATTGACCTGACTCATCAAATAAAGCAGCAGCATGTGAACTACCCGTTTGCACAAACTGACCTTGGGCTCTTCGCATAAGTTCAGGCATTGCACAGATAGCCTTAAATGATAGCCAATGTTTATCTTTATTTAAGCTTGGTGGGTTTTTCAGTTCTAACGACTTTAATGAGGTAGTACCACACAAACCGCAACTGCTGTAAGTAACCTGAAAACGCTCAAGGGACTTTATATCAGGGGTCACACCGGCACTAAGTTTAACTTCCCATTGGTTATAGATTACTTTTTCATTTGCCGATTTAGCATCGTTTTCATCAATTTCAGGCAATACACTGTCAAGTTCATCATAATGACTGATGATCCCTTCAGACTGCATTAAACCAATAATAAGGGCTTTGTCATCACCGGGTGTCCGCATGGTTATAGAAAATACTTGGCTTTGATATTCGCTATATTTCGATGCTCTCCATAACAAAGATATTTGCAGGGGCTGTTCAATAATGACATGGTCAAGCTGCAACACTCGAGCGTCATGACTGTAACAAAACTTAGTCAGCTCTACGGTTCCTACTTGCTCAGCTTTAGCTTGTTGCATAGGTTGCTTAAGCTGTATAGGTTTTTTAATATGCATCGTTACTTGAGATATGTAGTAATAGTAATAGTAATAGTAATAGAAATATAAATTTTCATTGGTAATACCTTATAACTTTCCAAGTAACTTTCAGAGTAATTTACAGATAATAAAAGTAGTAAACTTCTATCCACTTAATATTTAAACCCTCTTAATATTAAACTTTAAAGTAGCATTACTGAGGTTAATTAATTTTAGCGGCGTAGTTTGTTAATAGCTTAGTAATTTGCCCTTTTGGCGTTTTCGCTAACCTTTTTATCAAACTAAATGGAATATCGCCTAAGCCATAATTTTCACTGATATCATTTAACATAATCAACCACAACTCAGCGGTCATTTCAGCATCGAATAATGCCCGATGAAAACTGCCGTCTGCAGCAATATTTTTATATTTAATTAACGTACCGAGTTTGTGATTAGGCGCATCTTGATAAATACGACGTGATACTAATAACGAACAAGTAAATTCACCTAAAACTTGTCGTCCCAAACGAGCAAACTCGGCATTAAGAAAGCGAGAATCAAAAGAAGCGTTATGTGCCAACAAATTACTATCACCGATAAAGTCTGAAAAATCAGTCATAACTTTCTCGCAAGGTGAAGCAACAGCTAGCATACGGTTGCTAATACCGGTGTAGTTTTCTATGAAACTATTAATACGTCGACCTGGATTCATCAAAGCTTGGAATCTGTCAGTAACAATACCATTTTCTAGTTTAACGGCACCGATCTCAATCGCCCGATCACCTTGGTCAGGTGATAAGCCCGTGGTTTCAAAATCGAGTACAACTATCGAATTAGCTAACAATACAGCTTCCTTTGAAATTAATATACATTGAACACTACCTATAGAATTAATGAAATTATCTCATAATTTATTTGCTTAAACATCACTAGTGCTATGTAAAATCATATCTTTTATCGCTCAGTCCCCGACGAAAGTAAGCTCTTTAATGTCAACTTATAAATGTTAATAGCAATTAAAGTCACCCACATTCAACGCTGTCAGGCACGTTAAACCGTAACAACCAAGTACATTCGTTATAAGTTGCTATTCAGTTGAACAGAGGTGTTTACAGAAAGTTGCTATATTATTGATAATTAGTAATAATGTTTCTCTATATGCTATGCAACTCTTCTAGCATCAACTTAAAAAGGATTTTCATGAAAATATATATTCTTGCTCTATCATTAGTACCTTTATTTAGTTCTGCTGGAGAATATGAAACAGCTGTGGGTATTGGACATCAGTATGGCGGCGTTTTAGGGGCACAGTTTTCATATAAAACAGAGTCGAGCAAATATTATGGCTCTTTAGGTTTGGTAGGTGCATCGGCAGGTTTTCAGACAACGTTTAATGACAACTCAAAACACGCTTATGGCTTGGTCATTGGTAGAGAAGAGATTCAAAGTGAAGATGGGTTTCTCTTTGCTACATATGATTATCACTTTAATGGTTTTTCAAAAGATGGTTTTGTAATTGGTACTGGTATTGGCGTTACGCGAGAAGACTCAGGTGGCTCATTTTCTGATACAGGAAAAACGACATCATCTACGTCTGTAACAATAAATTTTGGCTATAAGTTCTAAAAGCTAATCTCGTTATGTAAAAAGTAACCATGTTTTAATATTTAACGTTTATTTTTTATGATGCTTTAGACACACCAATTTAAGCGTTCATAAATAAAAAAGCACTTTGTAGCAATATAGTTGCTACAAAGTGCTTTATAATTTGACGTCTACGTCGCTAAAGAACAGCTTAATTAAATAACTATCGGTTAGCTAACGCATCAAGACAATTAACCTAACAATTTACCTAAACCACTTGTTAGTAATTGCTTTGCTTGTTGACCTTGCTCTGTATCTAAGTAAGTTTGCGCAGTAGTAATAAAGCTACTGATCATTTCAGGTTTAAGACCTAAAGCTTCGAATTGCTTAGTAACCTGATTAATAGACTTTAAAGAATCGCTATACTCTGATGCTTTATTAAGTAAACCACCTAAGCCTTCGCTAGAGCCAGAATTTACATTGCTCACGTCAGGCATTTGACCTACAAGACCTTCAACACCCGGAACTGAACTCGCAAGTTGACTAAATTGTTCCATTGAAACATTACTTTTTACATAATTAAAAATAGCACCCATACCACCAGATGCTTGGTCAGCATTAACATCTAACGAGCTTGTTAGCATATCAACTAAACCCGTTGCGCTTGGCGTAGCTACAGCAGGAGCTTTAACTTCAGCTTCAACCTCAGTTTTTACAACTTGTTCTGTTTCATCACCTAAACCAACAAGGTTTTTTAAGCTATCAAACCAGCTTGTCTCTTCTGCCATTGCCGAACTACTTAAAGTTGAAATAGTTAAAAGTACGATCAGTTTTTTCATAAGATGTATCCGTTATTATCAAAAGTTACTATTAAGTTAAAGCAAGTGTACAACATTTCACGTAACTTTATGTAATGCTTATTTCACAACAGTTTGTCATTGAAAGTAAATCAGCGCTTATAACCCTTGCATTTAGGTGTATAATATCACGTAAGTAAGTCGGCCAAACTAAGCTAAGAATGAGTTAACAATGAGTGAAGCAAACGAACAATTAAATAATCCCTTACACGGATTAAAGTTAGATATATTATTAGATGAATTAGTAACCCATTATGGTTTTGATATTTTGGCTGAGTATACGCGTATTAATTGCTTTAAAAGCAATCCTAGCATAGCCTCAAGTCTCAAGTTTTTACGTAAAACCGAATGGGCTAGAGAGAAACTGGAGCGTTTTTATCTTTACGATTTTAAAAATTTGCCTGAAGCCGGTGAAGATGAGTTTGAAATACCACCGCGTCAACGCATTATTGCACAGCATATAAAGCCGAAAAAACCTAAAGTGCTGGTGCGTGGAGAGGCGATAATACCGCTAAGTAAAGACAGCTTTAAAGAAACACATCGTTCTACGCCTGAGCATAAGAAAGAACATAAAAAATCTTATAAACCAGAGCAAAAAAGCGAAAATAGCCGTACATACACTAATGACAAACCAAGTCATAAAACTAGCGCTAGCAAATCAAGTGATAGCGCGAACGTTAGTAAGTCATCTGACCCTTATGCTGATGCGCCTCGTTAAACGCTATTTATAACCAGCTAACAAAAAGCAGTGTCGAGCAATAAGCTCAGCACTGCTTTTTATTTGGCTACCTATCTGAGGTACCTATTTAGACTACCTATAACTGATAAATTTTTGTTTATCATAGTACCTTTATTCATTAAAGCTTAAAGCGTGCAACGGAATCAGTTAACGAGTCGGCTAATTTATTTACTTCATCACTTCTATTTGATAAGTCTTGTGACTCTGCTGCATTATGAGTGGCCGCCTCAGCTGCTTCATTCATCGTCACCTCAATATCTTGGCTAAAACCAAGTTGCTCATTTGAAGCTACATTAATACTTTTACTCATCTCGTCTATGGTATGTAGTGCACTTTCAATTTGTTTAATGGCATTACTCAATTCTTGGCTTTGCGATACACATTCAGCTGCTTGATTTTGGCCTTTTGAAATTGCTAATTCAGCTGTTTGAGTTTCTTTTTGCAGTGCATTAATCATCTGTTGAATTTCAGCTGTTGAAGCTTGGGTACGAGATGCAAGCGATCTAACTTCATCAGCAACTACCGCAAAACCTCGACCATGCTCACCTGCCCTTGCTGCTTCAATTGCCGCATTTAATGCTAATAAATTGGTTTGATCTGCGATGCTACCAATGGTATCTAAAATACCGCCAATACTATCACTGTGCTTACTTAACCTTGCCATTACTTCAACAGAATCACTTAAACTAGTCGACAGTGAAACAATACGATTACTATTATCGTCCGCAATAGATCGCACTTCAAAGCTATGTTTTGAGGCTTCTGAAACATTGCTCGCGGTTAAATTAGCCTCATTGCTAACGCTTGATGAACTGACAAACATTTTTTCGGCGATTTGTTTAGCATTCGTCACGCGCTCAATTTGTGCAGATGTAGACTGCGCAATACGATGGCTTTGTTCGCTGGTCACTTTTGCTGATTCATCAAGGGAATAAGCATTTTGACTTATATTTTTTAATAAGGATGTTAAATCATCACTAAGCTTGTTGATATTATTAAATAAATCACCAAACTCATCTTGATTTTTAATGGTTAACCTTTGCGTTAAATCTCCCTGAGCAATTAATGCTAATGATTCATTAGCATTTCTCAGAGGACCAAGCATAGCCCGTGTTGTTACCACACCAATAAAAGCAGCTAAAGCGACAAAAATAAACGCCATATAGATTGCAAGATCTTCTCCTGTCGCAACTTTAGCTTTCGTTGTCAGCTGTAACTCATCAAAACGTGCTTCAGCAAGTGACAATAGTAACGCTAACTGTTGATAGGTGGCGTTGAAACTACCAACCGAATTTTTATAGGCGCTATCCGCATTTATAACATCGTCAAGACTCTGCTGTTTTTGTTGGTATAACCTTCCTGGTTCGACCAACAAATCATTTAACACGGCAAAATGAATGGCAAAATTTTCAAGTAAAGACTTGTCATCGATACCATCAAAGAGCCGCTGCATAAAATTAAAGTTATTTTTTGCGTTGGTAATTAAAAAGCTTACATCTTCTTTATGCTGAGCTAAGACACTAGGTTCAGCAACTTGCTTTAACCCAGACATAGTATTTTTTAACGTAAATAACATATCATCTATGCGTGTACCGTTACCGATAATATCTTCAAGCAATTGGCTATTGCCGGGCAATTCAATTAATTCAAGATCAAGCATATCATTACTCGCTTGATCACGACTTTCATTAAATGCTTGATAGCTAATAGTGAATGCTTCATTTGCTGCGGCAATATTTTTCTTAGCTAAATAAAAACGTTCACTTTGTTCCACATACGCTTCGTAATCGGTATGAGCTTGCTTCAAAGCTTGAAGCATTTTTGGCTGATCGGAGACTTTGCTTCGCAAAACTGCTACTGCTGATTCAAATTCTTGATTGAGCTGGCTATATTCCTGCTCACTTTGAATCAAGTCTGAGGTATTTTGTTTAGTAAAGCCCAAAGCACCAACTTTAATCATATTCAGCAAGGTTATCTGCAAAGCACTACTCTGCTTTTGTACAGGTATTGCTAGTAATTCTACGTTACTATTTGCCGTTCTAATTTGTGTTAATGAGTTATAAAAAAATATGCTTCCTGCAACTAATAAAACTCCTATTGTCGAGAACCCCATTATTATTTTTTGTTTTATTGTTAATGGTAGGTTGTACATAGACACCTCTAAAATAAGTAAACTTTCTTATGCTTGCACATTTTATGTTTAACTTCCCGAATTAATACTCGAGAGTAAATCGTTTTAGTTAAAGACAAACTGCGGTTAAGCTAGTCTGGTTTAACACTTCAATCAACACTTAAAAATAGTATTTTAAAATATGACTTTAACAATACTATCTCCTTATTTTTTAGTATGGTACTAAAATCAAATTCACGATAATTTTTATTTTAAATAAGAATAACTCAAGCCAACCAAAGCCTAATTTAATGCCTTCAAAAGCTGAATTGTACTATCTCTCATATTATCTAATTCAGTCAAAATATTTTCTGTCGCGTTATTATTAGCTTGTAAATCTCCCCAATTATCACTCCAGACCATACGTAATTTTTCAGCATTCTCTGCCATTGGGTTAGGCAGTACTTTTGCCATATCTTGAATTGTTAAAACATAAACCCAACCCGAACGAGCATTGCCATCTACAACTAACTCAGGATCATAGCGTCGATGAAAGACTAATTGCTGAAATTGATTTAGCTTTTTTATTATTTCAAAAGCAGCAAAACGTTTATTCCTATTATCCTCACTATGTTCATTGCGCCAAGTATTATAACCAAGGCTAGAAATCGCAATAGTAAGACTAATTAAAGCAACAAGGTTACGACGTAGCTGACTAATAAATCCATGTTCATTCATATGTTATTACTCCAAATAATGAAAAAAATCATCATTTATCAAGACCGTCTTTTTACCTTTTTATTTTAATTTTGTACATTTTTTTATCGAAACGACATAACGCTAGCAAAGCATTTAACTATAACCAGCGGCTATTCTCATCATTTAGAATATAAATAGTAAGGGGTAGATAATAGCGAAACACTCATCTATTATCAATTTTACTGGTCGAACGTCCGATCAGTAAATTATAAATAATAAAAATACGACGTATAAAAATAAATATAAAAAAATCGGGGAAGATATGAATACAATCAAAAGTTTAACAGCGATCGCTGCGCTAGGGTTATCACTATGCTCTACGGCTGCATTTAGTAAAGAACACAAAATAATCCTTATTCACGGCCTTCAACCACAGCAACTTATATCTGATGGTGATGTTACACAAGCAGGTGAAGAGTACTGGCAAGGTTATTGGAATAACCTAAGTGATGCTCGTATTGATTGGCCTTCTTATGAACGTGTTGAAGGTAAAATTGCAACAGATTATCTTTGGCCAAAGCTGAAGGAATTTTCTGAAAGTAATTTTTGTGATCCTGGCTGTATATTCGTCACACACTCCACTGGTGACTTAATTGCTCGCTATATTATCGACAATCAAGAAAACTGGTTAGAAAATGCCGGACTAGCCCCGCTAAATATCGTTGCTACCTTCGATATTGCTGGTGCTGGTGGCGGAAGTGAACTTGCCGATTTAGCCGTGAGTGTTGCTCAAGGCACTGAAGCCTGGACTTTCATTATCGAAGCAGCCTTAGAAGCTTGGCTTGGTGGCGATCTTAGTGATGAGATGGGTGTACTGCATGACTTGAAAGTGAATAACGCTAGACAGCTTGCATCTCTACCCGATGCCCGTATTCCACGTTTACGCTTCGTTGGCGATGCTAGTGAATACTTAGGTGTTACTAGTCCATTTATTCAAGGTAATGATGACGGTGTTGTTGGTAGTCATTCTTCATGTGGTGGTAACCGCCAAGGACGCTTTGGTAGCTGTAGTACACAAGTAGCGTTCAACGGTAAAATTGCCAATCAAGGTAATGCCGTTACAGGCTTTATGCCATACCACTATCCAATGTTGATGGGCAAAGACTACAGTCATGGTTCATTACTTGAACCAAGCCAAGAAGGCAAAGTCACTGCAGCGAGTAGTCGACAAAATGTCTTATCAGGTGAAAGTGTCCAATTTGATACTTACACTAAAACATCAGGTTGGTGGATATGGAAAAGTGATTATCTATATGTACAGAACTCAGCCAGTGATAGCATGTCAACGCTAATTTATGATGCGATTCCAAACTAAGAAAATTTTCTTAAACTAAGTATCATTAAATAAAGCATCAAGGGCTGTTATTCTTTCACGTGAATTGAGAAAGGGTAGCAGCTTTTTAAATAGGAACATAAAAACGCAATGAAAAACATCTCTTTTTTAAAGCGAATAGCTATCATGAGTGTTGTGGTATTAACCGTTTGGCTTTTTTGGCCAACAATGACTGAGCCTCCTGTTACGATAGCGAAAAAAAATCTTAGTACAACCAAAGTAAAAGCCACATCTGTGCCAGAAAAACAGCACGAGAAAAGCCCATTGGTCAACGTTATACCGGCTGAGATCACATCAAATGAATCAGCGACATTAGTTGCAAAAGCTTATGCAGCAGAGCTAAGTTTCCCAACCTATTCGCAGCCTTTAAGCAATAAAGACTTGGATCGCTTAGAGCCCAACTATTTCAACCCGCAGTCAATCCCTGTTGATGACTTAGGTACAACCATTTCAGCAAAGTTATCAAAGTATCGTTACGTCTATCCTGAACCCGTATTTGCCACATTAATCGGTGAAAACATTAGCAATGCAGAGCTAGTACTCGTTGATACCACGACCGGTAAGTCACTACTAAAGCGAAAATTTGAACAAAATGACAAAAATTGGACCGCTCAATTTGACGGCGAACGTAACTTTCCAATGCAGCTACAAGCAACGGTAAAGGCACGTATTAATGGTAAAAATATTAGCATTGCTTTGTCGCTCAAATATGTTGACTCAATTGCTACTTTAGAAGGTTTTGAGCCTGCATATACCCAAGACGCTGATATGGTATTAAAAGCGAATTTGAACACTAGAGAACAAGGTCTTTATCGAATACGTGCTAACTTATTTGATGCCGACGACCAACCTATTGCTCACTTAGTCAGTAAAGAAAAGCTTAGTAAAGGCAACAGAAATATTGAGTTAAAAGCCCATCAAAGCGTTCTACAAGGTAAAAAGGCTCCCTTTTATTTATCGACGTTCACTATTGAATTAATGTCTCCGGCTCCGGGCAAACCAACAAAGTATGGCGATAGTGCAATTAATAAATTCGACATAAAGGACTTTGCTGTATCAAGCTTAAGTGACAGACCTTACGAACCATCCCAACAAGAAAAACAGCGATTACAGCTATTACAAAAAATGGCGCAAGGTGGATAAAAATCAGAAGGTAATGCAATAACACAAAAAGCGTTTAACAAAACTTGCATTACCTTATGTCAACCTAGTGGACTCTCTAAGTTATCATCATGAAAAACTTATTATCTGAGTACACAACGTATTTATGATTAAAGGTCTATCAGTTAACTTACTTGCCAAGCTGAACTAAACCAAACTAAACTAAACCAAACTAAACCAAACACTTTATTTCGCAAAAATAACCTCTTTCCTCAGACCAATAGTCCAGACTAACGCCAATATAGCCTAACTTGTTGATATGATCTTATTGCTAAATTCACTCATTTATCATTAAATACCTAAGTCACACTCACGCAACTTAAAATACTATGTCAGTACTTAACGTATAACGTCTGGCCTAATTTTTTTCACATTTAAGATAGCTACACCTTTTTGCTTAAAAGAGAATTCACATGTCAAAATCTACAAAAATATCTCCTGCATACTCTGCACCTGCGGGCGGCTGGGGAGCTCTTAAAAGTTCAGCTAAACATATCGTAAAAAGTGAAAATGCGGCTAAAAACGTTAAGGCGTTATTACGTGCTAATCAGCCTGGTGGTTTTGATTGTCCGGGTTGTGCATGGGGTGATTCTGCTGATGCCGGTAAAATTGATTTTTGTGAAAATGGCGTGAAAGCGATTGCTTGGGAAGCGACTAGTAAAAGAGTGAATGCAGATTTTTTTCAGCAATACTCAATCACTGAACTACAACAATGGGACGATCACTCATTAGAGAAAAGTGGCCGTTTAACTCAACCGATGTTTTATGACGGTAATAGTGACCATTACCAAGAAGTGAGTTGGGATGAGGCTTTTAAGATTATCGCTGACAAACTACAACAACTGCCCTCTCCAGATGAAGCACTATTATACACTTCAGGTCGTGCCAGTAATGAAGCGGCGTATCTATACCAATTATTTGGTCGTGTTTTAGGTACTAATAATTTTCCTGATTGCTCGAATATGTGTCATGAAGCCTCAGGTATCGGCATGACCAGTAGTTTAGGCACAGGTAAAGGCACAGTTACCATGGCTGATTTCGATCAAGCGGATGCTATCTTCGTTTTTGGCCAAAATCCAGGTACAAATCACCCTCGCATGCTTGGCACGTTACGTAAAGCGAGTAAGCGTGGTGCAACCATTGTCAGCATTAATAATTTACGCGAACGCGGACTAGAGAAGTTTTCAGATCCACAAAGCCCAAAAGAAATGATTCTTTTCACTGGCACTAATATTAGCCAGTATTATTTCACCCCTCGATTAGGTGGCGACATGGCCATTTTACGTGGTGTTGCAAAATCATTATTTGAGCGATTTAAACAAGACAGCACCATACTCGATAGCGCTTTCATTGCAGAACATTGTCATAACTTTACTGCCTATCAGCAAAGCGTAGCCGCTACGCCTTGGGAAAAAATAATCAGTCAAAGTGGTCTTGATAGACAAGACATAGAACAAATCACTGATATTTACGCCAGTAACAAAAAAGTTATTTTCACTTGGGCTATGGGTATTACTCAACATAAACATTCAGTTGCCACCATTCAAGAGTTGGTCAACGTGCTGATGCTTAGAGGCAATATTGGTAAAGCTGGTGCAGGGGCTTGTCCAGTTCGTGGTCATTCAAACGTGCAAGGTAATCGTACCGTTGGGATCAACGAAAAACCACCAGCGGCATTTATTGACGCTTTAGAACATCACTATAACTTTAAAGCCCCGCGTAATAATGGCCTTAATACCGTAGATTCTCTGCACGCCATGTTATCCGGAAAAGCAAAAGTGTTTATCGCTTTAGGCGGTAACTTTGCTGCTGCCACACCCGACACAACAAGAACTTACCAAGCATTGCAGCAGTGTGACCTAACCGTACAGATTAGCACTAAGCTCAATCGCAGCCATGTGATCACAGGCAAGCAATCGTTAATATTACCTTGTTTAGGACGTACTGAAATTGACCGTCAAACAAGTGGAGAGCAGTGCATTACCGTGGAAGATTCCATGAGCATGGTTCACAGTTCAACAGGTCAGAATGAACCCGCATCACCACATTTGCGTTCAGAAACAGCTATTGTGGCTGGCATCGCAAAAGCCTGCGTCGGTGAAAGCATCGTAAATTGGACGAAGTTGAGCGATGATTACGCCTTGATCAGACAAGATATTAGCCAGGTACTACCTGAATTCTTTGATTACAATCAACGAATTAAAATTGGTAGAGGCTTTCACTTAGAAAACAAAGCGGCCTTGCGTCAATGGAAAACAAGCGCGTCCAAAGCAACTTTTTCAAGTACGATGCTACCCGAGCAGCTAGCTCATGAAGTGGCTGAAAGTTTTACTGACAAGCCTATTTTAACTTTACAAACATTACGCTCTCATGACCAATACAACACCTCGATTTATGGCATGGACGATCGTTATCGTGGCATACATGGCGAACGCCGCGTAGTTTTCATGAGTGTTGATGATATGGAAAAGCAGCAATTAGGTAATGGCGATAAAGTAAAAATAACAACGGTATCGAACGACAATATTATCCGCTCAATCACGGATTTTAAAGTGGTGGAATATAATATCCCTGCAGGCTGCGTCGCAGCATATTACCCTGAAACTAATCCATTAGTGCCGCTAGAAAGCACGGCTGATGATTGCGGTACTCCTACTTATAAATCAATCGCGGTGACGATTGAGAAAATATAAATCACAGTAAAATATACTTTCCCTATCGAGTAAGGAGTGCACGTTTAAAGTTTGCACCCTTATCGACTTACTTAATACTTTTATAACTATATAAACTAATAAATAAAGTAATAAAGTTAAAAACAATAATACCCAAAAAATCGGCGATTAAATCTGTCGCGTCTAATGTTCTATTGGGTATAAAGTATTGGCTTAATTCTTCGATAACGACAAAGAAAAGTACCGCGGCAGAGCCCCAATAAACGTTAAATAAGCCTAAACTAAATTTTTTGAGTTTAAAAACAAAGTTTGCTCCTAAAGATAAAAAACCAAATAAGCAAAAATGCCCTACTTTATCGCCGTAAGGAATGCTAGCCACAAAATTAAAAAACACGCTTGGTTGAGCGGTGTTCGCTAAATATATAATCCAGAGAATAAATCCTAGGAAAGTAGCTGATAAAATGAGTATTACCTTATACATATTCGAACTCATAGATAAGCCTTGTAATCGTAAAACATATTATTGATTGAGTTAGTTAAATAAACAGCAATAATATTTTATAAAAGCATCCTTACCTCTATAAAATTATGGCCTGCAAAAATTAATTATTTAAAGTTAAAAATAATTACCCTTTCGCAAGTAAGTAATCTAACCAACGTGCTGGTAATAAGCGTTTCAGCACTGAAAAAAGCTTTGTTGGGGTGGTGATTCTGTAACGTAGTTTAGGTCGTTTACTCTCTAAAGCATGAATTAATGCTTGTGTTACATCAAGCGCTTCTAAAGTAAAAGTAGCGTTTGATTTTTCACTGCTTAAGCGCTCGATTTGTTGATGATACTCCTGCTTATGATCCGTTTCTTCAACGTCAACATTAGCTTTGAAAGCGGCGAGTGCGTTAGCTCTAAATTGTGTATTAATAGGACCTGGCTCTAATAAAACCACCGCAATATTGGCGCTCTTCAATTCTAGCCGTAATGTGTCTGTTAAACCTTCAATAGCATATTTTGAAGCATTGTAAGCTCCACGGTAAGCCATAGAAACAAAACCTAACACTGAACTACATTGAATAATACGACCATGACCTTGATGTTTCATCACGGGTATTATTTGCTTGGTAAGCTCATGCCAACCAAAAACATTGGTTTCAAACTGTGCTCTTAGGGCCGCAGTAGATAAGTCTTCTAATGCGCCTGGCTGCCCATATGCTCCATTGTTAAAAAGATAATCTAATTTGCCATCAGTTTTTTCTAGTACCTGAGCAACGGCCAAGCTAATACTTTCAGGATTGGTAAGATCAAGCTGATACGCGGTTAAGCCTTTTTCTTTTAGCATAACGACATCTGATGCTTTTCTTGCTGTAGCGAATACCTGATAACCGCGCGCAGAAAGTGTTAATGCGGCATGTAAGCCGATGCCGCTTGAGCACCCGGTAATTAAAATTGATTTAGTTGACATAAAATAACGTAATAAATGAAATACAGATAAATAGCAGCTTACTTGATTACGTTAATCTTTAAAATTAATTATGCTTACTTAGCGTCAAGAATAACTACGGTGCCTGCCATTTTATCGTGCCATCCCTGCTTTTTTTCATCCAAAGCTACCCAGATAAAACCTAAACCTAACGGCACTAATGATACATAGTAGCCAATATACCTAATGACATACTGTTTAATCGATGGTTTACCACCCGTTTTTTCATCAACAATTATTATTGATAGTGCAATTTTACCTGGTGTAGCTGATTTATAAATCCAGAACAAAATAATCACTCCAATCGGAAGTAGATAACTAATAAAAAAATCACCTCCACCTTGAACCAACTCTTTTGAATCAAAATATGCTTCTCCATAAATCAGATATAATATTGGTAACGTCAGCATCAAGATAAGTACTGAATCAATAATACTTGCCACCATTCGCACCCAAAAACCTGCATATTGGCTATGTTCATTACTTACAATTTCATCATTACCTATCATTTTTATCTCCAATTATTAACAAAAAAGTAAAAAAACGTCGATATCGTTATAAAAACGCATCATTCTACAAAGACTAAATACATGGTCGTGTTCGTTTTTTGTTCACTACTATAATATTTTTCACTATATTTTTTTTACCCTTCCTTTGCTATAAAGAGCGTAGGACGTGAGATAATCTATGATTTAAGACAAATTAACAGCGATCATCTACTTAACATCTTAATAACACGATTGATTTAAGGAAAATTCTACGTAGAATGTAACTATATTATTAATTTTTGTTAAGGTATGTCATGAAAGCAATGTTTGCACGATTAAGATCAAGTTTTATGTTAGTGATTGTTAGCATGGGTCTGGTTGTTGGGGGTCAAACTTGGGCACAAACGTCAACGCTTGATTATGAAAAAGCGGTACTAGTGAGTAAGTTTGCGAAATATGTTACTTGGCCTGCAGAGGCTAGGCAATCTAAATTCATTATTGGTGTATATGAAGATGAAGAACAATATAAATTTTTCAGTGATTTTTTTGCTAATAAAGGTGTAAAAGGCAAAGACATTGAAATCCGCTCAGTAAAAACACTTAATGATGCGCAAAATGTAAATATTATATATGTTCCATCATCAGATCAAAGAGACTTTTTAGCCATAGCGGACAAAGTAATCGGTACCTCTCGTGTATTAATTATTACCGAAGAAATGGAAGCCCTCTCTAAAACGATGATTGATATTTCATATAACAATGAACAATCTAAAATCAGTTTTAAAGTCAATGATTCTAATATTGATCCAGAAAAAATTAATGTTCCTGAATTAACTTACTTTCTAGATGATAAAGATAACGGCGATATATTATCAGTAAGCCCTACTTTCGCTCGCGAAAACAAGCAAGCTAAACAATTATTAGCCCTTCAAAATCAATTAGCACAACAACAATCATTATTAAGTCAATTGAATGAGAAGCTAGATGCTAGTAACGAGAATTCAGCAAGGTACAATTTAGGCCTTCAACAAAAAACTAAAAGCCTAGAAGTTGCGCAACAAGAAAGCGAAAAGAAAAGCCAAGAAATTAAAGCACAAGAGAAAAAACTACAGCTGTTAGCCAAGCAAGTGCAAGCTCAACAAAAACAACTCAAAATAAGCAAGAAGTTGCAAGCAGCAAAATCAGAGTTAGCAGGAGATCAACAAGCTGGTCAAATGTCTGACGAAGAGAGAATTAAATTTGAGGAAGCTGCACTAGCCCAAGAAACAGTAGTTGCTGATTTAACTGAGCAAGTAAAAAAACAGAAAGAACTCGCTAATAATGCCGCTATAAAGTTAGCAAATATGGCTAAAGAGAAAGATAGTTCTTCTAGTTACCAAATACTATTTTTTGTTTTTCTTCTTATCGCTATCATTGCTTTAGTAATCGCATTTTTGATGTGGAAAAAAGCTAAAGATATAGCATCACAACCTGTAGTTATCCCTGAAAGTGGTAACAACGAATTGTTGACAGTAAGAGAAAACCAGTTAATAAAATCAGAAAACTTTGCTGCCTTAGGTTATGTTGCAACTGACATTACTTATGCTGCAGGTTTATCTTTAAGTGATTTACAGACACAACTTGAATCAGCTGGCGATGCTACACATGCTGCGACACTGAAGCCTGTAGTTACTTTATTAGAAAACTTTAATATCGTTGCTGCCGATCAAGATGATACTGATATTCAGAGCTTTGATATCATCTCTTACATGCAAAAAATGATGATGCTTTATGATTTTGAATTTAATCAAAGTGATATTGTTTATAATTATTCTGGTGAAAAAGAATTAAAAATTAAATCAGTACCAAGTTACGTAGCGTTAGTATTACTAAATATAGTTAATAACTCTATAAAACACGGTTTTGATAATAATGGTAACGGAACAATCGCTTTAAAAGTTGAGAAAGGAGCTAAAGGCGGCGCTAAAGTTACTTATTCTGATGATGGTAAAGGTATGACTAAAGCCACTTTAGATAAAATCTTTGAACCGTTCTTTACTACTCAAACCGAACGAGGCTATGTTGGTGTTGGTATGAGTACTACTTACGACTTAGTTAAGAATAAATTGGCTGGCGATATCAAAGTTGATAGCCAAAGCGGTAAAGGTACAACGGTTACAATTACCCTACCTTAAGCTTACTTGACTAAATTCAATGTTTGAATTTAGTCTAATGAAATCGAGTAATTAACTGTATTTACAGATTAATTACTCGATTTTTTTTTACTTTCACACCAGAAAATAATTTTTTATATCAAACACAAAATTATTTAGCATGGAAACATACCCTAAACGATAACGAGAAAACATTGACTGTTTTTTGCCAGCAATAACTATGCTATAAAACTGGCATCGTATTAAACATACTGGCAGAGCAAAGTCCGTAGTAAAGGAACTTACATGAAGAAAAATCATTTTTTATCATTAACAACATACTTAATCCCCTTTTTGCTTATAGTATTATCCGGCTGTTTTAATGCAGATCCTGCGGTAAAAGCTGTAAATGATTATATTGAAGCGCAAAATATAGATAAAAATAAAGCTGACTGGAAAACTAAATTAGCGCAGCCTGAAGTTGCAGCGTTTAATCCAGAAGCTCAATATTTTTGGGACTTAGAGACAACTAAAGGTAAGTTAGTAGTTAAACTATTTCCTGAGACAGCACCTATGCATGCTACAAGCACTATTTATTTAACTAAGCTTGGGTTTTATGATGATTTGATTTTTCACCGCGTGATCAGCAATTTTATGGCTCAAGGTGGAGACCCATTAGGCAATGGCACAGGTAACCCTGGATATAAATATGCTGGCGAATTTGAAGGTACATTACGTCATGATAAACCGGGACTGCTCAGTATGGCTAACTCTGGTCCTAACACTGATGGCAGTCAGTTTTTCATCACCTTTACGCCAACGCCATGGTTAGATGGTAAACATACTATTTTTGGCGAAGTGGTCGAAGGCCTAGATACTACCTTGACCGCTATTGAGGCGTTAGGAAGTCGCTCGGGACGCACAACTGAAGAAGTCAGGATCATTAAGGCGACTATTCGTATTGAATAGAATAACGGCTTTATATACCGGTATACGCTTAGCAACGAAATAATCAAAACAACGGTTGATAATTTCACAATGTCTAGCTTGTTATTACCACAAGCTAGACATTGTAGTCTCCTCATATAATGAGAAGGTATTCTCACCACATCCCTCCCCGTACTAGCATAACTAACGTATAACTTACGCTATGATTAACGTAATAATAAAACGGTATATCGGTAAGAGCTGTGAAAGAAAATTTTCCAAATATATCTATTTTCATACACCAATTATGATAATTAAACTTTGCCTAATAACCCGATCAGTCAGCCAATAAATAATTTTATTTAATAAATTGATTATCACTCAATAAATCTGTCAACGTTAAATTACGAAGCTATTAGTATAATAGTACTTGCCTGCTTTATAAACGAATGCTATAAAAATACTCGCTTTGAAAAGCATAAATTAATAATAGGTTAAGGTAATGGATTATCGCGAGTCGACATTGAGTTTAGGCACAACAGACAAATTACTTTGTCCTTGTTGTGGTAGCCAGCAACACCGTGTTAATTCAGTGATCACTTATGCTTTTTATTTTTTTGAATACTTACCTATTTTTCCAATAAAACGTGGTACGCGAGTACAATGTTTACAATGTCATCACCTTGCTGGTATTGCTAATGACGCATTAGATCGAAAACTAATTTTTTCTGATCTCGGCTTGGCTTTTTTCAATAAACTGCGCTTGCTTAGCACTTTTACTGGTAGCATTCTTATCATTTTATTGCTGAGCTATTACTTTTCTGAAGAACAACAAAAGAGTCGTCAGAGCCAAGCATTTATTGAAGCACCTAAAGTTAACGACTTTTATTATTTAGACTACAGAAAAGTCGCTGGTGATCAACGGCCACAAAATAATTACCGTATTGCTAAAGTTGTAGATATTACCGGTGGCAAAGTATCACTTACCTATGGTAATTACTTTTATCCTTTAAAAAAATCTTTAAACAATGGACTGCGTTTTGGCCACAGTACAAATTTTGATTATTTCGAAAAAAAGCGCCAAAATTTTTCTTATGCTGAATTAGATAGCTTATTTGAACAAGGCTTCATTTATCGAGTAGTACGACCAGAATTTAGCCTGATCGGCAGAAATAAAGCCGTTTATATGATTGATGGCAATCCGGTAACTAACGCAACAGAAGCTCAAAAAGAATGGCGCTATATCCCTGGAAAGCGACAAAACACTCAAGGAATGGCCTTCCTTAAAACAAGCTATATTAATGATAGATTTGAACAAGCTTTTATATTATTGAAACAATCTGCAGAATTAGGCTATGCGCCAGGACAAACTAACCTAGCTGAACTCTACTTAACGGGCATTGAAGGAAGTCGTGATATTGAAAACGCTGCTAATTGGTTATTTCAGGCTGCTTTGCAAGGTTATCAGCCAGCAATAGAAAAGTATCGCGTGCTCTGTCAAATGGAAGAAACATGCCAAATTGAAGACTTTTATCGAGCACTAAATGAAGCTGGCACAAGTTATCAGATTAATTAGCAAAAAAGTGAAAGGGTTAATTGTTAGGTCATTAGTTTAGTTTACGAACTTAGCGAAACGCACACACTAAATGAAATCTAGCAACACTGTACTGAGATATCAAGAACTAGGTAGCCGCATTGAACAGTATTTATTTCAATTACTTAGGCATTAACTTGAGTATTAATTTAATGCCTAGCGCTCACGTCAGCTTATTTAATTACGTCAGTGCTAGATATCACATTTTTTATCTTGTTTATATTATTACGTTGGCCAAACAAAAGGAGTCGGTTTCTCAGAAGTAGTTTGTGTTATCGCTGTTTTTTGAGCAAGTATCCCCCTGATTGCGCTCCCTGTGCCTTTATGATGACTACAAAAAGTTTTCAGGTATAAAATCTCCACTCGACTGCGTGCCCAAGGGGTTGTACGGAGAAATTTCAAACTTGATTTTAGACGCGGTTTATTAGTGAAACAACGAATATTAAGTAACTCACCCATTTTCTCCCAACCAACCTTCTTCTCCAATTCAGTCAGAATTTGTTCAAGTTTCACGCCGTGTAACGGCTCATTACTATTATTCATTGGCTACCTAAAATCAAAAAATAGCATTGTACCAAATTTCCTAAATATTAACAGACTTATGCGTTTAACACGGATAAAGCCATAGCGAATGCCTATCTATGACTTCTTTTGTTAAGTTTGGCCGAGATGAAACTAAAACGATGCCACACGGATGCTTAAAAAGGTAAATGCCTAACCAGCATACGGCTAAGTAGTTTATCTTTAAAGCTCATCGAAACACTTTCATCGCTTTGGCTCCACCCCATACGCGCTAAATGCGGATATGCTTGAGCAGGTATTTTTGCTGGTAACAAACTACGGATTAAATGACTTAGTTTACCAAACGGACTTATAGTTGCGGCCTCTAGAGATTGAAGTGCCGTTATCAGTTGTTGTTCAATTTCGTTAAAGTCGCAGCCAAACGGGTATATGGCAAAGTTTGGATTTTGTTTAAGCACGATGAGTTTTTCAGGTAAGTTAAGCCGCCAAGCATTTGGGATAATAAAGTCTGAAGCTATTTTTCCTGCGGCCTTAGCACTGGCTAATAATGTTAGCTGAAACCTAGCATCACTAATGGCTAAGAGCCTTTTAATTACTTCTTGATCACTTTGCCCTCGTAAGTCTGCGATACCATACTCAGTAATAACAATATCACGCAGGTGACGCGGGATAGTCGTATGCCCGTAATTCCACAGTAAGTTAGATTGAAGCTTGTTCGCTTTGGTTCGCGTGGCTCGTAACATTAAGATTGAACGACCACTATCTAATGCGTGAGCCATAGCAACAAAGTTATATTGTCCGCCAACACCGCTAACCACTTGGCCACTTTCTAAAGCATCAGAAACAGCCGCACCAAGTAACGTTTGCATCATACAGGTGTTAAAGAAGCGAGCGTCTTTACGCTGTATTCGGTCAAGCGTTTCCTTACCACCTAATAATTCATTAGTATGCAAAACGCTACGCATCCATAATCCACTCCAATCATCTTCTTTTAGCTGGCATAACCAATGATAAAGTGGTTTAGAACCCAGTAAAAAAGCGCCTTCTAAATAACGCCCGCCTTGTAAAGGCTTTCCTGATAACAGTTGATCAAATTCAGCTAATGCAGTTTTTTCACTGAGATCACAACTGATAGATTGACGTTCTGTAGATAATTGTTTTTCAGCGATTTTTGCACCTTTTTCGAGCAAACCGAATCGTTTCAGCCAGCTTAGATCTACATCACTCAATTGCTTAGCAACGAGCCCCAAATCAACCATTTTATTAGCATCACCTGCCGCAAGAGGGTTAGAAATTGTATTGTTGTCGAGCAATTGCTGTAATCGTAAATCATCAAATACAAGGCGCTTTAATATCCCTGCTTGGCGTAAGTGCATAAAGCCATCCATCACCATTTCTGTCGCGCCATATAACCCTTGTGTAAAAGGAGTAAGACCGCCAACTTCCTGTACTAATGCACTATTACAATCTACATCAAGGCTAGCAAGTGACTTAAGATAGCTTGAGTTATCTTGCTGTCTTAACATTAATGCGTTGACAATAGCATCAGACAAAGCGCCAATGCCTATTTGCAAGGTCCCTCCATCCTTGACTAACGTACTCGCATGCAACCCAATAGCATGGTCTACTGCGCTTACAGACTCTCGAGGAATGGCAAATAACTCGGTATTATTGCCGTCTTCTAACAACAAATTGAACACCTCTTGACCGACTTCTGCATCGCCGCCAAGATAAGGAAGTTCATTATTTAAAACACCAACCGTAAATAGTGCTTTATTTTCTTGCTCCATCCTATCAATCAGCTCTAGGCTAACGTCCGGATTACAAGACAAGCTGATCTTATTTTCTCGTCGTACCACCTGCTGCAGTAATAAATTGACATTTGCTGCCACTAGATCACGTGCAACATGGGTATAATTTTGACAAATATAATCTTGTTGCGCCGCAGAAACATTAAGTTGGCTACCTGAACTAAAATAAAATTCATGCACCACAATATTATCGGGTAAACAGTTTTTATTTCTATCAATGACATAATCAAGTTCTGGATATTTATCACCAAAATGACGAGTCAAAAAAGGCTTAAGGAAACGTGATTGTAGCGCGTTGGTTGTCTGTGGGGTTTGTAGCGACAAAGCGGTGTATATGGTTAGACGCAATTTTGGACTTACTTTAACTCTTTGGTACAACGCATTGAGCAGGATATTTGGCTTGCCAAGCCCTAAAGGTGCAGCCAACTTAACATGGTGACCACAGCGATTTAAAATTTCATCTACAGTACTTTCAACATTGTTAGTAAAACTCGTTTTTTGCATTTTTTAGTCCTTATTTTCTAGCACTTTAAAGTTGCTACTACATTTTACCGACGCTAAAACTATCCAAATAAACATCACTAATAACTTTCAACAAGATATCAAAGGACTTCACTAAGATTTAAATATGCTGGCAAACTATTCCGTATTAGTTAATGAGACACTAATGCGACTCGTTTTACACCTATTATCTAATAAAATACTATAAATATTTGCGGTTTTGAGAGGGGATGTGTCGTGAAAATATTAGTTTAGGATTTTTTAATATTTCAACATGATAAACGAGAGGTATATATCGTACGGAGCAACTTTAAAATATAAAGCAAACTACAGAGTGAGATTGCGCTCACTCTGTAGTAATTTTTATTTATCTAACGTCGCTTTCGCTGCTTCTACTTTCGAAAAGTCTAAGCCTAACTCATCTACCGCTTCTTTAATAAGCCCAGGATTTTGCATTAACATCATCATCAATGCCTGCAATTTATCTTGTGGAATACCTAACTGCTGTACAGTCGCTATTGCCATCATTGGGTTTTCAGTTAACGCTTGAAATACTGATTTAGTTTGCTCATCACTCACGTTATGTTCTTTTAAAATTGCAATAATTGGGTTCATTAAATATCCTATCTCTTACGGGTTTATTTGTTTTTTATACGTTCAGCAACTAGCCTGCTGCTGGTTATTTATCAATGCAGTTAACATCAATTTAACGGCTATGACTATTCATTACTAGCGTTTGATCAAAAACCAATCAGCACGCAACTTACTCTTCTAGCTAGATTAAGTACGTTTATTTTTCGGTACATAATTTAAAATAGAAACTGGTACAACTTTTTTAACTGGAAATTCAGCAAATTCTCGACGTTCAATCACATGCCCTAGTCTACTTTCAATACCGCAAAGATTTCTAAAGTTGTCTTTGGCAACAAAAGAAACTGCCTCACCACTTTTACCAGCACGACCTGTGCGACCAATACGGTGAATATAGTCATCTTCTTTATCAGGTAAGTCGTAATTCACCACACGAGCAAGTTCACCTATATCGATACCACGAGCAGCAATACCAGTAGCAACTAAAAAGTTGATTTTTCCAGCTTTAAAATCATTAAGAATTTGTTCACGCACAGCTTGTGTTCGTCCGCTGTGAATTGACTCTGCTTTAATACCACGTTTTTCCAACTGACTAACCAACTTTGCTGCACCATGTTTGGTTTCGATAAAAATCAAAGCTTGTTGCCATTGCTGTTCTTTAATCAAATAACTGAGTAAAGCCGATTTATTGCCTTTATCTACGGTGACTAACCATTGTGCAATTTTAGGCTTTGACGCGTTATTGTTAGTCACTGATATTTCAGTAGCTTGATGAATTGTACGTCTTGCTAGACCCCTAACATCTTCTGAAATAGTTGCAGAAAACAATAAGTTTTGTCGTTGCTCTGGTAAGCGTTCAATAATTTTATTGATGTCGTCGATAAAGCCCATATCTAACATGCGATCAGCTTCATCTAAAACAAAAGCTTCTAGTTGATCAAAAACTACGGCACGTTGATGTGCCATATCAAGCAAACGACCCGGCGTAGCAACAAGAATGTCGATCCCCCAAATTAAGCGTTGTTTTTGAGGCTCTATTTCTGTGCCACCGTACATAGCCATAGAACTGATATTCAAGTGTTTTGCGTATTGCGCAATACTCGCTTCCACTTGAATAGCTAACTCACGCGTTGGCGTTAATATCAGCACACGCACGCGTTTTCCACGTAAATGACGTTCTTCATCGGCTTCAGCAGCACTTATTTTTTCTAATAACGGCAAGACAAAACTGGCTGTTTTTCCGGTGCCCGTTTGCGCAGCAGCAATAATATCTTTACCCGATAAAATAACGGGTATCGCCTGCTGTTGAATTTCAGTTGGTTTAAGGTAATTTAAATCAGCTAGTGCGTTTAATATCGGGGCTGATAATCCAAGTTTGGAAAATGGCATTAAAGATCTCTTTAAGTCTGTATATACGAGCAAATGGTGGACAATTAACAACCGTCCCGAAAATTTTTGCGATTATAGCATTAATAGTAAACACCATGCAGCCAACTTTATGAGCGCTAGAGTGTGTATTTAAAATATTTGCGGGCTGTCCAACAAGCAACTTAATGGCATAACAATTTTATTAATATGGATATTTACAGCACTTGAGTAACGAGTATTATATTAAATCATTGCTAATAGCTTTCTTATCATTCAGGGAATTTAAGTGACTTATAAGAGCACAAATTCACGATTAAAGCCTGAAGACCAGCTAAACCTGAGCCTTACATCGATGTAAGTACCTTGTTAAAATCAATAACACGCTTATCCGTCCTTAGAAAACACTTAATGGTTTTGGTGTTGCGCACTATTATCGTTTATTATATTTTTTAGTTATTTTGCTAAAATGATAGTACCATCATTAATGTAATCATTTACTTAGGTTATTTATATAATGAAAAATACAGATAAAGAAAATGATAACGATGACATTTCTTACGGTAATGTTTACGTGATGACCCATTCTTTTTTTAATGATGTGATCAAAATTGGTTGCACACCTATCGATCCAGAAGAATATGCATTGGCGTTATCAGCAAAAACGCCAGGTAATTACAAGGTGGTATTTTCATTAAAATGCGCTAATCCCTGTAAAGTAAAAAAACAAATTCGTGAATATTTGAATGCGAAAGAATACGTCAATGAGTTTTATCAGGTCCCCGCTGATGTTGCAGAAACCCTCTTAAAACGCGAAACATTAAGAATTCCTATTTTCAACGCCACTTAGTGCTACAAAGCGCTATTGCTATAACATTTACTATGATGATAACGTTTCTTTAAAGCTAGCCCGGATTCATTTAACTTCTATTTTATCGAAAATTCAGCACTAAATAACCGATGAGTTACATTTATCAGTTATTTAGTACGCCGTTATTTACATAAAATAGCCGCGGTAATAGCGGCCTAAAATCATTAGTGAATCCAATACATCATATTATTAGTTGATAACATTAACTCTAAACCTAACTCAGCAACATTACGTGCTTTTAGGCCATGACTAGTTGCCTCGCCAATTAAGTTTGGACTTTCCCAAATAACATGCCCTTCGGTCGTTAATTTTTTAATCGTGTAAGAATCAGTATTTTCACGTGCATTATGGCCAACAGTTACTGTTCCAAAAAGATTTTGTTGCTGGCTTTTAGAAGGATCAACAATTATATTATTGAAATTAAGTGCTAAATCACTACGTGATGACTCAACAAGATTTAAATTTTCAATTTCAAAAACAACAAGATGTTTGGCTCGAGGTACTATGCTTTCTTGTAAGCAAAGTAACTCATCATCATCATCATCATCAAAATTAATTAGCATTATTTGATGACACGATTGCTCTAAAGATGACTGTTCAGAAAATACTGAACCATTACTGATTACCAATGAAAGTTTATCTCTTGTGGCTACAACAACCGATGCTTTATTATTCAGACTAAGCGGGACTATATCTATTATATCGCTGTCAAAAGTATAGTTACCAATGATGACTTGATTGCTGACATCAACAGCTCTAACGGTAAGCTCATCTGCAAAGATAGCATCTTCAAAGCTATCTCCATTTATGTCTTTCGCTTTAATAAGGCCTATTGTTGAGTTTGAATTACTTGAAGCGTATTGCCATTGAATCGAATTATCATACAACTGCATTGCAGCGAATGACCCTTCATAAAGTGGTGTGTTAGGTAAGAATATATCTCCGAAACCATCATTATTATAATCGTTAGTAACGGCATAAGAGCTTTTATCCCAGTTTGTTGATATTTCATTACTCAAGTCATAGTTACCAAGCTTATCCATAGTGAACACTCGACTCCCCTGATAACCATTAGCTGTTGACGGAATGAAAAATACAGCTTTTTCTTCTAAGCCAGCAATATTTGCCCAACCAGCGCTGCTAAATTTATCGAGCATCGTACTGGTCGAAACACTTACTGGAGAAATGCCACTATCACTGATATTTGCGCCTTTAAAACTATTTGCACCATTATTATCATTTCCAATACCCCAGTGAATTTCTAATTCCCCATCGTTATCAGAATCACCTACAGTCAAAGAATATACATTGCCTCCACTAGGAAAATCACTCCAAAGTGGACTAATTTCATTCTCAATCATTTTATATGCACTGATGTAGTGGTTTTGGCAATTACCCACTAACAGTTCATCCGCACCATCATTGTCGATATCATCGCTATATAGTGAGCAAACATTGTCATGATCTAAACTAGATAATTTAGATTTATTAACGGCCGAATATATACTAATTGTTCCCGTGCTATTTGCTCCTGCTATCTCGATTAAACCATCGCCATTATAATCGCCAGAAGTGACATTTCCTTCACCGAATTTATTACTACTCGCCCATTGATTGTTCCAGCTTGATGTATCATATATCAAGCCATTATTTGAAATAAGCTCTAAGCTTTCATCACCATCAACATTAGCAAGTATAATTTGTTTTGCATCGCCTAAACTTGTAGTAAAAAGTGTTTCTAATGGCTTATCTATAGAGAAGACAGTGACATTAACTTCATTACTATCTTCATATGATTTATGTAAATAAGCTACTTCTAGAATTCCGTCATTATTGATATCTTTTACGGCAGCATATTGTATATGGTTACTGGTCGAGAACAATAAACGGTCAACATCATCTAATCCATTAATAACGCTCATACCTTTGTTTGTAACAACGATAATCTCTTGTGCGTTATCATTATCTATATTTGCAGATAAAACTTGAACAATACGCCCATCAGCCTTTGGTTTAAAAGGATATACCCATTTTTGTCGATATTTTCCTTGGTAAAGTTCAAGCAGAAATACGCTGGAGAAGTTATTTGTTGATAACACCTCATTATCACCATCACCGTCAAAATCTCCAACATGCATTGAATTATTAACAATAGGGCTTTGAATCCAGTTACGCGCAATTGGCAATGCCTTAGTAGCTTTAACTGTAATTGCTACAGTGCCTTTTTCACTAATATCTCCATTTGAATCGGGTATCCCAAAAGTGAAGTGATAAGTTTGATAAGGAAAGAGAAGATCATCAGGTACGGTCCAAGACAATATGCCATCTTCGTTAAATGTAGCACCTTCTGGGCCTGCGATAAAAACACTGCCTTGTTCTATTGTATTAGTGTCTGGATCTGATATTTTCACTAAGAATTGAACTACATCACCTACTTCAACTGACTCGGGTACATTAGAATATTTAAGTTGTACGGGAGCATCATCCAACTCTATTGTAAAAGCCGTACTTTCTATCGTGTTAACCTCATCAGAAACTAGCATGGTAACTTTGACATCATCGCCATAAACGGCAATGTATGCTGGCAGAGTATCACTCGTCTCCCCGCTAACGATCTCGCCGTTAATATACCAACGATAAAATGCAACTAAATCTTCATAAGGCGTATCGGGATCGCCATATCCTCCAGAGAAAACGCTTAATGGCGTAGTGGTGTCTTTTTTATCGAAGTGAGACATGTTTAAGTTTGGACGAGCAACATTTGGTGGTAGAGATAAATCAGCTATCGCAACTATATATTTTGACTCTGCTGAACGATAAAGTAACTCATTAATATCTGAGAAATATGTACCAACATCGTAAATATTATCATTATTAATGTCCTCCAAATAAAGAACATACGGATTATCAAATTGAATAATGGCAGAATTTTTACCTTTTAATAACATGCTGCCAGCAAGAGTATTAGGTGGTAAATCGACAATATCTTCAAATTTAATTGAGACTTTGCCTTTATCGTTAAAAAACATATCCCCCGCTAAATCAATAGTTGAAAAGTTACGCTTTCCCTCAACTAAATTAAGACTCGCGTCTAATAGAATTTGTTCACTGTCACCTATAGAAAAAAGTAAATATTGTTGATTATTTAATGTTGTTACACCTGATGAGTTATTGAGGTTTGTAACTACTTTTGATAACCCTGTTAATTGTATTTTTTGACCTTCTGCTGTCCAATTTAATTTATCATAATAATAAGTTACCTCTATAGCCGTATCGGTTAATTTATCATAAACAATGGCAGCACTTCCGTTTATCGGCGTATCTACACTTGCAGAGAGGCAATTATCGAAAGCTAACGATAAGTGACCTTCAAAATTATCATTCAACTTCCCTCTATACCTAACAGTGCCGTTAAAAGTACAAGGTAAGTTAACATTGATATACCCATCAGCATCCATTACACGTTGAAAGCTCTCTCTGCCGATTTCAGGTGCAGTGGTTGCAGCAGAATTAAACAACGCTAAAAAAATTCTTTGTGCTAAGTTCACATCAATATCAGCTTCGCTAGATATACCGGTATAACGAGCTTCAACAAGCTCAGTAGCCGCTGTATTTAACTCGAGAACGCTATAGTCATTTGCATAAGCAAGGATAAGAGAAGGTGATGGTTCTGGAATTGGTATTGGAGTAGGTATAGGCTGAATTGGCGTCGTTTTAGGGCTATCACTACTTGAAGAACCACCACATGCAGTAATCATGAATAACAGGAAAAACACAGTAATTACCCGAATAAAATAAATCATAATTCATCCCTAAACTTAGCTATTTTAATGTTAACTTAATGTAAACATATAAGGTATATCAAGTCATTAAGCCTAATAATATTTAATATGTCAAAATTTAATCATATCAATAATACGGACAAAGCCAGGTATTACGTATCTTTGTAATTGTCGAAGCAGTTACTATTCAAAGCTTGAGCGGGATTTATATTCACCTAGAGTCATAGACTGGGCCTTAGGCAAAAATACCCCCCCCCACTAACCCTGCTTGCTATCAATAAACGTAAGCACTAATACCATTTTTCCATACCAACCGAGGAAGTGAATATAGAGCCCATGTGATTGAGGCATTCTTAATTAAACATAAGATGAAGGCCAGCATGAACCGTCCAAGTTGCTGAACTAATAATGCAGAAGTTTAGTCATTATTTTATTCGTTAAAGCTGACTTAATCAGAGCCAATACGCTTGAGACGATGAATAAATAACATTCAAAATTAAAAGGTTAACTGAATTACTTTTACAATAGACAACGACTACATTCGAGTTTAGGATATAAAACGCCCGCTGAGTATGAACTGGCGAGAAATTGAAATGAAGAGTGTCCATTTTATCGGTGAAGATCACAAATTACAGTTGGCTGATTTCGCTACGTTCAACAATTTTAGCCACATTATAAATTCCCTTTAACAGGAATGTGTTGCAGGAGTATAATTTGAAAATTAGCATATCAATATTGATTTTATTTTTAGTGGGGTGTGCTTCTCAAGAAGAGGTTACTGTTACGGGAGAGCGAGTCTCAAGAGATAGCCTTAAAGGAAAAATAGTAAAAGAAGTTAAAATCCAAAAGGATGAGAGTTTGTTTGATGCGCTGTTGAGGCTCAATGGTGACTCCAATTATCCAAAAAATTCAGAATTTAAATCTTGTTCTGACTTATTATCTTTACTCGAAGCCAGAAACATAGAAGTACTGGCTATTGAGCCTCAGAAAATAGTGACCAAGGCTAACAGCGGGAATACTATGACTCACACATTTGAAAACAGTAAATGCACCGATAAAACAGCAATATAAAAAACAACAACACGTTATAACCAATAATTTTATCCGCTTAAGTTAACGTTATATTTTTAAGGATAGTATGTGCTCAATTCAATAAAATTTGTTATCTACTTTGTTATCTCCATAGTTTCGTGCTCTTCATTAAGCGTATTCGCTACATCCAAAGAAGAAAAATCAATTGACCATTTAGTCGAATCTGTTTTGGAAGCTTCTGATTACAATGAATTTAGTGATGCCTACAATCAAATATATCTCAAGCAAATATCTGACTATTTAGAGTTAAACAAAAGCCAAATAACTCCTGATCAATATAAACAAGCTAAAGTCGATATTAATAATATACTTAAAAAAACATTCTCTTCGTTTTTCGATAATACACCAGAGGTGAAAGCATTTTTAAAAGATACATATAGGCAGAGTTTCTCAGAAAAAGAATTAGGGGAATTACTTAAATTTTATGAGAGTCCTGCAGGGAAAAAGCTTTTAGCTATTTATCCTTTAATCTCTAGATTTAGTGTGTCTATTGAGCAACAAATAGTAGATGGTATCAAAAATGGATTAGAACCAATTTCTTCTAGCGTAGATGGTAAAGAAAAATAGCGAAAATTGTTAAAGAAGGACAAAACATAGTTCGCTTTTGTGGCTTATTCTCTATTGAATAGTAACATTATCCGTCAACAGTTAATGTTACTTAAAAATCCAAACGAATTTTAAAAAACTGGACAGTTTAGCCATATTTTCGAACTAAGAACCTACCTATACTAGCCAACATCAACCAAGACTCAATAGGTAGTTATCGTATGTTAAAATTTATCAATAAAATCGGTTTGTCGATTTCTTTCCTTGCATTTAGTGCTTTGTCGAATGCTTCGTTAATTACCAATGGCAGTTTTGAGCAATTAAGTTTTGATGATAACTCGGCTGCTTATGGTGCTGTTAATCATATCAATCTAGAAAGCTATGCTACTACAGGCAGTACTTGGGATGTATTCTCAAGCTTACCTGGTTGGGTAACTAGTGCTGGCAGTGGCATTGAACTACAACAAAATGTAGTTACAAGTTCGCAAGATGGTTCAAATCATGTGGAATTAGATTCATACTTTGGTATTGGTGCATCTAACACGGTTATGACTCAATCGATTGGTTCTCTTTCTGTGGGTAGTGATTATTTATTACAGTTTTATTATAAACCACGCACTAACATCTTAAATGATAACGGTATTAATGTTTTTTGGTACGATTCAGCAATCGATTTTAACCAAAATATGTTAGCCAGTTTTAGTAGCGAAAGTACCAGTGGTCTTACGCCTGATTGGGCTTTGCAATCAGTTACTTTTACAGCTCAAGCAGAGTCAATGAACCTAAGCTTTGGTTCGTATGGTACGCAAAATACTTTGGGTGGGTTAATCGACAATGTATCGTTAAAGCAAACGACATCAGTACCTGAGCCTTCAATGTTAATAATGTTTATTATTGGTGTAGGCTTAATAGCGGCACGTCAACGTAAGTGGGTACAGTAACCTTCAGTACATCTATTACTTCTCGGTTATTAGCTAATCGCAAACATTAGTAACCGAGAACATTTAAACATATAGCTATCAAGATTCAATCGACAGCAACGCAGTCAAATCAGAAAAATTATCAATACTCAACAATTCAGCCTTTTGCTGAATGATTTCATAATCATTGTTGTCTTTAGCTGATAAATATAAACAAGATAACATCAACAAAATCAATTCATCTTGCTCACTACCTTTACAGTGTAATTGACTAACTTTATCCAGGTGGTTCAACTGTTTAATAAGGTTTGCGTCAAGGTGCCATAACGATAGCATTAATGATGATGCTGCATAAATGCTTATTCCCATCACCTCTTTAATATGAAGATTTAGTGACTGTAAATCATCGATACCGCTGAGAGAATGTCGCATAAGTTCGTGCTTATATGCTGCGTTATGACTTAGTAATAATACCCCCAACAAAGCAAACACTAGCAGTTGTTCTGTAATTTCCACATCAAACTTAACTTTTTTTGTTAATGACTTTCGTAAACATTGAAATAGTTTAGGTGCCAATAAGAATGCCTGACTGTATTGGTCTATTATTTTTTGATCAACATGATTTTGTAATGCATCCTTCATGGCATAAATGACCGCAAAGTTAACGACAGTACCAATACCTAAGTTTCGACTCACAGCTTCGTGTAGGTGTAAGGGGGTTTTCCCATATATAGCCTTACTTGCTTGTCCCATCAAGCGACCTGAGAAAATGACATCTTGACTAACGATATCAAGGACTCGCTGTAAATCTAGGTTATCTTTATTTTTCTCTTCGATAAGTTGTCGACAACTTTTCGGCATAGGTGCAATATTTTGTGCTATTTCACTTAATTTCAAGTAACTACTTTTTGCACTCCCCACTAATGACAATTCACGAAACTGTGATGGTGTAGTACCAAATTTTTGTCTAAAAGCACGCTCAAAAGTGGCTCGTTCTGAATAGCCGAGCTTGATTGCTAATTCATCGATATTAATACTATTGTTGCTCAATGCTTGTACGCATAACTCGTTAAGAAACTTACTCTGGATTAACTTATAACTTGTTTCTTCTTGGGCCAGCTTACGCCGAAATGAGGTCATACTCATAGCTAATGTACTAGCACATGTTTCAATGATTAAAGACGCTGGTAATTCACTTTCACTGAGTAAGGTATTAACCGCTTGGGTAAGTAGAAATGGTTGTTGCACAGTTTTCATAACAGCAAGTTGTCATTAGAAATATTCTACTTGGTATTAAAGCATTTTAGCGTCAGATAAACATCTTTAAATTGAGGTAAATCAAACGCTAAATATTAAAAACAATTGGATAATTAAGAAGTTTATGACTCAGATTTTTTTAACTGACATTGCTGATCACCATAATAGTCATTCGCGTAGTTGCATTCAACATCTTGCTGATGAGTCATGCCAGTGTTGGATCTATTTGTTAGATTCAGTAAGACTTGAGTGTTATCAGTGATACTTTCAATAATGTTGTTAATTATGTTTTTCATGTTATTTACCTGTGAATGAATAATAAGTTTATTTTACCGATTATTTTCATTCAGTAAATTTGATAAAATCAATAAAGTAATTCTAAAAAACAGATACACCACATTAGCAAATGAGAACTCTACCCTAATGAACTAAGTTTTAATGGCATTTTTTGGCCAGTTGTTCGCTAAAAATGTCACGCAGCAAAGTCAGTTCATTGGTTCTAACATAATTCGGACGAATCACCAGTGATATCGTACGATGTGGCCCAGGTTCATTTAAATGAATCGCTCTGATTTCTGATTCATTATAAATTAACTGATCTAACGCCATTTGCGGTACTAGTGTGGTACCGAGCTTTCCTGCCACCATTTGTATTAGTGTGTGTAAGCTAGCAGAATCAAAATCAGTGTCTTGTTTCGCATTTTGCATGCTACAAGCGGTTAATGCGTGATCTTTTAAACAATGACCATCTTTTAATAACATTAATTTATCAATTTCTAGTTCTTCACTGGTAATTTCTTTTAATTGGCTTGGGCATTCGTCTTTATGGCTCACCCAGTAAAAATCTTCTTGCCAAAAATCAAAGCTCATTAGGCCATTAATTGGAAATGGCAACGCGAGTATCGCGGCATCAATATCACCATTTCTGACCATATCGACTAATACTTGTGATTGCTCTTCTATTATTTTCAGCTTGAAATGCGGATGTTGTCGCCTGACTTCGGGCAACACTTTAGGTAGTAAATAAGGACCGATGGTTGGAATAACACCAATCGTCATCGAATTAATAAACGGTTGTTTATTTGATTGTGATATTTGTAAAAGTTCATCCAGTTCAAGTTTCACTGTTTTAGCTTTATTTAAAATTAACTGACCACTACTAGTGATAAGAACTTGCTTATTATTACGCTCAAATATTGTCGTACCTAGCTGTTTTTCAAGTTCAATTATTGCAGTACTTAAAGCCGATTGTGAAACATTGCAAGCATCTGCTGCTTTTTTAAAATGTAAGGTCTTTTCAACCGCTAAGGCATAGTGTAATTGTTTTAATGAGATCATAATGTTGTGCTCTAGTAATGTGGTTGCTATAACGTTTAACGAATAATGCGATCAAGTTAGCTACTTCTAAACCCTGCCTAATGCTCTATTTAATAAATTATTCTAATGAGTTTATCCGATCATTTATCCAGTCTATTTCGCTATTTATTAATATATTTAACAAAATTCTCGATAGATTTTATTGAACATAAAAGCAAATTCAATCAATTTAAATAAATTATATCATTCTGAAAACACTAAGCGAGAGTAACTTGTACCCTTGACATCTCATTTATTTATAAGATTTTGATTTATAATTAATTTTGCTATGTATTTAAAAAACAGAACACTATCTTCTATTCAATCAATTATCAAAAATTGTTTCTCAGCACTATGCTTTAAGCACATCGATTTGTCGTAAACGAATCAACAATAATGAATTTTGGGGAATAAAATGCTTAGAAAAACCTTATCGTTAGCTACTGCCATTTCAGTTGCTATCTCATCAATCACCCTATCGACTTCAGCACTCGCGGTTGGAGAAGCCAAAACTAATCAATTTTGGTGGCCTGAGCAACTGAACCTTAGCCCTTTACGCCAACATGGCGCTGAGTCTAACCCTTATGGCGAACAATTTAATTACGCAAAAGAATTTGCCACTGTTGATATAGCTCAGTTAAAAAAAGATATAGAAACTACACTAACAGATTCAAAAGCTTGGTGGCCAGCCGATTGGGGACATTATGGCCCATTGATGATCAGAATGGCGTGGCATAGCTCTGGCGTTTATCGTGTCCATGATGGCCGTGGCGGTGCCTCTGGCGGACAACAACGTTTCGATCCACTCAATAGCTGGCCTGACAATGTCAACCTCGATAAAGCTCGCCGCTTGCTCTGGCCGGTAAAACAAAAATACGGTCGTAAAGTTTCATGGGCTGATTTAATGGTGCTTTCTGGTAATGTTGCTTTAGAGTCGATGGGCTTTAAAACACTAGGCTTTGCTGGTGGCAGAAGCGATGATTGGGAGCCTGATCTTGTATACTGGGGCCCTGAAACATTGATGCTTGACGACAAGCGCCGAGACAAAAAAGGTAAGCTAAAAGGCCCTCTTGCCGCTGTAGAAATGGGTTTAATCTACGTTAACCCTGTTGGCCCTCATGGCAACCCAGATCCACTGCTTGCTGCTAAAGATATTCGAATGTCATTTGGTCGCATGGCAATGAATGATGAAGAAATTGTCGCGCTTTCTGCTGGTGGTCATACATTAGGCAAAGCTCACGGCGCGAAAAAACCAGAGAAATGTATCGGCGCAGAGCCTGGTGCAGCACCAATCGAACAGCAAGGTTTAGGTTGGAAAAACAGCTGTGACTCAGGTGTAGGTGCAGATGCAACCGGTAGTGGCTTAGAAGGCGCTTGGACTGTTACACCAACAAAATGGTCGTCAAACTATCTTGATAATTTAATGAATTTTACTTGGGTTAAAACCAGAAGTCCTGCTGGCGCTATTCAATGGACTCCTAAAGAAAAATTTGCTGCTAATTTAGTGCCTGATGCTCATATTCCAAATAAACGTAATGCCCCTATTATGTTTACTACTGATTTAGCATTAAAAGAAGATCCGAGCTTTCGTAAAATTGTGGAACGCTTTAGAGCTGATCCGAATGAATTTAACAAAGCATTCGCCAAAGCTTGGTTCAAGCTAACTCATCGTGATATGGGACCAAGAGCACGCTACGTTGGCGCTGAAATTCCAAGTGAAATATCATTATGGCAAGACCCTATTCCTGAAGTTAACGGGGCATTAATTTCTGCTGCTGATATCAGCAAGCTTAAAAAACAACTGTTAAATTCGGGGCTTTCTAGTGAAGAGTTAATAAGAACAGCTTGGGCATCAGCAGCAAGTCATCGTGTTACAGACATGCGAGGAGGCGCAAACGGTGCTCGAATTCAACTTGAGCCACAAAAGAGCTGGCAGGTAAATAATCCCGCGGAACTGCAAGGTGTATTAGCTAAACTTAAAGCCGTACAGCGTGACTTTAATCAGCAATCATCAAATAAAAAAGTTTCCTTAGCTGATTTAATTGTCTTAGGTGGTGCTGCTGCAATCGAACAAGCCGCAAAAGCGGCAGGACACACAATTAACGTGCCTTTTAGTGCTGGTCGTGCTGATGCAACTCAAGCCCAAACAGATGTAAAATCATTTAATTACTTAAAACCTGATGCTGACGGATTTCGTAATTACTACAACGATGATAGTTACATGTCGCCTGCGGAAATGTTAGTTGATAAAGCGAACTTACTTGGCCTAAATGTACCTGAAATGACGGTTCTTGTTGGTGGTATGCGTGTATTAAACGCTAACTATGACGGTTCTTCTTCTGGTGTGTTTACTAAAACTCCGGGTGTATTAACAAATGACTTTTTTGTTAACTTACTTGATATGTCAACAACATGGCGTAAAAACGAAGCTCAACCAGGCTTATACCAAGGTTTCGATCGCATGTCGGATACATTAAAATGGCAAGCAACACCGGTTGATTTAATCTTTGGCTCTAGCTCTGAACTCCGTGCTATTGCAGAAGTTTATGCCTCAGATGATGCATCGGACAAGTTCGTTAATGACTTTGTTAAAGCCTGGGTTAAAGTCATGCAACTAGATCGCTTTGACCTTAAATAAGCGAAGATGACATAAAGTAGCAATGTTCGTGTTTTAGGCTGATATTGTGAAATGATAGCGTTTTGAAATGCTGGTCTTTTGAAATGGTAGTATTTTGAAAAAAAGTTGTCATAAAACCGGTAAAAATAAAAAGCGAGTAAGGCTATCTAATAGCACTACTCGCTTTTTTATAGTTCGCCCATTACCACTGCATTGGGTCAACTTTATAATACTGGGTTAATTGTCGATATAGCTTTGGATGCTGGTGATTAAATTGCTTAGATTGCTCAAAAAACACTTCCGTTGCCACCGCAAAAAATTCTGCTGGGTTTGTTGCCCCGTAATAATCAAATAGCGATCTTGCTCCGGTATTAGCCTGTTTTTTTAGTAATTCAAATTGTTCTGAAAAAATCTCTGACCAACATTGATAGCTTTGACCACTGTCTAATATTGGTGCGCCATTAGCGCTGCCATCTTCTTGGTCAAGTTGATGGGCAAATTCATGAATCACCACATTACGGCCATCATCTGGAATTTCTGCCCCTTCTAGGGTGTCTTGCCACGACAAAACCACTTTACCAAAATCCCAAGATTCGCCAGCTAAAACTAATTTTTGAGTAAAATAAACCCCATCTCCACTGCGTGTTTGTTGCTGTTTAACAAAGGCACTAGGATAAACTAAGATGGTTTGCAATTTTGGGTAGTAGTTAGTTTTACGATTAAGTAACAGCAAACAAGCTTGTGCCGCGATGGTGATTTTTATTTCATCAGTGATCACCACACCATTACAACCCACAAATTCCTTTTCAGCTATAAACACCTGAATATGCTGTTTTAACTGTAACTGTAAGTCCGCCGGCATCTTTCTAAAATACGGCATACGCTGTTGAATTATTTTTCGCCACTCCTTTTTAAAAGGCTTAGCTTTGCTCAACTTGCGCTTGTATTCTCGCCAACGGGGCTTTCCAGCCAAGTAAGCAATAAGTAATAAACCAATAAATATGGGTAGTATGAAAGACAACATAATAACTTATACTCAGTAAACGTTATTATGAAATGCGGACAAGTTAGTCAAATATCAAATTATTTTATTAATAAGTGTACTTTTCAGGTCTGTTATTAATGAATAATGGATAACTAATTCAGCAGGTACAGCACAAAAAAAATATTTTAATAACTATTTTTATAATTATTTGAACTTAATTATCAACAAGCACTCTTACTATGTGAGAGTAGTTATTTCCTTAGTGTTTTATGTTTTTATAATGCGTTTACTTGTTATCAAGTGAACGCTTTTTTTTGCCTTTATTTTTACTTCTAAAAAAACCATTTAAAAATTAACATTTACTTTCAAATAGTTAAAAACCACCTTCTCAATTAAAACACATATATTTAGCATAGTAAAAGGCAAGATATAGATATTACCCCCTCACATTTATCAGGCATATTAACGCTAAAAAATATCTACTGGTTAACCTGTAAATTCAAATTACTGCAATAATTACATCACTAAACTGTCATTGTTAAGTCAATAATTCGACACAAAAAATATGCATAGTCTCCCGCAATTAAAACAATAAATAATTATTAACCCAGGGAAAAAATGACTATTCAACATTCAAAAAATTTGATCGCATTAGCGATTATTTCTTCTTTTTCAATGCCTGCTCTAGCAAACGACGTGCAAGATAATGACACGGTATTAGAAGAGGTTTCAGTGGTTGCCAAAAAACTATCTCATGCCAATCATGTTATTGACCCATCCATGATCAAGCAACAATCATCAGTGAGTAGTGTGTTAGCAGTGATGGATAATTTACCTGGTATTAGCATTAATGAGGGTGATGCTTTTGGTGGTGATGATTGGTCAACATCCATCACCATGCGTGGTTTTACTATCGATGGCAACCAGCAACAATTAGGAATGACTGTGGATGGGATACCAAATGGTGGCTCTAACTATGGTGGCGGCGCTAAAGCTAACCGTTATCTAGATAGTGAAAACATGACGACCATTGAGGTATCTCAGGGCACCTCTGACATTTCTTCTGCGTCATTAGAAGCATTAGGCGGTACCTTTAACTTTATCAGTTCAGATCCTGCTTTTGAAACGGCAACAAAATTTGCCTATACCCATGGCGATCATGACGCTTCTCGTTATTTTATTCGTCATGATACCGGCCAAATATTTGATAATACCTATGCTTACATGAGCTATTCATCTACTTCAACAAGCCGCTGGGTTGGCGAAGGCTCAAATGGAGGCATGGAACGCCAACATGCTGAGGTTAAATTTATCACTGAATTAGATAATTTAACCATTACCAGTCGATTATCCTACGATGATGCCGATGAAGATAACTACAATTCAGTCACCGTTGAACAGTTTGAACAAACACCAGATTGGGATCAATTAACATGGAACTGGACAGGTGTTCCACATTTTGATCAAATGTTTGCAGAAGGCTGGTCAACATTACGAGAAAACACATTAGCTTATGTAAAATTTGACTATCAGTTCTCTGACAACTTATCTTTTCAGGTAACGCCTTATTACCATAAAAACGAAGGTCGTGGCGATTGGATCCCACCATACCTAATTGCGCTTGATGATGAGAATAACGCGATATTAGATGATGATGGTAATCTCGTCTCTTATGGTTTTACCGACTCAAATGGTACACCTCTTGCCCCACAAACGGGCTGCAGTGAAGAGCTTTCTTGGCCTTGGGCTTCTGGTACTGGCTTAAATCCCGCTTGTTACAGTGATACTGCTATTCCAGTGATGTCTTATCGTCATAGCCATTATGAAAAAGATCGTTTTGGTTTAACAGCCGATGTTGATTGGTCAGTTGGCATGAACGACATTCAATTTGGTTTATGGGCTGAGTCTAATGAACGTAATGAATACCGAGATTGGCATAAAGTTATCGATGCACGTATTTATCATCACTTCGACGCAACACCTTATTGGACACAATATAGCAATCAGTTTCAAACAGACACCTTAAAACTATACATAAAAGACACCCTAGATTTCGGTGATTTATCAATTAACATTGGTGCTCAAAAGTACCTGGTTGATATTGAAAAAACCAATAGATTTACCGGTGAAATGACAGGAAGAGTTAATAGCGACTCTGATGTACTATTTAGTGCCGGCGCTATTTATCAACTGAATGATTCCATTGAGCTATTTGCTGGTTTTAGTGAAAACTTTTCAGCAATTAAAGACGGCGTACTAGAGCGTGAGTCATCAACGTTAGATAGCATTGAACCTGAAACAGCTGAAAACATGGATTTAGGGTTACGTTACAGTAATGAAGATATCAATTTTTCTGCTACCTATTACAGCATAGATTTTGACAACAGAATCACTTTTATCGCCCCAGGTAGTGGCACTGACGGCATCGATTATAACGTCGGTACTAATGGCTCATATCGTAACGATGGTGGTATAGAGTCTGATGGTTTTGAATTAAGTTTAAGTTACCGCATAAACCAGCAATGGAGTATTTTTTCATCTTATACCAACAATGACTCTCGTTATGTGGGTAATGCTCCAGGATTTAAAGCCGGTGACAAAGTTACTGATTCAGTCGATGACATGTTTGTTCTATCCACCGATTACAGCAAAGGTGACTTCCATGTTGGCGCTTCAGGAAAATACACCGGCGAGCGTGGTGTTGCGGATTCTTACACAACTTTTGATATCAATGCGGGCTATGCTATCAACTTTAACAGCAGTGCCATTAGTTCGGTAGATATCGCCTTTGTTGTCACCAACATTACTGATGAAAGCTACCTTTCTACAGGTACAGGTAATGGCACAACATTTTTCATTGGTGCACCTCGAACCGCTTCAATGACCCTGACCGCTAACTTTTAGCAATAAACCATCAGGCCTGATAATAAGCCAAGCGCCATGCTTGGCTTAAATCTTTATAAACTGGATGAGAAAATGAACAAAGCCTCAATGAGCGTAACGATAAAAGTTGTGATATTAGTATTACTTTCATTTACTTTAAGCAATAAAAGCCTAGCAGCAACTAAGCCAAATTTAGTTTTAGTGACCATTGACGGACTACGTTGGCAGGAGCTATTTTCGGGTGCAGATCACGACTTACTTAATAACGAAAGCTTTGTTCGTGAAAACCAGCATGCGAAGGAAAAATTTTGGCATAAAGAAACCGCTAAACGACGAGAGTTGCTTATGCCGTTCTTTTGGCAAACTATCGCCAAAGAAGGCATGGTAATTGGTAATCGCGCAATCGGCTCAAATATGTCGGTAACTAATCAATGGCATTTCTCTTATCCTGGCTACAGCGAAATATTTACCGGGATTGCTGATCACACATTAAACAGCAATGCTAAAAAACCAAATCCACAAATATCATTTTTAGAATGGTTAAATAACCAACCAAGCTATCAACATAAACTTGCGGCATTTGGCAGCTGGGATGTTTTACCTTATATTTTAAATACTCAGCGCAGTAAGCTCCACGTCAATGCTGGTTTTATGGCGGCCGAAGGTGATAACTTGTCGAGTGACATGCGATTACTGAATCAATTACAACAAGAAATACCGAGCCCTTGGCACAATGTGCGTTTAGACAGTTTTACTTATCGCTTTGCAAAAAACTATTTACTGACCGAAAAACCTCGGGTAATGATAATTTCCTTTGGTGAGACTGATGACTTTGCTCATGATGGTCATTACGATAGTTATTTAAGTTCAGCACATCAAACAGATACATTTATTGCCGACCTTTGGCAAACGCTACAAACAACACCTGGCTACAAAAATAATACCGTATTAATGCTCACAACAGATCATGGTCGCGGTAGTGATGCAAAAGACTGGCAACACCATGCCTCTACCCTTGCTGTAGAAAACTATATGAAAAACTTAAATGCATTCCCACAAGGTATTGTCGGCTCAGAGCATATTTGGTTTGCAGCCATAGGACCTGGCGTTAGTGCACGCGGCGAAATAAAAACCACGAAAGAAGTAAAACAAAATCAAATAGCGGCAACAGCATTAAAATTATTAAACGAGAACCCTGCCGACTTCAATGCTAATGCAGGTAAATTTATTAAGGAAGTACACTAATGAAAACATCAATATTCCCCTTGATTTTTGGCACAAGTTTAACCTTATTTATGCCCGTAGAAGCGATGGCACAAAAAATTCTTTTTGGCTCATGTTCACACCAAGATAAAGCTATGCCGATATTAAAGGCAATAAATAGAGAGCAGGCAGACTTATTTATTTTCCTTGGTGATAATATTTATGGCGACACTATAAACATGACGGATATGGCACAAAAATATCAACGATTAGGCAATAATCCTGATATCCAAACGCTAAGAAAGACCACACCAACTATCGCTATTTGGGATGACCATGACTTTGGTGAGAATGATGCGGGTATTGAATATCAAGAAAAAGAAAGCTCTAGAAAGTTAATGTTAGATTTTTGGCAAGAGCCAAAAGACTCGCCACGCTATAGCCGAAAAGACGGTATTTACACTTCTTACATGTACGGTAAAGCTGAGCAAAAAGTGCATGTGATTTTGCCTGATTTACGCTGGAATAGACCCGCTCTTAACAGTGTCAGTATGATAGATTATCAGTTTAAGCGTAAAGCAAAAAACATGGGGCCTTATAGCCCTAGCGAATCAAAAACTGCTTCTATGTTAGGAGAAACACAATGGCAGTGGCTTGAGTCAGAATTACAAAAGCCGGCTAAAATTAAACTTATAGGCTCTAGTTTACAGCTTTTACCTGAGTTTACCGGCTGGGAGTCATGGGCAAATTTCCCACACGATAGAAATAGATTGTTGGCTTTAATAAAAAAATACCAAGTGAATGGCGTCATCATCATCAGTGGTGATACACATTGGGGTGAAATGTCTAAGGTAACAACTGATCTTGACTACCCTCTGTGGGAAGTTACCAGCTCAGGTTTAACAGAAGAGTGGAAAGACGTCAGTCCGAATAAACATCGTGTTGGAAGTTTCACCAATAAAGTAAACTATGGCGAGCTGTTAATTGATTGGCAACAAAGTGATCCTAATATAAAGCTGAGTTTAAAAGATGTCGACGGTAAAGTTTTCAGTCAGCAAAACATGCGCTTATCTTCAATCAGTCCCTACGATAGGGTAAAATGAAAATATGATTAAAAATAAATTTTTCATTATTGGAACTTTTCTGTAAACAAGCACTCTTACTATACGAGAGACTTTATTTCCCTTAGTGTTTTATGTTTTTATAATGCGTTTACTTCCTTATAAGTGAACGCTTTTTTTTTGCCTGAAATTCAGTAAATACCACAGCTTTTAGTTTCTAATAGGCTCGAAACTTCGATACCAACGTTCTGAAAAACCGCGCTGCAAGCATAATAGTCCAATAAAAAAGCCAATACCTGAAATAGGCATTGGCTTTAAGTAGCGTTACACTTTATTGTTTCACTAGTTATATTTTATATAGCGTTATTAGCTTCTGCAGCTATTTTTCGCGCATGATGTAACTTTTTATAGCTGTCGATTAATCTTAGGTGTTTATCTAACCCTTCAAGATTCATGCTCGTTTGAGTCAAGCCAAAGAATTTCACTTCACCATTGATTGAGCCGATAACATTATCCATTACGCTCTGACCAAACATGCGAGTAAAATTCACTAAAAAGTCTTCAAGTTCCATTTCTTCATCTAAAGCAATTTCAAGTACCGCCTGCATCGCTTGATAAAACAAACGGCGCTCAACGGTGTTATCGTTAAATTGTAGGAACTCTTCCACTAATTCTTGCGCATCTTCCAAAGCACCTAATGCCAAATAAATGAGTAACTTAAGCTCTAGAATTGTTAATTGTCCCCAAACCGTATTCTCATCAAACTCAATACCAATTAAGGTGCGAATATCAATATAGTTATCAAGTTGACTTTCTTCTAAACGGGTCACTAAGCTTTCTAATGCGTCGTCATCTAAAATATGCAGATTGAGGATATCTTCGCGATAATTTAGCGCCTTATTGGTGTTATCCCAAATAAGGTCTTCTACCGGATAAATCTCAGAATAATCAGGTACTAATATACGACAAGCGGTTGCACCAAGTTGGTCAAACACCGCAACATAAGCCTCTTTGCCTAAGTCTTTTAAAATAGCGAACATACGATCATTTTCTTCTGCACTGGTGCCAGAAAAATCCCATTCACAGAACTCATAATCATGCTTATTGCTAAAGAAGCGCCATGAGATCACCCCGGTTGAATCAATAAAGTGTTCAACCGCATTTTCTGGCTCTGAAACTGCCAAACTATTAAAGGTTGGTTTTGGCACATCATTTAAGCCTTCAAAACTACGACCTTGTAGCAATTCAGTTAAACTGCGCTCTAACGCTACTTCAAAACTTGGATGCGCGCCAAAAGAAGCAAATACACCACCGGTTTTAGGGTTCATCAGTGTGACACACATCACAGGGAACTGACCGCCTAAAGACGCGTCTTTAACCACAACAGGGAAGCCCTGCTCTTCTAGCGCTTGAATGCCAGCTAAAATGCTCGGGTATTTTTCAAGCACGTTTTTAGGCACATCGGGTAAAACAATTTCTTGCTCTATGATCTGTCTTTTTACCGCGCGTTCAAATATTTCAGACAAGCACTGTACTTGCGCTTCAGGTAAGTTATTACCTGCACTCATACCATTACTTAAAAATAAATTTTCAATTAAGTTAGATGGGAAATACACCGTTTCACCGTCTGATTGACGTGTATAAGGAATGGCGCAAATACCACGGTCAATATTACCCGAATTAGTATCAATTAAGTTTGAAGCGCGCAATTCATCATCAGGGTTATAAAGCTCAAGACAATGCTCATCTAAAAGACCGCTAGGTAAATCATCACTTTCATCTAACTCAAACCATTTTTCATTCGGGTAGTGCACAAAATCACTATTAGCAATATCTTGACCTAAAAACTGATCATTATAGAAAAAATTACAGTTAAGGCGCTCAATAAACTCACCTAAGGCAGAGCAAAGCGCGCTTTCTTTGGTTGCACCTTTACCATTGGTAAAACACATTGGCGAGGCCGCGTCACGAATATGCAATGACCAAACATTCGGAACAATATTACGCCATGAAGCAATTTCTATTTTCATGCCAAGGCCGGCTAATATAGCGGTCATATTGGCAATGGTTTCTTCAAGCGGTAAGTCTTTGCCTAAAATAAAAGTACTGGCTTGTGCTGTCGAATCTGACATCAGCATTGCTTGTGCATCTTCTTCAAGGCTATCAACAAGATCTACTTTGAACTCTGGACCTGTTTGTATCACCTTTTTAACCGTACAACGATCAATAGAACGTCTGATGCCTAGTCGATCTTTTTCTGAAATGCTTTCTGGCAATTCAACTTGAATTTGAAATATTTGCTTATAACGATCTTCAGGGTCAACAATGTTATTTTGTGACAAACGAATATTTTCAGTGGGAATATCACGAGAGTTGCAATAAACCTTCACAAAGTAAGCCGCACACATCGCTGAAGAGGCAAGGAAATAATCAAAAGGTCCTGGCGCTGAGCCATCACCTTTATAGCGAATAGGTTGATCGGCGATGACGGTAAAGTCATCAAATTTAGCTTCAACTTTTACGTTGTCGAGAAAATTAACTTTAATTTCCATTGAATTGGGCCCTACAATTGACTGCTGTTATTGGTGTTATTTCTGTTTGAAATCTTACCACATAGCGAATTTATCTTAATGAGGGGAATTATCGTTTTTTTTCTCTGAATAGTCTTGGGTTAATTGCATTAAATGACGAATTAACCACTTTAATTGAGACTGAAAGTGTTCTAAGTGCAGAACAAGCTAATACAGGCATTAGTGTTATAACTCTTTTATGTTACGACATCACTTAGTATTAAGACTGCCAATGATACAAACTTAAAAAAAGGCCAATAATAAATTATTGGCCTTTCGTAGATTATAGTTAAATTTTTTGTCTGCTATAACTTAACGATAATGTCATTATGATGCAATAACTCACTTAATTATCAAACAATTATCAAACAATGAAGTGAGTTGTCATTATGGACAATTTACGAACACTACATCTTGGCCTTCAAGCTGAGGCTCAAAACGAAGATGACTTATCGAAAGTTTAACAGCAGCCTTGGTATAAAGCGCAAACGGTGAAACAATTTCATTCATTTTCACACCTTTATCAGCAAAACATTTTAAAGCAATCCCTATATCTTGCCATTGTCCTTCCGGCAATGCTTGTAGTTGACTTTGTATATCAATGGCGGCTCGACAACTGCCTAAGGCATCGCCTATCGATTCACAATGCATTTCAACATCAACAGGTTTATTGATATTTCCTTCACGTTTTAGCGTTACCACTACAGCTGAATTTTGCTCAAGTTCAAACGCCAGATCTTCCCTGAAGCTGCTTGTAAATATAACGCCTGCTTTAGCATCACCATTAGTTTGCAGACGGAAAGCATCTTCTTGCACTACCTTATCAACGGTTCGGTAAAGTATACCCGGTAAAGTTGCGCTATTTGAGCGTAACTCAAACGATTGCTGTTCTGACGTTAAAAACATACGCCATGGTTTTAGTACTTTCCCTGAAAATATATCGGTATTTTTAATATGGCTATCATCAGTACTGGCTTGTTCAGACAGATGATCAGATAACAACATTTGCTCTGTATTCTCTTGATAGCTCAAGCCATACCCATAAGGCAATAATGGTTCATAAACCTCATCGAATCGGTTCACCACTTGTGTCGCAGTTTTTGGCCAAGAAAATGAAAGCTTACCTTTAAAGTCATGTTGTATCTTATTATTTTCATCTCTTAGCAGAACATCTGCAACAGCTTTACCTTCTGAACCTGGAAGCCAAGCGGCAACAAAAGCATCACTCGCATTTAGTTCAGCGTTAACCCACAAAGGTCTACCGGTGATAAAAATGCTCACCACAGGAATTCCTTGTGCTTTAAGTTTTTTTAATAGAGCTAAATCAGTTTGCATACCTCGTTGATAAGCTAAGTTGTCTTTATCTCCATGGCCCTCGGCATAAGGCTCTTCACCGAAAACAACGATAGCAACATCAGGTTTTTGCAAAAATAGCCCCTCCTCACTTAAGGTAACACTTCCTCCTGCAGCTTTAATTTGTGTTGCCAAACCTTGGTAAATTGATGAGCCACCAGGAAAGTCATCATTACTATTATTTGTGCCCTGCCAAGTAATACTCCAACCACCAGATTGCTTGCCAATATTATTGGCGGCATCACCGGCGACTAGAATATTTAACTTAGGTGAAAGCGGTAATATATTGGCTTTATTTTTCAATAAAACTAAAGATTCTCTTACGGCTTGTCGCGCGACTTCGCGATGCGCTTCGCTGCCAACTAATTCAGTTTTTCCAGAAAATAGTCTATTGGCTGGGCTAGGTTTATCAAATAAACCTGCGCGTAATTTAACTCGCAAAATACGACTAACAGCATCGTCAATTCGAGAAGGTAAAATAATCCCTTGCTTGACTTGTGCTATCGTATTTTCCAATAAGGCTTTCCAAGCATCGGTTGGTACCATAAAAATATCTAAACCAGCATTTATCGCTTGTGGACAATTGTCATTGCTACAACCGACAATTTGTCCGTGTCCGTTCCAGTCACCAACGACGAAACCATCAAAGCCCATTTTTTCTTTTAAAACATCAGTTAACAAATAACGGTTGCCATGAATTTTATCACCATGCCAACTATTAAATGATGCCATAACAGATTGCGCACCAGCCGTTAAACCACCGACATAACCTTGAGCATGCAGATCATATAATTCTTGCTCTGATGTGACATTATCGCCTTGGTCATCTCCTGCAATCGTGCCACCGTCACCAATAAAATGTTTTACGGTACTGATCACCCGATCATCACCTAAAAAGTCATTACCAGCATGGCCTTGTAAGCCTTTAACCACAGAGGCAGCGTATGACTTAACAATTTCAGGATCTTCAGAGTAACCTTCATAAGTTCTCCCCCAGCGGTCATCTCTGACCGTTGCCACCGTTGGAGCAAAAACCCAATCGATGCCCGTAACCATAACCTCAGTTGCAGTAATTTTTGCTATTTGCTCAACTAATTGAGGATTATTCGCCGCACCTAAACCAATATTATGTGGAAACAACGTCGCACCAATAACATTATTGTGGCCATGCACCGCGTCTGTGCCCCACATAGTAGGAATAGACGAGCCATCTAGTGAGTCATCAACTGAGGCTTGATACATTGCCTCAGCTAATGCTATCCAATCTTGTGGTGTTGCATGTTTATTATTATTGGGGAATGCGCCTCCACCATTAAGATATGAGCCAAAACCATATTTACGCATATCTTCTGGTGTTATATCGCGAATTTCTGGTTGGATCATTTGCGCAACCTTTTGCGCTAATGTCATCTGTGACAATAAGCGCTGCACTTCTTGCTCAAGCGCGGGATCTGTTTTTACTTCAGAAACAATGTTTGGCCAAATGACGTGGTCTTTATTTAATCCGGCTGTTTTTTCAGCCGTTAATTGTTTTGATGACAGGTCGGCTTCATTGGCCACAGAGTTCACTTCTGTGGCTGAATTACATGCGATTAGGCCTAATGAAGATACCGTCGATAACAATAACAACGACAACAAAGAAAACTTATTCATTACGCTTGCTCCTTGCTAGAAAGTGTTGTCGGTTTAGCACCTTTTAAACCGTAATAAACAATATACACATAGCAGAGTACGGGTAAAATAAATGATAATTGCACACCAACAATATCCGCAATAGCTCCTTGAATCAGTGGAATGATAGCACCACCAACAATAGCTAAGCAGAGCACCCCTGCACCTTGCCCGGTATGTTTACCCAAGCCATTTAGCGCTAAACTGAAAATAGTTGGAAACATAATGGAGTTGCATAACCCGACAAGAAGAATAGCCCACATTGCAACGCTGCCACTGCTTAACATCGCGATGGTAATAAGTATTACAGCAGCAAACGCATTGAAGCCTAAGACCTTCCCGGCCGCTAATTTTTGCATTACCGCAGCACCAATAAAGCGTCCAACCATAGCTCCGCCCCAATAATAGGTTAAGTATTTAGCCGCTTGGGACTCCTCTAAACCAGCAACATTAGCTTCTCCAAAAAAGATAATTAAAAAGCTACCAATGGAGACTTCAGCGCCAACATAAACAAAAATGCCTAACGCACCTAAAACCAAATGACGATATTGCCAAGCTGAACCAGACAAAACTTCATCTTTAGTCGTTTCAGCACTGCTGATATGAGGTAATTTCAGCCAAGCAAAAATTGCCGCTAATAACAACAATGCCGCAGTAAGTATTAGATAAGGTACTTTAACTGAATCAGCAGAAGGTGCTACTTCCATAGCACTAGCAGCCTCATTAAGAATAAATAGCGCTCCCAAATAAGGGGCAACCGTAGTACCTAAGGCATTAAATGCTTGTGTCATGGTTAAACGTGATGACGCCGACTTTGCTGGTCCTAGCAAAGTGACATAAGGATTGGCAGAAACTTGTAAAATGGTAATGCCACTGGCTAAAACAAACAAAGCCGACAAAAACATGGCATAGCTATGCATAGAAGCCGCAGGATAAAACAACAGACACCCAAAAGCCGCAACGACCAAACCGGTAACAATGCCTTTTTGGTAACCGACTTTTTTTACCAAGTGCCCAGCAGGCAGCGACACTAAAAAGTAAGCGCCAAAAAAGCAAAACTGTACCAACATAGATTGGGTATAGTTTAAATCGAATATTGCTTTTAAATGTGGAATAAGAATGTCGTTTAAGCAGGTGATAAAACCCCACATAAAAAACAATGACGTTAATGAGATCAGGGCAAAACGGTTTTTATGAGATGCACCGTTTATGCTATCGCTACTATTTTGCTCTGAAATGACCGAAGTACCAGCCATAAGATTAATTCCTATAATATGAGAAGTCGATGTGAGATACGCCAATCATGCTCTTTAGAACGAGGAGTAAGACAATATTCACATCAAATAAAGAAGTGCGCTTACATGTTATAAATGCAAGCGCGATTGATTACCGTCTACTATCTAAAGCTATAACGTACACCCAAGGTATATCTCGAGCCGTACTGTCTTGCCGATAGAAATTGTGCTTCGTAGCGACCAAAGGTTTCTTCGGTTTCGTTATTTAAATTAACCCCTTCAACAAATACCGTTAGGTTTTCATTAATATCATAGTTAACACTCATATCGACTTGACCAAACTCTTTGGCAAACTGTGGAGGAGCATCAGCTGAACCTTGATCTTGACCGACACCAATTAAGTACTCATCACGCCATGCGTAAGTTAATTTTACTGACAAGCCATCTTTTTCATAAAATACTTGGAAGTTAGCGGAGTCACTTAAACCAGTTAACGGTGTTTGTGGCTCTAAATCTTTTATATCGGAAACTCGAGTTATATCATCAACATCAAACTCAACATCACCATCAACAAATGTCGCATTTGCGCCAAAACCGAAGCCACTTTCTCCGAATAAATGCTGAACAGCAACTTCAAAGCCATCAACTTTTTTATCATCAGAATTATTAAATGGGCTGGTAATATTCCACTCCATCAATGGATCGTCGGCTGCAGGCTCAATGTACCCTTGAGCATTTAAGGTTGCACCATTGGCTTGCATTTGTGCAAAAATTTGATCGCTGGTTGGATCGCCGCCTAAGTCAGCAACAGCCTGATTCCAACGAGGACCTTGGTAGATATCACGCATATCGCCAATGGTTGTTGATACACCTAGATTGCTTACAAAGTTTTTTACATCTTTTTTAAAGTAACCAACAGAGGCATAGCTACCTTCTGCATAGTAATACTCTACAGATAGATCAACGTTTGTCGATTGGTATGGATTTAAGTCTGTATTACCTTCACTGCCAACACGGTTATTTACTCGAGTGCTTGCGCCCAAGGTTCTGCCGCCTGCTAAGGCACCTAAAGGAGCACGAGTAATAGTTTTTCCCCATGAGGCGCGAGCAACAATATCATCAGTAAGATCAACTTTGATATCTATCATAGGTAAAAACACATCATGATCTGCTTCTACCATATAAACCGTATTATCACCTGGTGCATTTTGAGTATGCCATTCTGAGCCACCTTTCCACCAAACTTCGGTTGGAATTGGCTGTAAAACATGACTAGTAACATCCGTTTGTTCATACCTAAAACCAACATTAATTTGCACAGGCAAATCAGCGACATCAAAATCCCACAAAGAAGACAAATAAATGCTATTGGTGTTTTCTTCTACCGAGCTTCTTGAAACACTGCCCTGATCAAGATGTCGACGATCAGTTATGGTGTCAAAATAATCATCACCAAGTAAAGTTTGATTTAAGTATGCTTGTGAGCGTGCAACAGCTTCATCAAAGTCAAAGCTGTAATAATAACCAGCACCAATAGGGCTATCACCATTTGAAAACTGGTCCAAAAAGCCACTAGTGGTGTTGTAATTAAACATACTGTCTGGAAATGCGGCAGAATAATTAGGGTTAAATAAGAAACCACCAATGAGGCCGCTCCAAGCATTCGAACCGCCCATCGTTTGCTCCGTACGAGCAACACCAAATTTGATGTGCATTAATGGAAAGTCATAAGGGTTTTCCCAGGTACCATCAATTTGTAATTGCTCAACTTCAGCCTTTCCTGGACTATGAGTAAATTGGCTAAAATGTGAATCAATTTCACTTTGCGCTAGTGTCGTTGAACCATTTTTCCAGTTAATAACCCCTTGTGGGATATCACCGTTACGAAAATCATAGGTTTTATTAATTAATTGATCTGAGCCAAAGACGAGAGAGCCTGCTGAGCCCAACCCTTGATCTTTACCATTATCAGTTTTACTTTCTGAACTATGGTAGTCAAATGATAAACTTAGTTCATCATTTGCTTGCCATTCGACATTAAAACCTAATGATTTTTCATCAACCTGGGTCGTATCGCGATTTGCAGTATAAGAGCCATCATTACCAGATAAATCGGCATATAAAACGGTACCATTTTCATCTAGTTCATAAGCATTAATATTACCGCCATAATCATGCCATTGCCCCCAACCTATGGCATTTGTGCCAGTAGTAGATTCACCCATAGTGTAATCAAGTGTCATGATAAGGCTATCAAGTGGCGCATACTGAAAAGTAACATTTGCATTCGTTCTTTCACGCTCAACATTCGCAATGCCGTAGTTCATATCTCGAGGAAAAAAAGCACCTGCGGCAGCATCTGCTGAACGGTTATCAATAATATTTTCAGCGTCTAAACTTGGAAGTTGAGCGTCAGTTTGGTATTGCCAACCTTGAATATTTGCTGATTGTTGCTGGAAATCTCGTTGCTGATGAGAAAACGAAAATGCAAGGCCAAAGGTTTCATCAGCAAAAGTATTGCTGTATAAAGCTGATAATTCAGGCGTAAAATCATCACCCTCAACATTCGATTCATCGTAAATGCCTTTAGCCGACATTGAGTATTTTTCACCTGGGCTATTCAATGGTTTAACCGTAACAATATTAACAGTTGCACCTAAACCACCACTTGGATTTTCCGCACGAGCAGTTTTATATACTTCGAGTGCCGAGACACCGTCTGATGATAAGTTTTCTAAGCTATATGAACGAGAGTTACCGGTACCTGGCATTTGACGGCCATTAAGGGTGATTAAGTTAAAGTCAGGGCCAAAGCCACGCACAGTAATCTGGCTGCCTTCACCATTAGAACGACTGACAGAAACCCCTGTAATTCGCTGTAAAGATTCAGCTAAATTAGTATCAGGAAACTTACCCATTTCTTCAGCAGAAATTGCATCAACAACCCCTGACATTTCTCTCTTTACATTCATTGAGCGAACTAAGCTACCTTTGATCCCTCGCACTTCGATGATTTCTATTTCATCATTGACTTGTTCCACTAAACTTTTTTCAGCGGCCATTAGCGGTGTACTCACGCTTACTGCCAAAATTGACGAAATAGTCAATGCTATACGTGTTTTTGTAAAAGTTGATTGTTTCATGATTGCCCTACTTACTTGAAATAGTTTGTTATTAGCGGCCTGTTTGGAAGATGAAAGCCGCTTAACTTTTAATGTCTATCTATGATGTGTCAGTTACGGTGTTGGCTCGTAAATCATTACGTTATCTAAACGATATATCGCACCTTCACCAGTACCCCAAGTAGGGAATACCATCACAACATCAATGAAGCTAATATCTAAACCCGCATCAAATAAAGTTTGTAATGCAAAGGTGTAAGTTTGCCATTCACCAACAACGGGATCATTGCCTTCGAGGCTTGAATTTAAAGCAAGCTCGGCAAAAGTAGTTGCACTATCAGATTCAATTTTAAGTAACCACGCAGCAGAGGCATCGCTTGGAGCGGCGACAACTTTAAGTTCAAATTGCACGACACCGTTTGCTAAAATACCTGAAGCATCGACAAACACATCATCATCGGCAAGAATCCCCATAACAGTGGGCTGTGCACCAAGAACAAACTCAGCAGTCATACCATGAGCCGTGTCATCATTTTCCAGTGTTGGTATTGAACCACCACAGCAATCCCAGATTGTCCAGCCCGTCGCTGGTCCATCAGCAAATAACACATTATTAGCGGCTATAGCGGTTGGATCATAGATTTTTACATTATCGACAAGGTAGATTGCGCCTTCGCCAGCTCCCCATGCAGGAAAAATCATTAAAACATCAATGGCACTAACATCTAAGCCCGCATTGGCTAAATCAGCGAGATTAAAGGTATACGTTTGCCATTGTTCAGAAACGGGTGCAACGCCTTCTAAGCTATCGGTTAAAGGCAATTCAGCAAAACTCGCATTATTATCTGCTTCAACTTTAAACATCCAAGCAGCATCACCAGGCATGGCCGTTACTTTCATGTCAAATTGAATAACACCATTAGAAAGGATGGCAGAGGCATCAAAAGGTGCAGGAGTGGTTGTGTTAGGAGCACGAGAAATAAAGCCCATAACTGTAGGTTCAGCACCAATTGAGAATTGTGCAACATTGCCATGTGCTTCATTATCTAACTCAACAGTAGGTGTAGAGCCGCCACAGCAATCCCACATTGGCCAGCTTGGATTTTCATCATCTGTAAATACGACAAGTTCTGAGCCTGCCGCTATATCGCCTTCTATTGAGAAATTACTAATTTGGTAGACTGCACCTTCACCAGCTCCCCAATCAGGAAAGATCATCACCACATCAATGGCACTAAGATCTAAACCTTTATCTGCAAATGCTGATAATGTGAAAGTATATGTTTGCCACTGTCCCACAACAGGATCAATGCCTTCAATACTTTCATTTAATTGAAAGTCTGCGGCAGTCTCAGCATTGTTACTTTCTACTTTGAAATTCCAGTTAGCGCTGGCAGCGGGAGCCGTCACCACTTTCATATCAAAAGTTATCACACCATTTAGGTCAACGAGAGGAGACGCATCAAACGGAGCGCTTTGCCCTTCTGGGTCAGTAATAAATTCACCTCTGGAAACAAAACCGACTACCGTTGGCTCAGCAGCAATAACAAATTCTACTACATTGCCCTTATCGGCATCTGCAACCAGTGCAGGGGTAGAGCCACCACAGCAATCCCATGCTGGCCAATTAGGGTTAAATTCGCCTGAAAAAATATCGAGATTTTCAGCGATACCATCACTTGGTGGCACAGGAATAGGAGCTTTGCCTTCAACAAGTGCATCATCTAAGCTATCGTAGCCCGCTCTTACCGTATCGCAACCTCTGCCAGTTTCAGGATCAGACTGACATTGATAAACTCTTACATAATCGACTTCGAATTTGTTTTCAGCATGAAAAGCTGTATCATCAACACCTAAATTATTGACATTTTCAGGCCAGTCACCACCAACAGCAAAATTTAGAATTAAATAAAACTCTTTATCGAATGGCGCGTTATCCCAGTGCGTTGTCAGCTCACCCGTAAGTTGGTCGTAATATTCAGTAAACCAACCTTGGTGAGTTAAGCCTATGGCTTGATCTTTACTATCGTAACGTACTTTTGATTGGCGTTGTGTGGCATATAAATAGTCATCCATATACCAACGAATTTCACCTTGTTGCCACTCAACGGCATAAGTATGAAAATCATCCTTTGGGTTTGCACCACCAGCTAAGCTATAGCCTTTACCTGATGAGGCATTATCAGGCCAACTTTTACCATAATGAAGCGTACCGTGAATATTGCTCTCAGTTATACCTTCAGCGTCAGTAACGCCTAAGTTTACGGATTCAAAAATATCGATTTCACCAGAGCGTGGCCACTCGCCATATTCTTCATTGGTTGGCATCATCCAAAAGGCAGGCCAACTCCCTTGCCCTGAGGGTACTTTCGCACGCATTTCGACACGACCATATTTAAAGTCGGCTTTGTAACGAGTGATCATTCGCGCTGAAGTATAGGGCAATGCCGATCCATCTTCTGCAGGTAAGGCAACAAGATTTAACATGCCATCTTGTACAAATGAATTTTTAGCGTTATCGGTGTAACATTGTTTTTCTTGGTTACCACCGCCGTCACAGTTTATTTCATGTGTCCAATTTTGCTCGTTGATCGTTTCACCATCAAACTCATCACTCCACACTAAAGCCCAATCACTCACAGGCTGTTGTGGATCAATTTTATCAATTTTAGTTTCGGTTTCAGCACTACTACCACCACATCCAACTAAAGATATGGTTGATAGTAAAGCAAGCAACTGTGTAATATTTTTTGCAGCTTTAATCATAATTTGTTTTCCAATTACCCAACTATTTTTGCTGTGCTACATAAACCCGATTATTGTAATATTATTTAATTCAGGTTTATTTCACACCATAGCTTGGCAGCCATATCGTCATTTACAGCACGAATACAGACTCCCCCCAAAATCATACTGATTTAAATTACAAATAGTTACAAACAAAATGCGCTATGGTGGTTATAGCATGCGGTATGGAAGGCTTTAGCGAAAATTATATGACAAGGCGGTACAAAAATACGACAAAGGGTTAAAGTTGTTTAGCCTCAACAATTTGTTGAATACTTGAGCTAAAATTGCGACTAACTTTTAGCTGCACATTGTCTCCCAATTCAAGAATACTCTCACTGTTACGCAACGGTTTAATGCTTTTAATACAATTGACATTAACCAGTGTTGATTTATGAATTCTGGAAAAAATCTTCGGATCTAACTGACTGGCCAATTTTTTCATGGTGATACGCACAACATGAGTTTCATGCTGGGTATGTACACACATATAGTCACCGGCAGCATCTATCCAACGAATATCCATTATCGGTAAAAATATTTTTTCCTGATCATTGTTTTTAATTACTAGCTCTTGGTTAAAAAGTGTTGGGAGTGGTAGATCTGACTCTAACCAGTTTTCTAGCTCTGCTACAGCAATACCAGAAGTTTCGCCTAATGCTTGCAAAAGTTTGAATTTTTCTTTGCTGGTATCGATAGGCTTTACGCGTTGCATTATTCGCTCGACAGTTTTTTGTAAGCGCCCGAGGTTGGCGGGCTTCATCACATAATCAATGGCATTAAGCTCAAAGGCGTCTAAGGCATATTCACCGTAAGCGCTAACAAAAACTACCATAGGTAACACATCACCTTGCAATGCCTGTACGACTTCAATGCCACTGAGACCTGGTAAGCGTAAATCGAGAAATAAAACATCTGGGCATAAGGTTTGACACAAATTAATCGCCTGATCGCCATCGCTAGCTTCAGCGATCACTTCAATTTCAGGTAACTTTGCCAATCTCAACCTCAAACCTTCTAAGGCAAGAGGTTCATCATCAACAATGAGTGCGGTTAGTGGTTTATTTTTCATAATCAGATATGCTTCTCAAAAGGAATAGAAATCGAGACCATAGTTCCTCCCTCGTCTGTATCGCTAATAATGACATCATAATCACCATTAAACATAGCACTTAATCTCGCTTTGGTATTACTCAAACCGATACCAAAGCCATCGCTTACCTTACCTTGGCTTTCTTGGCCATTATCCGCAACTTCTATTGTTAGCCGTTCAGCGATTTTCTTTGCGCTAATACGTATTTTTCCACCCGACTTTCTTAGCTCAATGGCATATTTAATGGCATTTTCTACTAGCGGCTGAAGTAACATGCAGGGAACATTACAAGATAATACATTTTTACAAACCTCTATTTCAACATCAAGACGATTGCCAAATCTTACTTTTTCAATTGATAAATAAAGCTCAATCAACTCAAGCTCTTTTTGCAGACTTGTTTTACTTTTATCATTTTTATCTAATGAATAACGAAAAAACTCACAGAGCTTATCAAGCATTTCATTTGCGGTGTCGTTCTCATTTTTATAAATTAATGTTGATATTGCATTCATGGTATTGAACATAAAATGAGGATTAAGTTGATAGCGCAACATTTGTAACTGAGCATCCTTGGTTGCGGTTTGCGCTCTAAGTAACATTTCATGTTCACCTTGCAACTTAGTATTGTACAGCATAATAAAATATATCGAGGTCCAAACAAACATAGTGGTTAATGAAAACAACAGCCAACCACCAAACTCTAAGGTGTTCCATGCTTCATTCCACTGCTGCTGATAAACCACCATTTTATAGAAACTGAGCTTGATAACATTAAACAGCAAGCCGAATGTTGCAGCAGAAACAAAACTGTACAATAAGGTTTTTCTAAGAGGTAAATGGACAATTTTACGAATCAGTTGCCATTGTAAATATGATAATAAAAAACCACTCAATGTTTCCAGAACCAGATTCAATATTTGTCCTGAAAAATTAAAATCTTGCAGAGCCATCTGCGGTCGTATAATGGCTAAAAAAACCACTACAGCATAACCTAACCAACCGGTGATCTGTAAGGTCCAAAACTGGTGGCTCTGCTTAGAAAAAGCTTGTGGTCCTAACTCAAGTGTACTTTCTTTGTAATTTTCCACTGCCATTCCCATTTAACTCTAATTCCAATGAAGACACTTAAAGCCCCACAGCTAAACAACCAAGATATAACAAATATCACCAAACGAGCAACAATTGCGGCAAGACGAGTAAAATCTGCGACAACTCATGCAGAATACCCTCCAACTTGGCAAATGATCCGCCAAATATCTTAACTTAAAATTTCACCTTGCATTTAAATAGACGATCGGTCTAATATAGTAATATGAACAAAAATAATATTACCCCAAAACGTGGTAGACCCGCTAAATCAGGCCGAGACAGTAGCCAAACCAAACAAGCACTTGTGCAAAGTGGTGTTGAATACTTTACAGAATTTGGCTTTGCCTCTTCTGGCATAGATCAAATTCTAAAAAGAGTATCGGTACCTAAAGGCTCTTTTTATCATTACTTTGCTAATAAAGAAGCCTTTGGTAACGCTGTTATCACAGAATATAGCCGCTATTTCGCTAAGAAATTAGATTTACACTTACTCAATGAAAACAATAAGCCGCTAAAACGCATTGAAAATTTTGCACATGACGCTAAACAAGGCATGGCACGATATGACTTTAAGCGTGGTTGCTTAATTGGCAACCTTGAGCAAGAAGTAACTTTGTTACCAGAAAGCCATCGACTACAATTATTAAGTACTTTTGAAGATTGGCAAATGAAAGTAACGCAATGCTTGGAATTAGCACAACAAGAAAAAACGATTAACGCCTCACTGGATTGCACTGCAGTCGCCAGCTTTTTTTGGATGGGTTGGGAAGGCGCTATTTCGAAAAGTAAACTAACCAAAAACCTAACGCCGATCGATACTTTTATCGATTTATTTTTACAATTAATAGCAAAATAATTTTTTAACTATTTATAGACGACCGGTCTATATTGGAGGAACGAATGTTTAAGAGTTTAGTGATTAATAAAAATGATAGCCAAGGCTATCACACCAGTCTTAAAGAGCTTAACGATGAAGACCTACAAGATGGCGATGTGCTGATTAAGGTACTTTACAGCACTATTAACTACAAAGATGCATTAGCTATTTCAGGAAAAGCGCCGGTAGTTAGACGTTTCCCAATGATACCTGGCATAGATTTAGTCGGTATTGTCGAGCAGTGCGATAATGACAAATTCAGCATTGGCGAGCATGTGCTACTCAATGGCTATGGTGTTGGTGAGAAATACCTCGGTGGTTTATCCCAAAGAGCCCGTATAGATAGTAAGTTTTTGATCCCACTACCCAAAGGGATCACGCCCTTTAATGCCATGGCAATAGGTACGGCAGGTTATACCGCTATGTTATGCGTCATGGCGCTAGAAAAACAAGGTATTACACCTGACAGCGGTAAAATCTTAGTCACAGGAGCAACTGGTGGTGTTGGCAGCTTTGCGATTAGAATTTTAGCTGAGCTTGGCTACAGCATAACGGCATCGACAGGAAGTGATAAACAAGTTTCTTACTTAAAAGAATTAGGAGCAGATGAGGTGATTGACCGTGCAGAGTTGTCAGAGCCTGGTAAGCCCTTGATGAAAGAGCGTTGGGCTGCTGCTATTGACTCGGTTGGTAGCACAACGTTAGCAAATGTATGTGCCAGTATCAATTACGGTGGCTGTGTCGCCGCTTGTGGTTTAGCACAAGGTATGGAGTTTCCTTCAACCGTTGCACCCTTTATTTTGAGAGGGGTTTCACTCTTAGGTATAGATAGCGTTATGCGTCCACAACAAGATCGCTTAGATGCATGGGCACGACTTGAACAGACTAAATTAGCCGATAAAATATCTAAAATTTCTACAACAGTGGGGTTAGAAGCGGCTATTGAAGTTGCCGATCAATTACTTGCTGGTGAAGTGACTGGTCGCGTTGTTGTTGATGTAAACGCATAAGCAGTTTAATAGATAGTTAATTGAATAATTGATACTAATATATAGCTGTTATACCGTTCAGATGGATATATCTGGACGGTTTTTTATGGCAACTTTCTAAATATGATACGTTACTTTGTTTTATGTTTACTGCTATTTTGCACCGCTCACCAAGCACCTTTATAACATGCCTAAAACAACCATAAAAAGTTACGTTTACTGTTTTAAACTTTATAGCTACATCGATTATTTTAACTATGCGGAGATGAACTGATCACATATCAATTGTTCGAATTAAAAAATAGCTCGGCCAAATTTCTCTGACCTCTCTTTCCCAACGCGGGTCAACGTTACCATTTGGTAATAATAACAGCCAAAATTTTGCCCATTTTTGGACATTTTTGCCAGATTTACTGAGTTTTAATGGTGAAAATCGACGTTTATACTGATTACCATTATATTCAAATACCGCGTTACTTCTTGCTCTTTTGTGTAGTAAATCTAGCTCAGCACTAATCACTTCAACTTCTGACAGTGGTATGTATCCCTGTTCTTTTAAGCTCGTCAATATTGCTGCTTTTTTAATACTCACTTGCATGTATTCATCTATATGCGGAGTGTATACCCTACCAGTTAAGCCATAAATAGAGGCAAGTTCACGATCAGCTAATGCTTTTAGTGGCTCTAGTTCTTGGTTAACCTGTGTTAGATCACTCATAACATGCAGCGTTTTAATCAATTTCGACAATTATAATTCCCCGTCACCTATTTATTAGGTGACATTGTTTAGACATTTTACTAAGTTTTTATCAGCTTATACTGTCCGCTAACTCGTCTTGCCAAGTTATAGCTCGTTAGCATCAAGCAGTAACTTTAAACTAGTTTAGTATTACCTTGGTGGATCGATATTATTAGCAATACTGGTATTTAAACGGAACCATCCAGCAATGGCATAGCGATCGCGTAAAGCGGGTAATACTTCATGAGGAAATTCTTCGCTTAAAAACACCACTATAGTACCAAAAATGGGTGTCACTGTTATTTTGTTATGTTCAATAATTGCTGAGTTAGCTAAAGACTGTTCATAAATAACTAATTCGCCACCATCATCACGCGACCAGTTTTGATTGAGATAAACCACCACTGATAGCACACGGTTACCTTCACCTTTAAATGCATCTTTATGTTTTTTATAAAAGTCGCCTTCAGCATAATGTGAAAAATGACTTTCAAAAGAAAACAAGCCCAAAAATAAACGTTTATTTAGATACTCTTGTAGTAAGCCCGCCCACTCGATCCAAGCACAACCCGCACGACTATTACCGTTTATCCAGCAGATTTCATCCGTGCGAATAAAGTCATTAATAGTATGGTCTTTAGCTCGGCCAATCCCTGCTCGCTTAAAATTTTCTTCAGGTAACTCTGTAATGCGCTGCAATAACAAAGTAGTTAAATTTTCAGGTAGGGCTTGCGGACGAATACTGTAACCCTTCTCAACAATATCATGTGATATTAGTTCAAAGAGTGCTTCAAGCACTAAAGGATCATCAGTACTAATTGTTGTTTGGGCTAAGCTCAACAACATCCTGTCTTAGGAAGGAAAACTAACATTATATTGTTAATCTAATAAAATGGAATATTCCGCATAATAGCACTATGTGTTGGCATTAGCGTGAGCTTTCGGTGTAACTATACAATTAAAAAATTCACTGAGGTTATTTGTACGTGACTTCATCACATTTAAAAACGAATAACGATTTTGCTATGGTAACTAGCTATAGCAATGAGGGTAAATAAAGAGTGATAAGTTAGCGGCGTTTTCGACTCATAGTTGATAGAACTTAAAGTACTGGAGATAAAATCAAGAAGAGTAAAGCACATTGATTGTGTTTTACTCTTCTTTATACAGGTTTATTCAAATAACACTGAATTTATAACAGTGACAGTTTGCCCGTTAAGCTATTTTTTTCGCTTGTTCTTGATTATCAAGGTATTCATCTAATGAGCCTTGAAAATCAATTAATTTTTTATCTTTGATATCGATTATGCGCGTCGCTAAGCTTGAAACAAACTCACGGTCATGACTAACAAAGATTAAAGTGCCTTCAAAATCTTTTAAGGCATTATTTAATGCGTCGATAGCTTCTATGTCCATGTGGTTAGTTGGCTCATCCATGATCAATACATTGATATCGGCCATCATCAACATACCAAATAATAAACGGTTCTTTTCACCACCTGAACAGTTGCGCGCTTTTTTATTGGCATCGTCATCGGTAAATAACATACGCCCTAACATCCCACGAACACTTAAATCATTATGACAAGGTCTACGCCATTGAGACATCCAATCCATTAAAGTGAGGTCATTATCAAAAAAGCGTCCGCTATCTTGTGGACAATAGCCTACTGAAGCATTTTCAGACCATTTAACCACGCCTTCAATATGCTCTAACTCACTCATCAAACAACGTAGTAAGGTAGTTTTACCAACACCGTTTTCGCCGATTATAGCCAATTTCGCGCCAGCTTCGAGTAGCAAGTCACCCTTTTCAAATAATAAGTTACCATCAAAACCGTGACTTAAGTTTTCTAATTCCAATGCTTGGCGATGCATTTTCTTGCCGGGAGCAAAAGCAATTTTAGGGGTAATACGACTTGACGATTTCACATCATCAAGTTTAATTTTATCCATTTTCTTAGCACGAGAGCTTGCTTGTTTCGCTTTTGAAGCATTCGCACCAAAACGGTTAACAAAATCTTGTAACTCAGCAATTTCTTCGGCTTTTTTAACATTACCTGATAATAACTGTTCACGTAACAACGCAGACTGTTGTAAGAAGAACTCATAGTTACCCGGATAAATACGTAATTCACCGTAATCGATATCTGCCATATGTGTACAAACAGAATTCAAGAAGTGTCTATCATGAGAAATGATAATCATGGTGCATTTACGTTTGTTCAATTCACCTTCTAACCAACTGATGGTATGAATATCCAAGTTGTTGGTTGGCTCATCAAGTAATAAAATATCTGGATTAGCAAATAAAGCTTGAGCAAGCAAAACACGTAACTTCCAACCTGGAGCAACTTGCTGCATTGACCCGTAATGAAAAGACTCTTCAATACCAGCTTCAAGTAAAATTTCGCCAGCACGACTTTCTGCGGTATAACCGTCCATTTCAGCAAATTGGCTTTCTAAGTCACCAACACGCATGCCATCTGCTTCGCTCATTTCAGCTTGTGCGTAAATGGCATCTCTTTCTTGTTTAACTTTCCATAACGGCATATCACCCATGATCACAGTATCAATAACATTATGTGCTTCAAAAGCAAATTGATCCTGCCCCAAAGTACTGACTTTGTTGCCGGTACTTACTGATACATTACCTGAGCTTGGTACTAAATCACCACTCAATATTTTCATAAATGTAGACTTGCCACAGCCATTCGCGCCGATCAAACCGTAGCGGTGACCATTGCCAAATTTAGCCGAAATATTTTCAAATAACGGCTCTGCGCCAAATTGCATAGTAATGTTCGATGTAGTGATCAAAAGGTATTCCTATTTTCCGTTAGTTAACGTCGTTAACGACTCAGTGCTAACGGATAGCTATAAAGTGAGAGTTAATACTGTAATTTTTTGATAACCAAGCTAGTTATATCAATTGATACTTGCTCAGCCATCATAATAAAGCCGCGCATTATACAGTAATAATCTTCTGATCCCCATCGAAACTTCACTTTTAAGTGATTATTTTATAAACAGTGCATTATCGATTGTCTTTATAACGACAAAGCTAATGTAAGCAAATTAAAAATCTTTAATAAATTAACTAGAAACTCACATTTTCCTGAAGAAAATAGGCTTGTTTTTATCGCCATTTTTGTATTGTTCTTTCGTATTGATATTGGTGATTAACGCCATAACATTTAAATTCATACGGCAACCTCTACTACTCACTCATCATTTCTTAGCGTTATACAACCCTAAAACAATAAAGTTCTTCAAGACCAGTAGGTAGCGATAATTAAAAATAATAAAGCGCAATATTTCTTGCATTGGCTATAGTTAAAAGTTAAAAGTTGTTAACTTTTGTTAAAGCTAAAACTAACTTCAACAAATTCAAATTATTAAGGTCTGGTTATGAATATTTTTAAATCGTTAATTTTAGCCCTTGGGCTTTTAATTGCCTCACACGCTAAAGCAGGCTTTATTACCACAAATGAACTCATGCTCGATAATATATTTTCCCAAACTAGTTTTGGTAACATGCCTATTGATATTCGTATTGGCGCCGCATCAGAGTTAATATTTCCTCATCTATTAGATATTTCCAGTGACGCAGAAGTGATTGAATTATTTAATATGCATGTTGGCGATCAGAATATAGTAAATTTTTATTTTATAGATACCATCAGTGCATGTGGTGGCACAATAAACACTCGTTACGTGGGCTGTGGTGAATTTCCTGGCAATGATTTTATCGTTGAGTCTTCGTTTGCTGCTTCAAGCTCTGGTAGTGAATTATTAGCACATGAGCTAGGCCATAACTTAGGATTACCTCATCTCTCTGGCCGTTATTTAATGAATCCATCTTTAAATGGCAATACAACAATTACGCAGGAAGAAGTGAATATTATTCACAACAGCAGTTTAGTTCAAACTAACGGACGAGACTTTTGGATTAATATTAACCCCGTACTTATTGTCGCTGCCGCTAGTACACCAGTACCTGAGCCAAGTACATTAATGTTAATTTTGCTTTCTGCTGGTTTATTATTTAGAAAAAAAATCAAAATATAATTAATACATTGAACCTGTACTCAATGAGTGCAGGTTACCTTATCCCATGGAACTAACATGCAACTTGGTCAATCTACTTTAATTGCCGTTTTACTTTTTTTACTGCATATAAGTCCTTCATATAGTCAAAATACAAAATTACTCGATAATTGGTTGGAGTTTTGCCCAAGTGAGCAATTATGTTTTGAACGTCCGAAAAACTTAATTCCTAACCAGCAGCCGATCATAGATTCAATTGCCGGTCAATTAGACAGTGAGAGCTTCACTTTGTTTTATGATTTAGGTTTCTATACTGCAACATTTAAAGAGTTATCAAGTGCAACATCAGAGCCGATAACAATTGACGGCCACCTAGGTAAAATACTAATACAGCAAAATAAAATGGCTCTGACCATTCCCACTGTATCGGGTAAAATAGGTTTTTCAATGTTAATTGAATTTAGTCACACAGAGCAATTAGAGCAAGGTAAGCGTATTTTTAAATCAGTTAAATTTAACTTATAAATTAAAAAATCAGTGGTATTTAAACGAAAAAAGCCAAGCCCCATACTGATCAGGCTTAGCTATCATGATTAACATTTTCTCAAAAACAGAGTTAAACAGAGCAAATATAATTTCAACTTACCGACATTAAAAATCACATCTAACGCTTTCTTTAAAATTGCTATTTTATATTTACAATGTTGTTACACAATATTTAAACGTGTAACTAACCACGATGCAATGTCACGAATTTCTGTTGGATGGACACTGTGCGCCATAGGGTAAGTTTTCCACATTACCGGATAGTTTTTCTCATTTAATAATTTATTTGCCATTTTACCTGCACTTAATGGCACTACATCGTCATTATCACCATGTAATTGCAAAATATTAGTATCACTATTCGCGACACTAAGATCTTCAGGTAGTCCATCGGCATTAGGTAAGTAGCATGATAACGCCATAATGCCTGCTAGCTTCTCCGGATAACGTAAACCAGTAAACATACTGACCACACCACCTTGACTAAAACCGGCTAAAACAATATTGCTCGTCGGAATACCTTTATCATTTTGTTCTTTAATCAAGGTTTTAACTCTAACTTCAGATTCAAGTACGCCCTTCATATCCGCACGGTTATGCAAATCCATACTTTTGATGTCATACCATGAACGCATAACATAACCTTGATTAAGAGTTACTGGCTGCTCTGGTGCATGTGGAAAAATAAAACGCACACTATGATCTTTTGGTAAACCTAACTCTGGCACGATTGGTGAAAAGCCAGCACCGGAGTCGCCCAAGCCATGTAACCAGATAACACAAGCTGTGGCAGGTAAGTTAGGCTCTATGGTAATTCGTTCTAGTGAAACAGCAGACATGCATCTCTCTTTATAGTCGTTGGGGTTAAAATAGCGATATCATAACGTTTCTAAAACGTAATTAAAATATACCTATCTACAGCAATTACTAATATTAATCGCTGTAGATCAACTCTCCCCTCTTATTTAGTAACGCATTTACTAACTGATTAAAACCGGTTTGTTAACAACTAATTGATCAGAAAATCATTCAAAAAAATGATTTTTATTGATCCCATGACATAAGCGCAATACAGTATAAGACAAGGTCCACGGATGAAGCAGTAATAGCAAAGATATGATATCTCCTAAAAAAAGTTTAATAGTACTTGCCACCATTACCATCACAATCATTTTTCTCTATCTTGCTCGCGTCGCTATCGTAAAAAGCGTTATTAAAGAAGAATTAGCACTGTATGAAACTAAAATTACCTGCTTAGACTTCAATCTCACCAAAGCTTTTGATCTAGCGATCACTCATTTATGCTTACAAACACCACAAGCAAATATCAACATTGATAACATCACAATAACGTTACAAATTGCGACCGAGCAAAAGATTAAACGTATTGATGTTGCTTCTGTAAATATTGACGGTACCGCAGAACTCTTGACTAAATTCAACAGTCCACCACAAGAAAGTAATAGCCAAACACTGACAGCGCAACTGCAGTTATATGTAACTCAGTTAGCGCAAGTGAGTTTACCTTTCGATATTAATGTGAAAAAAATACGTTATTCACCTTATTTAAACGAGTTACAACAAGTAGCTGATAATAATCGGAGTCATGAAGCTAAGAAAACAACGCAGGTAAACAAGTCTATTTTACCAACAGAAAGTGCCTATTATGGCCATTTCTTAGCCGTAGATAACATCATAGAATTTTCATTAAAAAATCAAAAACAAGCCACTTTATTTTCAGCCCGCCTTTTAACTGATATAGCCGTCGAACAAGAGCAATTTTCCCTAGAGTTAACTGGACAATTGCCCTCCTTACATCGCTTTATTTTGGCACACCAACTACCTTTATCGACGACAGTATCAAACGCTTTAACGGCAATAGCACCCGGAGGCGACTTCCGTAGCACATTTAACTATCAGGCAGGTCTATTGACAGTAAATAGTCAAATGATCGATCTTGCATTAACCTCTTCTAGCGGTATTGAACAAAGTGGCCCTTTTGAATTAAAGGGTAATATTGATATACATGGTCAGCTTAACTTAAATAAAAATGGCTCAAGCCAAGCTGCTTTAGTCCAAATTAACTCAGCGAATAAAACATTAGACAAAGAAAAGCCTGTTATGGCAAAAAGTAATCAGCTTGAATTATTATTTGAAGAAAGTAATACTTTACAGTTAGAATTTAGTCACTCACACGCTATGGATTTTCTCAGTAAACAAGCATTATCTCCTGAGCTTGTTACGCTATTAAAAGACAATCCAGTAACACAATTAGCAATTAATCCTGCGGGAAAGTTAGTTTATAACTTAAGTACTAAGCAGTTATCACTATCACACATTGAAGTAACCGCTAAAAGCTCAAAACAAACTCACCAACTCAATCTAGATAATATTGCTCTTAGTGTCGGTGAATACCTAGAACAAGCAACAACTAGCAATGAAACTGCTAATAAAACGGTTGAAATGGCTATTGATAAAAACAGCCCACTGCTCGCCCAATTAGATTTCACTATTGATAGCCCAATAAATCTATCAGCTGTTAACAGCTTCACTGCAAAACCTATACTAATTAACCTAAAAGGTTCAATCAGTCATAACCAAGCACAGACAACAATCACGTTCGATGAAAATTCATTTTTTATGAGTAACAACCTAGTTTTTACTCATAAAGAAAAAACATCCAATAAAAAACTTTTATCCATTAAACAATTAAAAACTCAAGTTCAAGGCAACTTAGAAATTCAACACCCTATTGCCGTACAAAACCATCATTATATTAACAACACTAAGAGCAGTGATAATATATCGATGAAAGCGAATCAACCCTCAATTCAAAAGCAAAGCGTTAATCTACAGTTGAAAATAGACAGTGAAGCTGAAAACTTGCGTGCTGCTAATATTATTGACATCAAAACACTAGCCCTAAAAACAACAATTACCGGTAACCTGAACGATATCGCAGTAAATACATTAATTAGTGCTGATACCGTTCCTTTAGGTAATTTAACCATCAAAGGTGCCGTTGAAAAGCCCAGCATTGAGTTAAACTCACACATGTTGTCGTTAACAGATTTACTGTCGCTAAATATTAAATTACCAATGGATATTGCACTCGTTGATGGTGCTCTTAATTATAATATTAAGGGACAAGTAGACGATATAACAAGTGTGCAAGACACACCCTTAGCAATTACAGTGGCAGTATCCTCATTAAGCGGTGAAATTGATGGCATTTGGATACAAGAACTTAATTTCACGCAAAACTTTAATTATCTTGCAGGGAAATTAACCACACAAGATGAGCCAAAAAAGAATGATGTAGAAAACGACTTAACTGAAATAAAAGGTATTCAGGATAAAGCAAAGCCAAACTTGACTGTGGCCTTAATAGATACTCCAACACCAATTTCTAAACTGTCAATCAGCACGGCTTGGAGCTATCAAAAAGATTTCAAAGTTTCAGCCACAGATCTTAGCGGTGATATTTTAGGTGGTAGCTTTTCTATTCCGAAAGTTCAGTGGCCGTTAGATCATGACCATTCAGTTGACGTTCAGCTTACTCGTATAGACTTAGAGCAAGTGTTAGCATTAGATAAAAAGCAAGGTATTGTAGTAACTGGCAGCATATCCGGACAATTACCTATTGGTTTTGATGGCGAAAAATATACGATGGAACAAGGCGAATTGCATAATGTTGGCGATGGACTTATTCAAGTAATGAATAACCCTGCAGTTGAAGAACTGAAAGCCAATAACTCACAATTACAGTTAGCGTTTGATGCGCTGCAGAACTTGCACTATCATCAACTGTCTTCTGATGTTTCTATGGCAGATGATGGCTATATGTTATTGGAAACGGTGATTAAAGGCCGCAACCCAGACATCGACAACGATGTGAATCTGAACTTGAACTTAAGCTATGACTTATTAGGCTTACTAGAATCAATGTCAATTACCGAACGATTTGAAAAAAGTATTATCAAAGGTTTACAAAAACATTAAGGAGTAAGTATGAGTAAAATACTAACCGCAGTGTTAGCTATTTTTATAATAAGTGGCTGTACACATAAAATTGAAGTTAGCGCTAAAGAACCGATCACCATTAATTTGAATTTAAAAATTGATCATGAGATCAAAATAAAAGTCGATAAGCAACTTGATGACATTTTTAGTGAAGATAGTGACGTATTTTAAGGAGTAATGATGAAAAAATTAATAGGTAACTTTACCAGTAATATAGTTAAAAAATTAACCTGTGCGTTATTAGCATCAGCAATGACATTTTCTGCATGGGCAATTTCACTCGATGATGCTAAACAACAGGGCTTGATTGGCGAAATGCCGAATGGTTATTTAGGCTTAGTGGTCAACAATGCGGAAGCAAAAAGCTTAGTCGCAAGTGTAAATGAAAAACGTAAAAACATTTATCTTCTTCTAGCACGTAAAAACAAAATAACGATGCAACAGGTTACGGCGTTAGCAGGACAAAAAGCCTTAGCTAAAACGCAATCAGGTCATTACATCCAAAATGCGGCCGGACAATGGGTAAAAAAATAATAGCGTTCTCTTAGTCGCTATAAAGGCGGCTTTAAAGTAGACATAAAAATGGGGCAAACAGCCCCTTTTTTTATATCTATAACTCTGTATTTCTCAGCGTTTACTACAACATACCTGCTATTGATCTGAGTCCATTTGGCAAGTTAGAAACTCAAGTACCCTTTTATGTCTCATTTTAACTGCTGAAAGTTTCATTTCATTAACATCAGCAATTTCTTGAAAATCAAGCCCTGTCCGATAACGCAACAGCATGATATTGCGATCAACAAAAGATAAACTCTCAAGCATACTAGAGATCAACACCGCAATATCTTTTTCATTTGGTAACTTAGCTTCAAGACTATCGAGATAATCATCATCGTACTGCATTATATCCCAACGACGGTCTCTAATTTTATTAATGCACTCATGATGGGCTATTTTGAATAGCCAAACTTTAAATGACACAAGCCACTTGAACCCTTTCAAATTTGTCAGAGCTTTAATGATAGTTTCTTGCACTGCATCTTCGGCATCAGACTGGTTACCAAGCACCTTAACGCAATAACCTTTTAATTTAGGCAAGTAAGGGCTGATCAGCTGCTTAAAAAAGCGCGTGTCATAAGGCAAACTCTCTTGCACTAATGCAACGAGCTGACGTTCGTTAAACGAATTCAAATGTAAAGTGCTATTGCTTAGTTACTTTATTTGCTAATAAAAAGGTATTAGGCACGGTAACTATTGCTTCACCTTCCGCCATAACCTTACTAGCGACACTACCGATAGAAACGAGTGTGCCTTTAACTTCTTCTACCGCAATGTTGTCGCCAATTTGGTACATCTCTCGAAGATAAACGCCTGCAACAACTTCTTGTGCCATCGATTTAGTACCTATACCTAACGAAATGGCTGCAGCAAGGCCAACACTAGCGATAATTACAGAAAGAATGTTATTAAGTAGTGATACATCTATATCCAGCTGAGTAATCGACAAAGAAACCGTAATAACAATAATGATGCCTCGGCAAACTTCGGCTACTGAACGTCCGTAATCAACCCCTGTATTTTTTGAAGCTATCTTCACGCCATTGAAAACAATTTGCGCAACAAAAAATCCACACATCAATACGGCTAATGCAGCAAGTAGTTTAGGTAAGAACAGCACGAGCGTGTCTATTAAACCTGACAGCATATTCAAACCAACAATATCTAACGCTGCGAGTAAAAAGACTAATAAGATAAAAATTGAAATAATACTGGCAACTATTTGGCTACCTTGAACTTTAACATCCATTTTATTCAATAAAGTATCAAAACCAAGTTTGTCCAAAAAAGTATTAAAACCAATTTTAATTAAAGTTTTGTTTAGAAAACGTTTGATGAGTGACGAAATAATCCAGCCAACAAGTAAAAATAATATCGCTACAATCAAGTCAGGCATGAATGTAATGACCTTATTCCAAACAGTCATCAATCCGGTATACGTTTTTTCTGTGATGTTTTCGGTTCCCATTACTTGCTCTCACTCTTATTTGTATTAGCCATATTTTTAAATACAGGCTTTAATATCTTCATAAATATGCTGGCAAATACCACCCAAATAGAGGCCATACCTAGCGCGATTAAATCTTTACTACCTTGTTGTACGCTGGCCGTAGAAACCGCGCGTTTAAATAATTCGTCATCTGTTGTAGCAAAAGCGACCTCATCATCTCGCTCCAGTACTTCAGCCAAACTTTGTTCTATGCTGTTCATATTTTCCCCTAGCTATAACTTTCCTGCTATTAGTTACAACGAATTTTTAATGTTAAAAGTCACAATTATTTTATTTTTTTTAGCAACAAAACCTATCAATGCCGGCTTTTCGGCGAATTCTACGCTAGTTCGAAGAGGATTTGTCACTAATTATTTGAGATGTTGTTATTTTTATTTGATCTTTATTAAAGCAACCAACGTACTGGTAGCCGCTTTACTTAACATGACCGTTAGAAAAAAATTAAAAATTAAATTAAAAAAATTAATTTGTGACTTTCTTCATTTCCGTTCGTTATATAAGACAGAAGTTAATAAAAATTATTTAGACCTAAACAAGGAATTACCAATGAAAGCATTTAAAATATCTCTACTAGCAGCCCTTATCAGTGCACCATTAGCTGCAGAAACCATCGATAAAACATGGGAACTTGGCGTGTTTGGCGACTATATTAAGTCGAGCACTAACAAAGAAGCACAAATGGATTGGGATCAAATTGAAGCAGGAAAATCAATCGGTATCGATTTACAAAAAATCATTAATGATTACTGGAATGTGCGTTTTGAATTTGCAAAAACTCGTTATGATGTAGGTAACGGTACAGCTAAAGACTATGGTCAACGAGCTGGTATTGATGCTATTTACAAATTAGAAGATAGTGATTTGTACTTATTTGCTGGTGTAAAACGTTTCAACAATGTTAAAAGTTACAATGCTGTAAATGTTGGTGCGGGTTATGACTACCAAGTTAGCGATCGTTTATCTCTATATAGTGAAGCAGCTATTTATAAAGATCTAGATTATGGTTTTATCGATCAAGGCGTAAAACTAGGTGTTAAATATACTTTTGGTGATGTTAAAAAAGCACCTGTAATGGTTAAACCTGAGGTTAAAGCTGCTCCAGTTAAAGCTGCACCGGTAAAACCTATGATAAAAGACAGCGATAACGATGGTGTTCGTGATGACTTAGATAACTGTGATAATACACCAAGCAATGTAAAAGTTGATTCTAAAGGTTGTACATTATATTCTGAGCATGCCGTTGAAATTAAACTTAATATCATTTTTGCAAATAACAGCTCAGTTGTTCAACCAGCATTAGTAGACGATGTTCAGCGTTTAGCTGATTTCATGAAAGAATATACAACTACATCAGTTGAAATTGAAGGACATAGTTCAGCAGCAGGTAATGCAGACTATAACTTAATGCTTTCGCAAAAACGTGCGGATGCAGTAAAAAGTATTCTAATCAACAAATTTAAAATTGATGCTAGCCGACTTACATCTAAAGGCTACGGTGAATCTCAACTATTATCAACAGAGAATACCCGTGCGGCTAACCAGATAAACCGTCGTGTTGTAGCAAAAATAGCAACAAGTGCAAAAAAAATAGTTACTAAAAAATAGTTACTACTATTACGAAGAACGATGTTATTAATAATACTTCGTTCTTAATTTAGTTATTAAATATAGACATGTGCCCACGCCAGCAAAAAAGCAAAATACCGCTACTTTTTATGGTTTGGGCACATTTTATGTATATGAAGGATACATGATGAGAAAAATGAATAAATCTACTTTGGATTTTATTCTGAATAACATTAAAACTAACGCTCAGTCATCGTCTTACCCTATACGTAAACAGCAAAACTTAATTATTCAGTATCCCGTAATAACACCAAATCACTTTAATGCCAGCAATCAAAACAATGTAGAGACTCTACATGATGAAAAATTAGTTAACGTTTCTAATCAAATAGTTAAGTAATGTAAACACCTATTCGTTATCACCCAGAGTGACGCTCTACCCATAAAATAATCAAGAAAGTAATCATTTTCATCTTATCTCACCTCCCCACTTTAGTAATACCGTTTTATTTTACTCATTTTTTTTAGCACACCTATAATAAAGATAGAACTCGGTACGAATGAATGATGTCATTTAAAGTAGATTTAACTTAAATAATTGAAATTTATTATTTTGAACCTAGGTCTACATTGTCATGATAATGTTAATAACATAAGTAATATAAAAAACATGATTAATTACAAAAGATTAGGTATCCGTAGATGAAGTACACTTTAATAGCGCTTAGCATACATTTTATTTTTCAATCTCAAGTCGTAAGTGCTCAAGAAAGCACAGAATCTGATGTTGAAGTTATTAAAGTATCTGGTCAACGTATTATCAATCATGGTTTTTCTCCTAAAAACACTGCGATCAATGGGCCATTTGGCGATGATTTAGGCTTAGCCGATATCGCACGTTCAATGACACCGATCACTAGCGAAATGATGGAGCAGTTAAACATAACTGACTTACAAGACATTTTAGCCGTTACGCCAAGTAGTTATGCAGCAAGCGGTTTTGGCGCGCCAAGCTTACCTACTTTGCGTGGTCAATTAGGCGAACTTTTTCAAGACGGTATGCGCCGTCAAGCCGGTAATAACGGTTTTGGTGTGCCACTATCATTTAACTCAGTAGATCAACTTGACGTAATCAAAGGTGCGCCACCGGTATTGTTTGGTAGTAGCCAACGCAATGGTGGCTTTGTAAATTTACAATCTAAACGCGCATCAACTGACAAAAGCCTAGCGAAAGTAAAACTTACTGCTGGTCGTTGGGATCAATACAGTGCACAACTTGATATTGGTGCTCCGATTGTTGAAGGTGAAAGTGGCTTTAGAATTAGCGCTGAGCATATTGATAATGGCAGCTTTTATGATTATTCAAGTTTTAAAAGTGATAGCTTTTATGCGGCCTTTCGTTTATTACCCGACAGCCAAAGCACATGGGATATCAACTTTGAATTATACCAAGTTGAATTTACCGACAATGCCGGTATTAATAGACCGACACAAGCATTAATTGATAGCGGCTTATATATAACAGGTCAAGGTGTGCAGCCTAACGGTAGCAACGTACCCGGAGCTGGTGCAGTAGTATCACCAACAGGACAAGTAAAAATTGCTCGCAGTACGGTATTAACCGATCCTGATAATGAAAACGAAGCGAAGACGTTCTTACTGCACAGTATATATACCCGTGAAATAACTGACCAAATACGTTTAAAAAACACCACCTATTATCAACATTTAACCCGTGATGAAATTGCGCAAAATAGTTTTGTGGAAATTATAGACGGTGCTGATACCGCGCAAAACCGCCTTGAACTAAGTTATGATTGGAATAGCCAACAACAAACTATTTTAGCTTTTGACGTGCGCTACAATAAAGTACGCGGTTATAGCCAATTCACTACTGAAGCTGATGATCCTATTGATTTAACCGGTTCACTTGAAAACCGTCGTATTCCACTAACTGCTGAACAGCAATCTAGACTAGTAGAACTTCGTCCTGGCTTATTTGTATCACCGGGTGGTCAGTATGATATTAATAATGACAACGCCGGCGATTATTCGTTATCAGATACCACTGACTCAACTAGCTGGCAAACCGGTTTTGCCATTCAGCAAGATAGCGAATGGAGCGAGCGCTTACGGACAAACTTTGGTTACCGTATTGATTTTTATGATGTTGAAGCCCGCGATCCTATTGCTCCTACCGGACAAATAGCGGCACAAGATAGCATTAATGAGATATTGCATTCTGGCCAAGCGAGCATTAATTACAAGCTAAATACTGACTTAACCGTTTATGCAGCAACAAGTTACAACGAAGCAACTTCAAATAGTATGGCCGGTGGTACTTCACTTGGCGCTGATAACTTAATTAGTGAGCAAAACTTTGCGACAGAAAACACACTAAATGAGGTTGGTATTAAATATATTCCAAATGATAGTGCTTGGTATATTGATGGTTCAGTGTTCAATCAACGCCGTAGTTTACGTAATCGCGATGGCAGCAACACAGGTATAAAAACCAAAGGTGTTGAACTGCAAGTGTTTTATGACGCTGCACCTTATTGGTTTAACATAGGATATAGCTACCTTGATGCTCGTTACGATAACTCTTCGAGCAGCCAAAATTCAGCTCAAATTGCTGATGCCTTTGATAACTCTCGCCCTGATATTATTCAAGGTACGGGCGTAGGCGCACCAAACTTCACCGCTTTTGCTCCTTCTGAGCGACGAGTTCAGGGTATTCCAGAACAAACGTTAAGTGTTAACGGCGGTATTTACCTTACTGAATCATGGCAAGCTGGTTTTGCCGCTTTATATACTTCAAGTTATCCACTCGATTTTTTAGCAACGGTCAATATACGTGATCAATACACACTAGGCATTAATACGAGTTACCGTATTAATGAACAGACTAAATTACGTTTCGATATTGCTAATGTCACTAACCAGAAAAATTGGCGCCCGGTATTTGAAGGCGGATATTTCGGCTCTACCTTAGTTTTTCCTGAACTACCTGTTCATGCCAAACTTACTTTAACACACAGTTTCTAAGGACAATTTTCATGTTTAAGAAAATATTATTATTAGTTATTGCCATCACGCTTGTGGCTTTGTTTTTTCATTATGATCTTAACCAATTACTCACATTAGAGGGATTGAAAGGCTCAATGGATCAGTTTGGCCAGTGGCGTGAACAATCACCTTTATTAGTTGTTGGTGGCTTTTTTGCTCTTTATGTTTTAGTCGCGGCACTATCATTACCTGGCGCCGCTATTTTAACTTTAGCTGCAGGCGCTTTATTTGGCTTAGTGGAAGGTTTTATTATTGTTTCATTTGCCTCAAGCATTGGCGCGCTATTAGCCTTTTTGGTATCTCGTTACTTACTACGCGATAGCATCAAAAGCAAATTCCCTGAGCGCTTAAAAGCCATTGATGAAGGCGTGCAAAAAGAAGGTGCTTTCTATCTATTTACTTTACGTTTAGTGCCTGTTTTTCCGTTCTTTTTAGTTAACTTACTGATGGGCGTTACGGGCATAAAAGCTTGGACTTTTTACTGGGTTAGTCAAATAGGTATGCTTGCTGGTACGGTTGTATATGTTAACGCGGGTACACAGTTGGCTGAAATAAACAGCTTATCGGGCATATTGTCACCTAAACTCATTTTATCTTTTGTGTTACTTGGACTATTACCGCTTATTGGTAAAGCGATTGTTAACAAAATTAAACAACGTAAAGTTTATAAAAAATGGCAAAAACCAAAAAGCTTTGACCGTAACTTATTGGTGATTGGTGCAGGTGCTGGTGGTTTGGTAACAAGCTATATCGCTGCCGCTGTAAAAGCAAAAGTAACACTAATTGAAGCCGGCGAAATGGGCGGAGACTGTTTAAATTATGGTTGTGTACCGAGTAAGGCAATCATTAAAAGTGCAAAAATAGTCGACCAAATTACCCATGGCGAACACTATGGTTTAGAGAACGCTACGCCACAGTTTTCTTTTAAGAAAGTGATGGCACGTGTACATCAAGTGATTGCCGATATTGCGCCACACGACAGTGTTGAACGTTACACAGACTTAGGTGTAGAAGTGATCAAAGGCTACGGAAAATTAATTAATCCGTGGACTGTAGAAATTAAACTTAACGATGGCACCATGCAAACATTAACCGCTCGAAGTATTGTTATTGCAACCGGTGCTCGTCCATTTGTGCCACCATTACCAGGTATTGAAACTAGTGGTTATGTGACTAGTGATACTTTATGGACAGAATTTGCCAAACTTGATACTGCACCGAAAAAACTAGTGGTATTAGGCGGCGGTCCTATTGGTAGTGAACTTGCGCAAAGTTTCGCTCGTTTGGGCTCACAAGTAATACAAATTGAAATGGCTGAGCGCATCATGATCAGAGAAGACCTTGAAGTCTCTGAATTTGCTAGCCAATCATTACAAAAAAGTGGCGTGAATATTTTAACTTCGCACCAAGCTTTACGTTGTGAACAACGTGACGGTAAAAAATTCATCATTGTGAAAAACCTTAAGCACGAACAAGGTTCAGAGCAAGAAGAAGAAATTGCCATTGAATACGACCAGTTACTATGTGCTGTTGGCCGCTCTGCTCGCTTGAAAGGCTACGGTCTTGAAGAGCTAGGAATAGAAACTAACCGTACTATTCAAACCAATGAATATTTAGAAACCTTATACCCGAACATCTTTGCCGCGGGTGACATTGTTGGTCCTTACCAGTTTACCCATGTTGCCGCTCATCAAGGTTGGTACGCTGCAGTTAATGCTTTATTTGGCACCTTTAAGAAGTTTAAGGTCGATTACCGTGTTATTCCATGGGCAACCTTTATTGACCCAGAAGTTGCACGTGTAGGCATAAACGAACAAGAAGCCATTGAACAAGGTCTCGATTATGAAATTACCCGTTTTGACTTTGAAGAGTTGGACCGAGCAATTACCGATAGTGCTGCCAATGGTTTTATTAAAGTGATCACACCTAAAGGTAAAGATAAAATACTTGGCGTTACTATTGTCTCTGAACATGCCGGTGATTTAATTGCTGAATTCGTATTAGCCATGAAGCATGGTTTAGGCTTAAACAA
>JBAROR010000035.1:0-86720 GCA_049642265.1 Cognaticolwellia sp. | reverse complement strand
ATTTCGGTTGTCATTTATAATATTCCTTACACACTCTTAATTAATCTCTTTATAAAAAAGAGGGTCTATTCTACATTAAGCGCGTCGTGAACTAGCGCCTGTTGTTCTTTAACATGAACTGACATATAACCTACAGCCGGTGCTGCTGAAGCATTACGGCCTGCATATGTCAAATTAGTATTATCAGGTATAGCCGCTCTAAAATTATGCTGAGAACAGTACCATGCACCCTGATTTTGTGGCTCTTCCTGACACCAAACGAATTGCTTAACATGCTGATATTTTGCAATTTCAGCTTTTAGCTCTTCTTCTGGGAATGGATATAGCTGTTCAACACGAATAATGGCAACGTTAGTTTGCTCATTCTTACGACGTTGTTCGAGTAATTCGTAGTAAACTTTACCACTACAAAATACTACGCGTTCAACGGCATCAGCATCAAGCTCATCTACTTCACCAATCACATTATGGAAGACACCTGTCGATAATTCTTCTAATGAAGAAACTGCTAACGGATGACGTAATAATGATTTAGGCGACATAACCACCAATGGACGACGCATAGGACGAACCACTTGACGACGCAGCATGTTAAATACTTGCGCAGGTGTAGATGGCACACAAACTTGCATGTTGTGATCGGCACAAAGCTGTAAAAATCGCTCTAAACGTGCTGATGAATGCTCAGGACCTTGACCTTCATAGCCATGCGGTAACAACATGGTTAAGCCACATAAACGGCCCCATTTTTGCTCACCTGAACTGATGAATTGGTCAAATACCACTTGTGCACAGTTAGCAAAGTCACCAAATTGTGCTTCCCAAATAGTTAAACCACTTGGCTCTGCTGTTGTATAACCATATTCAAATGCTAGTACTGATACTTCAGACAATACTGAGTCATGAACATCAAACGGGCCTTGATCTTCGCGAATGTTTTGCAATGGTAAGTAACGGCTACCGTCATCTTGGCCATGCAATACAGCGTGACGATGGAAAAATGTACCACGACCTGAATCTTGACCAGTAATACGTACACGTTTACCAATATCAACAATCGATGCATAAGCTAAGTTTTCTGCCATGCCCCAATCAAGTAACTTTTCACCGCTGGCCATTTTCACACGGTCATCGTAAATTTTCTTTACGCGATTATGCACTTTATGATCAGCTGGAATAGTCGAAATTTTATTGGCAAGCTCTTTCAGCTTTTCAAGTGAAATTTCTTTATCGTAATCGTCATCCCAGTTATGACCAATATAAGGAGACCAATCAACTGAATGCTCAGTCATTGGACGCCACTGTTCAACAGTACATTGGCCTTCATCAAGCAATTTACGATAATAAGCCGTTAACTCATCAGTCTTCTCTTTATTTAGAGAGCCTTCAGCGTTAAGTTGGTCAGCGTATAATTGACGAGGTGTCGGATGCTTTTTAACTTTTTTGTACATAAGTGGCTGTGTAGCACTAGGCTCATCAGCTTCGTTATGTCCGTGACGTCGGTAACAAACAAGGTCAATCACCACATCACGTTTAAATTCGTTACGGTAATCAAGCGCAATTTGTGTTGCTAAAATTACCGCTTCTGGATCATCGCCATTAACATGAAGAATAGGTGCAGAAACCATTTTCGCGATTTCAGTACAGTATTCGCCACTGCGAGTATCTTCAGCAATTGATGTTGTAAAGCCAACTTGGTTATTAACCACAATACGAATAGTACCGCCCACTTTAAACGCGCGCGCTTGCGACATGTTAAAAGTTTCTTGTACAACACCTTGACCTGCAATCGCTGAGTCACCATGAATAGTAATAGGTAATACTAAATCACCTTCATTACAATCACGACGGTCTAAACGCGCACGTACGCTGCCGATAACAACAGGGTTAACAATTTCAAGATGTGATGGGTTAAACGCTAATGCCAAATGGACATTGCCACCAGGAGTAACAAAGTCTGATGAATAACCTTGGTGATATTTAACATCACCTGAGGATAATATTTCATCATGTTTGCCACCGAACTCATCAAATAATTTTGACGGGTTCTTGCCCATAACGTTGACTAGCACGTTTAAGCGACCACGATGAGCCATACCCATAACCACTTCTTTAGCGCCTTGCGTACCGGCACGAGTGATGAGTTGCTTCAACATAGGTACTAATGCATCGCCGCCTTCAAGAGAGAAACGTTTGGCACCTGGGAACTTAGCTCCTAGATACTTTTCAAGACCATCAGCAGCAACTAAGCCTTTGAAAATCTCTTCTTTCTCTTCAACGCTAAGCACTGCTTGTGACTGCACTGATTCAAGACGTTGTTGTAACCAACGTTTTTCGTCAGTAGACGTAATATGCATATATTCAGCACCAATAGAACCACAATAGGTAGTTTTAAGGGCTTTATATAAATCACCAAGTTTCATAGTTTCTTGGCCAATGGCCAATGAACCTATTTTAAATTCACGATCGAAATCATTTTCCGATAGTTCATGGTGAGATAATTGCAGGTCACGTACTTTATCACGTTGCCATAATCCTAAAGGATCAAGGTTAGCATTTTGATGTCCGCGAAAACGAAAAGCATTGATCAGTTGTAAAACTTTAACTTGCTTAGCGTCGCTGCCACCTGAAACAACCACGGTTTTTTGTGTCTGTTGGGCTAGCGCTTTAAATTCATTGCGGATTTCAGAATGCCGATATTCAACGTCAGCACCTTCAATTTTAGGGAATTGTTGGAATATATCTCGCCATTCTGCAGTAACAGACTGGGAGTTATCCCGATAAGATTCGTATAATTCTTCAATATAAGCAGCATTCGCACCACTTAAATGGGAAGACTCTATCCAAGCCTTCATATCACCTTCGGGCATTGCCTGTTCCTTTATGGGATAAAAGCAATAAAAACAAATTGTTTAATAAAAATAGCAGAGCACATAAGTTTTTCACAATGTCCCCTGCTGTCTTAGTTAAACCGCTCTTGTTAGCAACATTGACTTAATATGGCCAATCGCTTTTGTTGGGTTCAATCCTTTCGGACAAACGTCAACACAGTTCATGATGCCGTGACAGCGGAATACGCTGTAAGCATCTTGTAAATCATCTAAACGTTCTTCTGTCGCAGTATCACGGCTATCGATAAGAAAACGATAAGCATGTAATAAACCCGCTGGACCGATAAATTTATCAGGGTTCCACCAGAAAGACGGACAAGATGTTGAACAACATGCACATAAAATACATTCATAAAGCCCGTCTAATTTTTCACGTTCTTCAATAGATTGCAAGTGTTCGCGTGCAGGTTGTTCTTTACCATCATTAATCAGGTAAGGTCTGATTTTTTCATATTGATTGTAGAACTGTGTCATATCAATAATTAAATCACGTACAACCGGTAAGCCTGGTAATGGACGTAACACGATTTTACTTGCTGGAATAGCAGATAAAGGCGTGATACAAGCCAAACCATTTTTACCGTTCATATTCAAACCATCACTACCACAAACACCTTCACGGCATGAGCGACGGAAAGATAATGTAGGATCTTTCTCTTTCAACATAATTAATGCATCTAGCACCATCATGTCTGAACCTTCAGGTACCTCTAGCTCATAGTCCTTCATGAAAGGTGCATTGTCTACATCAGGGTTATAACGGTAAATTGAAAATATCTGTTTCATCAAATTATTCCTTAGTAAACACGAGCTTTAGGTGGGAAAGCTTCACGATGAACTGGTGCCATGTTTACATCACGCTTAGACATATCTTGTGTCTCAGGAGTGTAAATTGAATGACATAACCAATTTGCATCATCTCTATCCTGGAAATCTTCACGTGCATGTGCACCACGAGATTCCGTTCTGAAGTTAGCCGCTTTAGCCGTACTGAAAGCCGTTTCCATTAAGTTGTCTAGCTCTAAACATTCAATACGTTGAGTATTAAAGTCTGAAGATTTATCACTTAAATGAGCCGTTTTTAAACGTTCACGAATTTCTGTTAGTTCTTTCATGCCCTGCGCCATCGCTTCGCCTTCACGGAACACAGAGAAATTAAACTGCATACACTTCTGAAGGTCTTTACGAATTTGAACAGGGTCTTCACCTGATGTAGATGCTTCCCAACGATTAGTACGTGCTAATGAAGCTTCTAAATCAGATTCTGAGGCTTCTTTACCAAATTCTGTATCATTTAAGTATGTACCTAAGAAGTTACCAGCGGCACGACCAAATACAACTAAATCAAGTAATGAGTTACCACCTAAGCGGTTAGCACCATGTACAGATACACAAGCTATTTCACCAACAGCGAATAAACCATCAACAATAGTTTCTTTGCCAGTAGCTGGGTCAAAATGAAGTGCTTGACCATTCACATTACAAGGAACACCACCCATTTGGTAATGACATGTAGGAATCACTGGAATAGGTTCATCAGCAGGATCAACGTGTGCAAATGTTTTTGATAATTCACATACACCTGGTAAACGTTTGTATAACGTTTCACGACCTAAATGATCAAGCTTAAGTTTAATGTGTGGACCATACGTTGGGTGGTCACAGCCGCGACCTTCACGTATTTCAGTCATCATAGAGCGAGCGACAACATCACGACCCGCTAAATCTTTAGCATTAGGTGCATAACGTTCCATGAAACGTTCGCCATCTTTGTTTAGAAGGTAACCACCTTCACCACGACAACCTTCAGTTACTAATGTACCTGCACCTGCGATACCGGTAGGATGGAATTGCCACATCTCCATATCTTGCATTTGAATGCCAGCACGAAGTGACATACCAACACCGTCACCCGTATTGATGTGAGCGTTAGTTGTTGAAGCAAATATACGACCAGCGCCACCAGTAGCAAGTACCGTTGCACGGGCTTTAAAGTAAACTACTTCACCAGTTTCGATACAGATTGCAGTACAACCTACAACACCGCCGTCGCTATTTTTAACTAAATCTAGAGCATACCATTCAGAATAAACGTTAGTTTTGTTTTTAACGTTCTGTTGGTATAAGCAGTGCAATAATGCATGACCTGTACGGTCAGCTGCAGCTGCGGTACGAGCTGCTTGCTCGCCACCAAAGTTTTTAGATTGGCCACCGAATGGACGTTGGTAAATTTTACCTTCTTCCGTACGTGAGAAAGGTAAACCCATTTTCTCAAGTTCGATAATTGATTCTGGCCCCGTTTTACACATGTATTCAATAGCGTCTTGGTCACCGATATAATCAGAACCTTTAACAGTATCGTACATGTGTTGTTCCCAGTGATCTTCATGGGCATTACCCAAGGCAACAGTAATACCGCCCTGTGCTGATACCGTATGAGAACGAGTAGGAAATACTTTTGAAATTAAGGCACAAGATTTGCCTGATTCAGAGATTGCTAAGGCGGCGCGCATACCTGCACCACCAGCGCCAATGACAATGGCGTCGAATTCACGAATTGGAACGCTCACTTACACACCCCACACAGTTAATAGGCCTGCTGCAAAGTACACAAGCAACAAAACAGAAAAGAAAAATTGTAAACCACCGCGTAAAAGCGCAGGTTTAATGTAATCAGAAAGTACTTGCCATACGCCAATCCACGCGTGAATTAACAACGCGATGAGAGCTAAAATGGTAAATATTTTAGTGCAGATATTCCCAAAGAATGCCTGCCAGATTTCAAAAGTCACATCGGGTGTTGTAACAAAAAAGCCAACAAGAAAAAAGGTATACAGTGCTAAGATAACTGCACTGGCACGTATAAGAATAAAATCATGTACGCCACTACGGCCTACTGTTGCTGCGTTATTTACCATAATCGAACTCCTACTACCACAGTCAGCACCAACCAAAGTGCAATGATAATTTTTGCCGTAGCATTACCTGAGTCTAGCTCTTCAAAATAACCTAAATCCATAAACAAGTGACGAATACCGCCAAGTAAATGATAGATAAGCGCAGAAAGCGTACCAAGGATAATAATTTTAAAGAATACACCATTAAGTAATGACTCTACTTGGGTGAAGCCTTCAGCAGAAGATAGAGATAAAGAAAGCGTCCACAATAAAATACCAATAGCAAATACCATGATCACACCAGATACTCGGTGCAATATAGACGCATTTGCTGCCGCATGCATTTTAATTGTTGACAAATCTAGGTTTACAGGACGTTGTTTTTTCACGATTGTTGCCTAAGGAGCTCTGGGAGCCTTCAACTTATTTTTTTTTACGCTATCTAAGCAATTTATAGCCTTAGATAACCCCTCTCCGATTTGAGCTATGTTTTTACATTTTAATATAACGATGCAAAAAAAGAATTCAGATCGGCTTGATTATATAGGTGAAAATCATTAATTACAATTTTCTTCGCCGACAACTTACTGCCTATTTGCAGGGCTTGCGACTAATTATTAACCATACTTTTCTTAAATCTATTAAGACATTCCACTTTAGTCTAAAGGATTAACAAACGAATTGACTTCTGGGGGGTGATCTGAAGTAGAATACACCTAGTTTTATATTCACAAAAATTGATTAAACATTTGGTTTAGCAATTTTCTAGATAAGTAAATTTAATGGGGACGAAATATATGGCTGACTCAAAAGCCTCTCTTAGTATCGACGGTAACGTAATTGCAGACTTGCCAATTCTTAAAGGTAGTGCAGGTAACGATGTCATAGATATTCGTACGCTAGGTAGCGCAGGCTATTTCACATATGACCCAGGTTTTTTAGCAACAGCGTCTTGTGAATCTGCAATTACTTTCATTGACGGTGACAAAGGTGTGTTGCAACATCGCGGTTATCCAATTGATAGCCTTGCCAAACAAGCTGATTACTTAGAAGTTTGTTATATTTTATTAAATGGCGATGCGCCAACTAAAGCACAATATGAAGAATTTACTAATACAATCACTAACCACACTATGGTACATGAGAAATTAGTTCACTTTTTTCATGGTTTCTTACCTGATGCACATCCAATGGCGATGTTATGTGGTGTTGTTGGCGCATTATCGTCATTTTATCACAGTGATTTAGACATTCATGAACCTGATCAACGTATGCGTAGTGCGCATCGTTTAATCGCTAAAATGCCAACAATTGCAGCAATGGCATACAAGTACAGCATTGGACAACCTTTCGTTTACCCAAGCAACGAATTAACTTATGCAGAAAATTTCTTGCATATGTTGTTCTCTGTACCAGCAGAAAAATATGTTGTTAGCCCTACTGTTGCTCGCGCAATGGACCGTATTTTTACATTACATGCTGATCACGAACAAAACGCATCAACGTCTACTGTACGTTTAGCCGGTTCTTCAGGTGCTAACCCTTATGCGTGTATCGCTGCTGGTGTTGCATCACTTTGGGGCCCTGCACATGGCGGCGCTAACGAAGCATGTTTAACTATGCTTGAAGAAATTGGTTCATTAGATCGTGTTGATGAATTCGTTGCAAGAGCAAAAGATAAAGCTGACCCGTTCCGCTTAATGGGCTTTGGTCATCGCGTTTATAAAAACTTCGATCCTCGTGCCACAGTAATGCGTGAAACTTGTCATGAAGTATTAAGCGAATTAGGCATTAAAGATCCTTTACTTGATGTAGCAATGGCACTTGAAAAAGTAGCATTGGAAGACCCGTACTTCATTGAGAAAAAATTATACCCTAACGTTGATTTTTACTCAGGAATCATCTTAAAAGCTATCGGCATCCCAACAAATATGTTCACGGTAATTTTTGCCATGTCTCGTACCGTTGGTTGGATTGCTCATTGGGATGAGATGTTAGGTCAACCGGGACAAAAAATTGGTCGTCCTCGTCAAAAATACACTGGCGAAATTGACCGTACATTTATCCCGCTAAGCGAAAGATAAATAAAGTTAACATATTAAAATAATTATTTATTTTGATATAAAAAGGCAACCGTAAGGTTGCCTTTTTCATTTTATATTTTCGATTCATCACTCACGAAGTTTGGTATTTAAACTTTCGTACATTCACGTTACAATCCTTCTATTATTTCAATAATTCTTACTAAAACGGTGTTTTATCAGTGCTTGATCACATTTTAATTGTCGATGAAAGTCGATTAGTTCGAGAAGCCCTCGCTAAAATTTTACTCTCATGTGGAGTCGATAAAACAGCAATTGCTTGCATTGAAAGTGTTGAAGACGCGATGGAGTATGCTCAATTCTCATCGATAAGCTTATTAATTTGTTCCGATAATTTAGATGAGACAAACGCTTTTGTTTTTCGTGATGAACTCGTTAATGCTTCAAACATTAAACACCTACCATTATTGGTACTATCGCATCATCGAAATAATAAAGCGTCAGAAGTATTGAACATAAATGATAATGAAACGAGCAACTTAAAGCATTGTATTAATCTCTGTCCTCCATTTAAGAAAGAACGCGTTATTAGTGCTTTGTTTGAGTTAACCCAAGCGACTATCTTTACCAGTGCAGTAGAAGAAGACGAAGCAGTTATAATTCCCCCTAAAGTAGAGACTTCTCCAACCATATCAGAAGAAAAAGCGACCATACTTGTCGTTGACGATGACAGCAGTAACATTGACGTTGCTGCAGGAAATTTACGTAACCTTTATCGAGTGATGGCGGCTAAGTCTGGAGAACATGCCCTTAAAATAGTTGCCAGTAACAAGCACAATATTGCTTTAATTTTACTCGATATAATGATGCCTGAAATGGATGGTTATCAAGTATGTCGACGCCTGAAAGAAAATGACGTTAGTGCCAATATCCCGATTATATTTCTAAGCGCTAAGACGCTGATTGAAGATATTAAATATGGCTTTGATTTAGGCGCTGTTGACTATATAACTAAGCCATTAAATGGTGATTTATTACGCGCGAGAGTTGCTACCCATATCCGACTACAACAGCAAAAACTTGCCCTATCAGCACAAGTTACGACCCTAGAAGAAAACGCTAAACTTAGAGAAGATATTGAAAGAATTACTCAGCATGATTTAAAAGCACCACTGAGCAATATTCTATTTGAGACTTATCGTCTAAAAGATAAAAGCGCAGCGAAGTCAATTAATCGCGCGGTGAATAACGTGGTTAGTATGATAAATAATTCACTTAACTTGTACAAAATTGAACAAGGTACATACCCTCTCACCCCAAAATCGACTAACTTAAACGTACTCGTTAATGATGCCATCAATGCAGTATCAAACAGTTGCCATGAGAAACAAATCGATATTTTACTTGTTGGTTTTGATGTCGAACATTATATTTTAGCTGAGCCATTACTGTGCTTGTCAATATTCAATAACTTACTTAAAAATGCGGTCGAAGCCTCACCAATAGAACAAAAAATAACAATCGTATTAACGCTTAAAAATAACCAAGTAATATTTCAACTTACAAACCAAGGTGTTATCCCAAAAGGCATGCGCGCTAAGCTCTTTGATAAGTACAGTAGTTCGAATCATCGTACGGGAACCGGTTTAGGTGCTTATTCAGCCAAACTAATGACTCAAGTACAAGGTGGTGAAATATCATTTGAAATTATCAATGAGCAACAAACACAGTTTACCGTCAAATTGCCTGCGGCTGATATCCATAACACCCATCAATCATCTAACGATAAACATTGAGTCAGACTGAGCAAAGCACTCAGATAATCTCTACCACTAATATTTATTATCTCTATGATTTAACGATGTAATTATAATGTCTTGATCAGAATAGGTTTCTTTGTTTCAAGGCTTTAATAGCGTTAACTTACATTTACAATAAGCCATGAACAATACGCCACTTCAGAGCACTTAAAGAGCTATTAAAAGAGCACTTCACCAATAAAATAAGCTAGTCAGCACGAAATCCGCCGATGTAAATTGCATTCATTTTCAATTATTACTAATAAACGGGCTAAAACTGTTCAAAAAATCATTTTTATTACTGAATCCTTTCTAAATTTTACCATTATCACCCATCATCCTCTTTATAAAACGACATGAAACGCTCAAATAAACACCACTCTTACTATTTATTTCCTAGCGAACATAGGTTCTCCATCATAAATTTCAATAGCGGAAATAAACAAAATAAATACCGAGTGTTAATATATTCTCATTGGGTTAACAGCCCAATAGCGTTATTTAGCGATGAAATTGTTAACTACATTCGTAGCTTTACCCTATGGGACTGCTATAATGCGCAGCGCATTTTCAAGCTAGTGGATAAATAATGTCAGATTATCAATTAAGGTTCGGTGGTATTGCCCGGTTGTATGGCAATAGCCAAAGCGAAGCACTAAAACAAGCACACTTCTGTGTTATTGGTATTGGTGGTGTTGGCTCTTGGGTGGCAGAAGCATTAGCTCGAAATGGTATTGGCCAAATAACACTGATTGACCTTGATGATCTATGCGTCACTAATATCAATCGCCAAATTCATGCGTTAACAGATACCGTTGGTTTAAGTAAAGTTGATGTGATGCGCGATAGAATAATACAGATAAATCCTGAGTGCGTAGTGAATACCGTAGAGGATTTTGTTACTTTAGAAAACGTTCGTGAAACCTTATCAGATTCATTTGATTATGTTATCGATGCTATCGACTCTGTTAATGTAAAAAGTGCCATTATTGCCCACTGTAAACGTAATAAATTGCCCATCATTACTATCGGTGGTGCTGGTGGTCAGGTTGATCCTAGTAAGATTGCTAATGCGGATTTAAGTCAAACATTCCAGGATCCATTATTAGCAAAAGTGCGTAATCAATTACGTCGAGAGTATAATTTTTCACGTAATGTGAAACGAAAGTTCTCAATTGACGCCATATTCTCCAGCGAGCAGTTACGTTATCCTGATCCCGAAGGAAACGTTTGTCATGCGAAACAATCAAATGACGGTGCAATGCGCTTAGATTGCAGCGGAGGCTTTGGCGCTGCGACGCATGTTACGGCATGTTTTGCTTTTTTTGCCGTTGCCAAAGCTATGGATAAATATTTAAAAAAAGCTCTAGGCTAACCTCATTAAAAATTAATCAACTTAATCTAATTTTAACCTAGTTCTAAGCTAGTTCTAACGTAAATAGAGGTTAAGTTGATTGTCCACTAGCTGTTCTGCGCTAGCCGATCTGTTGATATATTTTTGTCACAATCGCCCTAAGTCCGTTACCACGAGATGGGCTTAAATGCTGCATTAACCCTAAACCTGAAAAATAGCTGTCCATATCAAAAGCCGCTATTTGTGCTGCTGTTTTATTGTCGACAGCAGCTAAGGTGATCGCTAGCAAACCACGAATAACTTTAGCATCGCTATCGCCTTTAAAACGATACACCCCATCAGGGTCTTGATAACTTACTAGCCAAGCACTGCTTTCACAGCCAGAAATTAATGACATTTCGGTTTTATCTACAGCAAGTAAACGTGGTTGCTTTTTACCTAGCAGCATAATCTCTCTATGTTTGCTATCCCAACCTTTCGCCTTAACAAACATTTGCTCTATATCTTTAACCGTCAAACCGTGGCAATTGGCATCGATAAGCTTCGATTTTTCATCGACTGCTATCGCCTTAACTGGATTTTTCGCTTCAGGAAGTTTTTGACACAATTGCTGTAATTGTTGAATCGTGAAATCTATTTCTTGCAAGCTATTGTATGGCGATAAAGATAAGCGAATACAGCCCTTGATATTAAGGTATTGCATTAACGGCATAGCGCAATGATGACCCGAGCGTACTGCAATCCCTACACTGTCTAACGCGGTAGCAACATCATGATTATGTTGCCCTACTAAAGTAAATGAAAACACTGGGATATCTGGCATTTGATCAACAATAAAGCGCAACCCTTCTATGCTTGATAACTGCTCAAAACAATACTGTGTTAACTTATTTTCGTATGCTCGTAATGCTGTATGACCATATTGAGTCATAAACGTAATGGCCGCGCCAAACGCAACGACACCAGCGATATTTGGTGTACCAGCCTCAAACTTATGAGGTAATTCGTTAAACGTTGTTTGCTCGAAGCTCACTGACTTGATCATTTCACCACCAGATTGATAAGGCGGCATTTTTTCTAATAACTTTTGCTTACCATAAAGTACACCAACCCCCGTAGGACCATACATTTTATGAGCTGAAAATACGTAAAAATCACAATCTAGTGCGACCACATCAACCTGCAGATGTGCAATCGCTTGTGCACCATCAATAAGTGTTAATGCTCGATATTTTTTTGCCGTTTTAATGATTTTTTCAATCGGATTTATCTTACCAATCACGTTGGAAATATGGCCAACACATACAATACGTGTGCGTTCGCCAATAACACTTTCTAGCTGTTCAATGTCAATTTTACCAGTATTTGTTAATGCTAATATTTTAATTTTAGCGCCCGTTTGCTCAGCAACAATTTGCCAAGGCACTATATTAGCGTGGTGTTCGCTGTAGCTTAAAACTATTTCATCGTTAGGCTGTAATGAGCTTAACCCCCAACTTTGTGCAACTAAATTAATACTTTCAGTACTACCTTTAGTCCAAATTATTTCTTGATGATTGTTCGCATTAATAAGTTTCTTTACTTGCTGTCGACTGTTTTCATAAGCCACAGTCGCTTTAGCACTTAGTGCATGGGAAGCACGATGCACATTAGCATTACTTTGTTGATAGTAATTTCTATGGCTTTCAATCACACAACGAGGCTTCTGAGTTGTTGCTGCATTATCAAAATATATTAACGACTTAGCATTTACTAAGTTTTCAAGAATAGGAAATTGTTGACGAAAATGCTGAAAAGAAAAGTTGTCCATAAAAATATAATAATACGTTCATTGAGTTGCTATAATTATATATTAACTTACCCGCTAAAATCATTTTTAAGCTTTGTGAAAATGCAAATATTGACAAAAAGAGGCCATCATTCAGCAGAAACAAAAAATTTACGCTATAACTTAGATAAGTAACTCGAGGAGTCCGTTATATGACATTATTTTCTTGGTTTCTTAATACGAAAAATAATAACGTAATTAAAAAGAATAATACTCACAAAGAACAAGAACTATCAACACTCAATAACAACACCATGTGGCCAATCGCCAAAGTAAGAAATAATACGGGTACACAACGACAGAAATATATCAGTGCAAAATCACAAATAAAGAAAGATACTGAGACAGATATATTAAAAGAACGTATCAGTTAAATTAAACTTACGCATAAAATTTAGCCTATTTAACATCTATTGAATTGGCTAAATTTTAATTATTCAAACACCGTTGCCTTTAGTACTTCCCTCGCCATACCATAATCGCCTTGTTCAACTAAAGCTCTACTCATATTAAAATGATAACTTGGCATTAAAAAAAGTGAAGGTGCTATATTCAAAATATCTATATACGTTTTAGGAAAAAGCAATTCAAAATATTGTAACTTTGTCCGTTGCGCTAACGGTTTATAGGCCTGTATTTTACTTTGATTGTTACAAGAAGCTGCAGCAAAAACCCCGACTTCCCCTTGATATTCTATAGGTGTTACTAATTTCCAGCCTTGTTGTACTTTAGACAATATAGGAACAGAGTCTTTAACTAAGCTCCGCCATGGCACCTGCGATAGTATTTTCTCCCTGAGCTCTGCTCTTTCACCCTGATAATACTCAGGTAAAACAACAAGGTTATGAGCAAATGGCATAAGTTGATTTTGTTGACATTTTTGGTGTTGCTTAGGAAGTGGATATTCATCAACAAAACCAATAAAGTGGCTCAGCTCATGCACCAACACATTGACATTATCTTGCTGGTCCAAATACATAATACCGTTATCAACATTAGCCCCACCTTGTTCAACGACGACACCAAGATAACGGCTAAAAATATCTTTCCTACTCGTCCATACGATAGCATTACAACTGATTTTTTCTGTGATTGAATGTTGGCAATTAAGCGCTTGTAAAGAAACATATTTGGGTGTGTGCAAACAAATATATTTTGCCAAACCCTGTGCTGAAAATTCTAACATTAGCTGCTGAGCATGTCGTAACCCGGCCAAGTTTGTCGCAAATAATTGTACGTTCAATGGGCAAGATGATGTTTTAGCAGTAGTAGGCAATGTTAGCGCTTTAACATGATGAGTATTAAAAACAGAGAACTGGACTAATTCATGATAAAAATCAGCGTTAGTACTTTGTGATAATGCACTTTCATATTGCTGAATAAATGAGAGGTTTCCTTGGTACAAAGCAACTTTATAAAGCAACGCTAATGCACCTTCATTGCTCACGACAGGTAATAATATGGCATTAATTTCACTGTATTGTTGTCGTTCAAAGTAGAGTGTTGCAAGCGCTATTCTTGCGCCAATATGCTGTTGACGTATGGCGTCTTGATACCATAGTGTTGCTGAGTTTAACTCTTCTCGATTAAGAAAATACTCACCTAATTGGTAGGCTATATTTGCGTTAGAGTTAGCATAGTATTGCGCTAAATTTAGCCATGCTTGAGGGTTTTCAGTAAAAAGTTGAGCTAACCTTTCATCTGTATTGGTAAATATATCAAGTGTTTCGAGCAATAAGTATTGTTGATGGGTGATAGTTGCATCAGCAACTTTTTCTTGATATTTAGCCATTAAAAAAAATAAGCTTAGCAATATGACTATCACTAAGCTTAAGAATATTTTTTTCTTCATCAGTATCTAAGATAAAATTTAATTAAAGCGTGCTATTTTGCTGCATTGTTTGTCGCATCAAATCTAATTCAAGTCTGGCATATCGATGTTCAACAAATTCATAAACATTGGTACTGAGCGCTAATTTAAAAAAGTTAATAGCGGCATTGGGATCGCCTTGCATTTGGCTGTACTTTCCTAAATAAAAATAAGCTTCACATAAACGTTCTGTTAACGCTTGATTAGAATTGATATTATTAGCTAAGCCGTCAATAAAAGCATCTTGAGTTAGCTCACCTGAATAAAGCTTAATGATATTTTTAGCCCAAACACCTTCATCGACAAGTTGTGCATAAGAGACTAAATCTTGCTGAGCTTTTTGCTTATCCAACTCAACATCCGCTATATATTGCCATAATACGCGAAAAGGGTCATTTTGCTGAGACTCTCTAAAAGCTTTAAAATCATTCGCGGCTAAGCTTGGTCGGCCACCATAATATAAAGCGATACCTCGATTAAAATAAGCAAATTCAAAACTTGGCTCTAAATCTAAGGCTGAATCAAAGTTTTCGTATGATTCATTGAAATTTTGTAGTTGGGTAAAATAAATACCTAAGAAATTATAAGCGTCGGCCATATCTGGCTTCAAACTAATCGCTTGTTTGAAGTCATAAAATGCTAATGCACGTAAGCCAACTTTGTCGAACTTAATGCCGCGTTCATAATATAATTCTGCCCGCTGAGTGTCATTGATTTTCGCACGCTGTAAAACTTGCGTTAAACGCTCTATCGCTACCTCATCTTTGATGTTGATAGCTATAGGCTCAGCGATGATCAGCTCACCAATGACAGATTGTGGAGCTGTTGTTGTAGCACAACCTTGAGAGAGTAATAAACTTGAAACAAGTATTACTTTGGATAAAAAAACGTTAGAAAATTGAGTTTTAAAAAGTAATTGCACGAAAAACAGAATCCTAGAGAGTATTTATGCCAATGAGTATATAAAAAAGGGAGCAATTAAGCTCCCTTTTTGTGTACAAGTTGTCAGGTAGATTTTAAAACATCACTACCGCACTTGATTCATAACTATAAAGTTACTCTGCTGCGTCAGCTTCTGGTGCTGCTGCAACTGGTTTTTCCATAGCTTCTTTCATACTTAAACGTACGCGACCTTGACGGTCAACTTCTAGTACTTTAACCGTTACATCTTGGCCTTCTGTCAATACATCGCTAACAGCGTTAACGCGTTCTTCAGAAATTTGTGAAATATGAACTAAACCATCTTTACCTGGTAATACGTTTACAAACGCGCCAAAGTCAACGATACGTACAACTTTACCTGTGTAAACTGTACCCACTTCAATTTCTGCTGTTAATGCCGTGATACGTGCAATAGCATCTTTCGCTTGATCGCCGTCAGTCGCCGCAATTTTAACTGTACCATCATCTTCGATTTCGATTGTTGTGCCAGTTTCTTCAGTAAGTTGACGAATAGTTGCGCCACCTTTACCGATAATGTCACGAATCTTATCTTGTGGAACTTTCATGGTATGAATACGTGGAGCAAATTGAGAGATATCATCACGATGTCCGCCAATAGCTTCATCCATCACACTTAAGATATGTGTACGTGCAGCTTTTGCTTGGTTTAAAGCAAGTTGCATGATTTCTTGTGTGATGCCTTCAATTTTAATATCCATTTGAAGTGCAGTAATACCACCGGTAGTACCCGCTACTTTAAAGTCCATGTCGCCTAAGTGATCTTCATCACCTAAAATATCAGAAAGAACAACAAAGTCATCGCCTTCTTTAACTAGGCCCATAGCAATACCAGCTACAGATGCTTTAATTGGTACACCAGCATCCATCAATGCTAATGAAGTACCACAAACAGAAGCCATTGAAGATGAACCGTTAGATTCAGTAATTTCAGAAACAACACGAACTGCGTATGGGAATTCTTCAGCTGAAGGCATAACAGCTAACATGCCGCGTTTAGCTAAACGACCATGGCCGATTTCACGACGCTTTGGAGAACCAACAAAACCAGTTTCACCAACACAGTATGGAGGGAAGTTATAATGAAGCATAAATGCGTCAGTTTTTTCACCCATAATTGTATCTAAACGTTGTGCATCACGTTGTGTACCTAAAGTAGCAACAACTAATGCTTGAGTTTCACCACGTGTAAATACAGCAGAGCCATGAGTACGTGGTAATACGCCAGTCATTACGTCTAAAGCACGAATCATTTCAGGATCACGACCATCGATACGAGGCATACCTTTAGTGATACGGCCACGAACAACAGTTTTCTCTAAATCGTGGAATAAGTCTTTTGCTTCTTGAACATCAAGTTCTGCATCAGCAGCTAATAATGCTTCAACAACACCATCGCGAATTTCTTTAATTTTTTCGTAACGAACTGCTTTTTCTGTAATTTGGTAAGCTTCGTTAACTTGTGCTTCAGAAAGCTCAGCAATTTTAGCAATAAGGTCAGCGTTCTTAACTGGTGCAACCCAATCCCATTTAGGATTGTTAACTTCTGCAGCCATTTCTTTAATTGCTGTTATAGCTGTTTGCATTTGCTCATGGCCATACATTACAGCGCCAAGCATAACTTCTTCAGATAAAATATCAGCTTCAGACTCAACCATTAATACCGCTGAATCAGTACCAGAAACAACTAAGTTTAACTGAGACGTTTCTAATTCAGATTGTAATGGGTTAAGGATGTATTTACCGTCAGTATAACCAACACGTGCAGCGCCAACAGGACCACTAAAAGGCATACCTGAAATAGCTAATGCTGCAGAAGTACCTAGTAAAGCAATGATGTCTGGAGAGATTTCTGGGTTAGCAGAAACAACGGTGATAACAACTTGAACTTCGTTAGTAAACCCTTCAGGGAATAAAGGACGAATTGGACGGTCAATTAAACGACAGATTAAAGTTTCTTCTTCTGAAGGACGACCTTCACGTTTAAAGAAACCACCTGGGATTTTACCAGCAGCGTATGTACGCTCTTGGTAGTTAACTGTTAATGGGAAAAAGTCTTGGCCTGGCTTTGCTTCTTTTTTACCAACAACAGAGACTAATACTGATGTATCGTCCATGCTAGCCATAACAGCACAAGTAGCTTGACGAGCAATAACGCCCGTTTCTAAAGTTACGGTATGTTGACCGAACTCAAATGATTTAGTAACTGGTTTGAACATATTATTAGTTCCTTAATATTTTTGATTTTAATCAATCTGTACAATTATTTATTCACTTAGTTAATCATGTGATATTAAGGCGTTACCGAAAAGTTACGCACTAAGTTGAACAAAAAATTATACAGTTTGATTGATTAGTTTTTTGCAAATACAAAATTTGCACGCACATTATACTTAACAGTCATGTTTTTGCTAGCGCGAAAGTATAAATCTTGACGTTAAAGCTAAAAAATTAGTAATTACTCGAGTTAACGCCCTTTTTTGACCAAAAAGTGTAAGATATTCAACCAGCGTGAACTTTCACATTAAAGCCACGAAGACTTATTCTGCACTCAGGTTATTTATCTTAATTAAAGCCTGACGATATAAATGTAAACCGTGCAGCATCAAGAACAGTAAACAACAAAATTCTGCCAACATTGAGAGACTAAATAGCCAAGAGTAAGCCGGCAGAAAAACACTTAAGGATAATAAAAAACAAGCAACAAAGTGAAGTTTAAAAAGCAGCTTTCCCTGTTTTTTCACGAGTAATTGATGCATGTTCGGTAAATACTGCATCGCAGCAAAGTTTGCTAAACATAAATTTTGTAAATGCGTATAAGTTAAAAACGGTATTATTTTTAACAGCATCGCTTCGATAATACTGACAATATAGAAATAGCCAAACATCCATGACAGTAACATTGTCTTATTAACGTTAAACAAGGCGCTATAAAACTGTTCAGGAACAAAAAACAAGACACAAATAACCAACAAGCTGACACTGGAAAATTGCCAATATTGAATACTCGTATCTGCTACTTTCCGTTTTCTTTTACCGAGTATGTAAAGTAAAACTAAGCCATAACTGCAAGTGATCGTCAGTATGACACCAACAACTAATTGAGCGACAAAACCTTCCGAAACGCTAAACATCAATAATAGAAAGACAAGTGTTACAGGTAAATACTTAGCGATTAGGCTAGGCACTTTAGGTGTAACATGAAACATTGGAATAATTTGCCCGCTCAAGGCAATGATAAACACAGTAATCCAACCAAACCCGCCAATTAAGGCATGAAAATTAGTGATACTTTTATCTGTGAAAAAATATCGTTTAATTAAGTCACTTAGCATAATAGAGTCGAGTTGCTGAGCATTGATTAATAATTCTGTTTTTATCAGTAACAATAAGCCTAAAACGATAACAACCACGAAACACACTAACGCGAGTCGCATCCCAACAATGGCATAACCTTGGCTTAGTTTTTTTATTAATACTTGTGTAATAGCAGTAAAGTAATATGTAAAACCAACAGCTAAAGCCAACATTGCGCTATATTTCAATAGCGAACTTGGCCACAGAAAATTTGCAGCTAAGGCAAGCGTCCCTATCACATGAAGACTGTGTGCAATATTAGCAACTCGTTGAGGCTTGGTAAGCCCTACTCCACCTATAACGGGTAAAAATTGATAAATAGCCCCTATCATTACCATAGAAATAAAACCTAGAGTGAAAAGGTGAGTAATAGCTAGCATGGCAGGATGCCAACGACTAGACCATAATGCTTGGCCGCTAACAAGCATAAGTATGGCTGCTAGGATCAAAAAAATGCTCGCGCTAATAAAATAACGAAATGGAACGTTGATTGGTGGCAAAGCGCTGAATGATAAATTACCGATATTCATAAAAAAGGCTGATTTGATTTAATGTCAATAATCTCTATTGCTTGTGTTGTAGTGTTACTTTTGCTGCCGCATCACTATTGAATCAATTAAAGGTATCGTTAAGAAAACGCTCAAAAAGAGCTTGCTTTATTTCAGCTACTTAGGCTGTTTATCAGCCAAAAATTTGATAAATTCCTGTTTAACTCTCTCATTTGCAATATAAATAATGACAGCATCCTCATTAATGACATCACATTCATACAGCCAACCATTAGCAACAAGCCGTTCATATAAAGGCCATGGTTGGCGACAGTGAGTCACTCTTAAGATCTTATCTTTTGGTAAAATAGCAAGCTCAGAGAGGATCACTTGCATAGGCTCTGGCGCAGCTAACTCACTAACATCAATGTCACGCGTTTCCATCGTTTGTTGAATCAACTATTTTCACAAATCTGACAATGTTCAACGACTCGTGACAACAATAAATCAGGAGCAGGCACTCGCTGTTGTGTCATGGGATAAAGCATCATTTCCTCTTTCATATTATGCTGCTGCATTAAAACCATCAACGTTTCTGATAGGCCAAAGTACGCAGTTTTATTTTCATCGACAATAGCTTGGAGCAAGTCAGCAATCAAGGCGCGCATTTGCTGATGTTCACCGCGCATAACCTGTGTTGGCCCTTCTGTAATGCCTGTAGCGTTTTCAAACTCAGGAAATATGATGTTTTCTTCAGCCTGTAAATGTAATTCTAACTCTGCCGAGAAGGTGCCAAAATCTTGTTTGGCTAAAACCCAATTATTGTCTGTAACCGCATTTTCTGCTGCAATAAAACACTCATCACATTCACGATGTTTACGAGTCATAAATTCAGGGATAGATGTCATTATAAATTCCTCATCAATAGTTAGAAGAATTTTAATATACTGTGGAAAATATTCTTTGATTTAGCGTAATAATAAGCTCAACTTGTGGTTTTAAATCAACCGTTGTAATCAGTCATAATTGTGCTGAAAAATCAGGCTACTTTCTATGTCGAATATCTTAAAAACACTGCATTAATAAATACGAGGTGCTCATCAAGCTATCCTCTGTTCTAACAGCCCTTTGGGTAGCAGCTTTTATTTAGCCGCTAAAGTGTACCTATTGGCACGAACTAAACTGTGAAAGTCATTGAAGCGAATCCCTTGAAGTCGCATCACTTGATGTATTTCCTTCGCAATAAGTTGTCTGATATAAAATGGCTGAGAAATATAAAAGTGATGAATGATATGGGTGCTACCGAAATTAAAGCAAAATAACTGTATTGGAAATAACGTCCAGTGGTTTAATACCTGACACTGTTTATTCAAATGATTAACATCGCCGTAGTAATGTAAAGCACCACTAATACCATGCAGACAAAATGCACGAAGTGTATTGGGCAGTATCCAAACAACCGCAACGATATCGATAACGTCCATCACAGCTAAAAGCTCGTTAGGATAATTCACTATAAAACCGAGACTGCTCGCAACAAATTGATAACCATGAAAGGCTAAAAAACTGTATAACACTAAAATATAAATATGTGCCAGTGGTGCGCCTTTTAACGCGAAAGAAAAATAGTTAAATTGCTTTAATCGACCTAATTCTTTTGCCCTCAGACTGACCGAAAGAAAGCTATCTAGAGAGATAAGTAAGCGAAATAAACCGAACTTCATGCCATTACCTAAAATACGCTCTTCTAAATCATCTTTCGTCCCTGATTTTTTATGGTGATTTAAGTGTATTTTACTTCGATACCAAGGATTAACTGTATTAGGACGCATTAACCAAACGATGGACATCATCAAGTGATAAGGCAGAGCGTTTTTTCTAAAATATAATTTGTGGATCAAGTCGTGTTCTAATTCATGCGATATAGCAGCAAAAAAAGCACTACAAATAATCGTCAACCAAGCGGGCCAACTCCAAAATACATAGCCTATACCAGAAACAACCATACCGATCAGTGAAAAGCCTAATATAGCTAACCCGAGAGCATTTTGATGTTTGAGAAATTGCCAACGAGCACGACAACGCTGATCAGCGGCTTTAATACTTTGCTGAATAATGGTGGCCGATTGAGCATCATGAGATGTTACTTGCTGCATATAGAATGATTTAACTATAAAAAAACTGATAGTAACAATTAAGTTAAGACCATAACAGGCTACTTATTAATATTTATCTAAGAATATTGTTCAAGAGAAACTGAGCAGTTTCTATCAGAGAAGGTAAAAGTATTTTTTAGATATAAAAAAAGAGCCATAAGGCTCCTTTTTTATTACTTATTAAATCTAGTCTTAACGACGTAGACCTAATTTACCGATTAAAGCAGTATAACGTGTAACGTTTTTGCCTTTTAAGTAATCAAGTAATTTACGACGTTGGCTTACCATGCGTAATAAACCACGACGTGAATGGTGATCATGGATGTGCTCTTTGAAGTGACCTTGTAAGTGGTTGATTTGTGTAGTTAACAAAGCAACTTGTACTTCTGGAGAACCAGTATCACCTTCAGCTTGAGCGTATTCTGCAACGATAGCAGCTTTTTCAACAGCATTTAAAGACATAATATTTACCTTAATTTTAGTGTTTTAAAAATCGCGTCGAGCCGAACACTAAATCAGCAAGACGTTCTAAGAGCGCGTATTCTAGCAATAATAGTGATAATTGCAACTTAATCTATTTTATACGCGCATATTCAGCTTTACCCAACAACGGTTATGCGCTTTGGAGCAACTAATCCGTCATCATCAATATGCCCGACACCAATAAATTCACCATCTTCAACATTATCACCGACGAACACTTGTACTAAGCCATCACTTGGCGCATTAGCGCACTGTACCGGGTTACCATGTCGCAAGAAGTTTGCTGACATATCATCAACAAAAACCGCAGGGATCCCATCACAGGCTGAAGTCATAGGTAATAATAATGGATCTAGATAAACTGATGGAGCAACGTCTTCAGCTTCTGCTTGTGCTAAAAGTTCGTTTAACTTATCCATTGTTACCATACGTTCTGTTGGATAATTTCCCACCGCACTGCGTCGTAGATTCGCAACATGCGCTCCACAACCTAAAAGCTCACCTAAATCATCAATAATGGTTCGGATATAAGTACCCTTTGATACATGAATATCTAAGTCGACTTCATCACCTTCAAAGCGTAATAAATCTAGACGAAAAACGGTAATATCACGAGATTCTCTAGGTACTTCAATACCTTCACGGGCATATTTATATAAAGGTTGCCCTTGATATTTTAACGCCGAATACATTGATGGAATTTGCTGTGTCGTGCCACGAAATGATGCTAATGCGGTAGCTAGTTGCTCAGCATTAACCTCCACAGGCCTTTCACTAACAACCTCACCGTCAATATCGCTAGTCGTTGTACGCACACCTAACTTAGCGGTAACTTGATAAGTTTTATCGGTATCTAATAGAAACTGAGAAAACTTTGTACCTTCGCCCAAACATATCGGTAGCATACCTGTTGCTAAAGGATCTAAAGCACCTGTATGCCCAGCTTTTTGAGCAAAATAAATGTGTTTAACTCGCTGTAACGCGTTGTTAGACGACATATCATAGGGTTTATCAAGTAATAAAACGCCGTTAATCGCACGGCCTTTTCTTTTCTTCGCCATCGTTATTCGCTCTCTGGGGCTGGTGCTTCGTCTATTTCACCTTCGTGATTTTTTACATCTTCAGCAACGGCTTTATCAACTAAATTACCCATGCGAACACCTTCAACCATAGAGCTATCATAAATAAATCTAAGTTCCGGCATAATACGAGCATTGATACGCTTAGCAAGTAAAGTACGAATGTAGCTTGCTGCTTCATTTAACACTTCAATTGAAACATCAACATTTTGACCTTCTAAAGTGAAGAAAGTAACAAATATCTTTGCATAAGCTAAATCACGCGTAATTTCTACTGCATTAACAGTCACCATACCTAAACGTGGGTCTTTGACTTCGCGTTGAATAATCATCGCAATTTCTTTTTGAATTTCCTGTGCAACTCGATCAGTACGAGCAAATTCTCTAGCCATAAATAATTCCTACATCGTAATAGCATTAGCATTGACACAGAGATAACTGTTCTCAATGTTACGTATTACATATATTTTTCAAATGAAAATGGAGGCTAAGCCCCCATTTTAACTAAACCATGAAAACTAAACGCGATTAAAGTGTGCGTTTAATCTCAACCGTTTCAAATACTTCAATTTGGTCACCAACACGAACATCGTTGTAGTTCTTAACACCGATACCACATTCGGTAGCGTTACGAACTTCTTGTACATCATCTTTGAAACGACGTAAAGATTCCAACTCACCTTCGTAAATAACAACGTTATCACGTAGTACACGAATCGGTGCTGAACGCTTGATAATACCTTCAGTAACCATACAACCAGCAATTGCGCCAATTTTAGGAGACTTAAATACATCACGTACTTGTGCCAAACCAATGATTTCTTGTTTAAACTCAGGAGCAAGCATACCGCTCATTGCAGCTTTAACTTCGTCAATCAATGAGTAAATAACACTGTAGTAACGTAAGTCGATTTTCTCAGCTTCAATTACTTTACGCGCAGTTGCATCTGCACGAACGTTAAAACCAACCATAATAGCGTTAGATGCTGCAGCTAAAGTTGCATCAGTTTCGGTAATAGCACCAACACCACTACCAATAATGCGTACTTTTACTTCGTCTGTAGAAAGCTTAGTCAATGAATCTGAAATCGCTTCAAGTGAACCTTGTACATCTGATTTAAGTACTACATTCACTTCAGAAACTTCACCTGTAGCCATGTTAGCAAACATGTTTTCAAGTTTTGCTTTCTGTTGACGAGCAAGTTTCACATCACGGAATTTACCTTGACGGAATAAAGCAACTTCACGTGCTTTCTTTTCATCTTTAACAACAGTAGCTTCATCACCTGAAATTGGAACACCACTTAAACCAATAATTTCTACTGGAATAGATGGGCCTGCAGATTGAATCGTTTTACCGTTCTCATCACGCATGGCACGAACACGACCGTATTCTAAACCACAAAGTACGATATCACCTTGGTTCAATGTACCTTCTTGAACAAGTATAGTAGCAACTGGGCCACGACCTTTATCAAGTTTAGATTCAACGACAACACCGTTAGCCATTTTATCAACAACAGCTGTAAGCTCTAACACTTCAGATTGTAGTAATATTGCGTCAAGTAATTCGTCAATACCTAAACCAGTTTTAGCTGATACGTGACAGAATTGAACATCTCCGCCCCACTCTTCAGATAATACGTCATGTTGTGATAACTCACTCTTAACGCGATCCGGATCTGCACCTTCTTTATCCATCTTGTTAACAGCGATGATAATTGGCGCTTCAGATGCTTTAGCATGCTGAATAGCTTCAATTGTTTGTGGCATTACACCATCATCTGCTGCAACAACAATGATAACGATATCAGTTGCTTTAGCACCACGTGAACGCATTGCGGTAAACGCCGCATGTCCAGGAGTATCAAGGAATGTAATCATTCCGTGTCCTGTTTCTACATGATATGCACCAATATGCTGAGTAATACCACCAGCTTCGCCGTCAGCTACTTTAGCTTCACGAATGTGATCAAGTAATGACGTTTTACCGTGATCAACATGACCCATGATAGTAACAACAGGTGCACGAGTAATCGCTTCGCCTGAATGGTCACGATCTGAAAGTACCGCTTCTTCAAGGGCATTTTCTTTCACTAGTACCACTTCACGACCCATTTCTTCAGCAACTAAAGCAGCTGTTTCTTGGTCAATTACTTGGTTAATGGTTGCCATAGCACCCATTTTGAACATAGCTTTTACAACTTCAGCGCCTTTAACAGACATTTTGTTGGCTAGCTCTGCAACCGAAATCGTTTCGCCGATGCGTACTTCATTAAGCTTGATTTCTACAGGCTTAGTAAAACCATGTTTTAAGCTTTGAGGTGAAGATAAGCCTAACTTGCCTTTGCCTCTGGCATTACGACCACGGTTGTTTCTATCTTGGCCAGCAGGTTTTTTCTTCTTGCGACGTCGACCACTTTCGTCTGCCGAATCACTTTTATCTTCAGCTTCTTGCGCATACTTAGAAGACGTTAAATGTACAACTTCTTTTTCTTTAGCTTTACGCTCAGCTTCTTGTTCTTTCCAACGAGCTTCATTTTCTTCAGCAAGTTTGCGTGCTACTTCTGCAGACAATTTAGCTTCTTCTTCAGCTTTCGCTGTTAATTCTGCTTCTTGTTGTAGACGTAACTTTTTCGCTTCTTCGGTTTCAGCTACAACAGGTGCTGGCTTAGCCGCAGACTCTTCAATATTTTTCGCTTTCGCTATAGCAGCTTGTTTCGCTTTAACTTCTGCTTCAGCTTTTGCTTCTGCTTTTGCCTCTGCGTGTACTTCTGCTTTAACCGCTGCAACTGCACGAGCATTCTCAGCTTCTTTTGCATCTGCTTCAGCTTTAGCTTTAGCATCAATCTCAGCTTGAATGCGTGCTTCTTCAGCTGCTTTAGCTTCAACTTCTGCTTGTTGCTGCTCTTCTAAATCACTACGTTTTACATAAGTGCGCTTTTTGCGTACTTCAACTTGCACAGATTTAGCCTTGCTGCCGTGGCCTAAAACTAAAGTAGACTTTTTCTTGCGACTTAGCGTCATTTTACTTGGATTAGCAGTTGAATCATCACCATGTTGCTTTTTCAAGTGGTCAAGTAGTGCTTCTTTTTCTTCTTGCGAAACAGAATCGGTTGCCGATTTATTCACGCCTGAGTCAGCCAATTGGCTTACTAAGCGATCCACCGGTGTACCGATTTCATTGGCAAGTTGTTCTACTGTTACGGTTGCCATCTATATTTTTCTCCCGGTGAGTTATTCTTCGTTAAACCAACAAATATTACGAGCAGCCATAATTAGCTCTCCCGCTTTGGTTTCATCTAATTCTTCAATGTCTGAAATTTCGTCAACGCCTTGTTCTGCAAGATCTTCAAGTGTTCTAACACCTCGACTCGCTAAAACAAATGCCAAGTGACGCTCTAAACCAGCAAGATCTAATAAATCTTGTGCTGGCTCTGCACCTTCAAGTGTTTCTTCACTTGCTAATGCTTGAGTCGTGATGGCTGCTTTTGCACGTTCACGTAATTCTTCAACTGTATCTTCATCCATACCATCAATGTCAAGCATTTCAGCTACAGGTACGTAAGCAATTTCTTCTAACGAAGTAAAACCTTCTTCAACTAACATTAAGGCAAAATCTTCATCAAGATCTAGCTTGTCAATAAATAGGGTTAATACTTTATCGTTTTCAGCTTGGTGTTTTTCGTTCATGTCAGCGACAGTCATTACGTTAAGTTCCCAGCCAGTTAATTGGCTAGCTAAACGAACGTTTTGACCACTACGACCAATCGCCATGGCTAAGTTGCCTTCTTCAACGGCAATATCCATAGTGTTTTTGTCTTCATCGACAATGATAGAAGCAACTTCTGCTGGTGCCATTGCATTGATAACATATTGTGCTGGGTTGTCGTCATATAAGACGATATCAACACGTTCGCCGCCTAACTCACTTGAAACGGCTTGTACACGTGAACCACGCATACCAACACAAGCACCAACTGGATCGATGCGTTTGTCATTACTTTTTACAGATATTTTTGCACGAGAACCAGGATCACGAGCTGCGCCCTTAATCTCAAGCATCTCTTCACCAATTTCTGGCACTTCAACGCGGAAAAGTTCAATCAACATCTCAGGTTTTGTACGGCTAACAAATAATTGCGCGCCACGTGCTTCTGGTTTAATTTCATAAAGTAAACCACGAATACGATCGCCTGGACGGAAACTTTCACGTGGTAACATATCGTCACGATAAATAATCGCTTCAGCATTGTTACCTAGATCTAAAATTACGCTGTCACGACTAGCTTTTTTAACGACACCAGTAATGATTTCACCAATCTGTTCTTGGTATGCGTCAACAATCAATCCACGTTCAGCTTCACGGATTTTTTGTACAATCACTTGTTTCGCTGTTTGAGTTGTTACACGGTCAAATTTAACGGATTCAATTTGATCTTCAACAAAATCACCAACATTTAATTCAGGATCTTCATATTGTGCTGCCGCTAAACTAATTTCGGCATATGGATTTTCCATTGGTGTTTCGCTTTCTTCAACGATCACCCAACGACGAAAAGTATCGAATTCGCCAGTTGTACGGTCAATACTCACACGAACTAAAATGTCACCTTCGTATTTCTTTTTTGTCGCGGTTTCTAAAGCAGTTTCCATTGCTTCAAAAATGCTTTCTCGCGGTAATGCCTTTTCATTAGAAACAGCATCAACGACCAGTAATATTTCCTTACTCATGCTAGTTAGCCTTTCTCATTATTTAAATTTATTTTTTGTGGTTAAAAACAAGGTGAGCCTTGTCTATATTACTGATAACGAGTTCATACTCTTCATTATCTACCATGACAATTAAACTATCGTTCTCAACGGCAACTAATTTACCTTTGAATTTACGACGGCCATTCAGTGGCATTGAAATTTTTACTTCTATGGTTTCATCAACAACCGCTTCAAAATGCGCCTTGTCAAAAAGTGGGCGATCAAGCCCTGGTGATGAAACTTCTAAGCTATATTCACTGCTTATTGGGTCTTCTACATCTAGAATAGCCCCTACTTGACGACTCACTTCGGCGCAGTCATCAACATCGATACCATTTTCATGGTCGATAAATAATCGTAAAACTGAATGGTTACCAGCGCTGAGATATTCAACACCTAATAATTCTTTGCCGGTTTCTTCAACGGCAGGACGTAACATTGCAGTTAGTTTGTGTTCAAATTTAGCCAATCACTCTTCTCCAATTTGGAAGTGTTCAGAAACAAAAAAAGGGCATATAGCCCAGCGATATACCTTGCTGTTATTGCACCTTTCACAAAGTTAAGATACAAAAAAGCCCCATTACGCGGGGCTTATTCACTGAACCCACGATGTAAACCAAGCAATAACTCTCTTGGTTCTGTACAACAATATCTTAGATGCTTATCTATCAGTGATAAAAAACAGTGATAAAAATCTATTCAGTGAAATATTGTCATATTCAAGCTGCGCAAATTATATAGCGTTGCTGTTTATATGGCAAGTTAATTTTCGAAAACAAAAGCCGAAATTAATACGAATATACTCATATATTAGAAAAAGAATGATAACAATTTCATCTCACGTGACTATAATATTTATTGCGGGATAATCAGATAGTTAGTACATTAGCTTAATCAATGTTATAAATTGGTAGCTGTACTTATTTTGATACTACAAAAAAGCATAAAACGGGTGCCATAGAATTATGTATACATATTCTCAATTACTTTTAAGAAATTTTCTTTTTGCTCTTGGCTTTAGTGTCAGTGTAGGACTTGCAAGCGCGGTATTACTGACGCTACAAATATCTGAACAGCAAACTGAACATCAGAAGTCTTTATTTGCTTTAGATAAGCAAATAAAGACGGTTAGTAATGAAGATTTAAGCAAACAACTTTCTATACTTAATAAGTACCATTATATAAATATCATTAATCAAGCGGGTGAAGTGCTTATTAATGAACAGCATCCCTCTCAATTTTTTACTCAGTTTATATTAGCGCCGATTAGCCAAATTAAATTACCAAATTCAACATTAACGATACGATATCAGTTAGATGTTAAACATGACTTGCTTCTTTTAGGTAGCACCATAGTATCTGTGTTTGTATTCAGTATTGTATTTATTATTATCGCTGCGGTATTCAGTATTGGACGCTATCGTCGATTAGCGGGGAAAATTAATAATCAAATAAAGCGTGATCTTGCCATCATTATTTCTGGCGAGAGCCAGACAGAGGAAATCACAGATGATGAAATTGATTTACCTGAAATTCAGCAGCATTTAACTAAACTTAAAACGCTTATTAATGATCAAATTGCGGCAACACATTTATTAGAAAAAGATGCTTATATTGAGCCAATCACTAAACTTGAAAACCGTACTCGTTTTATGAATTTTTTTGAAAATGCCTCTTCCCGTTCTGACTTTGGTGTTTTATCTATTACTCGTTGTTCAGAGCTACAAACAATTAACCAAATCCACGGTTATCACGAAGGCGATATCTATATTCGCAATGTAGCAGATATAATGAAACAAGCCGTCAGCCGATACAAAGCAGCACAAGTTTTTCGTTTAAATAGTTCTGATTTTGCAACCTTAATCCCTAATGTCACCTTAAAAACCGCAGAGCGTTTTGGTAGTGATCTCACTGATCGATTAAATGAATATCAGCAAGCCTCAGATTTAGACTCTGTTGCATATACTGGTATGGTTTTTTTCGACAATGAAAAGCCCTTAGGTGAGCTTTTAGCCTTAGCAGACACTGGCATTAGTGTTGCACAAACCCGACAACATAATGGCTGGTTTGCCCAAACAGACAGTAGTATTTTAGCTAATAGTAGCTCAAGTTACGGTAATCAAAATTGGCGTGAAGAGATTGATAGTGTAATCGAAAACCAAAGAGTTAACTTACTTGTTCAAGTGATTAAACCGAGTAGCCCTAATACCCGCGCTTATGGCGAAGTATTAGCACGCTTCTTAAATAGTAATGAGGATACATTACCGACCGCTTCTTTTTTCGCTATGGCAGAAAAGCTTGATAAAATTGTTGCTGTTGATCGAATGATTATAGAAGCCGTCATTAAAGAAATTGCCGATAGAAATATGCAAGAATTTTACTTTGGTATTAATGTCAGTGCCCGTTCAATTAACGATGGACACTTTTTGATTTGGTTGGAAAGACGATTATTACGTGATGTTAACATTGCCTCAAAATTAGTTTTTGAAATTACTGAACACGGCTTACAACAAAATATAAAAAACAGTAAACACTTTATTGATATGATCCACAGAGTAGGAGCCCGTATTACTGTTGAGCGCTTTGGTGTCGGCTTAACTTCATTTAAATTCTTTCGAGATTTAAAACCCGATTTTATTAAAATGGAAAGTAGCTATACCCGTGATATTGACGAAGATAAAAACAACCAATACTTTCTTCGTTTAATGGTCGATTTAGCTCATAGGCTAAGTATTAGTGTCTTAGCGGAAAGTGTTGAAAGCCAAGGCGAGAAATTTATGCTTGAGAAACTTTGTGTCGATGGTTGCCAAGGCTTCTATATTGGTAAGCCTAAAACTTTTTCCTCTATGTAATTAAATAACGAAGCTAACTTAACGTTATTTCTAATAAACCACTAAATAATAGTGGTTTTTATTTGTTTTTTAAAACACCTCTACATCATTCAATTGCTTAACTTTAGAGCAAATTTTTGATCGCAAACAAATAACTACACATTAAAATGAATACCCCTACGCTTCATATGTTGTTTATTGCTAAATAAACACGGATAATAGTGCGAATTTTCACGGTAAAATATTGATTGAATGACTGATTACCTCTTGCTACTCGTTGGCACCGTATTAGTAAATAACTTTGTCTTAGTTAATTTTCTTGGCTTGTGCCCATTCATGGGCGTGTCTTCACGCACCGAAACCGCTATCGGTATGTCATTTGCCACCACATTTGTCATGACCTTAGCATCACTTCTAAGTTACATCGTTAGTAGCTATATTCTTGTACCGTTAGGCCTAGAGTATCTCACCACGATGACCTTTATTTTAGTGATTGCCGTTGTCGTACAATTTACTGAAATGGTTGTTCATAAGACCAGCGCTAATTTATATCGTTTATTAGGTATATTTTTGCCCCTGATCACAACTAACTGTGCCGTACTTGGTGTTGCGCTGTTAAATTTTAATGAACAGCATAATTTTTTCGAATCGATTATTTATGGTTTTGGCGCTGCTGTTGGATTTTCTTTAGTACTGATCATGTTTTCCGCCATGCGTGAAAAGCTGGCTAATGCCGACGTACCAAAACCTTTTAAAGGTTCTGCTATTGCCATGATCACCGCTGGTTTGATGTCATTGGCATTTATGGGCTTTACAGGGTTGGTTAAGTTTTAATGAGCACACTTGTCGCAATATTAGTTCTCGGTGTTATTGCCGCTTTATTTGGTGCCTTATTAGGTTTTGCTTCAGTACGTTTTAAAGTTGAAGGTGATCCTCTGGCTGAACAACTTGACGCCCTATTACCACAAACGCAATGTGGTCAATGTGGCTATCCTGGTTGTAAACCTTATGCTGAAGCTGTCGCTAACGGTGAAGCAATAAATAAATGTGCCCCCGGCGGCGAAGACACCATAAAAAAAATAGCCGATTTGATGGGTGTAGAAATACAACCATTAGATGAAAATCATGAAACAGATAACACACCTAAAGTCGCTTTTATCATTGAAGAAGACTGCATAGGGTGTACTAAGTGCATTCAGGCCTGTCCTGTTGATGCCATCATTGGCACAACCAAGCAAATGCACACCATAATTACTGACGAATGCACAGGTTGCGATTTATGCGTGGCACCATGTCCCGTAGATTGTATAGAAATGATCCCTGTTGCAACAACAACGCAGAACTGGCAATGGGATTTAAATAATATTCCTGTTGTACAATTAGACTAGATGAGGTTTGGGTGGAATCGGTAATTGAACGTATAAAAAGAGGAAACTTTTGGCATTTTCATGGCGGTATTCACCCGCCTGAACAAAAGTTTTTATCTAGCACTAAACCCATTGCTATTGCACAAATTCCAGAACAGTTAATTATCCCTATTCGTCAACATATTGGCCAAGCGGGCGACTTAATTGTTAACGTTGGTGATAAAGTGCTTAAAGGCCAGATGCTAAGTGTTAGTAATAGCCCTATGTCACTACCTATCCATGCCCCTACTAGCGGTACAGTTACGGCAATAAAACCAATGGCAATTCCTCATCCTTCGGGCTTAAGTGAAACCTGTCTATTGTTAACGCCTGATGGAAAAGATACGTGGATACCACGTCATATTTGCCCTAACTTTCAGTCATTAAGCAAAGATACAATATTAGAAAAAATAGCGAATGCAGGCATTGCTGGCATGGGCGGAGCTGGATTCCCAACTCAAGTTAAAGCCGGCACTTTAGCCAAAATAGATTATTTAATTATCAATGCCGCTGAATGTGAACCTTATATTACTGCTGATGATTTACTGATCCAAGAGCATTGCCCTACTATTTTAGATGGCATTAAAATTTTAGATCATTTGCTATCACCAAAAAATATTCTTATTGGTATTGAAGACAATAAAGCAAAAGCCATTGCGTCATTGCAAAAAGCCACCGCAGATATTAGTCACATTCAAGTTTGTGTTATTCCAACTAAATATCCGAGCGGCGGCGAGAAACAACTAATAAAAATATTAACCGGTCAAGAAGTCCCAAGCGGAATATTACCCAGCTCTCTTGGTATGGTCATGCAAAATGTTGCTACTTGTTTTGCCATTGCTGACGCTGTTATTAATGATAGTCCTCTCATAAAGCGTGTTGTGACCGTTAGTGGTCAAGCGTTGGATAAACCACAAAATATCTGGGCTCTTATTGGTACGCCTGTTGGCGATTTAACCTCACAATGTGGCTACACTAATAGCATAGACAAACATTTGATCATGGGTGGTCCTATGATGGGCTTTAGTTTGCCTAATGATCGAGTGCCGGTAATAAAAACCACCAACTGCATATTAGCGCCAAGTGAAATTGAAATTGCCTCTCCCTTTTCATCTACTAGCAGTAAAGAAGTGGAATGTATTCGCTGTGGTCAATGTGCCGATGTATGCCCTGCACAATTATTGCCTCAAGAACTACAATGGAGTGCAAAGGCTAAAGATCAACCACAATTAGCCAAGCTGAATCTGTTTGATTGTATCGAGTGTGGTGCTTGCGCCTACGTTTGTCCAAGCCAAATCCCTTTAGTGCATTATTATAGAGTTGCTAAGGCAGAAATACGCCAACAAAAATTACTTGATATTAAAGCCGAAAAAGCAAAAGTTCGATTTGAAGCGCGTAAAGAAAGACTTGAACGTGAAAAAATTGCCCGAGCAGAAAAACATAAAATAGCAGCAGAAGCGCGCAAAGCTCGCATGAATGCAGGTACACCTGCTGCTAAAACTGAAAAGTCAGCAGTAGCTGCGGCACTAGCTCGCGTCAAAGCGAAAAAGGCTCAAGGTGGCGCTAATCAAGATGTCGCAGAAAAAACAGTCGATGCCGTAAACGTCGATGGTGCACAAAGTGACAATGGCAAAAGCCAAGTTGCTAATGCTATTGCAAGAGCTAAAGCTAAAAAGTTAGCGCAAAAGGCACAAGCTCAAGTAACGGTAGATGACAGTAAAAATGACAAAACAGATGGAAATATAAAAGACGCTGAGCTTAAAAATTCAACAGCAGTTCCAACAATAAAACCTGCTGTTACTGACAAAAAATCAAAAGTAGCTGCCGCTGTTGCCAAAGCAAAGGCTAAAGCGAAAGCCAAAAAAGATAATAATGTAACAACCAAAATAGTGGTTGAAGCTAGCGATGAAGCTGACGTCGAATCACCGCCAAGCAAAGCCTTAATAGATGAAAGCGGCGATACCTTGCTCCTTGAGCGAAAAGCGAAAATTGCCGCCGCGGTAGCGAAAGCTAAAGAAAAGAAACTGGCGGCTAATTCGCAAGTAAATTCTGCTGCAACAATAGATCCTATTAAGAATGTACCGGATAAAAAGTTAGCGGCAAAATCCTCTCTTGTAATGGATAAAAAAGCACGAGTGGCTGCAGCCGTGGCAAAAGCGAAAGCAAAAAAGCTGGCTGCCTCATCCGATAAACCACAACCTTCAGAGTAATTGAGCACCATGGCATTTTGGATAGCAAGTTCCCCTCATAATCACCAGCAAAGTGAAACATCATCCCTCATGAGGTTGGTTATTTATGCAACCATACCGGGCATATTTGCCCAATGGTACTTTTTTGGTTGGGGAAATTTAATACATATTTCTTTAGCGGTAGTGACGGCTGTTATTGCCGAATTCACTATATTATCGCTACGAGATAAAAAAATAATGCCACAGCTATTTGATGGCAGTGCCATATTAACAGCGGTTTTATTGGGTATCAGTTTACCTGCCTTAGCTCCTTGGTGGATAACGATTATTGGTAGTTTATTTGCTATTATTGTTGTGAAACAACTTTATGGTGGTTTAGGACACAATCCTTTTAATCCTGCGATGGCAGCTTATGTCATGTTGTTGATTTCCTTTCCAGTACAAATGACTCAATGGCAACCTCCTTTATCATTGCTCGCCATGGATATACAATTTAATGACACGCTTGCAGTTATTTTTTCGGGTTATACACCTCAAGGATATTCTGTCGATCAAATTCGTACCCATATCGATGGTTTTACTATGGCTACACCTCTTGATACCGTCAAAACGAATATGACTTTAGGGCTAACCGTGGCAGAAAGCATGCAGGCACCCACTATAGGTAAGTATTTTGGCGTTGGTTGGGAATGGATCAATGCAGGCTTCCTACTTGGCGGTTTATTTTTACTTAGTAAAAAAGCAATACATTGGACAACACCTTTAAGCTTTTTATCGAGCTTATTTGTTTGTAGTTTAATTGCTTTTATTATTAGCCCAGATAGCAATGCTTCAACGATGTTCCATTGGTTTACAGGAGCGACTATGTTGGGTGCGTTTTTCATCCTAACAGATCCAGTTTCCGGTGCAACAAGTGTCAAAGGTCGTCTAATATTTGGTGCACTCGCCGGCTTATTAGTTTATTTAATTAGAAAATATGGTGGTTACCCTGATGCAATCGCCTTTGCGGTACTGTTATGTAATATGTCTGCACCACTAATTGATCAATACACTCGTCCACGCACTTATGGGCATGACTTAGGAGTGAAAAAATAATGTCGACATTAGCTCCTGCAATAAGCAAAAACTCAATTGTACTTGCCTTATTTGCTATTGCTTGTACTTCAACGGTTGGTTTAGTGCACCTACTCACTAAAGACCGAATAGAGATACAAGCTCAGCAACAATTAATTGAACAATTGAATGAAATTATTCACATAGATAGTCATGATAATGAAATGTTTCGTGACTGTATTGCAGCCCCTAAAGATAACAACTCAGACTTAACGGTCGATGTTATTTATCGAGCTCGGTTTAATAACAAGCCAATAGCTGCTGCCATTAAAACAGTCGCCCCTGATGGCTATAACGGCAATATTGAATTGTTAATAGCCATAAAGGCTGATGGCAGTGTCAGTGGTGTTAGAACATTGCGCCATAAAGAAACTCCTGGGCTGGGCGATAAAATCGAATTAAGAAAAAGTGATTGGATAGAAAAATTCTCAGGTAAAAAGATTATCAATAACAATGATAAGCGCTGGGCTGTTATTAAAGATGGTGGTATGTTTGACCAATTTACTGGTGCAACCATCACCCCAAGAGCAGTAGTAAAAACTGTCAGAAAAACAATTAACTACTTTAAAACTAATCAAGAAAGTATTTTTACAACAGCCAGTAATTGTGGAGCTAAGGAATGAAAATAAATCCTGAATATAAAGAGTTAGCTTGGCAAGGTTTATGGAAAAATAACCCCGGGTTAGTTCAATTACTTGGCCTTTGCCCGTTATTAGCCATGACTTCAACGGTTGTTAATGCATTAGGTTTAGGTATTGCAACATTATTTGTACTCATTTGCTCAAATGCAACAGTATCGGCTATCAGAGAATGGGTACCAAAAGAAATTCGTATTCCAATTTTTGTCCTTATCATCGCCGCCTTTGTTACTTGTGTTGAATTGCTTATGAACGCCTTCACATTCGACTTGTATCAATCTTTAGGTATATTTCTCCCGCTGATTGTTACCAATTGCGCCATTATTGGACGTGCTGAAGCTTATGCATCTAAAAACCCCGTTAAACAAGCAAGTTTTGATGGCTTGATGATGGGACTGGGCTTCTTAGCGGTTTTAGTCATTTTAGGTGGTATACGTGAAATTTTAGGTCAAGGCACATTATTTGATCGTGCAGATCTACTTTTTGGCCCTTGGGCAACTCAACTAAAATTACAAGTTTATCAACTTGATAGTCAGTTTTTATTAGCGATATTACCTCCTGGAGCTTTTATTGCTATGGGCTTTTTAATTGCTGGAAAAAACGCCATCGACCACAAAGCAGCACAAGCAAAACCGAAAAAGTTAGAACAAGCCATTGAGCGAGTTCGAGTTAACTTTGAAAGCTAAGTTAATTACGGTTGCTCCTGCGAAGTTAACTATAATACTTAAAGATAGTGGTAAATACGTTAAATGAATAAAGCTAAACGACTAGAAATGCTAACCCGCTTGCGGGATAACGACCCTGCACCAACCACCGAGCTTAATTTCTCAAGCCCATTTGAGCTATTAATTGCAGTATTGCTATCTGCTCAAGCAACGGATGTTAGTGTTAATAAAGCAACCGATAAACTATACCCTGTTGCTAATACCCCACAGGCCATACTTAATCTCGGTCTTGATGGCTTAAAATCTTATATCAAAACCATTGGTTTATTTAATACCAAAGCGGCTAACACCCTGAAAACTTGCCAAATGTTAATCGACTTGCATGGCGGCCAAGTGCCAAAAAATAGAGCAGCGCTTGAAGCGTTACCCGGTGTTGGCAGAAAAACAGCTAACGTAGTACTCAATACTGCTTTTGGTTGGCTAAAAGATAATGAAGGTAAGTATTTCCTAGCGGTCGATACGCATATTCAAAGACTTGCCAACCGTACTGGATATGCTAAAGGCAAAACGGTTGAGCAAACAGAACAAGCTATTATCAAAAACACGCCGAACAAAACCGAGTTCATGTTTAACTTACATCATTGGTTTATTTTGCATGGCAGATATACATGCACAGCACGCACACCAAAATGTGGTTCTTGTATTATTGAAGATCTTTGTGACTTTAAAGAAAAACCTGAAGATTAAAAACTAAAATTTATCGGTATTAGAACGGATCATTCTGTTTTCATTATTGATGATAATATAGCTAAAAAATCTAGTTTTAGATGTTAGTTAATTCATAACTGATAACTTAACTTCTCTGGCATTACACATAGTTTAATAAACCTATCCGTCCATTAATAACGTCTATTTTATTATCATTGGGGCTGTATAATATAAAGCCCCAATAAGTATTATTTAAATATCGAATTAAGAGGATCTTTGTGGCTATTCAAAAAAAACTGAAAAAAAAGACCCGTCAACTCATCGACTCTAAACACATGTTGAGTGGCATTACTACAGCATCTTTTTTAGAATCCACCATCGTGCCTATACCTCTAGAAGCCGTGTTAGTGCCATTGATGCAAGCGCGCCGTGACAAATTATGGTTAATCGCGCTCATGGTAACAGTAGGTTGTATTATTGGTGCTTTATTTGGTTACGCCTTAGGATACTATTTATTTGATGCCGTTGGTGATTGGGTTATTAGTACATTTTCAAATCCAGAGCAATTTGAAATAATAAAGCAACAAATGCAAAACCAAGGCTTTTGGTTTGTGCTCACTTTGGGCATTGTGCCGATCCCGTTTCAGGTAGCCATGCTAGCCGCAGGTGCCACCAAGTTTTCACTGACATTATTTTTAATTGCCGCGATTATCGCCCGCGCTATTCGTTATTTTGGTTTAGCAATTTTAGTGTACTATGCCGGTGATAAAGCAGAAATCATCTTGCGGAAACACAAAGTAAAAGCACTTATCATACTCACTGTCACAATTTTTCTTGCTTGGGGTCTGAGCAACGTATTCTAAACCATGAAATGACTTTAATAATATCATGATGCTTATTTTCTCCTGTATTGGTTTATTTATTTTTGTAAACAGATATACCCAAATAAGAGAACTCGCTAAACTAGCAAAATTACCTATACGGAGCGTGTTTACATGCCAATGCTTATTGCCGTCACGCTAATGTGGGCATTTTCTTTTAGTTTGATCGGTGTCTATCTTGCAGGACAAGTTGATGCTTGGTTTTCGGTATTAATTCGAGTGGCACTTGCTACGTTGGTTTTTTTGCCTTTTTTAAAACTAGGTCAAATCAAAGTAAAAGTCGCTTTACAATTGATGGTATGTGGCGCATTTCAATTAGGTATCATGTATGGCTTTTATTACCAATCCTTTTTATATCTTTCAGTACCTGAAGTTTTACTCTTTACAGTGATGACACCCATTTACATAACACTTTTTAATGACCTACTCGACCGCCAGCTTAATATCGGCTTTATTCTTAGCTCATTACTTGCGGTTATCGGTGCCATTACTATTCGCTACCAAGGGATAGACGAAGGTTTCTTAACCGGTTTATTAATTGTGCAAGCCGCTAATATCTGTTTTGCCGTTGGACAAGTGAGTTATAAGCGCACCTTGGCAAAAGAACCTACAGATTTACCGCAACGCACGGTATTTGGCTGGTTTTTTATTGGCGCATTAACCGTGGTTATTCCTTGTTACCTATTGCTTGGCAACCCAGAAAAATTGCCGACAACCTCCTTACAATGGACTATTTTAGTTTATCTCGGCATTGTTGCTTCTGGTCTGGGCTACTTTGCCTGGAATAAAGGCGCAACACAGGTCAGTGTTGGAACACTAGCGGTAGCCAATAACTTATTAATCCCGGCAGGCATTATAGTCAATGTAATTTTTTGGAACCGAGACGCAGATATTTTTCGTTTAACCATTGGTGGGACAATTATTTTATTAGCGTTAGTAGTAAACAACAAATTTAATCAAAAAAGCCAGCAAAATAAAACCGCTAACTCTTAGTGATTTGCTAATGCTTGCCTAATGCTAGAAACATTAACACGGCTCATAACAGCCAATAAGCCGAATTAAAAATTTTGTCAACAAGTGCAAAATCGTGAACTTCAACGGACATTATTTGGATCGTCATAAATAATGAGAAACTTATCACACGATGATAAATTTAACCCATTAATTAAGTTTTTGACTCTACATAATCTATAAAATTTATTCTAAACAGTAGGCTTTTTTTACCTTTGCAGACATTGCAGTTTTGAATCATTTCAACATTTCTCAGACAAAGCGAACATTAGCTGCTTATTGAGGTTTACGGCAGCAGTTAGCCAATTGCGGACAATTTTGGATTAATTATAATTGATGAGTTTTTGTAGAAATAGCTACCCCAATGATCCAGTTTTTATGTCAGCTATTTTCAAGGATAACTGACATAGAACATATACCCTAAGGCACTTTAGCCCCCATTGCGACTTAGAAAGCTAAGCATGAATGATAAAACCAGTAATGCTAGCTTCTTCATGCGAGCACTTCAAATCGATAAGTTCTTTACTCCATTAGTTCATAGTTTCGCAATGGCATAAAGAAAGCCCTAATCGTGCGATTCATCTATTGCTATTAAACTATATACAAGGGAATTATTTATGGTATCCCACTTTATACCCTGAAAATATAGATATAGCTTATTTAAAGGTACAGAAACCTCATCATTTCACAGCTTATAAAAGTTGTGCCTTACCACATAAAATATCAAGTCAATATCTACTATTTGTAAAAGCAGACTACCAAAACACATTGAGATGATATAACATATCATAATAATTAAAAATAGAGATATTAATAACGTGATTGAACAAAAATTGCCTGTCACAGTGCTATCCGGCTTTCTAGGTGCCGGAAAAACAACTGTACTAAGTCATATCTTAAATAACCGTCAAGGAAAGAAAGTCGCGGTAATCGTTAATGATATGAGCGAAATAAATATCGATGCAGCGTTTGTTAAAAATGAGGTATCACTCAGTCATAGTGAAGAAAAATTAGTAGAGATGAGCAATGGTTGTATCTGCTGTACGTTACGTGAAGATCTTTTAGTAGAAGTTAATAAGTTAGCAAAAGATGGGCGTTTCGATAACCTTGTGATTGAATCAACAGGTATTTCTGAGCCATTACCCATTGCAGAGACTTTTACTTTTGCAGATGAAGATGGTATTTCATTATCAGATATAGCCACCTTAGATACTATGGTAACTGTAGTTGATGCGGTAAATTTTTTGAAAGATTATGATGAAGCAAAATATCTGCAAGATACACCTGAATCACTTGGAGGCGAAGACGAACGCAGCGTAGCTGATTTATTAATTGATCAGGTAGAATTTGCTGACGTACTACTTATTAGCAAAACAGATTTGGCCCAGCCTGCTGATATAGAGCGACTTAGCGCTATTCTTAAAGTGCTCAATACACATGCGAAAGTTATCCCTATATCGCAAGGTGAAATTGATATTAATTCAGTGCTAAATACTGGTTTATTTAATTTTGAACACGCTGAAAAAGCACCGGGCTGGCTTAAAGAAATGCGTGGCGAGCATGTTCCTGAAACCGAAGAGTATGGTATTGGTAGCTTCAATTATCTTGCTAGACGCCCGTTTAATCCTGAAAAATTTTATCAGTTTCTGCATAGCACCGAACAGTTCGGCAAACTTATCCGCTCAAAAGGGTATTTTTGGTTGGCGACACGCCCGCAGTTTTGTGGGCAATGGAGTCAAGCTGGCGGTATCGCACGTTATGGTTTTGCCGGTATGTTTTGGAAATCAATACCGAAAGATAGTTGGCCCACAGACGAATACTCTTTAAATGAAATAAAAAAACAATGGGTAGAACCCTTTGGTGATATGCGTCAAGAGTTAGTATTTATTGGGCAAAAATTAGATAAACAAGCGATGACCAATGCACTTAATCAATGCTTATTATCCGAAGATGAACTTTTACAGGGAAAAAGCTATTGGGTAACCTTAAGCGACCCCTTCCCTGAATGGGAGGACAATGTATGAGTGCACTTACTATTGATGCAAAAATTAATGATGATGTTGATGTTGGCCGCAATTTATCAGCGCTATCTAGAAGCCCTGTTGAAAATACAACCCCTAACGTATTAAGTGATATTTATCGGGAAGACACCAACATTGTAATCTGGCAGCGTAACCTTTCCAATGAACTAACGGATGCGGTTAACGATTTTCTACAAACTAATACAACGAGAGCAACCGTGCTCGTCGTAACTCCTGAAAATACGCATGATGTGCTCAAAGACACTTTCGGAGAATCAGATACATTAACAACCTTAGGCAATGACATTACCTTATTAGTCGATATGTTTTGCTGCTTGTTTGATTTAAAGCAAGCAGGGTTAAGGTTAACCATACTTGATCGTGCTATGTGTCCTCGTTTCCATGTTGACCGTATTCCATGTCGTTTAGTAACAACATACCAAGGCATAGCAACAGAATGGCTTAATCACGCTGTCGTTGACCGAACAAAATTAGGAGCAGGTAATCAAGGAAAAGCTGATGAGCAATCAGGACTTTTCAATAACCTCAAAGATATTAATCGACTAGATGAAGGAGATGTTGCATTACTTAAAGGTGAGCATTGGGATGAAACCGAAGGAGGAGGTCTTGTACATCGCTCTCCTCCAGTGTCTGCTGGCGAGCGTAGATTATTATTAACGCTCGACTTTATCTCCGATTAATTAAGAAACATCACATATGAAAAAAAGCATTATTGTTATCATTACCTTGTTTTACTTGATGTTACTGACGAATAGTATTGCCATGGAACATGCTAACCATGTACATGGCTTAGCTGAAATGACCATTGTGATTGAAAACGACAGATTAGAAATTGAAATAAAGTCGCCTGCCATTAATTTCGTAGGATTTGAGCATAGAGTAAGTATCCAAAAGCATGTTGCTGCAGTAAAAAAAACTGAGTTACTGCTGAACAACCCTAAAGAAATATTTTCATTCACTGGCGGGCATTGCAAATTAATAAATAAATCCCTCGACTTATCGAGTATAAAAAAAGCACATCATCACTTAGAAAAAGGCCATGAAGAAAGTGTTGATAAGGAAAATAATCACAGCGAACTGATCACACATTATTATTACCATTGTGAAAATTCATCAGCATTGTCTGCTATCACTATTACACTATTTGACCTATTTCCTGGCTTGCAAAGAATATATGTGATGTGGGCTACAGAAGTTCAACAAGGTGCAATAACGCTGAACACCACAAATAAAGTGATTAATTTGAGAGTGATGCATGAATAACGTCGACAGCCTTATCGAACATGCTGAAAAATATTGTAAAAGCCATGGTGCCCGCTTAACCATTAAAAGAAAACAAGTATTATCTTCGCTAGTTCAATCATAAAAAGCGCTGCCTGCTTATGATGTGATTGATTTATATCAACAATATTTTGATGAAAAAATTCCGGCAATGTCGGTATATCGTATTTTAGAATTTTTAGAAAGTGAAAAACTTGTACATAAATTAAAGTTAGCCAATAAGTATGTCGCTTGTTCGCATATTACCTGTGAGCACGATGTACCGAGATTTTTAATTTGCGGCGTTTGTTACCAAGTTAAAGAGGTTAGCATTGAAAAATCAACAATGATTGAGCTTAAAAGTGATATTGAGCACGCTGGCTTTCAATTGGCTAGCCCTCAGTTAGAAATGAATTGTATTTGTAATAGTTGCATAGAAAAAGCGGCTTAACCTACCTTGGGATTTAAAAAGAAAATGAAAATAGTACAAGAATTTACCGATAAGTTTGCGATCAGCTTATCAATGTTATGTGCAATACATTGTTTATTATTACCACTTTTATTAGTGGCATTACCTAGTCTCGGTGCACTACAACTTCAAAATGAAGCCTTTCATTTTTGGATGTTAGCAGCTGTTATACCTACGAGTATTTATGCGCTTACTATAGGCTGTAAAAAACACCATCGCTATCGCCTTCTTTCATGGGGAATATCTGGTCTTATATTAATGTTATTGGCTGTTTTTTTTGGTCATGATATTGCAGGTGAATCCGGCGAAAAAATATTAACCTTATTAGGCGCTATATTGGTTGTTATTGCGCACTGGGGTAATTTTCGTCGCTGCCGGCAACATCATAATTGTAATCATTAACATATTTATAATGAAACGTTCTTACTTTCAAACTATTGAAAATATTGATGCCCGCCTTCCTCTTGAGTTAACTGATGTTATTAATCAGCTACCTTTTAACTAGCAAGGGCTGACTTCTATGATCAGGCAATATGCTAGCATCAAAAAGGTGCTGGTGTTGGCATGGGTGAAAAAGTCATTACACTGACTGAACCTATGGCTATACCCAAACCACCTAAAAATGCATAATTAAGCAAGGTGAGAAAGGGGGCATTGATTGAAGACGACACCATGGATGGTGAAGGTAGAGCGAAGCAGGATGCCAGAGCCGAGAATGGTTGTTCCATTGTCGAAATCAATAACGATGGAAATACCCCCTTTAACGTATTTCCCGTAAGGAACTAAGCTCTGAAACTGCATCTTCGAGTGGCTTGGGTAATTGCTCTCTAAGTTGAAAGCTTACGGATAAAAGGCGAAACGATTGCTCATACTCAATAGCTTAATTCGATGTATTTCTATTACGTTGCTATTTATGTCAAATAGAGTAAGTAGGTACGGCTTTTCATACGGGGCGTCCCAACTGTTTTTATTTGCATGTCGCTCCTTACCTTTGAAGACGGTAATACAATAGATGCGAGTTTTAACTTTGTATGTCGTTGGCATAGCGAACGTTCAGTGATGGTGAAGCATCATTGAACGTAAATTTTCGAATAAAAGATCACTTAAAAGACTTAAAAATGAATAATAAAAATAGTAATAAACCATTAGCAGAGAGTACAAGCTGCTGTAGTAAATCAAGTTGTTGCGCACCGCCTCCAGTAACAGTAGTACTAACTGAACCCAAAATAGGCCGTAATGATTCTTGTCCTTGTAATAGCGGCCGTAAATTTAAAAAATGTTGTGGTTAACTTTATAATTTAGAGAGGGTTAGTATGCAGCCTAAAAAAATAATAGCTGTGCCTACAAATATCATTACTGGTTTTTTGGGTGTAGGCAAAACATCTGCAATTTTACATTTACTGAAAAATAAACCCGAAGAAGAACGTTGGGCTGTTTTAGTTAATGAGTTTGGTGAAATTGGCGTTGATGGTAGTTTAATGGCTGGCGAATATTCAGAGCAATACGGTGTATATATTCAAGAAGTACCCGGTGGTTGTATGTGTTGCGCCGCAGGTGTTTCAATGCAAGTTGCACTCAATCAACTTTTAAAGCGAGCAAAACCTGACCGCTTGTTAATAGAGCCAACAGGCCTTGGTCATCCAAAAGAAGTATTGAAAGAGCTGTCAGCAGAGCATTACCAAACAGTACTGGCTTTACAAAAAACGATAACCTTAGTTGATGCACGAAATCTATCAGATCAACGTTACACCACGCATGATATTTTTAATCAACAAATAGCCGTTGCTGATACCGTTATTGGTAATAAAGTTGATGTGTATCAGGATGGAGATAAAGAAAAATTAATTCACTATGTAAAAACACACAGTCAATCCAATGCTAATGTTTATTTTTCACAGCAAGGTGATATTGCACTTTCACAATTAGCAGGAACAGCTTTTCTCAGTTTACCTTCACAGCCTCACCGCCACGCAATTAAAAAGGCATTAACTTCAAGTTTATCCATGCCTAAGTCCGGCTTTATTAAAGCAATGAATACCGCAGAGGGCTTTAGCAGTATTGGCTGGCGATTTTCATCAGAAAAGGTATTCAATCACCGTAAATTACAGGCCTTTTTAATCAGTGTTACTGCTGAACGTATTAAAGCAACATTTATCACCGAACTCGGTACGTTTGGTTACAATGTTGCCACTGACGACTTTACCAAAAAAAGACTTACCGATAGCAAAGAAAGCCGTATCGAAATAATATCACAACAGTTAGATGACTCACTTGAAGTAAAACTCATGGCCTGTATTATCGATTGAGTCATGGTTATAACGCTTAAGCTAAAAAATAATAAAATTTATTCTTCGCTATAAAGCTCAAATGCGTGCATTTCCATTGAATAAGCTGCCGTTGCCATTTCATTTTCAACAAGTGATATTTTTACAATGCCAGAAATCCAATAGGCATCATAAAGCGATTCAAGTTTTAGTCCTTGAGGGTAATGCACGAAAATTGTTTGATTGGGTGGCGGCGGCGGCAAATGTAGGCATGCGCCAAAAAATGGCACCATAAAAAATTGTGTCACATTTTGATCGTCATCAAACTCTAATGGCACGATAAAAGCAGGAATTCTTATTGGGGCATTATTAACTATCGCCTTTACATTTGTAGAAGTTAGTGCTTGTTGATAGCGGTCATCTCCACTATCTGTTGTCTCATTTTTCAGAGTATTACTTAATATATCTTCAGCGGAACCATCAGCAATTTCATCAAGATAACTTGGCGGATTTAACAGCGCATCTAAATCATCCGCTGGCAGCAAATCGATCCAATCAGCTTGCATAAAAGCGGATGCAGGTAACACTTCACTTATTGTAGCTATTTGCTTTTCAGTAGGAGTTAAAGGCACCAAAGCGGCAACTGACTTTTGACTTTCTATGGCGACATTTTGCTTTTTGGGAATGTTGTTATTAGCTGATTTTTCACATGCCAGTAAAAATATGCTTACGATAATAACGAAACTTAATTTGATCATATATATCAGGTTAAAAAATTTGTTTAATAACCAAATGATACACTGTATCATTTGGTTATTAAACAAATTTAAGTTTTATTGAGTAATTTGGTAAGCCATGACAATTAACCTTTCTAACCTTCAATTTAGCTACCCAAAGCAGCCACATTCACTTGTGTTAGATATTCCATCTTGGTCATTAGCAACAGGAGAACATACACTTGTTTATGGCTCATCCGGTAGTGGAAAGTCTACACTCTTAAATGTTTTGAATGGTTTGCTCTCAGTGAATACAGGTATTGTTAAGGTGCTTGATCAACATTTAGAAAAAATGACGAGTCGGCAGCGAGATAAATTTAGAGCAAATAATATTGGTTATGTTTTTCAGCAATTTAACTTAATTCCATATCTTGATGCCATCGATAATATTCGACTCGCAAGTTATTTTTCTAAATCAGTATCAAAATCTGCACTTAATAAAGAAATAATAGCATTACTAAAAACCTTAAACATGCCAGAAACAGATTGGAAAAAGCCAGTTCGTACGCTAAGTATTGGTCAACAACAGCGTATTGCTATTGCACGTGCACTAATTAATAAACCTGCTCTGTTAATTGCCGATGAGCCAACGTCTTCACTAGATCAAGAAAATAGAGATTCTTTTATGGCCCTATTAATGTCAATAGTTAAAGACAATTGTATTACATTATTGTTTGTTAGCCATGATATGTCGTTATCACATTATTTTACTCGAGTAGAATCGTTAAGTGATATTAACCATGTCGAGTGTTTACATGCTAATTAAGCTTGCCGTAAAAAGCCTGCGTGACCGAAAAGGCTCTATTGTATTATCAATTATCGCGATGACTGTTAGTGTTTTTGTATTGTTAGGCGTTGAACATATTCGACATCAAACGAAAGAAAGCTTTGCTAATACGGTCTCAGGGGTTGATTTGATTGTAGGCGCAAGAACTAGCAGCTTAAATTTATTACTCTATTCTGTATTTAAAATGGGGAGTCCTACCAACAATATAAGCTGGCAATCTTTTGAAAAAATAGCCCGTGATCCAAAGGTAAAATGGGCTATTCCTCTTTCACTTGGTGATTCACATAAAGGCTTTAGAGTACTAGGTACGGATCATACATATTTCCAATACTTTAGCTACGGTAACCAACACAGCTTATTATTTGAAAAAGGAAGCGTTTTTGGCAGTGTATTTGATGTAGTTTTAGGATATCAAGTTGCGGATAAATTGGGTTACCAATTGGGCGACAAAATAGTACTTGCTCATGGTATAGCTAAAACTAGCTTTAGCTTACATGCCGATAAACCATTCACTATTGTTGGTATTTTAGCGCCTACAGGCACACCAGTAGATCAAACATTACATGTAAGCTTACAAGGAATAGAAGCAATACATTTTGATGGAGAAAGTGTTAACGCTTCTCAAACAACAAGTATAAATAAAAAATACCATCAACATAAACAGCCTGCATTTGTTCATTTACAACCGAAAAGTATTACCGCTTTAATGTTAGGCCTTAAATCAAAAATGTCGACATTTAAAGTACAACGCGACATTAACAACGATACACAAGAGCCCTTACTTGCAATTTTGCCTGGCGTGGCATTATCAGAACTTTGGCAAATGATGAGAATTTTGGAAAGTACGTTGTTTTTAGTTTCTATTTTGGTGTTTATTTCCGCCAGTTTAGGTGTGAGCGCCATGCTATTATCTTCAATTAAACAGCGAACTAAAGAGATGCAACTACTTCGAGTTATTGGAGCGCCTCCTCTTTTTTTATTTCTTCTGATTGAATTAGAAGCATTATGTATTGCAATAATAAGTAGCATATTAGGTGTGGCGATATTGATAATAAGCTTATCATTTGCGCAGAGTTATTTAGCATCCTACTTTGGTTTGCAAATCAGTGTGAACATTTTTTCACTCACTACACTAACACTCATAATTGGAATGCTTTGCGTTTCGCTAATGGTAGCAACAATACCTTCTATTGTTGGTTATGTACAATCTAAAAAACACACCATATTCGACTAAGCCGCAAGCTTACATTACAAGCATCTAGACTATACCGATCACACTTCAAGATGCAGTTTCAGAACTAAGCTAAGAAATCAGATCAAGGCGCGGTACGAAGAGAATGGTTATTCCATTATCAAGTGCTGCACAGCTTTTTTGCTCCAGGCAAAAGCTAAGTACATACATCCATGTATGCAACGCTGGGCTGGTTTTCTAGCTTAGTTCCCTCGGGCAAGGCGATAAAAGGTCACCTCCTACGTTATTGATTTCGACAAAAGAATAATTATTTTCAATCTATGCCTTGGTGCTAACCTTTTCTCGACTTGCTGTATCCTGCATCTTCAAGTGGCTTGGGTATATTGTAAGCGTCAGTCATTCATTAAACCTAACTTAGGTTAACTAGATGCCGTAATAAAGTATCTACAAATGTGAGCAAAGCTCTCAGCAATTAATTTTACTACTTGAACACCCGAAACGTTATGTTGTAACATATCTGAAAATACATATTATTAATTTGATGATAAATACAGAACATCAGTAAATGTTATGCAACAGCTACAAAGATAAAGCTTAGTTATAAAAATGTATAAAAAGGAATCCCATGATCATTAAACTTATTCAAATAACCTTGTTATCGTTAACCGCACTTGCTTCAGCAAATGCGACGATACAGCAAACCAAGGGCGATTTTATTGACAAGTTTCGTCAATTAGACGAAAGCTTGCCAACACCTAACGTTTACCGAAATGCTGCGGGCGAACCTGGCCACCAATACTGGCAACAACAAGTCGATTATCTGATTAAGGCCAAATTAGACGAAAAGAACCGCCGTATAGAGGCTAGCCAAACAATCACCTATCACAACAATTCACCCGATACACTGAAATATTTGTGGGTACAGTTAGATCAAAATAAATTCCGTAATGACTCACTTTCAGCAACGACAACTACTTTTGGGGGCATAGGCAGTAGAGGACCGGCAACCGCAACAGCAACCACAAGTAAGCCTGCGCAACTAAGCTTAGACGCGCTTCGTCGCCAACAATATATGGACGACAATGTTGTAGGCTATGACATAAAATCAGTCGTAGATAGCAAAGGAAATAAATTACATTACGTTATTATTGGCACAAATATGCGTATTGATTTAATAAAAAAAATCACGCCAGGGAAGCAGGTTAAATTTGCTATTGATTACGCGTTTAACATTGTTGAAGAAGATGCCGTATCGGCGCGCTCAGGATATGAACACTTCCCTGACGATGCACGCAAAGGTGGTAATGACATATTCCTGCTAGCGCAGTGGTTCCCTCGTCTTCATGCCTATACTGACTACGAGGCATGGACAAACAAAGAGTTTATTGGTCGTGGTGAATTTACCCTCGAATTTGGTAATTATGATGTCGAGTTAACGGTTCCAGCCGATCATATTGTTAGTTCAACGGGTAAACTAACAAACGCAAAAAAAGTACTGACATCAACACAACGTAAACGTTTAAAAGAAGCCGAAAAAGCGGAACGCATTGTATTTATAGTCACAGAAGAAGAAGCCTTAGAGAACGAAAAATCGGGTACGAATAAGACCAAAACTTGGAAATTTAGTGCTAAAAATGTTCGTGATTTTGCTTGGGCATCATCGCGTAAATTCATGTGGGATGCTCGCGGTCATCAACAAGGAGGAAAAGAACAGCCGACGGTAATGGCAATGTCTTTTTATCCAAAAGAAGGTGGAGATTTATGGAAGAAGTATTCCACTGAGTCAATTATGCATACCTTAAACGTTTATTCTCGTTTTTCTTTTGATTATCCCTACCCTGTTGCGCAGTCTGTTAATGGACCCGTCGGTGGCATGGAATACCCAATGATTACCTTTAATGGGCCACGCACTGAATTACAAGAAGATGGTAGTCGCACTTATACACAAGCTGAAAAACGTTTTTTAATTGGTGTTGTTATTCATGAAATTGGTCATATTTATTTCCCTATGATAGTGAACTCTGACGAACGCCAATGGACATGGATGGATGAAGGTCTAAACAGTTTCTTAGATGGTGTTGCGGGTCGCGAGTGGGATCCAACAATACCATGGGGTGTAGAGCCACGTGATATCGTCAGTTATATGAAATCGTCAACTCAAGTGCCAATTATGACTCAGTCTGACAGCGTTTTGCGTTTAGGGCCAAACGGCTACACTAAACCAGCTGTCGCGCTAAATATTCTTCGTGAAACAATTTTAGGTCGTGAGCTATTTGATTTTGCTTTTAAAGAATATGCGACTCGTTGGAAATATAAACGCCCTACGCCATCAGATTTTTTCCGCACCATGGAAGAAGCTTCAGGCGTTGATTTAGATTGGTTCTGGCGAGGTTGGTTTTATAGCACAGATCATGTTGATATTTCTTTAGATAAAATATCAAAATTACGTTTAGACACTAAAAATCCTGATATTGATTTTAGCCGCCTTCGCCAAGAAGAATTAGATAAACCATTATCTAAAACTGTTGAACGTAATAAGGCAGAAGGCAAAAAACTGTGGGTTGAACGCTTCCCTGATATTACTGATTTCTACGACGAAAACGATCGTTTTACCGTGACAAATAAAGAACGTAATCAGTACAATAAGTTTCTTGGTAAGTTAAAACCTTGGGAACGAAAAACGCTTGAACGTGCTATCAAAGAAGATAAAAACTACTACGTGTTAGACTTTTCAAATAAAGGCGGTTTAGTGATGCCTATTATTTTAGAGCTAACATATGCGGATGGCACTAAAGACAATCAATATATTCCAGCTGAAATTTGGCGTCGTACGCCGAAGGCTGTTAGTAAATTGATAATTACTGACAAAGGCAAAGAGTTAACGAGTGTCACTGTTGATCCTCGTTGGGAAACAGCAGATGTGGATATACATAATAACCACTACCCTCGTCAAATTACTCCATCGCGTATCGAAGCATATAAAAAGAAGAAGTCTACCCAAAAGGTTTCTAGAGATATAATGCAAGATATAAAAATTGAGTTGAAAAAAGATGAAAAGGATACAACAGGTGACAATGAAAAATAACAATGTTTTCATGTTCATACTGATGTTGGGGCTGCTTTTTGCAGCTCCATACTCAAGTGCTCATCAGCAAAAGTCGGCTATGAGTACGGTTTCATTTAACCCCAATACGCACAACATTGAAATCATGCATCGTTTCAGAATACATGATGCAGAACATGCGGTTAAACATATTTTTGGCAAAGATGCCGACATCATCGGCTCAACAAAAACTCAAAAGCAATTTAATGACTATGTAAATAAGCATTTTTCGATGTTCACCCGTGGTAACGCTTTACAATTAACCTCAGTAGGATATGAAAGCGACGGTCAGTATTTTTGGATTTACCAAGAAACGACTGAACCACAGGCACTAGAAAACCTTAGTATTCGACATAATGCCTTGAGAGATATTTGGGCAAACCAAGTTAACACCATCAATATTGAAGGAAAAGGACAATTACAAACCATGACATTTAGTGATTCTGTTGAGCTACTTGAAGTGAAATTTAATTAATCTAGACCCTTTACTTGGCATAACATACGTGAACTTATGGTGCAGCGGAGCTTAAATTAATGCATTTCTTTTCCATCAGCACTATTTATATAAAATATATAAGCCTCTATATACACTAATAACAAACTAATACAAACGAGAGCTTAAAACTAGTTCTTATAATATAAATGTTAATTCAAACCATTATCAATAAGAGTAATAAATATGATTTCAAGACGCAGATTCAACCAAGGTTTAGTCACTCTTGCCTTTACTGGATTATCACGCCATTTACTCGCTTCAACTGCTGACACAATTCCATCCTCGTCTCTTATTGCCTATGGAAAGTTACTTAACGATCCTAATGCTTTAATCGACCTACCTGCGGGGTTTTCATATCGCGTCATTTCCTCATTAAATGAAAAAATGGCCGATGGCCTGCCAGTACCTGATCGCGCTGATGGCATGGGCTGCTTTTATCTCGACGATGAGCGAGTAGCATTGATCCGGAATCACGAACTATCTCCTAAAGATAAAACAAAAAAATCAGCCAATAAACAAATACTTGAACTAGCTTACGACAGTGTTCAAAACGACTACCCATTACCTGGAGGTACGAGCAGTATTATTTATAATAATAAATTACAGCAAGTTGAGCATCAGTTTATGTCACTTATTGGTACCATCCGAAACTGTTCAGGCGGCATAACGCCGTGGGGCACTTGGTTAACATGTGAAGAGTCAACAACAAAAGCGGATAATAAGCTAAGTAAAGATCATGGCTATGTATTTGAAGTTCCAGCTGATGCGACTTCAATGGTTAAAGCAATGCCAATCATTGCTATGGGGAGATTTAATCATGAAGCCGCTTGTATCGACCCTCGAACTGGTATCGTCTACATGACCGAAGATAGAGGCGATAGCCTGCTCTATCGCTTTATTCCAAAAGTAAAAGGTAATTTGCATCAAGGTGGTCGTTTACAAGCACTGACCATTCATCAACAACCTAAGTTTGATACTCGTAATTGGGATAAGGCATTAATGTCATTAAACTCAGAGATGGAGGCTCATTGGATTGATTTGGATAACCCAGAAAGCCCAGGCGATGACTTGCGACTTCGAGGTCATAACGCAGGTGCGGCTTTGTTTGCCCGCGGCGAAGGTATTCACTGGGGCAATAACGAGTTATATTTTTGTTGTACTAATGGTGGAGCTAAAAAGTTGGGACAAATAATGCGTTATGTTCCTTCATTATCGGAAGGACGTTCACTAGAGAAAGACAGTCCGGGTAAGCTTAGTTTATTTGTTGAAAGTGAAAATAAGCAGTCATTAAATTTTGCTGACAATATTACCGTAGCCCCAAATGGTCACCTCATTGTCTGTGAAGACCAATACACAGATCAAGTTGATAACCATCTCAAAGGTGTAACCACAAGTGGCCAAACTTATGACTTTGCCCGTATCAGATTACAAACAGAGCCAGCTGGCGCGTGTTTTTCACCTGATGGTAGTACTTTGTTTGTTAATTTATATTCACCTACCACTACGCTGGCGATTACTGGCCCGTGGGACACTTTTAAGAATTAATGATGAGAAGTTATTTATTGATTTGGTTCTTAAGAAACATTAAAACATTAAAAACATTACATTAAACAGACACCCAATTCAGATAAAGTAGCGTAAAACATTAAAAATATTAAATAGACACCCAATTCAGATAAAGTAGCGTAAAACATTAACGAGAAAGGCTCGAGCACAATGGAAGCCAGGTACTGTTAACAATATTTAATGGTATTGCTCTAAAATTTTACTCAATGGTGCCTAAAAATGTGATTTTCGGACAAGCCTATCTTCAGCATGAGCTTTAAAGCAGCGCTGTGTGAAATAAAAGAAACACTAAGATTTTGATTTGCTGTTAATTGCTTTTACGCGAACAGTTTATTGCAATGGCTTAAGTTCTGTCGTCGTTTGAAGTGTTGATGCTCACAAAAGTCACTCAAAGCCGCTTCTCGCCCGACTGCGCCATGAAATTGTGTTCTAAACTCGGTGGTGATAATTAACCAGTGCTCTGCTGATATGTTTAAGCGTTTCAGTATTTCTGGTTGGCTTTGTTCGATAAAACCATGTTTGTCTTCCCGAATGCTTCGCCCAGTGATATCAATAAGTTGCAGGTAGTCTGTTAAGTCAAACGGTAGGCCTTTGAGCATATCTTGTCTGGGGTTACCGACAAATGGCATGAGTGTACTCGGTTGTTTACCTGTTTGAGCTTGTTCGCAGCGCAGTTTAACGCTGGTGTGGTCAGAGGTTTCTGGGGTATCAGCGATATTAGCGCGAATGGGATTTAAATCAACATAGGCCATACAAGCGGCTAGTGCTGCCTCATCTAACAGTGCTTGCGATTTAAAGCGTGCTTCCCAAAACCGGCCTTTGCAATCATCTTCTTGATTGGCCTGTCGTGCAACTTTTTCATTGATTTCACGCATAAACCAACTGATGTCGATAAGGCGCTGGCGATATATCTCAGCCGTTGCGTTGACCATATCCAGTAGCGGCTCTGCGAGCGAATCACCAGTCAGGTATTGTTGAGTTAATAGCGTACCTTTGTGTAAACGATGCCAGCGCTCGAGCACGTCACTCATACTCCATTGTTTGGCTTTTTCTTCATCGACAGATAACACTACATGATAGTGGTTATCCATGACAGCATACGCACACACATCAATAGCAAAAACGGTTGTGAGGAAATGTAACTTATCTTCTATCCAGCCTCGTCGATGCTTAAAGCTTTGACCTGAGTGCTTATCTTCACCACATAAAAACGCACGTCTGACACAGCGTGTAATACAGTGATAGTAAGGGGTATCCGCTAAACTGATTTGTTGCTTTCTTGGGGTAGTCATCACGCACCTGACATAAATGTGAAAGGGTCATTTGAGCTTAGTACACTGATTACGCTTGTTCAATTTAGGATGGGTGTCCTGTGAATTATCATGTTGTTGCATATGAAGTTATTCGTTTATCCCTAGGAGTAAAATTAAGTGTCACATAACCTTCCCAGATATAACCTGTGACATTAAACTCTAAGCTTGCGTCTTTATGCTCATTTTTGAATTGGAAAAAACATGAGCCTGTTAACTCATGTGCATTTTGCTTAATAAACAAGTTAAACTCAGACTTATATATTTCACCTTTTTCTGAATCTGTATTTTCATCTAAACCTGACCATTTACCATCAATTTGAACTCCCTGATAGCGAATGGATTTCAAGAATGGTGTTATTTTAAAAGTCCAAAAAGACTTAATAACAAATAAAGTTACGGTAGTTAAAATACCAGTAACAATACCTATAATTCCTTGCTCAATCATTAAGCGAAACTCCATAGTTGAATTGAATAGCTAACGTTTAATATAACTGGAAAATACGAAGCGACAGCGAGTAATTTTCCAGTTGATGTTTTTGTTAGCTCACACTTCGTCAGAGTACACCGCAAGCGGCAGTACCAAGTTTTTTAACTTTGAAAAAGCGGGCCAATTTTCAATCTTGGAAAATAACGCACTTATTGAACAGTCTACTTCGCACACGTCAATTGATTCTTCTTTTAGAGCTACTGATTCTAATACTTCAGATAAGTCAAAGTCACAGTAGACTAGTTCATAAAAAGAATACTCTTCACCATCTTCCATTGCCGAAACTCTATAATGAAGAGCAAAATAAAAGGATGGTTTAGAGTTTTCACTTCCGTGAAAAACTTCTGCTTGAATACCAAAATCGATAAGAGAGTCTGGACGCTCAACATTTATTACGTTAAAAACTGTTTTAAAACAATCCCAAACTTCACCAACAGTAGATGGGTCATTTTTAGCTATCTCATTTCTGATTTGCTTTTCAAATTGAGGGTGCAAGTTCAATAAACTTCTCCATGTGAGCTAACGCCCACATAAGCTGCGGAACATGTTGGACGCTTTTTTGCGTCATTGTCTTTTAAGCAAAAAATCGAACAATGTGTTCCGTCAGATTTAATGCGCTTGTTAGCTGTTTACTTAATCGGTAGAAACTAAATAATCTTGTTTTTTACTACAGTATTCATAATTAATTTCTGTAGGATAATCTTCGCTCGCTGTCACGAGTATTTCGATGATTGTTGATATAGGAATTTTATAAATTTTCTTATTCCTTTCAAAGTCTGAGCAAGTATATATTCCAGTCCAATTTCTAGTATCATCACGATAAGCATAAATCGCTTGCCCATGAATTAGTTGATTCGAAATAAATTGAACATTCTTTTGTTCTTTGGTTTCAACTTCTAAATCATATAATGCACCAATATCCCAAAAGTTCATGTTGTGTACTTGTTTCTGGCACAAGGAAGAATACACAGTGAAATTTCTTTTTAATGTCTTAGATGATAATCTAAGGGACTCTCCTAACTTTCTCACCATGAACAACGAAATGATGACATCTTTTTCAAAATTAACTTGTCGCTTTTCAGAGTAATACGGAGGATTAGTAACAGGTTTAAAACTTTTCGCATATCGAACTAAATCATCTTTCCAAAACCTTGATTCGATCATGCAATAAAAACCTCGTAGTTATCAGAACAGCTAACGCCCAAATAACAGGCTAAGTAATGGTTGGCTAAAATTGTGTAGCGAAGCGAAACGTAGCCAACTGTTACGTGTCCTTGTTGATTTGCTTGTTAGTGTGTTCTTGCTCACATTTTTTAATGTTTTCTTTGTGTTTTAACATATTAAGCTCATGCAGCTTTTTAAAAATAAGCCTGTAATTTACATAACTACCAGCAAATATTGCTGCAAAAAGAACTGGGATGGAAGTTAAAACCCCTTTTAAATCACCTACAGTGTCACGAGATTTGGATAAGGAAAGAAATACTTCTGAAGCACCACGAAAACCATTACCTGAGTTCGGTTCTGTTGATGCTTCATCAATCAATGACAACATTGTTCGTGATAAAATGTCACAAATTGATTGAAAAAAGTCCGGCATCAAAACATATATAGAAAACAGCACAATGAAAAATATTGAAGTATTAATAGCACCAAGCATAGCACCTGCTTTAGCTTCATATGACTTTACATCTTTCTCAATTGATTCAATCATATAAATTTAATACTCAATCCTTGATGAACACACTAACAACTTAATAGGAGGCAACTTGCCTCTTTCCCTACCAGAAAGTTTCCACCTTATTTATTTTACATATTAATAACAAATCCTTGTAGCTAATACCACCTCTTAGCTACAGTAAATACAATGTTTTCGTTTTTAGACAAAATAAGGCAACATGCCTCATTTCTTGACTTGGGTGGAAACATCATGGAGCTGTATAAAAACACAGCAAATTAAGGTAATTAAAATGAAAAAAATCACCTTTTCTAAATAGTGTTGTCAAGTACATGTATAGTCGACATCAGTATCATCGTTGCTTTCGTCGTGTTGTGTCTATTTCATTTCACGAGAAGCAAAACACGGTGCAGGCTTATAGCCAGTTATGCTAGTAAATTTATTAGTTAACATAGTTGCATGACCGATAGAGTAGCAACTATTCATTTGCAGTTTAAGTTAAGCTAATTACATAAACTATTCAGTTTATTATCAAAAAATATGTTAATATTTTTTCCTTTTTAATCTTATAAAAAATAGATTTTCGATTACTTTGAATCATAATACTTAGCGAGTATTTAACGGCCATACACTTGCCATAAGTGAAATGTCAGCATGCTAAAGTAACGCAGATACTGAAAAATTTAAGCCACGAATCAGCATAGGCTTATGCTACAAAGTCGGCGCATATACGGTTAGAAAATATCAGGATGGATCTTGCATTAGAAAGATTTATGTCAATTTACAGATAAAATTAATGAGTACACTATGAAATTTTTACATACTATGGTTCGTGTTAGTAACCTTGAAGCATCACTCGACTTTTATGTTAAACATTTAGGTCTTATAGAAACTCGTCGTGTCGATGTACCTGAAGGCAAGTTTAGTTTGATTTTTTTAGCCACAGAGCCTGGTGCTGCTGAAATCGAGCTAACTCATAACTGGGGCTCGGAAGAAGAATATACCGTTGGCAGAAATTTTGGCCATTTAGCCTTTGAAGTTGATGACATCTATGCATTATGTGAAAAACTGATGGCAGCAGGTATCACCATTAATCGACCGCCACGTTGTGGACATATGGCTTTTGTTAAATCGCCTGATAATGTTTCCGTAGAGTTACTACAAAAAGGCGAGCGATTAGCAGCGCAAGAACCTTGGTCTAGTATGGAAAATACAGGCAGCTGGTAAAGACAAATATTCGCTACACTGAGTGTTTATGAAAAATCAGTGTGCAACGAAAACGGCATAATAATCATTTTATTATGCCGTTTTAATTTTACCGTTACGCATTAAGAAATAGTTTATTTAAATTTAGTGAATGCACTTTCTAATGCCGCAAGACACAAAGCCACATTTTCACTTCGAGCAGTAAAGCCCATCAAACCAATTCGCCATGCTTGACCAGCAAATTGACCAAGCCCTGCGCCAATTTCCAGATTATATTCTTGTAAAAGAAATTGTCTAACTTTAGCGTCATCAATACCTTTTGGAATATACACTGAGTTAAGTTGCGGTAAACGTTCGCTTTCAGGAACGATGAACTCTAAACCCAGTTTAGTTAAGCCATCAGCTAACGCATCGTGTTGCTTTTGATGTCTCGCCCAGCTATTTTCTAAGCCCTCTTGTTGCAACATCAATAATGATTCATGCAAGGCATACAAAGAGTTTACAGGCGCAGTATGGTGGTAGGCGCGTTTACCGGTACCAGACCAATAGCCCATTACAAGCGATTGATCTAAAAACCAGCTTTGTACCGGTAAAGTTCTATTGCTAATAACTTCACTAGCCTGCTCACTAAAGCTGACAGGTGAAATCCCTGGTACACAAGATAAGCATTTTTGACTGCCCGAATATACCGCATCAATTTCCCACTCATCAACACGCAGTTCATTACCGCCCAGTGATGTAACCGCATCCACAATAGTTAAACATTGATGACGTTTTGCTATTTCACATAAGGTTTTAGCGTCTGAACGAGCCCCTGTTGAGGTTTCTGCATGCACAAAAGCAACAAAATTAGCCTGTGGATTCTTATGAAGTGCATCTTCCAATAATTGCGGTTCAATCGCTCGACCCCAAGGTGAATCAACAATCACTAATTTAGCGCCGATACGATTAACATTTTCAATCATTCGGGCACCGAAAACGCCATTGCGACAAACTACAACGGTATCTTGCGGGGTAATTAAATTAACAAAGCATGCTTCCATACCCGCGGAGCCAGGTGCAGAAATAGCCATAGTATTACTGTTAGAAGTTTGAAATGCATATTGTAGCAATTGCTTTACTTCATCCATCATACCAATAAAAGTAGGATCTAAATGCCCTATAGTAGGACGAGCAAGTGCTGACAGCACTCGTTGGCTAACATCCGAAGGACCAGGTCCCATTAATGTGCGTTGTGGGGGATTAAATGATTGAATAGCCATGAATACAAATTCCAATTAATAAAGGGATATAGCTCGAGTTTATCACTTATCTATAAAGCAGCTCAATTAAACCATCTTATGCTAACTATTCAGCAAGATTATGTTAATTGAAATAAGTTGCTACCACGAGCGCTCAATAAAAGTTAATATATTGAATTAATTACTCAATATAACACTCTGAATCTTCATGGCCTTAAAATCAACCATTAATAAAGCAACAATCCATTTATCTGATATGGATCGTAATTATTATGACACTATACAATTAACCATAGCGCAGCACCCTTCTGAAAATGACCGTCGCATGATGATCAGACTCATCGCTTATGTGCTTAATGCCAGTGAGAACTTACAATTTGGCAAAGGTGTTAGTGATGAAGACGAAGCCGCTATCTGGCGTATAAATTACAGCGACGTCATTGAGCTGTGGGTTGAACTCGGTCAACTTGATGAAAAGCGCCTTAAAAAAGCCTGTAATCGCGCGCAAGAAGTTAAACTCTATTGTTATGGTAGCAGTGTCGATACGTGGTGGCAGCAATCTAAAAGTAAATTAAACCAATTAAGTAAATTATCAATAGAAGCATTCAGTGAAGAAACCTCAGAAGCTTTAGAGTTACTTGCTGATCGTTCGATGGAATTTCAAGTCAGTATACAAGACGGACAGTTTTGGCTGACCAGTGGCGAACAAACCTTGCTGATTGAACTCGAAAAACTAAAGTAGCTTAAGCAACTATTAGAACAAAGTGCTTCTTTAAACTGTTAACTAAATAATCGAAATTAAACTTAAAAATAATATTATGGCAAGCTAACTACTATGATAAAAACATTTAATTCAAAAAATATAACTCACAGAAATATCAAACTGAAAACGTTATTGGTATCGCTAACAATTGCAACCTCGCTACCTAGCGTTGCAGAAATAATACCGAAAGAACAAGTGATTAAAGATATTACTTATTTAGCCTCTGATGACTTAAAAGGCCGCGCGAGCTTTAGCCCAGAGATTGACCGAGCAGCCAACTATATTGCTCAACGTTTTGCCGACATTGGTTTAAAGCCATTAAAAAGCACTTCATCGGCAAGTAATCTCTTAACTCCATCAACAATTAATTCACCTGTTGACTTTACAACACAACCCGAGAGTTTTTTACAAACATTTACCGTTAATCAAATTCACTCAAAAACGTTGAATGTGATGTTAAATGGCAAAAAAATTAATAGTGACCACTTAGCTATAGCAACAACAATTGATGAGCTTAACTGGCAGCAAGGCACTGACAATGTTCAAACGCATATTGTTAAAGCAGATGATGATATGCGCGAAATGTTAACGCAACTAAACCAAAGTGGCGGTAAACATTTAGTTATTATCGCTAGCCAACATGCAAAAACGTTTACTGCTTATCAAGGTTACTTCAAGCGCGGTTTGACTAAGCTATCTCTTGAACATCGCGGCGCTATTGTCATGGTATTAAGTGATGAAAATAAACTTAACACTTACACTGTTAATGCCAGTGCAGAAATTACCAAACAATCGCTAACCAATGTGGTTGCTGTACTACCTGGCACAGAAAAAACAAATGAAGTTGTATTATATTCATCACATTACGATCATTTAGGTACCACCGAAGACGGTAAACAAATATTTAATGGTGCTGATGACGACGCATCAGGTACTACCGCCATACTAAATTTAGCGCAATATTACGCAAACAAAGGCAATAATAGACGTACCTTAATGTTCAGTGCTTTTACTGCTGAAGAAATAGGAGGCTTTGGTTCAAAATATTTTTCACAACAACTTAATCCTGATGATGTTGTTGCCATGATCAATATTGAAATGATCGGCAAACCATCAAAATTTGGTGCCGGTACTGTTTGGATGACCGGTATGGAGCGCTCCAACCTAGGAGCTTTATTGAACGAGAAGCTCGTGGCCCTTGACAGAGAAATATATCAAGACCCTTATCCTGAACAAGGATTGTTTTATCGTTCAGACAACGCCACTTTAGCGCGTTTAGGTGTACCTGCTCACAGCTTCAGCAGTACTCAACTTGATAAAGATCAGCATTATCATCAAACGAGTGACGATATTAATAGTTTAGACTTATCTTCAATGCATAAAGTCATTAGTTCACTAGCAACAGCGACTCAGTCACTTGTTGATGGCACAGTAACGCCAACACGAATTGATAAAGCACAAGTGCGCGCTAAAGGTAAAATTTATTAATCTTTAAATATAAAACCAACTCACTTATTTATGTCGAAATTAATGAGTTAAAAATAAAAAATCCAGCGTAATAAAATACGCTGGATTTTTTATTAAAACGATAACCGTTATTCCACATACCTTTGTAGCTCTTCATACATAATGAAAGACACCCCGCAGAATGAGCAATTTAACCAGTTAAATATATGATTAATCCTAGCCGACTAATCTTTGAGTTAACCTTAGAACAACCGATTTTGCCCCATTCCGGTCATTTATTTTATGGCATGATTTCAAAATACTAGAATACTAAAGTACGTACCTACATATCACTAGCTTAAATCAATTGCTCTGCCCAATTAGATTTTCTTATTGTTGGCTTACTGGTTGAAGGTAAATAAAATCTTAATTTAATCACCTATCAACCCTTTACGATCTGCTAACAATCAAATATTTTTCATCGATGGTCTAGTATTTATCTGATTAAGAAACAGTGCCGCCAAAATAATCCCAGCGCCTATGCTTAACCTCAAAATGTCAGCCTCTTTGTTCCATATTAGTACGTTAACGACAATACCTGCTGGAATGAGTACATTATTCATTGCTGCTAACGCACCGACATTGACTAAAGTCGCGCCTTTGTTCCACCCCAAATAGCCTAAACCTGAAGCAACAATACCTAAATAGATTAGCACTCCCCATTGCGTTGGTGTACTGGGTAACTTGTCTGTATTGCCAAATAAAACATAACACACCGTAGCCACTATTAATGCGCCAATAAAAAACCACCCTAATACCGTTTTATGATCTAGCTTACTGCTGCTCATTAAGCGTTTGTAAGTAACTTGTCCTGTGGCAAAGCAAATATTGGCGGCTTGCACTAATAACAAACCAGTCAAGAAATTACTATTAATGCTTTCATAACGAATAGCTAATGCACCACACACTGCAATTATCGCTATAACAAAAAAACGAGGGTTAAAGTGCTTTTCAAACGCATCGTTTATCAGAGTAATATAAATGGGAGTCATGACCGTAAATAATAATACTTCGGGCACAGATAAATATAAAAAGGAGTGATAGTAAAAACTATACATGGCGCCAAGTTGTATCGCACCAATGAGCATGAATTTTAAAGCTAAAGGCTTTGGTGTTGTTTTAAGCTTTTAAAATGGTAAAAAAACTAAAGTAGCCAGCGTAATACGCATCAAAACGCTAAACCACGCATCAACTTGGCCCGCTAAATAAACCCCAATTAAACTAAATGAAAATGCCCAAAGCAGAGTCACTGCAAATAAATAGCCCATAAATAGCCCATAAATAGCCCATAAATATTATCGTTAATAGATTAATGACGACAGTTTATCTCTTATAAAAAATAAAAGCTCTCAAGTAGGCTTTATAAGCATGACTTTATTGGTCATTTCATTCATCACTACTGATGAACTAAATATCCAACCAACATGACTAAAAAGGTTTAACACAGAATTGAGTTTTATTACTTAACGTTTAAATAAGTATATTTTAGTAGAGTGTAAGATAGACAAGTTAATATGGGGGGCTTGCTAATTTTTACTTATTATATTTTTACTGCACCATCTCGCCACTAAACCTATCGCGACCTTTCCAATAGCCACACTCAGGGCAATAGTCACCTTCAGGATGATCAATCCCATCTTCGTCAGGACAACCTATTACTTCTTGAATCATACTAACGGATTTTGCTCCGTTTGCATCAATGAAACTCAAAATATCACTAATAACCAGTTTAGATTTTCTCAAGTCAGATGAAGAAAACCACTTTTCATTGGTTCTGTTTCTGCATCTTCATGGCTTATGATTGCGCATACTATTTATGTTGCAAGCTCATTATTTGGACCATAAAAAGCTATCGTTGCTATAGGGTAACCTTTGTTACCTTTATGAAGCTTTTTGGTTAGTAACTTCTTATTGTTGTCTTGAGCTATTTAGATACTCCAATATCAAAAAAATATAACGTTTTTTTAATGGACTGATAATAGTTTGCTAAAATATGCAAAACAACCTAAAAACTATTTTTTATGTTTAAAGTTTATATTAGGTTTTTCTACACAAATAATGATTTATTTTTTTAAGCTCTTGATCTAATAACTTCTTTGACAGTGAACACTGAGAGGTAATCGAGTAAGAACCATCCTCCTTCGATACTTTAATTAACCAAAAAACACCTGTACTTCCAAGTCCTTTGACCACTTCAATTTGAGTAATATCACTTAGTTTTATCTGTGCCGTAGACTTTCTAAAAACACTATGACTTGAAATGTCTAAGATACTATTTTCATTGTTAAACCTAGCACTTTTCCTTTCTAATGAGCAATACAAAATCCCCCCGCAAAAGGCAGATATAAACACCCCAAATAAATCTGAGCTATCTTGTGTCAACAAGCTATAAATTCCGAGAAGAAACATACTAATTGCTAACAAACGTAACTTATTAGGGTAAGTTTCGATAATAAGCGAATCATTCATAAAGGCAGTACCAACACCCCAAAAGGGGCTAAAAATTGTTTGCTAAAATGTGTAGCATAGCGAAACTAGCAAACGTTTATTCGTTCCACTTAATTCGCTTATAAGCCCAAAAGTTATTTTTTTGACGTTTTTATTAATAGGTAAACTATACCAATAGCAAAGAATGCAGTAATAAAAAACATAATGCCTGTTGCCATTAACTTAGACCAGTGAATAGATCTGTCTGCGACCGACTCACAGAGCTTATTAGGGTTTACAAAGACTCTTATTAATTTTTTATGTTTAAAGTGATATTTAAACTTATAAGCAAGTTCTTTCAATGGTCCTGTATCTCCACTTTCGACCCATGCCACTTTACTACTAATACAGTTAACATCTTTAAAATTATATTCATAAGAAATTTGAGGAGTAAAATAAGTGTATTGAGTCGAACTGGATGAACTTCTAGAGCCTTTAGTTGTTTTAATGGATGCATTTAACAATTTAGCATCAACTTGAATCCAATTAACTGATTTAATATTACCTGATACTGATCTGATAAAATTTTTAGACATCAAATAAGTTAAAAAAAGTGAAGCGAGAAGAAAAAAATATAAAATAAACTGCGTCAATTTGATATTTTTATTTTTATTTTTACTTTTATTCATATAGACATCCATGTTTAAGAAAAATGAGTATTGATTAGAGCATATAACGCTTCAACAGGTTAAAATTAATATGGGTGGCCTGATAATTAATAATTGAATTACCAAACAATTTAACTACCTGGCTATAGCTAAAAAGGTGACTATTGCATATAGACAGGAATAAGGCTCATATGTGTGAGGTTAAACTTGCTACAAACCGCTAAAAGTCTGCTCTAGTTCGTAGCTGCTATAATGGCCACTTTCATCAACATTTAAGTATATTTGAATAGCACAGTCGTAAAATAACCAAAGAAAGAATGAGCGGTTTATACATTCAGATCTTTCTTTTAAAGCTATTGCTTGATAGCGAGATTGGTACTTATCAAATGAAAATTGCACCAATGAATCCTTTAGGAATTGTTCAACAGTACTTTTAGAATCGCCAACCTTTAACTTAGTTTCAATTGCTATGGCAATAGTATTTATATTTTCGAGTTCCTCAGCTTGCACTGAAAAAACACCTAATAAAACGATTAAAATTAGCCAAATTCTCACAGATATTCCTTTGCACTGATGTTACCCACTTAAGCGGAATAAAATTGTTGGTTAAAATGCAAAATAAAACCTAATCAATTGTTTTTTTTTAAAATCATTTTGCGTAAATTTTGCAAGCTATAAACCAACCAAGAACTAAACAAGTGAGCATCGTTAATATATTTGGCCAATACAGGTTCATGCTATCACCCATCATAATAAATAAACTGAGTTGTGCAATAACAAAGGTCGCAATAACCGAAAACAAGAAGTTAAGCTTTGATAAATACGCTACAGAGTAAGATAAAAGAATAGCTAATAACCCAAACCCTATAAACTGTACAATGAATATATCCCAAGCCCACATAAATTTGGCAAAACTCATTGGCATAGCAAATGCGGAAGTGTAACCAGTAAGGTAAGCGCCTAGACTAGCTAAGATCAAACCTGCCACAACAGAAGATAAAGTATTTTTAGTAATATTCATGCAAAACATCCTTTTACGTATGACGCCTGAATAACAAGCAAAAAATTGTTGGTTAAAATAAGTGACGAATGAGCAAAAGCCAACTGTTATTTGTCAGACTTGAAAGCCCTAATAGTTGCAAATTTTAATACTGCCCTTTAAGCCACCTTTTAGCGGTGATTTTTTCAAGTTTTCTTCTGTACTTTTTTTGAGAAAATTCTTCTGCGTTCCCATTGAGAACATCAAAGATATCTTCTGAGATTAGCGCACCAATAGCATGAATTGCTTCATGACGATTCAAACCTTGCCTTGTAAGTTTAGCAATAGTTTCAGGTATCAATTCAACCCCCATAGCTAATTGATTTTCAACTAGCACATGGATTGTTGAATGTAAGCTTAAAGCTTCATCAGCCATTTCAAGGTCTAGCTCTGAGTGAAAGTCATGAACCAGTTCAATTCGTATAGATTCATCAAGTGCTAACCAATTTTTAGAATTTACGGGTTGATCAGGATTGTATTTATCCATAGTAGCCTCCAATGCATAAGTTTATTTTACACCTAACGTCCGCCTAATACTCTATGTGTTGACGTGGCTTTTTACGTTGTTTACCAAAACAGTGACAACTTAACATTGCTGGAGTTTAGGTGCTTGTTATCTGTAAATTATAAACTGAACTTTACCATTTATAACGTCTAAGTTACCAAACTCACCGATAACCATAAAGCCTTGATTTGTTTTAATTAACAAATCTATATTGCCATAATCAAATGAACCATTTATATCTTTGTTTGGTTTAACGCTACTTTGTTCCGCAAGGCCTGAATATGAAGCAAAACCCGTAAATTGAATTTCACCTTCACTGTAGCAGGTATATTCATCAGGCTTTGGAGTTAGATAATGTGGCGAATCAGGCCAAATGCTAGCCTCAATTTTGAATGTGATTTCAGTTTCACTTGAACTCCAACCGAGCACAAATGAGTCATTGAAGTCTATTCCTTTGAAAATATCCATATACTCGACAATACCCGTTTACCAACGTCTCATTCAGAGACTAAAAATTTCTCGCCAAAATAAGCGAGGCACAGCAATGGTCAGCTGTTTTTAGTCCTTTGGATGTCTTGTCATGTTTCATTAAACAACTCAGCCAATTTTGCTTTAAGCGTCTTAACCTTTATGAAATTTTTTGGGGAAAGCACAGGTTTCACCCCATCAAAAGTTTCTTCCACATGTTCAGTCCATAGAACCCTAGGAATATATCCGACAAGTAAATTTTCAAAATCAATGACTTCTATATTATTCCTAGAATCAACTTCTTTTTGTACCCAAACTTGAGTGATAGGCCATGCAGAAAAGTGCGCATCGACACCTTTACACCTGACATCGCAAGTTAAGAAAAAGAAGCCATAGCTTCCCACAGCAACTGGATTATTAGCACTTTCTAAATATACTGAGAATGTTTCGTTAGAGGTTACCCTAGCTCCCTTGTCATAGTATATTTCCTCTGTCGATACTTCTAGCTGAATATTTGGCTGCATAATGCTAGCTTCAATGCTATCGTATTTAATTAACTTAGCCGCTTGAACATAGCCATATATGACTAAATTACTATCTTCTTTTATTTCATTCCAAGTATACATAGAAGATCTTGCGTATAAACCTAGGGAGAAAGTCACAATAGAAAACAAAAGAAATACTCGTAAAAACATACTCATCTTAGCCTAACCAACGCATAGCATGTTCAAGTTCATTTCCGCCGATAATGACAAAGTCGTGACGTAAATATAAATGCTTAGCTGGATTATTCAATAACACATTTAAGCTAATAGATAATTGTTTTTCTTGAGCTTTACGTTTAATTAACAACAGCACCCTACTGCCAATGCCTAAGCCATGATACTGAGGCATCAATTGAAATTGACGAATATGAATTGTTCCCGGAAATTGCCCTAGCTTGATTAATCCAATCGGCATATCTTGATATAAAATAATTTGAGAATCAGAAAAATACTCATCTATACGTTGCATATGACCAACATCATCAAGATAGATACCAGCATTGATTAAATGCTCATTCATGGACGCTTTACGTAATGTTAAAAGAAAAGTGCGATCGCTTATAGTTGCCTGCCGAAAGCTGACAATAGTAGAGCTAGCTGAACTTTTACGGGAAAAAGCGTTATTGGTTTCAGACATTGAATGCGAACACTTATTTATAACATACTGTTACTATAGCAAGTTGTTTCATTAGGTAAACCCTAAATAAATCTTCGAAATAGCAAGAACATATCGATAGCTATCGCATAAAAACCACCACTTAACTCGGTAAGCTTGATCGTGGCCTAATGATAACGGCAAAATAACGAATACATTAATATAGGACTACAATATGACCTTCAATAAATCTCTTATCGTCATTGCTATGTCAGCTGTACTTTCAGTCGCTTGCAGTAATGAAACAACGACGCAAGTTACAAAAAACAGCAATACATCAACAATGCCTGCTGACGCGGCAATTAAATCAAGTAATTCGGTTATCGCCTCTCAAGCAGCAAATGAATTATTTGACGCTATTTTTATGGAAGGCGTTAATCGTAACCCTGTCAGACAAACCTATTTAGGTATTAAAATTGATTATGATAAATGGCAAGATCTTTCTGAAAAGAACAGCGCTCAAGAACTCGCCTTTGCTAAAGAGGCACTAGAACGCATTCAAGTTATTGATGTAAACAATCTTGATAAGCAAACAAAGTTAAGTTATCAGTTACTGTCACAAAAGTTAGAACAGCAAATTGCAGATTATGTTTGGCGTCACCATAACTACCCAGTTAATCAGATGTTTGGTGTGCATTCACAAATACCTGCTCTACTGATCAACCAACATAGTATTAAAAACACTAAAGAAGCTTACGATTACATTGCTCGTGTTAAAAATTCAAAGCTATTACTTGAGCAATTAATTGAACAACTTCAAATCAGAGAGGAAAAAGGTATTATTGCGCCTAAATTTGTTTTTGGGCATGTTATCCGCGATGCAAAAAACCTCATTGTTGGCGCGCCTTTTGATAATAAAGCAGACAGTACTTTATACGCTGACTTTAACCAAAAAATAGCAAAATTAAATCTTTCAGATAGCCAAAAACAAACGTTAACCAAAGCATTAAGCGAAGCATTAACACATGAGTTTAAAACCGGTTATCAGCAATTGATCAGTTACCTGACTGAACTTGAGAAAAAAGCAGATAATACCGATGGCGCATGGAAATTACCTCAAGGCGATGCCTTTTATAATAACGCTTTAAAGCGTACTACCACCACCGACCTAACAGCTGATGAAATTCACCAAATTGGTTTAGACGAAGTTAAACGTATTCATGATGAAATGCGCGTAATTATGAAAAAAGTGGCTTTTAAAGGCACTTTGAATGAATTTTTTCAATTTATGCGTCATGACCCACAGTTTTATTATGCCGGCGATGATGCTGGTCGTCAGCGCTACTTGACGGAAGCGACTGAAATAATTAACACCATGAAAGGTGAACTTGATAAACTTTTTATTACTAAGCCTAAAGCTGATCTAAAAGTTAAAAAAGTTGAAGAGTTTAGAGAGAAATCGGCCGGTAAAGCATTTTACCAACAACCAGCGCCTGACGGCTCTCGCCCTGGTATTTACTACGCGAACCTTTATGACATGGCCGCAATGCCAACTTATCAAATGGAAGCGCTAGCTTATCATGAAGGTATCCCTGGCCATCATATGCAAATAGCTTTAAAACAAGAGCTAGAAGGCATCCCTAAATTTAGAAAGTTTGGTGGGTACACCGCTTATAGTGAAGGTTGGGGCTTATATTCTGAAATGATCCCAAAAGAAATTGGTTTTTATCAAGACCCTTACGCTGACTTTGGTCGTCTAGCCATGGAGTTATGGCGTGCTTGTCGTTTAGTTGTTGATACGGGTATACACAATAAAAAATGGGATCGTGCACAAGGTATCGAGTATTACGTTAACAATACGCCTAATGCTAAGTCTGATGCTATAAAAATGGTCGAACGCCATGTCGTTATGCCATCACAAGCAACTGCATATAAAATTGGTATGTTGAAAATTGTTGAGTTACGAGAAAAAGCTAAACAACAATTAGGTGCAAAGTTTGATATTCGTCAATTTCATGATGTCGTACTAACAAATGGTGCGGTACCGCTAAATGTACTTGAAGATATGGTCGATGATTATATCGATAGCAATAAATAATTAACGCTATCTAGTCTAAGCTAAGCTAAGCTAACACAAAAATGTGTTAGCTTTAATGAACTTATAAACGTCAAATAGAAAAATGTTGGCGTTTATATTTTTACTTTATATAGTGAATAGTGAAATTATATAGTGAAATTAAATTTGTCTTAACTTAATCGATCCAAGTAAACTAACTTTTTGAAAAATCTTTGCATAGATAATTGAAGAAGGAAGACAATGGAACTAAAAATTATCCCTATCGTACAAGTAATTATTGCGATAATTATAATGACTGTTATACAACACTTAGTACCTACACATTATTACAGTGAATTAATTAATCCAGCCATCAATTTTTTATTGATTATGTTGTTATTGTCTATCGCTATATCAATCGTTTTTTTTGCTATTTACAGCTTTCGTAAGCACCAAACAACGGTCAACCCTAGTAAACCAGAAACTTCATCTCAAGTGGTCGATAGTGGTATTTATCAATATTCTCGTAACCCCATGTATCTGGCTATGTTATTAGCATTGATTGCTTATGGCTGTTACCTTGAAAACCCTTTAACTTTTCTTATTTGTGGCTTGTTTGCTTGGTATATAAGTAAATATCAAATCGTCCCGGAAGAGCGCATGTTAACTAAACTGTTTGGACAAGCGTATTGCACTTATAAAAGTAACGTTCGTCGCTGGCTTTAGATAAATTAAGCTCATCATTGAAGCAAGTTAACTTTTTATAGCTCCAAAATACAAAAAACACTAAACAGCCGTAAAACCGATAGTGTTTTTTAATGAACTTAACTATTTACCAACTGATAAATTAACGATTTTAATCGCTGATAGTATTAGGCTTTCTTTAAATAGTTAGCCACTAAAACAATACGAGTACCATTAACTTTACCTTCAATATGTTCTGGATTATCAGTTAAGCTGATACCACGAACCATAGTGCCTTGCTTAGCGGTAAAGTTTGCCCCTTTAACTTTTAAATCTTTAATTAAAGTAACGTTATCACCGTCTTGCAACTCGGCGCCATTGCTATCGCGCGTAGGACCTTCACGTTCAGCGGCTGCAATACCCTGCTCTGCCCATGTTTTAACATCATCTTCAAGGTAGATCATGTCGAGTGCATCTTGTGCCCAGCTTTCAGCTGACAATTTATGCAACATACGGTATGCCATCACCTGTACTGCAGGTTCTTGATTCCACATCGCATCAGTTAAACAACGCAAATGATTAATATCGAGTTCAGCAGTACCTTCTACTTGCCCTAGGCAGGTAGCACACAAGTAAATACTCTGTTGAGCACTTAAATCACTGGTTGGAGGCACAGGATAAATAGCTAAATGATCAGTTGATGTACAAAGTTCGCAGCTTGAATTACTACGTGCTTTTAAAGCATTTTCGGTAGGCATAGAATAGTCTCACTAAAATTGGGGCTTTATTTTTCGCGTTATTATGCTCCTAATTAAGCAAATAAAAAAGTGCTTAACTCCGCTAAAAACGAATTAAATACGACAATTAGCTGAATAATGAGGATTTACACAAACTTTTAAAACAACAAAGATAGTTAATTTACGCTCTAGATAAGGAATGTTACTTGTCGGTGCGAATAACGATCTTTTTAAATCCGAAAAAAATCGTCACACTAAATTTCTCCAATGTGACGATATTTTAAAGACTGATATTCATGCAAGCCCAAACAATATAATAACGTTTCTATAGGCTAAATTAGGCTTAGTCTATATTTTTGGTAATATAATGTGAGGCTGCTGCTGTAAATACAACATCCGTAGAACTGTTTAGTGCGGTTTCTGCTGAATCTTGAATAACACCAATGATAAAACCAATCGCCACAACTTGCATAGCAATGTCAGTGTTAATACCAAACAAGCCACAAGCAAGTGGAATAAGAAGTAATGAACCACCAGCGACACCAGATGCGCCACAAGCTGAGACAGCAGCCACAACACTTAATAGGATAGCAGTAGCAAAATCGACTTCAATATTAAGTGTATTCGCAGCAGCAAGCGTTAATACGGTAATGGTAATGGCAGCACCTGCCATATTTATAGTCGCCCCTAAAGGGATTGACACTGAATAAGTATCTTCATGTAAATCAAGCTTTTCACATAACTCCATATTCACCGGTATATTCGCTGCCGAACTACGGGTAAAGAATGCCGTAATGCCTGATTCTTTTAAGCATGTTAAGACTAACGGATAAGGATTTTTACGCATAATTAAATATACAATCAACGGATTCACGATCAGAGCAATAATAAGCATTGAGCCTAAAAGTACGAGCACTAAATGACTAAACTCACCTAAGGTATAGAAACCAGTTGTTGCAACCGTATTAGCGACGAGTCCCATAATACCAAGTGGCGCGAAACGTATAACTAATTTTACAACACTTGAAATAGCCTCAGCAAAATCGTGCACCATGACTTTCGTTGATTCACTACCTTTTTTTAATGCAAAACCTAAACCTAATCCCCAAGCTAAAATACCAATAAAGTTACCTGTAACAACCGCATTAAAAGGGTTATCGACAATTTTAAATGCTAGTGTAGATAATACCTCGCCTAAACCTTTCGGTGGATTAGCACTGGCACCTACGATGTCTAAGGTTAACTGTACAGGAAAAGCAAAACTCAACGCTACCGCCACTAATGCAGCACTTATGGTGCCAATTAAATAAAGCCCAACAATAGGCTTTAACTTCGCATCACTATTCTCTTTTTGGTTTGCGATAGATGCAGCTACTAACACTAACACCAAAATAGGAGCAACAGCTTTTAATGCACTTACAAACAAACTACCAAAGATAGAGAATGATATCGCAATGTCAGGAGAAATAAGGGCTAACAAAATCCCTAAAACAATAGCAATAATGATTTGATTAACGATATTAATAGATTTTAACTTGCTAAAAAGTGAGTGCTTTTCTAAAGAAGTATTTTCTGTTGTCATAGTTTATCTTATTTGAGTTATTGTTTTTATGGGTACGGAAACGTGTCGTGAAATATTTTTTACCACTTATTCACCAACACTGTCTAGTTTATTCGTTACACGGTGGTTTTAAAAAGACGGTTCACCGTCCCATGAAATAATAAACCTATCATCGTCATTATCCGCTACATAAGCCTTGCATACAAAGTGGCCAACTACTGCGATTAGTTCATTATCATAAAATATAAAAGGTAACCTTTTTCTCTGCCATGGCGGAATAGCAAGCTCCTGTAAAACTTTTTTAACGGGTCTTGAATGTTGTCGATATTGTGGCAGGCATTTGGGGTTTTCATGAGAAAACTGAACAGTGACAGATTGATTAGCCATTGGCTTTTTAATATCTGCTTGCCAAGCATTTTTATTTTGTTCTTGTACTGATTTAGTCGAAAAGTTCAACGTGCCTAATGCATCAGGAAGATGAACATTGACCACTTCGTTATCGCTCAGATAACCAGTATCTACAGTTTTTTCCCATAACGAAATATCTTGATAAATATTAGTTAAATACAACTCACTCTTAAATCGTCTTAAGCAACAATTCGCCAGTTGAATGACCGGTGATTTATCAGCATCAGCATTAAGTTGTTGGCATATTTGTTTTAATTGTTGCTGACTTGGCATTAAAAGGTGATGAGTAGATAAAAAATAACGCAGAAGGTTTTTAAGACGCGATTCTCTTAGCTTGTTCAAGTGAGAAATAGAGAGTTTATGCGGTGAACTCTGACAATCAATTAAGTCTTCTTGTGCTAGTTCATCAAGTAACTGCTGCGCTTCAAAACAATGTTTAGCACTACGTGCAATCGTTTTATTAATACTCGGCCAACGAGTTTCCAGTGCGGGTAGCACAGTGTGGCGTAAGAAATTTCGGTCGAAGTTTTGATCTTGATTTGATTCGTCTTCAATCCAGTTTAGTTTTTGCTGATTAGCATAATCTACGATATCTGCACGAGATATAGATAACAATGGCCGAGTAAGTGTATGTTGTGCTAACGGCACACTTGCAGACATAGCGGCTAAACCTTTTAAACCAGCGCCACGTTTTAATGCTAGTAAAAACGTCTCTCCCTGATCATTAAGGTGGTGACCCGTAACAATAATCGCTGGCTCAGTGCTGGTTTGCACTAAACACTTATAACGAGCATCACGTGCTATCGCCTCTAAACTTTGTTGTACTTGTTTTTTTAAGTTTAGCTGATGACTAATGAGTGGTAAGGAGAAGTGATCGCATTGTTGCTGTGCAAACGTTTGCCATTCATCTGCATGAGAACTCAAGCCATGATTTACGTGGCAAACTTTAATAGCATTGGACAAATAACCTTGTTGCTTTAACTTCGCCAGAGCAACAAGTAGCACTTGAGAGTCTACGCCCCCACTGTAAGCAATAATAAGTGTTTTATCTGGCGATTCTTTGAAAAAATCTACCAGTGCTAATTCAATAATATTCACAGATTTTAGAAGGCATCACATAAACTGTATTACTGCTAATGAGCAATAATAAGATAGAAAATAAAAAGCGGCCTGTTATAGACCGCTTGTTAAGCTATTAACAATAACCGAATGACATTAACTTGTCATAACGACTTTCAATCAACTCATCGTTCGAAAGCTTATCTAACTCAGCTAGATCAGACTTTAACGCCTGCTTAAGAAATGCAGCCATTTGATCCATATCGCGATGAGCACCACCAAGCGGCTCTTCAATAATACTATCGATAAGTTCTAATTCTTTAATACGTTTAGCCGTAATCCCCATCGCAGCAGCTGCCGTAGGAGCTTTCTCGGCAGTTTTCCATAAAATAGAAGCACAGCCTTCAGGAGAAATAACTGAATACGTTGAATATTCAAGCATATTTACTTTATCGCCAACACCAATAGCTAGTGCACCACCAGAGCCACCTTCACCGATCACAGTACAAATAATAGGTACATTCAAACGAGACATAACTTTCAAGTTCATGGCAATCGCTTCACTTTGACCACGTTCTTCTGCACCAATACCTGGATAAGCACCTGGAGTGTCAATAAAAGTGATAATTGGCATTTTAAAACGTTCAGCCATTCTCATTAAACGTAATGCTTTTCGGTAACCTTCTGGACGAGGCATACCAAAATTACGCTTAACTTTTTCGTTGGTTGAACGCCCTTTTTGATGACCAATAACCATAACAGGTCGACCGTCTAAACGCGCAGTACCACCAACAATGGCTCTATCATCAGCATAGGCTCTATCACCAGCTAATTCATCGAATTCGGTAAAAATACGCGGTAAATAGTCTAAGGTGTAAGGACGCTGAGGATGACGAGCAACTCGCGCCGTTTGCCAAGGATCTAAGCCAGAGAAAATCTTTTTAGTCAGCTCGTTATTTTTTTCTCGTAACTGAGTAATTTGATCTTCTAAATCAAGATCTAACTCTTGACCATTGTTGACCAGTTGTAATTCTTCAATTTTCGCTTCAAGTTCCGCAATTGGAAGCTCAAAATCTAAAAAATTTAATGACATATGATTATTCTTACCTATGTTGTCTCTGAGGTCCGTTCCAAATAAACGCTACCTATTTAAATTTTAATTCAACCTGCTCTTCACCCAATAGGGTTTTCAAATCGTATAATAGCATGTCGCTCGGCGATACGCGCCATTGTACTCCCAACTCTAGCATACCTTGTGCTTCATCTCTTTGATAAAAGACGCGAACTGGGCAAATACCTTCTTTATAAGGCGTTAGTATCTTTGTAAATTGTTCTGTAAATTTTTCCGAAAGCTTATTTCTATCAATCTGCAAATCTAATGAAGTAACATAATTTTCACGTGCATCTGCGATGGTCATAATGTCTCGGGCGGTCATTGTAATACCCCCGGAGTAATCATCAAAGCTGACCTGTCCGCTACAGACTAAAATTGCATCAGAAACAAGCAATTCTGCAAACCTATCGTAGTCATCTGGAAACAATCGAATGTCCATGCGCGCGCTTTTATCATCCAGCGTTACGAGTGCCCAGCGACGACCTCGTTTGTTCACAAGTACCCTCACAGCTAGGACTAAGCCTACTGCGACGGTTGTTTTATCTTTATTGGTTGGCTGTAAACTAACTAAACGACCAGTGGCATAACGTTTAATTTCACTTAAATAGCGATTTATCGGATGACCCGTTAAATATAAACCTAAAGTTTCTTTTTCGCCATCAAGCCATTTTTCTTCCGGCCACTTGGCAACTTCTTTAAATGCTTGACGATTATCTTCAGGCTCTTCATTTATTAAGCCAAATAAATCATTTTGTCCAAGCGCTTGCGCTTTAGCATGTTGTTCTGCTGCTTTTATCGCTTCAGGTAATGACTCAAACAATGCTGCTCGATGTGGCCCATTTTCACTTTTAGGTCCAAGTGCGTCCATAGCACCAGCTTTAATTAACTTTTCGAGTACTCGCTTGTTAGTTTTCTTTAAATCAATCCGAGCACAAAAATCAAATAAATCGACAAATTCGCCATCACTTTCACGTGCCGCAATAATGGCTTCAATTGGACCTTCACCAACACCTTTTATTGCACCAATACCATAAATGATTTGGTCGTTCTCATTGACCGTAAATTTATACTGACCACTATTCACATCTGGCGGTAATAAATCTAATCCCATATTGCCGCACTCATCAACTAAGGTAACAATTTTATCGGTGTTATCCATATCAGCTGACATTACTGCCGCCATAAAGGGCGCAGGAAAATGTGTTTTCATCCACAGTGTTTGATAAGACACAAGTGCATAAGCGGCGGAATGTGATTTGTTGAAACCATAACCGGCAAATTTTTCAACTAAATCAAAAATTTTCATGGCCAGTTCGCCATCGACACCACGACCAACAGCACCGGCTTCAAAGCCCGCACGTTGTTTAGCCATTTCTTCTGGCTTTTTCTTACCCATGGCTCGACGTAACATATCGGCGCCACCAAGCGAGTAGCCCGCAAGTACTTGGGCTATTTGCATAACTTGCTCTTGATACAGAATAATTCCGTATGTCGGCTCAAGTATTGGTTTTAAGTCCAGATGTTGCCATGTTTCATCAGGGTAGCTGATCGCTTCTCGACCATGCTTACGTTCGATGAAGTTATCAACCATGCCCGATTGCAAAGGCCCTGGTCTAAATAGCGCCACCAAAGCAATGATATCTTCGAAACAATCCGGTTTCAGTTTGGCAATCAGTGATTTCATACCACTAGATTCAAGTTGGAAAACAGCGGTTGTTTCTGATTTTAACAAGACTTTAAAACTGGCTTTGTCTTCAAGATCAATAGTGGCGATATCTATCGGTTCTTTACCCTGTTTCAATAGTTTTGCGTCCGCCATTTCAATGGCCCACTGCAAAATGGTGAGGGTACGTAAACCTAGGAAATCGAATTTAACTAAACCGGCATCTTCAACGTCATTCTTATCAAACTGTGTGACCGGGTTTTTGCCCTCTTCGTCACAATACAATGGCGCAAAATCGGTAATGGTTGTCGGCGAAATAACTACGCCACCCGCATGTTTACCGGCATTTCGTGTTGTGCCCTCTAAAATACGACACATATCAATCAGATCTTTTACATCACTGTCTTGGGCATATATCTCAGGCAGTTTTGGTTCTTCTTCAAACGCTTTTGCTAAAGTCATTCCTGGGGTTGGAGGGATAAGTTTAGAGATACGGTCAACAAAACCATAAGGATGGCCTAGTACTCGACCAACATCACGAATAACCGCTTTTGCGGCCATGGTACCAAAAGTAATAATTTGCGATACTGCATCACGGCCATATAATTCAGCAACGTGATCTATGACCTCATCACGTCTATCCATACAGAAATCAATATCGAAATCCGGCATAGAAACACGTTCAGGGTTTAGAAAGCGCTCAAAAAGTAAGTCGTATTCAAGTGGGTCGAGATCGGTGATTTTTTGTGCATAAGCAACTAAAGAACCTGCCCCTGAACCACGCCCTGGTCCCACGGGAATATTATTGTCTTTACTCCATTGGATGAACTCCATCACAATCAAGAAATAACCAGGAAAGCCCATGTTGTTAACAACCTTCAGCTCAATGGCTAAACGTTCGTCATAAGGTTTACGTTTCTCGGCAAAGTCAGGCGCATCTTTATCGAAAAGAAACGCTAGCCTTTCTTCTAAGCCTTCTTCTGATACTTTGACCAAATAGTCTTCAATCGATAACCCTTGCGTTGGGAAGTCAGGTAAGAAATATTCACCTAAGCGTACAGTCACATTACAGCGTTTTGCTATTTGTACCGAGTTTTCCAGTGCTTCAGGTATATCAGCAAAGATGGCTAACATTTCCTCTTCACTACGCAAGTATTGTTCTTTTGAGTATTTTTTTGGACGTCGCTTATCATCTAACGTAAAACCATCATGTATGGCTACACGTATTTCATGAGCGTCAAAATCTTCTGGACTTAAAAACATCACTTCGTTAGTGGCTACAACGGGTAGCTCATAACGAGCGGCAAGCTCTACAGCTAGATGAATATAATTTTCTTCATCATTTCTTCCGGTTCTAATGAGTTCAATATAATAACAGTTAGGAAAGTATTGCTGATAAAAGCCGATCATTTGATCAACAAATTCACCATTACCTTTTAATAAGGCTTTACCTACATCACCTTCTCGAGCACCAGAAAGTAAAATTAATCCTTCAGAGTATTCAATTAACCAATCTCGATCGAGTACCGCTTTACCTTGAATATGCCCACGTAAATAGGCCTTGGAAATTAATTCAGTTAAGTTTTTATAACCCACGTTATTACTTGCTAACACCACTAAACGTGAGAGCTCATCTTCAAGCACTTCACTTTTAACCCAGAAGTCACAACCGATAATAGGTTTTATGCCAGCACCATGTGCTGCATGATAATACTTAACTAGACCACATAAGTTAGTTTGATCGGTTATTGCGATGGCTGGCATGTTCAAGTCTGCCGCACGGGCGACGATGGGCTTAACTTTTTTTAAGCCATCTGACATAGAGTAATCACTATGTACTCTTAAGTGAACAAATTTAGGGTCGTTCGTCGTGACAACTAAAGAAGGCTCAGCGACGGACATTGGAAACTCAGGTTCAGACATTTAGCGCTCTAATTATTTTTATGATGCATTGCTGCATTTGCGAGTACGTTAGCGACAGGTTTGAAACTTTTACGATAACAGTCAAGTACTCCATGCTCGATGATTTTTTCTAAATGTACTTTTGTCGGGTAGCCCTTATGTTGGGCAAAACCATAGTAAGGATATAGTTTATCTAGTGCAATCATCTCATCATCTCTGACAACTTTAGCCAAAATAGACGCCGCACTTATCTCTGATACTCTGGCATCACCTTTGACAACACTTTGGCTAGCAATATTACCCGTTTCATGGGCAAAAGTAGGACAGCGATTACCATCAACTAAAACATAATCTGGGGTGACTTCTAAGCCTTGAACCGCTCGTTGCATAGCAAGCATAGTGGCGTGAAGAATATTTAAAGTATCTATTTCTTCTGGCGAAGCGCGACCTATCGACCAAGCTATAGCTCGTTGCTTAATTTCTATCGACAACTGTTGTCTTTTTTTCTCTGAAAGTTTTTTTGAATCCATTAAGCCATCAATCGGGTTTTCAGGATCTAATATAACAGCTGCTGTAACAACATCACCGACTAAAGGTCCACGTCCAACTTCGTCAACACCAGCGATACAGTATGCGATAGGATATTCAAAGGGGTCAAAAATTTTTTTAACTGCAGGCATAATTACTCAAGTTTACAATTATAATAAGTCGATAACCGCTTTAGCGGCTTGCTCGCTGGCATTTTGTTTTAGCATCAAATGGATATCAGTAAAGGCCTGATTCAATGCAGATTGATCTTCAAATAAGCGCTCTTCAACCAAAGGAAGAATATTGTCTACCATGACTTCAGCTTGTAAAAGCTCTGGCACTAAACTTTTATTTGCTAATAAGTTAGGTAATGAAAACCACTTTAAATTCACAAAGCTTTTAAACATATGATAAGTCAGCGGATTAAACTTATAGCAAATGACCATAGGACGTTTAACTAAAGCCGCCTCTAATGTTACTGTGCCCGATGCTGTTAATAAACAATCACTAGCTGCCATCACTTCTTGAGTTTTGCCAATAATGACTTTTACCGGTAGCTGAGGGGCTATTTTTTGATGCAATTGGTGAAATTGTTCAGCTCTTTTTTCACTGACCATTGGTACGACGAATTCAAGATCCGATGAATTAGCTTTTTCGCTCGTTAACAGTTTTTGTGCCGTATGCAAAAAAGGCTCAACCAATCTTGATAGTTCACCACCACGACTGCCAGGCATCAATGCTAATATTTTCGCATTAGCAGATAACCCCAGCGCTTGTCGCGCTAATAATTTATCAGAAACTAATGAGATATCGTCTGCAAGTGGATGACCAACAAAGGTGCAGGGTATTTGATGTTTATCATAAAACGCTTTCTCAAAAGGCAGTAAAGATAAAACCATATTGGTTGCTTTAGCAATCTTAAACACCCGTTTTTCACGCCAAGCCCAAACTGAGGGGCTGACATAATGAACTGTTTTTATTGCTTGCTCTTTTAATCTACCTTCCAACGTAATGGTAAAGTCTGGTGCATCGATACCAATAAAAACGTTAGGTTTGTTCAAGGTAAAGTAATCAGTTAATGACTTTCGAATATGCAGTAATCGGCGTAATCGCCCAAGTACTTCAAATACGCCCATGACGGAAAGCTCTTCCATGTCAAAGAGACTTTCAAAACCCAATGCCAGCATTTTAGGGCCACCAATACCAATAAACTTTGCATCCGGGTAACTAAGTTTAAGCTGTTGCATTAAACCAGCACCTAAGGTGTCTCCGGAATGCTCGCCAACTACAATAGCGAATGTTACTGCAGAATTATTCATATTTTCATCATCAACTAATTCTATTTAAAATGATTAATACAAGCCATTGAGTTTATTTCAAGGCAAATACTAGCGAATAATACCGCGGCTAGAATGTTGAATAAAGTCAGTAAATACAGCTAATTCAACCGAAGCACCATCCAATTCAGCAATTTTCTTCATCGCTTCATCGACAGTTAAACCTTGACGATAAATAGCTTTGTAAGCGCGTTTGATATTCAAGATTACATCTTTATCAAATCCACGACGCTTTAACCCTTCGCTATTTAAGCCAAAAGGTTTTGCTGGTTGACCTGATGCCATTACATATGGTGGGATATCTTTAAGGATCAGCGAGTTCGCTCCAACAAAACAATGATCACCAATATGACAAAATTGATGAACGCCCGTCATACCACCAATAATAGCGTGATCACCGACATGAACATGGCCAGCTATTGAAGCGCCGTTTGCCATGATGCAATGACTACCTACCATGCAATCATGAGCAATGTGGGTATAAGCCATAAATAAATTATTGCTACCAATCTGGGTTAAGCTTTTATCTTGAATGGTGCCACGATGTACGGTGCAGTATTCACGAAAGGTATTATTATCTCCGATCACTAATTCTGTCGGTTCACCTGCATATTTCAAATCTTGGCAATCTTCACCAATGGAAGCAAATTGAAAAATACGGTTGCCTTGGCCTAATGTCGTTGGACCATTAATAACAACATGTGAACTTATGTGACAGTTATCACCGATGACAACATTTGCAGCAATATATGTCCATGGACCGATTTTAACATTTTTGCCAATAATCGCGCCATCTTCAATTATCGCTTGAGGATGTATTAATGCTGTTGAGTTAGTCATATTATAATGCTCTTCTTGCACACATTAAATCGGCAGAGCACACGACTTTGCCGTCAACTCTCGCTTCACCATAAAACTTCCACATACCACGACGCTCTTTAATAAACTCTAAATGCAAGTGCATGGTATCACCCGGGTGAACAGGCTTTTTAAATTTTGCTTTATCAATCGAAGCAAATAGAAATAGCTCACCTTCGCTCTGATCCGCAACAGATTTAAAACCGAGAATGCCACTCGTTTGCGCTAATGCTTCGAGAATAAGTACGCCTGGAAAAATTGAGTAATTTGGGAAATGGCCCATAAATGCAGGCTCATTAACGGTAACATTCTTGATTGCATGAATAGACTTTCCAGGTACATAATCAAGTACCCTATCGACTAATAAAAATGGATATCTATGGGGAATAAGTGATTTAATTTCTTCGATATCAATGATGTTATTTTTCGATTCCAAAATTTTTTCCTCTATTTGCTCAACTATGATCACATAGCACTATTTTTTTGAAGCTAAGTCTTTTTCTAACGTACTTAATCGTTTCGTTAACGATTCAAGCTTTCTAATTCTCGCGTTGTTTTTATGCCATTCTTTATTCGGTTGGCATGGCATACCTGATGAATAAACACCTGGTGTTGTTATCGCTTTAGTTACCATTGTCATACCAGTAAATACACAACCATCTGTAACTTTAATATGGCCATTAATACCAACTAAACCAGCAATAACACAATTTTTACCAATTTCTGTACTGCCAGCAATAACACTACAAGCGGCAATGGCGGTATTCTCCCCGATAATCACATTATGAGCAATCTGTATTTGATTATCTAAAATAACACCGTTCTTAATAATCGTATTACCTAAGGCGCCACGGTCAATAGTGGTACTTGCTCCGATTTCTACATTATCACCAATAATCACAGTACCGAGTTGCGGTATTTTAACCCAGCTACCTTTATTATTTGCATAACCAAAACCATCAGCACCAATAACTGTATTCGCCTGTATTAAACAGTTTTCACCCATAATAACACCGTGATAAATACTGACATTAGACCATATCGATGAATTAGCCCCTATTTGCGCAGCAATACCAACAAAAGTATTGGCACCTATACTCACGCCATCAGCAATTGTAACACCAGCTTCTATAACTGCATTCGCACCAATAGTAACCCCTTCACCAATCGTTACATCAACATCAATAACGGCACTAGGATGAATACTTCTGGCTGGTTTAGGTGTTGTATCAAGTAACTGTGCAACTAAGGCATAACCCATGTAAGGATTATCCATCACTAAAGCATTGGTTTGACACTTGTCAACGTCAGCTTCGGTAACAATAACAGCACTAGCTTCGGTGTCTGCTAATTGAATGCTGTATTTACTGTTGGCTAAAAAAGCAATTTGCCCAGAAGTTGCGTCAATTAATGTCGCGATACTCGATATTTCGCATTGTCCATCACCGTGAACAACCGCACCAATTTTTTCTGCAATATCTGCGAGAATATAACTCATAAGTATAAAATTCTTTTAAAGTAGTCTAATAACATCACAAAATGTATAGAATATAGCATAACGATATTTCATACATTTTGTTTGTGCTTAGTTCGCGACTATCGCGCTAAGTGTACAATAATTTAATTCGTTTAAGATAATTGTCGAATTAAAGAAAGGCGTATTCTCTCGTATGCCTAAACGCAATATTCCGAATCAACTTGATTCGGAATATTAAATAGACGCAGAGTGTGAATAAAAGCTGAATTGACTTCTATTCAATCAAACAGGAAAGTTATTAATTAAGTTTACTAACTTGCTTAACAACTTCGTCTGTAATAGTGCTGTCTGGCTTTGCGTAAACTACTGCGCTTTGCTCAAGAACAAAGTCGTAGTCACCTTTAGCTGCAACATTATCGATAGCTTGACGAACTAATGCGATGATCTTATTAGTTTCTTCATTTTTACGTGCGCCAGTTTTTTGTTGAAAAGCTTTACCTTTCACTTGATAGTCTTGAAAAAGTACGCTGATTTTTCCATCTAAATCTGCGATTTCTTTCGCGCTCATCAAAGAACCGTCACGTTTTTTCTTTTCTTGTTGGTACTTTATATCTTGTTCAAGTTGAGCAAGCACAGCTTTTTCATCTTTAAACTCTGCTTCTAAACTTTTCATTACAGTTGCAGTTTGTGGAATTTTACCCATAACTTCTTGGAAGTTTACCACGGCAATTTTTTGATCAGCTGCCATCGCTGAACTTGCTAAAATGAATCCTGATGCTGCAGTAGCCATTACAATAGATTTAATCAATTTTTTCAATTTTTACTCCTAAAATATTTTCCAATATTTCTACTATATATTTTGTTATGCGGTAGTTATACCGCCTCAGGTAATTTGGTTCAAGCCTATTTATTTAAACAATGTAAATTTTATCAATTAACGCTCTTTATTTCATTGTTAGAAGGTTTGGCCAATGTTAAAACTAAAGAATTCTGTATCATCATCTTCTTCATCTTTAAATGATCGGGCAAAACTGAATATCATGGGACCCATAGGGGAAATCCATTGTACAGATAAGCCTGCTGATGCTCGATAACGACCAACATCTGAAAAGTCAGCTATTTTGCTAGATTCTGTTTCCGCTAAGTCTTTGTAATCATCTATGTCAAACTCTGTATCCCAAACATTGCCTACATCCATGAAGATACTGGTTCGTACACTGTTACTAAAACCTTCATCTAAAAATGGCGTAGGTACAATAAGTTCAATACCCGCAAGCGCAATTGCATTACCGCCAACAGAACGTTCTGATGTTTGAATAAAGTCATGATCAGGTCCTAAACAACATCCGCCAGCAGAGCCAACAGAGTCAGGTGTACCTGGAATTTGTGTTGAACGACGATAAATAGCTCTTGGTCCAATGGTATTAGATTTAAATCCTCTCATTGTGCCAGAGCCACCTGCTCTAAAGTTCTCCCAAAACGGTAAAATTTGGTCATTGCCGTCAATAGTGCCATAGCCATTACCGTAACCTAACTGAAACTTCGTTAATACAGTCCAACTTTCGTCGCGCGTAATTGGAAAGTACCACTTAGTATCTAAATTAAGCTTAAAGTAATTAACATCTGAATTAGGCGTTGTCATTTTGTAAGACAAAGTCTGTTGTGAACCAGAAGTTGGAAATGTTCCGCGATTCAATGTTGAACGTGATAACGCCACATTTACATCAAAATTTTCAAAACCTAAACCACCATCCGGATCGCCTGGATCAGAATATAATTCATAAAACCTTTGAATTTGCTCATAAGTTTCTAAACGAGTAATTTCATTATTTTTATAGCCAATACCAAAACTCAAACGGAGATATTCATTAATAGGAAAACCGAGCGTCGCACTAACACCATAAGTTTTATTATTATATTCAACGAGGTTAGCATTACCCGCATCAAATTCTTGATAGAATACATTTCCACCTAACGACACTCCGTCAACGGTGAAATATGGGTCGGTAAAAGATACATTTGCGCTTTTTGAGTAGCTAGAAGTATTAATACTAAAACCAAGACGGTTACCCGTACCCAAGAAGTTATTTTGTTGAACTCCAGCATTCAAACTTAATTGAGTTGCAGAGCCATAACCAATACCAGCAGTAAATGAACCTGATGGTTGCTCTTTTACTTCAAAGTCGATATTAACTAAATCATCTTCACCAGGAAGTTGATTGGTTTCAAATTCAACAGTTTCCATGTAAGGCAAACGTTGTAACCAAGCTTTTGAACCTTCAATTTGGTTGTTTGATAACCAAGCACCTTCCATTTGACGCATTTCACGACGTAAGACATGCTCTGCGGTTACATGATTACCTTTAAAGTTTATACGATTAACGTAAACACGCTTTCCAGGATCAACAGATAAGACTAATTTAACCGTTTTGTCTTCTTCATTAATTTCAGGAATAGTGATGACTTTAGGATAAGCATAACCATAACGTCCGAGGAATTTACTGACTAATTCTTCTGAATAAGTGACGAGTGCACCGTTATAAAGTTCGTCTATTTGAATCGGTGTAATAGCACGAATGGTTTTTTCAAAGCCAGCCATATCACCAATAAAGTCAACACCGCTAACCGTATAAACATCACCTTCAGTAACGTTTAAAGATATATATACTGCTTTTTTATCCGGTGTCATTGAAACTTGAGTAGAATCAACTTTGTATTGTAAATAGCCGCGGTCAAGGTAGTAACTCTTGATCGTTTCCATATCACCTTGTAGCGTTTGCTTTTGATAGCGATCTTGCGCCATAAAATCCCACCAAGGGGAATCATAGGTTAATTCAATACGATCTAAAAGTTCAGCATCTGTAAATTTTTCATTACCGACAATATTAATTTGCTCAATCGCAGCAGCATCACCTTCATTAAAAGTAAAACTAATATTAACGCGATTACGAGGTAAATGAGTCACCTGAGCTTTAACATCAGCGTTATATTTACCCACACTGTGGTAAAAGTCTTCTAAGCCAACTTCAATGCCTGAAATAACAGTCATATCAAGTGTTTCACCAACACGAATATTACTGCCATCTAAACTTTCAGTTAATTGTTCATCTTTTAAATCTTTATTACCATCAAAAGTAATCGTACTAATGGTCGCTCTTTCACGGACGCGGTAAATAACAGTATTACCATCACGAGAAACAGCAACATCACCGAAGTGACCGGACTTGTAGAGTGCCTTAATCGATTGTGATACCCGAAATTCATTTAAGGTATCGCCAACATTGAATGGGATATGTGTTAATGCTGCTCCAAGCGCAACACGCTGTAAGCCTTTAACTTGAATATCTTCTACTTGAAAATCGTCAGCTGCTTGCACTGAAGTTCCCAAACTACCTAATAATACCGCCAGGGCAATTTTTTTAATAATCATAAAATATTAACTTTATATACTTCTTTTAGTTATAATCGCGATAAATCGTTAAATATGGCGATACTCATTAAGCTTAGTAGCGCTATAGTACCAAATTTAAAACCTATTTCTT
>JBAROR010000029.1:0-2259 GCA_049642265.1 Cognaticolwellia sp. | reverse complement strand
CACTAAGTTATCTAGCGCGTTAGTCTCTAAGATCTTTGATTTTGGCTTTTGAGAACCAAGCATATAAAACCGGTAACACAAACAAGGTGAGTAACGTTGCAGTAACCAAACCGCCAACAATAACACTTGCCAGTGGTCGTTGAATTTCAGCGCCAACACCATTGGACATCAGCATTGGTATCAAACCTAATGCTGAAGTAATAGCTGTCATTAATACTGGACGTAAACGTGATACTGCCCCATCAAAAACAGCCTTTGAGGTGTCTATACCATCTTTTACCAGCTGGTTAATGCTTTCTACCATTACTACACCATTAAGCACAGCGACACCAAACAAAGTGATAAAGCCGACTGAACTTGGCACTGACAAGTATTGACCAGAAATATACAGTGAGAAAATACCGCCAATAACGGCCAATGGTACATTCACTAAAATAAGCATTGCTTGACCAACAGAGCCAAAGGCAAAGTAAAGTAGTAAGGCAATTAACGCTAATGATAGCGGCACTACCACTGATAGTCGCTGCTGCGCACGTTGTTGGTTTTCGAACTGACCACCAATCACTACAGAATACCCAGCTGGCAAGTCCACTTCATTGTCAATAGCCTTTTGGATATCGGCAACTACACTACCCATATCTCGGCCTTGTACATTGGCTTGAATAACTACACGTCTTTGTACATCATCACGACGCACTTGCGGTGGACCTGATTCAAAACTAACGGTAGCAATATCACCTAAACGTACCCAGGCACCTGTGGGTGATTGTATTCTAAGGTCAGCAATAGCTTCTTGATTATCACGATATTTTTCTTCAATGCGAACATAAATATCATAACGTTCGTTACCATTGATTATTTGGCCAGCGCTAACGCCACCAATACCATTTTTAACTACTTCCATGACATCGCCAACCGACAAGCCAAAACGTGACAGCTGTTGTCTTTTTGGTTTTATAACTAATTGTGCTTCACCAGCAATTTGTTCTAAGGCTACATCTCTCGCACCATTAATTTTTTTAATAGCCGCTTCAATTTCTTGACCTTTACTCGCCAGCACATCTAGTTCTGGACCGAACAGTTTAATGGCAAGTTGCGCTTTTACTCCGGAGAGTAACTCATCAACACGTGTCGCTATGGGTTGTGAAAAGTTAAGTAATAACCCCGGGAATTGCTCAAGTTTCTCTTCCATTAAACCTTGTAACTCTAAGCGGTTTTTAGCACTGCTCCATTCTGAAACGGGTTTTAAGCCAATGTATATTTCAATGTTATTTACTGGCTCAGGATCACCGCCGATTTCGGCACGACCAATACGACTTAGGGTATATTCTACTTCTGGGAACTCCATTAACTTTTCTTCAAGAATAGGCGCAACCGACAAGGCTGTTTCTAAACTTGCTGATGGCGCTAATGTTGCTCTTAAGTTAATAGTACCTTCTTCTAGTTCTGGTACAAATTCAGTCCCTATTTGTGGTATTAAAGATGCCGCTCCTACGAGTAACAATAATGAGGCAACAATAACTACTTTTGTGTGTTTCATCGCGGCTTTGAGGCCTTTGCGATAAAGCTTATCTAATGGTTTTAAGACAAAACTTTCTCTTTCTTTAACGCCTTTCTTGAACATAAAAGTTGCTAAGGCTGGTACAACAAAGAGTGCCACTAAAATAGCTGAAATAACCGCTAAAATAATACTGATAGCCATCGGCTGGAACAGTTTAGCTTCCACCCCTTCAAAGCTAAATAACGGGGTAAAGACCACTAAAATAATAGAGGCAGCAAAAAATACCGGACGTGCGACTTCTTTCCCTGCTTCTTTTAATCGTAGAGGAATACCCTCTTCATCGTGTTCAACATCATGGGGATCAGCATCTGTGCCTAACGTTCTCGCTTGAGCATTTTTATAATGTGTTGAATCTGGTCTATTTAGATGTTTGAACATGTTTTCAACCATCACCACAGAGCCATCAACCAACATACCAATAGCAACGGCGATACCACCTAATGACATTAAGTTTGCCGATAAACCTATCCAAGACATGACCATTAAGGCGATAGCGATTGAAATAGGAATTGAAATTAACACTAAAAAGGTTGCGCGTAAGTTCATTAAAAACAATGCAAGTACGATAGCAATAAATATAAATGCCAGCGCTAATGCTTGCACTACAGTATCAACTGCTTTAGTAATTAAATCTGCCTGATCGTAGAAAGGTTCAAAACGTACGCCTTCAGGTAGTGCTTGGTTGATCATTGGAATAC
>JBAROR010000027.1:0-144378 GCA_049642265.1 Cognaticolwellia sp. | reverse complement strand
CGCAGTACGAAGACAATGGTTATTCCCTTATCAAGTACTGCACAGCTTTTTTGCTCCAGACAAAAGCTAAGTACATACATCCATGTATGCAACGCGGAGCTGGTTTTCTAGCTTAGCTCCCTTCGGGCAAGGCGATAAAGGGTTATCTCCGGCGTTATTGATTTCGACAATGGAACAACCATTCTCTTCAATCAATGCCTTGGTGCTAACCCTTTCTCGACTTGCACAATCCTGCATCTTCAAGTGGCTTGGGTATATAACTTATAAAAGTCCTAGAATGCATAATCAAAAGTAGCACCAAAAACGCCTGGTTCAGCCAATTGATAATAGGCTTTTGCAGTACTATATTGCTCTCTTGGGTCATTCGGGAAATAGAAACCACGAGTGGCATATTTTTCATTAAACAAATTGCGAGCCCACAATTTCACTTGCCAATCATCCTTTGAATAGCTCACCGACATATTGACCAATTCAATTGATTCTGATTTTTCTTGATGACTATCAGAGAATAAAAACTCATCTTTGCCATCGACAGATATATTAACCAATAAATGATCAGATAACTGGTAATTCAAACCAAGATTAAATTGATAACTAGGTGCATGTGCCTGTTCATCTCCAGACTTATCATTGCCATCAGCATCGATAAATCCATCATATTCAGTATCTAACAAACCAACTGAGCCATATACTTCTAGCGCAGCAGATACCTGCCATCCTGCTTCTAATTCAATACCTAAATTATTGCCGGTTGCAGCATTACCTAGATAAGAAATAAAATCAGTACTACCATCTACACGTTCTTCTAAATAAGACGTACGCACTTGCATATCATCTCTGTCCATATAAAAAACAGCGCTACGAATATAAGCTTGGTTTTCTAATAAATTGACTTTATAGCCTAGCTCGTAATTCCACAGGTATTCAGGAGAAAATTCTCGTAAATCAGCTCGTAAACTCCCATCAGTATTAGCACCACCAGCTTTATAACCTCGATTTACTGAACCATAAAACATATTGCTTCCATCCATTTGGTATGACAATACGACCTTACCACCGATCATCGTATCACTAGGATCAAAGCTAAGTTGTTCAGAGTTGCTGTATTCTGCATTTCTCCGCTCTATTCTTAAGCCCGTTGTTAAACTAAACTTTTGATTTAGTCTGCTATCGAATTGCACAAAAGCTGCAATATTTTCAGTCTCAAATGTTGAAGTTAAATCGCTAGACGCATAGGTATATTGGCGTAATAAATCTTCTTCTTCTTGCTTATAATAAAGCCCCGTTACCCAAGCGGTACTGCCATTGAATATCTCTCCACCTGGCTCGGAAACGGCTCTAAGTTCAAACGTTTCCGATGTTTTATCACGGAAATAATAATCAGTTGAGCTATATTCCCAACCTGGACTAATACCGACAAAAGTCCAGTCTTCATCATAGCCATAATCTAAAGCAGAATCTGCGTAACTAACGATACTTTCAATCGTAAAGTCATTAAAACCTTGATAAGTAAACTTCGCAGCTAATGCTTTAGTATCTTGGCGATCAAAGCCCGGTTGGTCTGATAACGTATGACGGGTATTATCTAACGAAAACGCATCATAACCATTATCAAAATCAGCAATAAAAGCTGTAAGATCAATAGTTAAATCTTTACTTGCTACTATGGCTAACTTACCACGTAGGGTAAATTCATCACGATTATTAGTATCATCGCGATTAAGAAAGTCATTTTTGATAAAGCCATCGCTATTGTATTGTTCAACAGCTAAACGATAATTTACCTTTTCACTTGCTGGGCCTGATAACACCAAACCTGCGCTGTAGCTATCATAATTGCCAGCTGAAAGTCTTACTTTACCTTCAAAGTTGTCAGTAGGTGTATTTGAAGTGATATTAATCATGCCTGCCATGGCATTAGCACCAAAGCGCGTCCCTTGTGGGCCACGATAAACTTCAACTTGCTCAACATCGAAAGTTGACGCTATGCTGCCAATACCTGAAAAATCTATACCGTCAATTATTAAGCCAACCGATGGGTTTATTGGCTCTTTAAATTGACTGCGCTCACCAATACCACGAATTTGGTAATATCGAGCGCGTTGTGAGCCGCTGGAGAAATTTACGTTTGGCGTACGAGCAATGATTTCTTCTAAATTCTGTGCATTGCGAGCGCTGATCTCCTCACCCGCAATAACAGATAGAGAACTTGCGGTTTTTTGTAATGATGTTTTGCGGAAATCACCATTAATGGTGATAACTTCTATTGCTTGCTCGGTTGTACTTGTTAAATCGTCGGCAGCAAAAGTTGTTGAGGCAATTGATGAAGTAACTATGCTGGTCAAAATAGCTAAAGCAATAGGTGATTTTATAAATGTCATTATGATCTCATAAATTCGTTTAAGAATACGTTATGGGATCCGGCATGGAGAAGTTAGAGAGCTGCTCGGTAATAATCTGTTTCATGATGATTTTTTGATCAGCCATCGCCGACAAAAAAAACAATGAGACAGAACAGTAATGCGATTAGCGTAACCATTCCTACGCCGGTACTATCCGGTTCAGGTTCTAAGGGTTCGCTTCGCATCTCAGCCATTAAAATCGTCAACGATTTTCAGGCACCCCTTGGTTCGATGTGCATACTAACAATATATGACTAAATGTACAGCGTAAAAGCTTAATTTTACACTGTATCATGGTGTTAACTTGTGATGAACACTTGTAACGGTAATTTATAGAACACGGCTTAAAGGCGGTGATTAACACACCTTCAAATAGTATCATTAAGTAACACAGTTAACTGGTGTACAAAAAAACACAAAATGTACTGAGTACAGATTACTGCGCGGCTAACATACGACCTAATTTTTGACCGCCGACTAAATGCATATGAATATGATATATTTCTTGACCGCCATCTTGGTTACAGTTCATGATCAAGCGATAACCACCTTCAGCGATGCCCTCTTCTTTTGCCAATTTTTTCGCGACCGTAAACATACGCCCAATAGTTAACTCGTCTTCTGCTTCGATATCGTTAACCGTTGGAATAAGTTTGTTAGGGATAATTAAAATGTGGCTTTTTGCTTGTGGGGTAATATCACGAAATGCTGTCACAAGCTCATCTTGAAAAAGTAACGGTGCAGGAATTTCTTGGCGAATAATTTTTGAAAATATGGTTTCTTCTGCCGCATCTCTGTTTATATCAGCGCTATGTTCAGTGTTGTTATCAGCCATTTTTAACCTCTTTATGCTTAGACACATATTTATACTCACGCGTATATTTATGCCTATGAATTGTTGAAATATCTATGATTTATACTTTTAAAGATACATAAATCTAGTTTAACGACAAACGCGCCAATGACATAGTAATATGTCATTGGCGCGTTAATTTTATCCTTAATAGCTTAGCACCATAGGACATTCATTCAAAGCTACTACTTCAAAGCGTTTAACCTAAAAATAGCAGACTAAGGCTTAATTTTCACTAACAATACGATCTGTTAAACCAATATTATTTAGGTCAATTGTGCTATTAACTTTTTCTTACCTCGTGAGGTAAAGCTTTTCATATCTTCGACCAATAAATAGTTTACCGGCACAAGTATCAAGGTGATAAACGTAGCGAAGATAATACCAAAGCCCAATGACACTGCCATGGGGATCAAAAACTGTGCTTGCGTTGCCTTTTCAAACAACAATGGCATTAAACCAATAAAGGTGGTTAATGATGTCAGCATTACAGGTCTAAATCGTGATTGCGCAGCGATTAATACGGCATTATAAGCTTTTTCACCTGCTCGTACTTTGGCATTAATAAAATCAACCAATACTAAGCTGTCGTTAACCACCACACCAACCAATGCCATCAATCCTAATAAACTCATAATAGTTAAGTCCATGCCCATGATCCAATGGCCAACAATCGCACCAATAGCACCGAATGGAATAACCGACATCACAATAAGCGGCTGTATATAAGATTTAAACGGAATAGCCAGTAAACAGTAAATAATAAAGAATACAAAAACCAAGCCCCAAGCAAGACTACTAAAAGAGTCGGCCTGCTCTCGTGCTTCACCTTCTAAACTATAAGACACCCCTGGATACTTGTTCATCAGTTCGGCTAAAAACTCATTGAGATCGGCATTTAGTATCGTCATATTAGTGGCATTTTTATCAACGTCTGCGGTAACGTTAACCGTACGATATCGGTCGATACGCTTAATAGCCGAGGCACTTTTTCCTGGTTTTAAATTCGCAACATGCGATAGCGGAACTTTACCGCCTGCTGGTGTATTGATCAGCATATCGTTGAGTTTTGATATAGATTGGCGTTCAGACAACGGGAAACGTAACATGACACGCACATCATCACGGCCACGCTGAATACGCTGAATCTGAGAACCAAAATACGCATCTCTGACTTGTCTAGTTACCCATGAGTTACTCATACCCATCGCATAACCTTGCGCTGTCAGCTCGATCTGCAACTCTTCTTTGCCGTCAGATAAGCTATCCGCTATTTCAAAAGCCGTAGGATAAGTATGTATTCGCGCTTTTACCTCATCAGCGACAAGTTTTAAGGTTTGCAAGTCTGTTGCTGAAAGCTGTACATCAATCGGGTCACTACCACGACCTAATTCAGCCCTAAAGGTTAAACTTTCTGCACCAGGAAGCGGACCAATTAATTCTCGCCATTCTTTAACAAGTTGCGCGGTGCCGATACCTGTTTCATTTTTATCTGCCGGTAATATTTCAAAGCGCACACGACCTTGTTCTTCACGAGTAATTGCTAAGGTATTTAATATTAAGCTTTCACCATCTTCGTCACGGTATTTATTTTGTAATGTTTTTGCCGCATTCGACATTTTCTCAACATAAGCATCGACCACATCAAAGCTTGTACCTACAGGCATGGTGACATTACCACGGGCCGTTTCACTGGCGATACGCGGGAAAAATACAAAGCGAGTCCAACCACTGGTAATAAACGCAATTATTAAGATCAATACACCAAAGAATAAGGCTACTGTTGTTAAACGATTTCGAATAGCTAATGATAGTAATGGTCGGTAATAACGCAAAATGGCATTTTCAAAACCATCAGCAAACCTTTGCTGCCACAAACTAAATTTAGACTGCTTCTTACTTTCACTGCGTAAGCGCAATGACTTTAAGTGTGAAGGTAAAACAAACTTAGATTCTATTAAACTAAACAACAGTACCGGAATAACAATAATAGGAATTTGCGCAAACAAAGCGCCCCGTTGCCCTTCAATAAACGCTAACGGTAAAAATGCTGCGACGGTTGTTAAAATACCAAAAGTCACAGGTGTTGCGACTTCTTGCGTACCTTTAATCGCCGCTTCAAGACCGCTCGAGGCTGTTTGTGTATGTCGATAAATATTTTCACCGGTGACTATCGCATCATCAACCACAATCCCTAGTACTAATATAAAGCCAAATAAACTCATGATATTAATAGAAATATCAAAAAATGGCATGGCAATAAATGCCCCCATAAAACTAACCGGAATACCAACAGAAACCCAAAAGGCGATGGATGGACGTAAAAATAATGTCAGTAACAGTAAGACTAAAAATCCGCCTTGTAAGGCATTGGTGATCAAGGTATTTAAACGACTTTTTACAATTTCAGAATCATCATCCCAGTAATTTAAAACAAAGCCTTGTGGCAAGCTATCTTGGCGTTCATCAATGTAATTTTTTACGGCATCAGCAACATCAATAGCGCTTTGATTACCGATACGGTAGACATCAATTAATGCCCCTTGCTGGCCATTAAAGCGTGCACGCAGTGGTGTTTCTTCAAAACCATCATTAACTTGTGCAACATCTTCTAAATAAAGAAAAGTGCCATCGGTATTGGTTTTTATCACCACTTTTTCAAATTCATCGCGACGATACGCTTGGCCAATATTTCGCACTAAAACGTCACCGCCATCGGTGCGAACATTACCAGCAGAAATATCGACTGAACTATTACTGATCGCGGTTGAAATTTCAGACAGCGTTAATTGATACTGCTCAAGTTTACTTTGGTTAACATCGATACTAATTTCATAATCTCGTACTGCATCTAAAGCCACTTGTGTTACTTGCGGTAAGCGCAATAAATCGTCACGCACTTGCTCAGCAAATTCACGAATTTCTTTTTCACCATAATCTGAGGCTATGGTGACCGAAATAACATTACGAATACGTTGTGCAATAGCAATAACCGGTTTTTCAGCATCTACTGGAAAGGTATTAATCGCATCAACACGACTTTTAATGTCGGCAAGTAAATCACGGACATCTGTTGATGAATCAGCTTCTATGCGTACGGTTGCTGCGCCCTCAACTGACGTGCTGGTGATTTTGTCAATGCCTTGCAAATCTTGTACAGCTTCTTCAATACGAATAGCGACACCAAGTTCGGCATCTTCAGGGGTTGAACCTCGTAAGGTTACTGAAACATTAACAATTTCAGATTCAAATGATGGAAAAACCTCTAATGGAATACTGCTTTTTATTGAGAAAATACCGGTCAATAAAATGGTGATCATCAATAAGTTTGCCGCCACATGATTTTTTGCAAACCAAGCGATCATGACTCAACTCCTTTCGATTGATCTTTAGGTGCTTTGCGCGGTTTGTCATTCATGCCTTTATTATTTTTTCCGCTACCCTCTGGACGGTTTCCTTTATCTGTACTTTGGCTGCGTTGTTTTTTACTTTCTTTATTACGACCATTTGACTTTGCAGGAGTTGTGACTGCCTCTCCATCTATGCTGTTGATGCTAACAACGGTACCAGACGTAACCTGCCCTAAAGGCGTTAACACCAGTAATTGATCTACTTCTAGACCCGATTTGATCACAGCAACCTCTTCACTTTGCCATGCTATCGTGATGTTTTTACGTTTCAGCAAGTTACCATCAACAATATAAACATAACTGCCTTGATAAATGGCTCTGTTTGGAATCGTTAGTGCACCTTCAATAGTTTTACCGTCAATTTTTGCACTCACATACTGACCAATTTTTAATGGCAAACCATTACCTTCATTTTCACCATAGGGGTCGTCAATTTGTGCAACAACAAACAACTGTTGTGACGCTTCATCAAAAGCACCTTCTGTGCGAACCACTCTACCTTTCCAACTTTGACGTGCAGCAAGATCAGAATAAATAGTTAACGCGGGTTGTTGGTCTAGCGTGGCCTTTTTAAAACGATTATTCTCTGGCAACACCATGTAAGGGAGATCTTTATTTTTTAGTGGTAAACGAATTTCGACATAATCAATAGCATAAATCTCAGCTAACTCAGTGCCAACACTGACCACTTGACCTATGTCAACTGACTTGCTTAATACTCGTCCAGTATAAGGCGCTATAATATTACTGCGCTCAACAGCTAATTCCGCTTTGGTTAAGCCCGCTTGTGCTGAATAAACCGACGCTTGTGCTGCCAATAATTGTGGCTTTCGTAAGACTAAATCAGGTGCTTGTTCGTTATTTCCCAAACGCTGCCAATCCTGTTTTGCTTGTTCTACACGCGCTTGTTCTTCACTAAAGTTTTGCTTGGCGGTGAATAAGCTTGCTTGTGCTATTTTAACTTCAGCGAGTAAATCACGTTGATCTAATTGCAGTAAAATATCACCTTGTTCGAAAAATCCACCGGCTCTAAATTTTGGACTTATATTAATAATTTGTCCTGATACCTGTGGCAACAACACACTTTGCGTACGCGGCTTAATGGTGCCGTAGCTATCGATGGTAACCGCTAGATCGCTGCGCGTTAATTTTTGCACCTGCACACTCAGTTGTGGTGCAGCACTTGGACGCCCACGCTTTGCCGAAGGCGGATTGCTGGTAACAATATACGCAGCGAATATTAACGAAGATAAAACAATAATTGGCAGTAGTTTTTTTATTTTAAACGACATTACTTTTCCAAACTTGTACGGTTAGTGAGAAGGACTGGCAATGAACCATCCTCGCTTTTAATCTTTTGTGGTGCTTGTTTTGTTGCTGGCTTTTGACTTTCAGTATTAAGATAGTCACCGCCTAACACTCGATATATTTCAATACGGTTTTGTAATAACGCATTAGTCAGCTCAATCACCGTTGTTTGAGCATCAAAAGAACGTCGTTGTGACTCTAGTACTGTGGTGTAAGTCACCAAACCTTTTAGGTATTGATCAAATGAAAGTTTTTCCGCCGCCAACGCGTTCTCTTGTGCTTTAAGATAATAAGCATGGCGTTGATTAAGTGAGTCACGTGCACTGATGCTATTTTCAACATCAGCAAACGCTTGATAAACCTGCTGTAAATATTGTTGTTCTTGCTGAGCAACAGTCAGTTTTGCTTGTTGTTCAAGTGATTCAAGTCGACCCGCATTAAATAATGGACTCGATATACTACCAAGCAGCGACCAAGCTAATGAACCACCATCAAGTAACTTACTTAAATCACTTGCACTATCACTCGCACTGGCATTCAGATTAAAGCTTGGAAAACGTTGTTTATGTGCAACAGCTAAACCAGCATCTAGCGCTAGTAATTGTAACCAACCCGCTTGAATGTCTGCTCGACGAGTTAATAATTGTGCAGGTAAACCCAAGTCAATTTCATCGTGAATAAGCGGTAAGCTTTGACTACTCATTTTTTTAGCCAATGGATAATCACCTAACAACAATTCAAGCGCTCTACTACTAACTTGCAAAATTTGTTGCTGACTAGCGACTCGAGCTAGCTCTTGATTGACATCATTTTTAGTCAGATACACATCAAGAGCGCTATTTAAACCTAATTGATACGATGATTGGATCATCAATAAGTTCCGTTGTAAGTTACTCGCTCGTTCTTGATATAAGTTAAGTAGCTGCTGTGCTTGAGTTAAATCGAACCAAGCTTTACTGATATTAGCAACTAAAGTCAGTTTACTTTGATGAAAATTTGCTTGGGCGGCAGCATAGTTTAAACGGTCTTGATTTTGTTGATCAGAAAGCTTGCCCCATAAGTCGAGTTCATAACTTAAATCAACACTGATATCGGCACTCGTTTGATAACTTTTTACATCATTGCTTATCTGTTTACGTCTTGAATTATCTAAAGATAACGACAGTTCGGGGAAGTCAGACGCTGCACTGACTGTCAATTTTTCTTTGGCAAGTTTAACACCAATACGTTCAGCAGCTAATTGATAGTTATTTTCTAAAGCGTAAGCTACCATTGCCTCTAAAGCATTGTCATTGAGGCTCTTTAGCCAACCATCTGCCACCAAGTTTTCTATCGTTTTTTCAGATTTATTAGCTTGCCATTGATTAGGGGAATTTTGTTCAATGATATTAAATGAACTTTTATCAGATAAACCACTAGGTGTGCTACAAGCACTGATTATCGCTGCGATAGCGACTACAGTAATATGATTAAGCTTTATCAAGGGGATCTTCCTTAACATTGCACTAGAGTTGTGAATATTACCTAGCTCGCTTTCACTGCGACTTTTACTCGAACGAACTTTCAAAACCTTTCCCCACCGATATTATTATAATTAGCTTAAACTGCTAACTATAGTATGACTGTGCCTGTGAGCAAACAATATTCTTTACACTGCTTTACATTACATTCTCTTATTCACGATGAATGGCTATAAAATCACGATAAAAAACATTTTAATCAACAGGAACAATAACTAAGAGCAACCCAATCAAGCTTACTGACTTATCTGCTAAGCACTATATTGTCGATGGAAATAACAAAAAAATAAATATGATTTACTACGGTGATAACTCAGTTTTTGTTATACGCAAGTTGGTATTTCATTCAGCCTATAAAAGCTTAATAGTTAGCATCAAATGAAGCACGATTTACCTCAGATAATGTTGACTTTCCTATCAACGAACCTATCTAATTACTTACTAAAATTTATACCGTGTTACTTCATAAATACTTTGCATAAGTATGACAACAAGCACAAAAAAGCCAATCAATGTCTAGCTGATTGGCTTTATATTACAAGGTTACATTGCTGTAGTATTTTTTCCTGATATTCAGTAAGAGTTATCAATTACCACTGGTTGCAACAACTCACTTTTAAGTAACTACACAGTACGACGTTGACTTATTGCTTCGTCAAGTTCAGCAAGTAAAGTTTCGGTGTCTTGCCAGCCAATGCAAGCATCGGTAATACTTTGGCCATAAGTTGCTGCTTCGCCATTAACTAAGTCTTGACGCCCTTCAACTAAGTGGCTTTCGACCATTACACCAAAGATATTATGATTACCTTTACCTATTTGCTGGCAGACATCGCGGCAGACTAGCATTTGATTTTCAAACTTCTTACTACTATTCGCGTGACTAAAATCAATCATAATATTGTTATTTAAGCTAGATTTACTAAGCTGTTCTGTCACCGCTTTAACACTGTCAGCGTCATAATTTGTTGATTTACCCCCACGTAAAATAATATGGCAATCTTCATTACCTGTGGTTTCAACAATAGCGGAATGACCATATTTAGTCACCGAAAGGAAATGATGAGATGCACTAGCAGCGCCAATAGCATCAATGGCCACTTTAATCGTGCCATCAGTACCATTTTTAAAGCCAACCGGACATGATAAGCCCGATGCTAGCTCACGGTGTACTTGGCTTTCTGTTGTGCGAGCACCTATTGCGCCCCAACACATAAAATCTGCCATATATTGCGGCGTGATCATATCTAAAAACTCACCTGCGGTTGGTAAGCCTAAGTCATTTAAATCAAGAAGTAATTTACGGCCAATGCGTAAACCGTCGTTCAGTTTAAAACTATTATCCATATAAGGGTCGTTAATAAGCCCTTTCCAACCCACCGTTGTTCTTGGCTTTTCAAAATAAACCCGCATGACAATTTCTAACGTGTCTTGATATTTTTCTCTTAATTTAACTAATCGCTGACCATATTCTAATGCCGCTTTTGGATCATGTATAGAACAAGGACCAATAACCACGAGCAAACGATCATCTTGATTATTAAAAATTTTACTGATGGCTTGTCTGCCAGCATAAACCGACTTTGTTGCTTGCTCTGATGAAGGAAATCGCTCACGTAAGGCGATTGGAGGTAAAAGTTCTTTGATTCTTTTAATACGTACGTCGTCGGTTTGTTCAAACATAATGTTTTCTCTTTATACTATAATTTCTATTTACGTCTAGACACCTAGATGATTAGCCCAAAATTAACTTATCAGTGTTATCGCACTAATAGCAACCTAAAATACGAAAAAAGCGGTATAATAAAAATATTCGACTTAAAATAAAAATAAATAGACATATTTCATAAAATCCAGTCGGATTTTTCATCAAATTAATTCATATAGGTTGCTAATAACTATGACTCATCCTCACTTACCATTAATTGACATACATCGTCATTTAGATGGAAACATTCGCCCTAAAACTATTTGGGCACTCGCACATGAACATGGCATCGTTTTACCTGAAACTAACTTCGAAGCTTTTATTCCCCACGTACAAATTCAAGGAAGTGAAAGCGACTTATTAGCTTTTCTAAGTAAACTTGACTGGGGTGTTGCTGTGCTTAAGAATTTAGATGACTGTAAGCGCATCGCCTTTGAAAATGTTGAAGATGCTTTTAATGCCGGCATTCATTATGCTGAATTACGTTTTTCGCCTTATTATATGGCAATGAACAATAACCTCGTTATTGCTGATGTTGTTGCCGCGGTAATTGATGGTGTAAATGCCGCATGTAAAATCTATGATGTAAAAATTAACCTTATCGGTATTCTAAGCCGTACTTTTGGTGTTGAAAAATGCCAAGCTGAGTTAGATGGCCTTTTAGCTCACAAAGAACATTTAGTTGCGGTTGATTTAGCTGGCGATGAATACAACTATCCAGGAGATCTTTTTGTAGAGCATTTTAAGCAAGTAAAAAATGCTGAACTTAATGTAACCGTACATGCCGGAGAAGCCGCAGGCCCTGAAAGTATTTGGCAAGCTATAAATCAATTGCATGCGCAGCGTATCGGCCATGGTGTTGCGTGTCGCCATGACGAGAAACTTATGGATTATATGCAAACGCACGATATTGCAATTGAATCTTGCCTAACGTCAAATTTTCAAACCGGTACTATAAAAGATCTAAGCCAGCACCCTATTAAGGAATTTCTAGCCAGAGATTTATTGGTTTGCTTGAACACCGATGACCCCGGTGTACAAGGTGTCGAGTTAAAGCATGAATATGATATTGCTCGCACGACGCTAGGTTTTAATGATAAAGAAATACAACAGCTACAAGAGAACTCTTTAAAAGCCAGCTTTTTATCCGACAGTGAAAAACGCGCATTAAAGCAAAAAGTGCTAAATAACAGCTAGAGTTCAGTGTTGCTCTTGTCAAACTTAGGTTAAAATATGCGATTGACAATTAATTAGGAGAACACGTGTTTGAAGTTCTTATTGCGACAATAACGGGTATTTTTGTCGGTTTAGTATTTTCACTACTTAAATTACCTATACCTGCTCCGCCTGTTTTATCAGGTATTGCTGGTATTTTTGGTATTTATTTAGGTAGTGTAGGTTATCACTGGATTATAGAGCGCTTTTTCAGTTAGAATTCAACTTTAAAGATTTAAAAGACATATCAGTAAAACATCCTTGATAGCAGCTGAATTCAATCAGCAGAGGCTAGAAACTTACTGTGATTGAAACACCATTAAAAAAGGTCAACACTCATGGCAACAGCACATATAGAAGCAAACAACGGCGATTTCGCTAAAACGGTACTTATGCCGGGCGATCCACTACGCGCAAAGTATATTGCAGAGAATTTTCTTGATGACGCAAAATGCGTCACCCGAGTACGTAACATGTTTGGTTACACGGGTACCTATAAAGGCAAACCTGTTTCAGTAATGGGTTCAGGTATGGGCATACCATCAATTTCAATTTACGCGACAGAGTTATATAAAGACTACGGCGTTGAAAGCATTATCCGTATTGGCTCTTGTGGCGCAGTACGTGATGACATTAAAGTACGTGATATTATTATCGGTATGTCAGCCAGTACAGACTCAAACGTTAACCGTTCACGTTTAAATGGCTACGATTTTGCAGCAACCGCTGATTTTGATTTATTACATAAAGTTGTAATGACAGCAGAAAAAACAGGTAAGAATGTTCGTGTTGGTAATATTTTTACCGCCGATTTATTTTATACACCACAACCTGAAATGTTTGCTTTAATGGAAAAATACGGCATTCTAGCGGTTGAAATGGAAGCAGCTGGTTTATACGGTGTTGCTGCTGAGTATGGTAAAAAAGCTTTAACAGTATTAACGGTGAGCGATCATATTAAGACTGGCGAGCAAACTACAGCTGATGAACGTGAAACAACGTTTAAAGGTATGATGGAATTAACCTTAGATAGCTTATTATAAAAGTGTAATTTCATAATAAAGCCAGTCTAATGACTGGCTTTTTATTGCTAAAACTTCTCTATTCCATGCTTCAAATAAAGCTACAACTTCATTCTTTCTTTGTTACGTTCTAACATCTTCTGCCCTATCCCTTTAACATTAAGTAAATCTTCAACACTGCTAAATTCGCCATGTAATTCACGGTAAGCAACAATTGCCATTGCTCTCTTTTTTCCAACACCTTTCAATAAAGCTAAGGTTTGAATATCAGCCTTATTAATATCAATAACCTGTATTTCTTGAGTAGAAATGACTTCTGGCGTTTCATTAACGTCTACAGCATGAAGTGGTAATGATATTAAGGTAAATAAGATGAACAGATAATAATAGATGTGTGTTTTCATTGTACCTTCCTTCTAATAGTTTATATCCATATAAGCGAATTATCATCGATAATAATTCGCTCTATTAGGTTTAGAAGTTTTGACCTTATTTGTCAAATTGGCAGCATAAAATAATATTTAAAAATGAAGTTAACTAATTGATGAGTTAATTTCTTGTAAGACAAGATGTGGATCTTTTGCTTTCGTGATCGGGCGACCAATAACTAAATAGTCAACACCAACATCTATTGCTTCGCGAGGTGTCATAATACGCTTTTGATCATCTGCATTACTACCTGCTGGGCGTATACCTGGAGTAACTAGCTTAAACTCTTTACCCAATAATTGTTTTAACGACTCAGCTTCCATTGCCGAGCAAACCACGCCATCTAATCCCGCCTGTTTAGTCAAAGACGCTAAATGCTTAACTTGCTCTGCTGGTGATTTAGTAATGCCTAAATCTGCAAGGTCTTCTTCTCCCATGCTAGTTAAAACCGTAACAGCAATCAATAACGGCGCTTTATCACCGTAGGGTAATAAAGCCGCTTTAGCACTTTCCATCATTTTCATCCCACCAGAAGCATGGACATTAACCATCCATACGCCTAAATCGGCCGCTGCAGTAACCGCTTTAGCAACGGTATTAGGAATATCATGAAATTTTAAATCAAGAAAAACATCAAAATTACGTTTAACCAGTTCTTTCACAAACTCAGGGCCAAAGTGGGTAAACATTTCTTTACCCACCTTTAATCGACAATCGCTTGGCTGAATTTTGTCTACAAAAGATAAAGCCTCATCTTTGCTATCAAAATCTAAGGCTACGACAACTTTTGCATCTCTCATGCTGTTTTCCTCAATAAGTAATATGTTCAATAATAATTTTTAATTTTCGCTACTAGCTTTAAACGTCAACAGTTTATCTATCATTAACACCACCAGAGCCTACTATATAAATATAGCTTTATTCTCCGTCTAAGCCTCTAACAGGCTTAAGTTGCTCCCAATCATGGCAAGATGGGCATGACCAATAGTGAGTGCTAGAATTAAAACCACAGGTTCTACAGCTGTAACGATGCTTAACATTTAAATAAGCTGAAACTAATTCGCGGATCACTTCAAGGTTATCCGAAGTATTCTCTGGTTGACTATCGTCCATTTGCATTTTTACGAAGTGTTTAAAGCCTCGAATAGTTGGACGACGTTTTAAAGCTGATAAAATAAAGCTTTTAGCATGATTAGCACTCTTAGTTTTCTCTATATGTGTTAAATACTTAATAAGTGCGCTTGTGCTGCCGGTTTCATCATAAACTTTTCTGATAAATTTAAAGAATTCTTTTTCAGCATCAAGTGCTTTATAACAAGCAAACATTTGTTCGATAACATCCGGAAAAAACTCTTTGTCTTGTTCATAAATAGCTTTGTAGCATTGACACGCTTCATTATATTGTTGATGATTTTCATATATTTGTGCCATCAACCAATTTGCTCTAGATGAATTAGGATCATGGCTTAATGCGTTATCTAATAGCTCTATAACTTCAATAAATTCATCTTTTTCTAATGCTAAGGTGGCAAGTTCACAATAGAAATTAGCTAAAGTGTGCAAAAGTTTGGCATCGCGTGTTTTAGCGATCGCTTTTTTAAGTGCAATACCTTGTTGCCAATCTTTAGTAGACTGATAAATTTGCATTAAAGAGGTTAATGATTTCAGGCTATACGTTTTGGATTTTAATAATTTATGGAACATCGCTTCGGCGCGATCATATAAGCCAGCACTAAGAAAATCTTTCGCCAATTCAAATACCGCTTGTTGCTTTGCACTATTGGGTAAATGTTTTTGGCGTACTAAGTGTTCATGTACTTTTAAAGCTCTATCAAGTTCACCACGGCGTCTGAATAAGTTGGCCATAGCAAAATGTGCTTCTACAGTATCATCTTCAACTTTTAACGCTTCAAGCAGATAATCAATTGCTTTATCTTGTTGATTGGAGAATAAGTAATTTAATCCAGTAGAATACTTAATGGAAAGTGCTTGTTGAGCAGAGTGATCATTTTGTTTAACGCTATTGCGCCCCATAAACCAACCATAGCCCATGGCAACAGGTAACAATAAGAAGAGTAAACCTAGCATACTAAGACTTCTTAGCCGTGTTCTGAGGAGACTTTTTAGTGAGTTTCATCATACTCAGTAGTTTCCAAATTAAAGCAAACAATAACCCAAGAATAAAACCTAACGAGGTAAATATACCGACAGCTTCAGCAACTGAGATATTCGTTTTTGCAATCAAATAGTTTAGAGTAAATGTTTGATCGTTTTGACTGCCAAAAATAAATGCAATGGCAAGTAACATAAGAAAAAGGATAACAGTAATATAAAGACGCATAGTAATTCATCCAAAACAACACAAAAAAAAGGCATGCTCATAGCATGCCGTTTATTCATCGATTCTGCAATTACGCGATTGAAAGATTTACTCTTTCACGTAATTCTTTACCTGGTTTAAAATGTGGAACATATTTACCGTCAAGCTTTACAGACTCACCAGTTTTTGGGTTCCGTCCCACGCGAGGAGCACGATAATGCAACGAAAAGCTGCCAAAACCTCTAATTTCAATACGCTCGCCTTTTGACAAAGTTTGCGCCATCATTTCAAGAATTTCTTTAATAGCTTGTTCTACATCTTTCGCAGCTAAATGATTTAATTTATCTGCTAATCTTTCAATGAGTTCTGATTTGGTCATTTGACCTCCAGTGTTCACTATAGCTTCGCGCCATCGGATTTAAACATTAAGAAGAACTGCATTAATGCAGTTCTTCTTCACTTGGTATTGCAAGAAATTAGATTTTAGCGTTTTTAAACGCTTCAGCCATTGCACTTAGACCAGATTCTTCTTCTGGAGCTTGGTTCAATGTATCCATAGCTTCACGTTCGTCTGCTTGATCTTTAGCTTTGATTGATAAGCTGATAGTGCGGTTCTTACGATCAACACCAACAAACTTAGTTTCAACGCTGTCATCTACAGATAATTCAGTAGTCGCATCTTCGATACGTTCACGTGAAATATCAGCAACACGAAGGTAACCTTCAACGCCTTCAGCTAATTCAATTTTAGCGCCTTTAGCGTCTACTTCAATAACCTTACCTGTAACAATAGCACCTTTTTTGTTATCTGCAAGATATTGATTAAACGGATCATCTTCAGTTTGTTTAACACCTAAAGAGATACGTTCGCGCTCAGGGTCAACTTGTAATACTACAGCTGAGATTTCATCACCTTTCTTGTATTCACGAACAGCTTCTTCGCCGCCAGCCCATGAAATGTCAGATAAGTGAACAAGACCATCAATGCCGCCGTCAAGACCAATAAAGATACCAAAATCAGTAATTGATTTGATCTTACCTGATACTTTGTCACCTTTGTTGAAGTTTTTAGCAAACTCTTCCCAAGGGTTCGGGATACATTGTTTAAGACCAAGAGAAATACGACGACGTTCTTCGTCAATTTCAAGCACCATAACTTCAACCGTATCACCTAAGTTAACAACTTTAGATGGGTGGATGTTTTTGTTAGTCCAATCCATTTCAGAAACGTGAACAAGACCTTCAACGCCTTCTTGAATCTCAACGAAACAACCGTAGTCAGTTAAGTTAGTTACGCGACCAGTAAGCTTAGCGCCTTCAGGGTAACGTTTAGCGATAGCAACCCATGGATCTTCGCCTAACTGCTTCATACCTAGAGATACACGAGTACGCTCACGATCGAATTTCAATACTTTAACTTGAATTTCATCACCAACATTTACGATTTCGCTTGGGTGCTTAACACGTTTCCAAGCCATATCTGTGATGTGAAGTAGGCCGTCAATGCCGCCTAAGTCTACGAATGCACCGTAGTCAGTAAGGTTCTTAACGATACCTTTAACTTCAATGCCTTCAGCAAGAGAAGCTAATAATTCATCACGTTCAACACTGCTTTCAGATTCGATAACAGCACGACGAGATACAACAACGTTATTACGCTTTTGATCAAGCTTAATAACTTTAAATTCTAAATCTTTACCTTCAAGGTGAGTAGTGTCACGGATAGGACGTACATCTACTAATGAACCAGGTAAGAAAGCGCGAATGTTGCTAACTTCAACTGTGAAACCACCTTTAACTTTACCGTTGATAACACCGATAATAGTTTCTTTTTCTTCATATGCTTTCTCAAGCACTTGCCATGCTTCATGACGTTTTGCGTCATCACGAGAAAGAATAGTTTCACCGAAACCATCATCTGTCGCTTTAAGCGATACATCTACTTCATCACCAACAGCAACTTCAACTTCACCAGTAAGGCTTTTGAATTGGTCGATTGAAATAACAGATTCAGATTTTAAGCCAGCGTCTACTAAAACGTTGTCTTTAGTGATTGCTACCACAGTCCCTTTGATAATTGAACCAGGGCGTGTTTCGATTGTTTTTAAACTTTCTTCAAAAAGTTGTGCAAAATTTTCAGTCATAACTTGTATATAAACTCAGTTATTAATCCAGTCAACGTCATTGTTTCATGGTGTAATTAAATGTATGCCCAGTGCATCCTTACAGTAGGCTAAAGGTTAATGTTCAGTTTGCATTAATTTTTCATTACAAAATGAAAGGATTTTACTGACCACTTCGTTAATAGAAAGCTCAGTAGAATCAATGATTAATGCACCTTCTGCAGGGATAAGCGGCGCCACCTTGCGGTTTTGATCTCGCTCATCTCTTAGACGTATATCATCCAAAAGGCGCCCGATTTTAACATCAAAGCCTTTTTCTTTCAACTGATTAAATCGTCTTTGCGCCCTTTCTTCTGCGCTGGCAGTCAAAAAGACTTTAATAACAGCATCAATAAATACGACTGTGCCCATGTCTCGACCGTCAGCAACTAAGCCGGGGGAAACCTTAAAAGCACGTTGACGACGTAATAATGCTTCTCTTATTCTAGGGAAGGCGGCAACTTTTGACGCTAGTGCACCTATTTCTTCAGTACGAATAGCATTAGATACATCTTCGCCTTCTAAAATAACTTTACCTTCGCCTTCAACACAGATTTGAAACTGTACATCTAGGTGAGCTGCTATTGGCAATAAAGACTCTTCGTCTTCTACGCTAATATTATGATGTTGAGCTGCTACAGCCAACACACGATAAATTGCACCGCTATCTAATAAATGCCAGCCTAGTTGTTCAGCAACTATGCGTGCAACGGTTCCTTTACCCGCACCACTTGGTCCATCAATTGTAATGACTGGAATGCTTTCCTGCATACATATTTCTCCTAAAGTCGAAAATCGGCAGCATTATACGGGATTTATAGTTCAAAATCGCGTAAAAAATTATACTGTTGCTTTTAAAAGGAAACAGTTGCTAACTTTTCAAAATAGTCAGGGAATGTTTTAGCCGTACACTTAGGATCATTAATCGTTACCGCTGTATCACTTAATGCCACAAGTGAAAAGCACATGGCAACACGGTGATCATTATAAGTATCGATATCTGCATGCTTCAACATTAAAGGCGGTGTGATAGAAATATAATCCTCACCTTCTTCAACTGTCGCGCCTACTTTTCTTAACTCCGTAGCCATCGCAGTTAAACGATCAGTTTCCTTTACACGCCAGTTATAAATATTTCTAATTGTGGTTGTGCCTTTGGCAAAAAGCGCAGTTGTTGCTATGGTCATAGCAGCATCAGGAATATGATTCATATCCATATCCACAGCAATAAGAGGCTTACCAATCACGGTTATTGACTCATCGTTCCAAATGACTTCTGCACCCATTTTTTCAAGTACATCAGCAAAGTATTTATCACCTTGAACACTGAGTTTACCAACGCCATGCACGGTAATTTCACCACCTTTTATCGCACCCGCTGCCAGGAAATATGATGCCGAAGATGCATCACCTTCAACCATATATTTTTCAACAGCTTGATAAGATTGATTACCTTTTACTGTAAATGATTGATAGTCGTTGTTTTGTACTGTAACGCCAAACCTAGCCATAATATCTAGCGTTATATCAATATAAGGCTTAGAGACCAATTCGCCATCAATATTAATGTTTGTATCTGTTTTTAATAACGGAGAGACCATTAATATAGCCGTTAAAAACTGACTTGAAATAGAACCATCAATACTAACGCTATTTCCCGTTAGCGCCTTTCCTTTAATTTTTACTGGTGGGTAATCTTTGTTTTCCAAGTATTCTATATCAGCATTAAGTTGCGCTAGAGCGTCTACCAAGTGACCAATTGGTCTTTCTTTCATTCTCGGTTCGCCGGTTAAAATAAACTCGCCTTCACTCGCAGCAAGTGCTGCACATAATGGACGCATAGCGGTACCTGCATTCCCCAGGTATAACTCTAACGTCTCAGTAGCACTAAAAAAGCCATTATTACCAATAACCGTGCACTCTGTACCACAGTCACTTAAAGTATATTGAATGCCTAATGTTTTTAATGCGGCAAGCATATAATTGATGTCATCACTGACCAATAAATTGGTGATTTTAGTTTCACCATTGGCAAGTGCGGCTATCAATAATGCTCGATTAGACAAGCTCTTTGAACCAGGTAAAAACACTTCGCCATTTATTTTACTGATCGGGTTTAGGGTTAATTGCTCCATGTTATTTGGCCTCTACTGCAAATTTTTTCATAAAATCAATCAAGGTTTGTACGCCTTCTATCGGCATGGCGTTATAGATGCTTGCACGCATTCCACCTACCATACGATGACCTTTAAGCGCTGTTAAACCGGATGCTTCAGCTTGAACTAAAAAGTCTGCAGACAAGTTATCATCGACTAACCAAAAAGGTACATTCATTAAGCTTCTATTTTCTGGTGATATAGCATTAGTGTAAAAGTCGCTTTCATCAATGTATTGATACAATAATTGCGCTTTTTTATGATTAACTTGTGCAATGCTACTAACGCCACCTTGTGCTTGTAACCATTCAAATACTAGCCCTGCGAGATACCAAGCATAAGTTGGTGGTGTATTATACATTGAGCCATTTTTCGCTAATACGTCATAATTCATAATAGAAGGCGTGTCGATATGAGCATTACCGAGTAAATCTTCACGAACAATAACCAAGGTCAAGCCTGATGGTCCAATGTTTTTTTGTGCACCCGCGTAAATCAAACCAAATTGACTGACATCAAATTCACGCGATAAAATAGTGGATGACATATCAGCAATCAGTGGAATATCACCTGTATTTGGTATTTCAAAAATCTCAATACCATCCACAGTTTCATTCGGACAATAATGTACATAAGCCGCATCTTCGTTCAATGGCCAGTCTTTACTGGCTTTAACGCTTTGCACACCGTTGCTATTATCCATCACATCAATAACATTAATATCACCGTAATGACTAGCCTCTTCAGCCGCTGACTTAGACCAAGCGCCGGTAATAATATAATCCGCTTTTTTAGACTGGCCTAATAAATTTAATGCCACAGCAGAGAATTGACCACGACCACCGCCATGACAAAAGAGAACTTTATAATTTTCCGGAATAGCCATTAGATTACGTAAGTCTGCCTCAGCTTTTTCAGCAACAGCAATAAACTGCTTACTACGATGACTAAGTTCCATCACAGAGCTACCTGTGCCAGCAAAGTCTAAAAACTCACTTTGCGCTTTTTTCATTACATCTACAGGTAACATCGCAGGACCTGCGCAAAAATTATAAACACTAGACATTTAACACTACACCCTTCTTAAATTAATTTATTATGCTGATACATACTTATGCTTACCGATAAGCATGCCAAGTTATGATTAGCTTACAGCTCTGAGCGTTCAACACTAAAAACAACGTTCTACAGATTATTTTTATTTCGCTTAATTGCAAGTAAATATAGCCATCACAGCGAAAAATTAAGTTGTGCTACCACTAGCATACCTATTTAGTTTCTCGCATCAATTCTTAAATAACCTTTGATATAACTGTTTTAAATGAAAACATGTTCGTTATAGCAAGTTACGTTATTATTTACTCATTTTAAATACTGATAATGAATACTTACATTATATTTTGAGTAAATTTTAGCCACAAAAAAAGGCGGTAATTACCGCCTTTTTAATAAGTTAATAACGGTTACTCTGGAGTTTCGTCATTATCGAGTGATGAATCTTCGCCTTCAACATCTGTATCAGAAGCATCGATTTGCTCACCTTCTACAGCTGGAGTTACAAGAGTTTCACCATTTTCATCTTCTTGAAATACTTCAGGCTCTTCAATTTCATCGATACGTTGTAAGGCAACAACATGTTCCCCTTCAATCGTACGGATAATGCGAACACCTTGCGTATTACGACCAATAACACTTACTTCGCCGACTCGAGTACGCACTAGCGTACCGTTATCAGTGATCAGCATAATTTCGTCTTGGTCTTCAACTTGTACTGCCCCAACAACCGGGCCATTACGTTCACTAACTTTAATAGAAACAACACCTTTAGTCGCTCGACTCTTCGCTGGATATTCTTCCAACGCGGTGCGCTTACCAAAACCATTTTCAGTTATTGTTAAGATAGGACCATCGTTTTTAGGCACAATTAAAGAAACAACTTTTTGATCGCCTTCAAGCTTAATACCGCGAACACCCGTACCAGTACGACCAATAGGTTTCAATGCCCATTGTTGTTCGCCAGTTTCTGGGTCAACTTTTATTTCGCCAGTTTCACTATCACGTCTTTTCTCATTAAATCGAACAACTTTACCAGCATCAGAAAATAACATAATGTCGTTATCACCATCAGTAATATCAACACCAATTAAGGTATCGTCATCACGTAAGTTCAAAGCAATAATGCCATTCGCACGTTGGTTTTTATAAGCAGTTAACGCTGTTTTCTTCACAGTACCAGACGCCGTTGCCATGATAATAAACTTATCTTCAGCATATTCACGTACAGGTAGAATCGCTGTAATACGCTCACCTTCTTCAAGGGGTAAAATATTAACAATTGGACGACCACGTGCCGTACGACTTGCTAATGGTAATTGGAATACTTTCAACCAATAAAGTTTACCGCGATCAGAGAAACATAAAATAGTATCGTGAGTATTAGCAATCAGTAGACGCTCAATGAAATCTTCTTCTTTCATCTTCGTTGCGGCTTTACCTTTACCACCACGGCGCTGTGCTTGATAATCACTTAAAATTTGATACTTAACATAACCTTCATGTGAAAGTGTAACCACTACATCTTCTTCAGTGATTAAATCTTCCATTGATAAGTCATGTGAAGCATTAGTAATTTCAGTACGACGTTCATCACCAAATTCATCACGAATCGCTTCTAGCTCTTCACGAATAACTTCCATTAAACGAGCTGGTGTTGCCAAAATATAAAGTAATTCAGCAATCACTTCTAATAGGGCTTTATATTCGCTTAAAATTTTCTCGTGTTCTAGACCCGTTAACTTATGTAAACGTAAATCTAGAATAGCTTGTGCTTGTGGTGGTGTTAAGAAATATTGTCCATCACGAATACCGAACTCTTCTTCTACCCATTCAGGGCGAGCGGCATCATCACCAGCAGCGGCTAACATGTCAGAAACAAGACCTAAGTCCCAACCTTGTGCTAGTAATTGCTCTTTAGCTTCACTCGGTGTTGGTGAGTTCTTAATTAACGCGATAATCGGGTCAATATTAGAAAGTGCTATTGATAAACCTTCAAGTAAATGCGCGCGTTCACGTGCTTTACGTAATTCAAAGATTGTTCTACGAGTTACGACTTCACGGCGATGCAATATAAAGGCATCAAGCATTTCACGTAAGCTGAATAATTTAGGCTGACCATTGGTCAATGCCACCATATTCAAACCAAATGAAACTTGCATTTGCGTAAGCTTATACAAGTTATTTAAAATAACCTCGCCTACTTCACCACGTTTCACTTCAATGACCATACGCATGCCATCTTTATCAGACTCATCACGTAAGGCAGAAATGCCTTCTAAGCGTTTTTCTTTTACCAAGTCAGCCATTTTTTCAATCAAACGGGCTTTGTTAACTTGATAAGGTAATTCGAACACAACAATTGTTTCTTTGCCCGATTTTTCATCGACTTCAATTCTAGCGCGCGCACGAATTTTAATTTTACCACGACCAGTAAGATAAGCTTCTTGTATACCAGCTCGACCACTGATAATACCTGCTGTTGGGAAATCAGGTCCGGGTATAAATTCTAATAGTTCTTCAAAGCTAATATCACTATTTTCGATAATAGCTAAACAACCATTAATAACTTCAGTTAAGTTATGAGGTGGAATATTTGTTGCCATACCTACCGCGATACCTGAAGTACCATTGACAAGTAAGTTAGGAATGCGCGTCGGCATAACCGCCGGTATCATTTCCGTGCCATCGTAGTTGGCAACGTAATCAACGGTTTCTTTATCTAAATCAGCCAAAATAGAATGAGCGATTTTAGACATTCGAATTTCGGTATAACGCATTGCAGCCGCTGAATCACCATCAACTGAGCCGAAATTACCTTGGCCATCAACAAGCATATAGCGTAGTGAGAAATCTTGCGCCATACGAACAATCGTGTCATATACAGCAGTATCACCATGCGGGTGATACTTACCGATAACATCACCAACAACACGTGCAGACTTTTTGTACGGCTTGTTAAAATCGTTACCTAACACGTTCATCGCAAAAAGTACGCGACGATGCACTGGCTTTAAGCCATCACGTACATCTGGTAATGCACGACCTACAATTACACTCATCGCGTAATCTAAATAGGAGCTTTTTAGCTCATCCTCAATATTGACAGGAGCAATATTATTCGCCAAATCGGTCATAAATTGATGGTATCCCTTAACGTAAATCTAATTCAGAAAATTTCGAAATTATTATTTTTAATTAACACGGCATACTAGCATAAATATTTGTCATGCCCTACCGCTTTGTTTTGCTTAATTCTGCCGTTAAAAACGTAAAGTTTCAAGTAAATGCTAGATATTAAACATAATCACAATACAGATCTGATTTTAAAGACATTTATTAAGCTATTTTCATCAGATATACATGCCTATATAAGCAGCTGCTCGCATTTTAAGCACATGCAACGAGGAAGCGTTTGTTTTATCGTCGTTCACAGTAATTCTAATCATAAACGGGTCAATAAATTATTGTAATGAACAGAAGCTATAGATAAAAAGCCTTCATTATAGATTTATTTCAGGTCAATTAATGTTGGTACTAGGCTTGCTGTAATTATTGGTTTAGAATCGCCACTATTAATAGACAAAATTAAAAGATAAATAATGAAAGAAACCATGTCTAATTCTTTAAATGTTAACCCAGACGAAATCGCTAAATTTGAACATGTTGCCAGCCAATGGTGGGAGCTTGATGGTGATTTTAAACCTTTACATCAAATCAACCCTTTGCGTCGACAGTTTATTTGTCAGCATGTTGGCGATATATTTGCGAAGAAAATCATTGATGTGGGTTGTGGCGGCGGAATTTTAGCAGAAAGTTTAGCGCAACTTGGTGCAGAAGTAACGGGTATAGACATGGGGCAAGAGCCTTTAAATGTAGCCAAGTTACATGCATTAGAAACAGGTGTTAGCGTAGATTACCAAAAAGTTACAGCCGAAGAACACGCTCAACAGCATCCACAACACTACGATGTAGTTACTTGTATGGAAATGTTAGAACATGTGCCTGATCCTGAGTCAATTGTGAATGCCTGTGCACAAATGGTTAAGCCTGGTGGTTTTGTTTTTTTCTCAACATTGAACAAATCATTAAAAGCTTACCTATTAGCAATAGTAGCCGCAGAGAAAATCTTTAAACTTGTCCCTAATGGTACTCATGATCATAATAGCTTTATCCGCCCTTCAACATTAATTTCATGGGCTGAATCGTTTGATTTAAAATGTATTGATACCGCAGGCATACACTACAACCCATTAACTGAAAATCATAAGCTTACATCATCACTTGATGTTAACTATATCCTTTGCTGTCAAAAAGTATAATCTTCTCCTTTGTACAGAATAAGCGCGTCGATTTCCCCCAAAGAAACTCGACGCTTGCTTTACTGTGCTATCAATCATGATCAGTAATAAAAAATAGAGCCTTAGTATGTCAATTGAAAACACGTCTCCACAACCGCTTGCCAGTGTACTGTTTGATCTAGACGGCACTTTATTAGATACCGCAGATGATTTAGGTGCGGCGTTAAATTATGTACTCAACCACTACGGCCTCCCTGCAGTTTCAGCACAAGCATATCGCCCTATAGCGTCTGATGGCGCATTAGGTCTTCTCAACCTTGGCTTCGGCTCTGCAATAGAAAATTATGACTATGAAGTACTACGTCAACAGTTTCTTCATTACTATCAAGAAAATATTGCCGTGCACACACGTCTTTACCCGGGTGTTGAGCAATTACTAAAGCACTTGGAGGCTAAAGGTATTCCTTGGGGCATTATCACTAACAAACCTGAGGGGTTAACAAAAAAGCTTTTGCCTCATTATACTGAATTTACCAACTGTGCTGTAATGGTCGGTGGTGACACCTTAGCGCAACGAAAGCCAGATCCTGAGCCTATATTATATGCCTGTGAACAAATTAACGTTGACCATAAGCAGTGTTTCTATGTTGGAGATGCTCTGCGTGATATTGAAGCGGGAAACAATGCCGAAATGACAACCTTTGTCGCTAAATGGGGTTACATTCTCAGTAATGAGAGCTGTCACAGTTGGCAGGCAAACCATATAGTATCAAAGCCTATTGATTTGCTTTCTTTTATAAAATAGCCAAATCGTCAAAGCACAGTTTCAGCTTTTACCATTAAGACTGACTAAAAGTTGAAACTGAATAGTATACATCGCTAAATATAACTCCATTTCAGGTAAGCCCCAAGTAAGAAAAATTCTTAATCTCTATAACGAAATTTTTCCAGTGAGTTGCAATTACTGGCAACGAAAACTAAATCTTATCGACTGTGCTCTTCTGATAAAAATTCTCATCAATAAAGTTCTTTTAATTAATCAAGGTTATCTAAATCAACACTAGGTTAAGTTCGACTATTTTTCGCACGTTAAGTACGATAAAGCGACGTTATCCGCAATATCTGTAAAACCTGAAATTTAACGCAAAACGTAAAGCACGATCCAAACATGATCCTTAAGCGTTGATAAAATAATCATTCGTCAATTAACGCGAGTAAGATTTAACCAAAAAACATAAGCCATTGATTTTAAATTATTATATTTTTTATATTCTCTTTTGACATATCAAGCACAAAAAATAACTTAAAATAATTTATCGCTTAAAAATAAATGAAAATAACCGTTGCGTTTTATAAAAACCAAAATTAAAAAGCACTACTAAGTTAGTTGTCACTAACAGAACTTTTACTCTATAAAAATCAACTAAAAAACGATAACTTTTATCACTTGCAATGTAACCCAAACCTCACTATCTTGTGATTAGATTTTTAAAAACCCCAAGATATAGTGCATTTTTCATTCAAAGGCTTTTTGAATGAAATACGATTCACCTCGTATAAATGATATATTTGTGGCAATTAATATTATTAACACCTACTTCCTAGTGATTAAACAATAAATAGATTTACAGGTCCTTCATGAATAACAAACTTTTTGTTACAAAACGCAATGGTTCAAAAGAGCCAATCGACTTAGAAAAAATCCATAAAGTTATTGCTTGGGCCTCTGAAGGCTTAGACAATGTGTCAGTATCTCAAGTTGAGCTTAAATCTCATATTCAGTTTTACGATGGTATTAAAACTGCTGATATTCATGAAACCATTATTAAATCAGCCGCTGATTTAATTTCTGAAGAGACACCTGATTATCAATATCTATCAGCGCGTCTTGCAATATTTCATTTACGTAAAAAAGCTTACGGCAAGTTTGAGCCACCTAAACTTTATCCACATGTAGTGAAACTTGTTGAAGCCGGTAAATATGATCAGCATTTATTAACGGATTACACCGCTGAAGAATTCGAACAGCTAGAAAGCTTTATGGATCACAGCCGTGATTTAGACTTCAGTTATGCGGCAGTAAAGCAGTTAGAAGGTAAATACCTTGTACAAAACCGTGTTACTGGCGAAATTTATGAAAGTGCACAATTTCTTTATATCTTAGTAGCCGCTTGTTTATTTGCTAAATACCCGAAAGAAACACGCTTAGATTATGTTAAAGGTTTTTACAATGCCATTTCAACATTTAAGCTGTCACTACCAACACCAATTATGGCTGGTGTTCGTACACCTACTCGCCAATTCTCTTCTTGTGTATTAATAGAATGTGGCGATAGCTTAGATTCAATTAACGCTACAACAAGTTCTATTGTTAAGTACGTTTCTCAACGAGCAGGTATTGGTATCAATGCTGGTCGTATTCGTGCATTAGGCAGTACTATTCGTAATGGTGAAGCATTCCATACAGGTTGTATTCCGTTTTATAAGCTTTTTCAAACAGCAGTAAAAAGCTGTTCTCAAGGCGGAGTTCGTGGTGGTGCAGCCACCCTATTCTACCCACTTTGGCATTTAGAAGTTGAAAGCTTACTAGTACTTAAAAACAACCGTGGTGTTGAAGAAAACCGCGTTCGCCATTTAGATTACGGCGTACAATTTAATAAATTAATGTACCAACGCTTGATTAAAGGTCAATCAATTACCTTATTTAGCCCAAGTGATGTTCCTGGTTTATACGACGCTTTCTTTGAAGATCAAGAGAAGTTCGAAGAGCTATACGTTAAATACGAAGCTGACACATCAATTCGTAAAAAATGTATTAAAGCGATTGAATTGTTTACTTTATTTGCACAAGAGCGTGCAAGTACAGGTCGCATATATTTGCAAAACGTTGATCACTGTAATACCCATTCACCGTTTGATCCGAAAGTTGCTCCTATTCGTCAAAGTAATTTATGTTTAGAAATTGCCTTGCCAACGAAGCCAATGAAAGATGTTAACGATCCAGATGGTGAAATTGCACTGTGTACATTATCAGCATTTAACTTAGGTGCTATTGAAAGCCTTGACGAATTAGATGGTTTAGCCGATTTAGCCGTACGTGCCTTAGATAGTCTATTAGATTATCAAGACTACCCGGTACCTGCTGCGCATACTGCAACTATGGGACGTCGCACATTAGGCATAGGTGTTATTAATTACGCTTACTACTTAGCTAAAAATGGTGTTTTCTACTCAAACGGTAGTGCAAATAACTTAACTCACCGTACGTTTGAAGCCATACAATATTACTTATTAAAAGCGTCTAACCAATTGGCGATTGAGCAAGGTGCTTGTCCTAAGTTTAATGAAACACGCTTATCTCAAGGTATATTGCCTATCGATACTTATAAAAAAGAAATCGATAACATTACTGGCGAAGCGTTACATTTAGACTGGGAGTCATTGCGCGCTAGTATTAAAGAACACGGGGTTAGAAACTCAACGGTATCGGCATTAATGCCATCAGAAACCTCATCGCAAATATCTAATGCAACAAATGGTATTGAGCCACCACGTGGTTTAATCAGCATTAAAGCTAGTAAAGATGGTGTTTTAAAGCAAGTAGTGCCTGAATATCAACGATTAAAAGACAACTATGAATTACTTTGGAATATTCCAAGTAACGAAGGTTACCTACAATTAGTCGGTATTATGCAGAAGTTTATTGATCAAACTATTTCGGCTAATACTAACTATGACCCTTCACGTTTTGAAGGTGGCAAAGTTCCTATCAAGCAAGTATTAAAAGATATATTAACGGCTTATAAACTAGGCGTTAAAACTATGTATTATCACAACACACGTGATGGTGCAGACGACAATCAAATAGATGTTGAAGACGATTGTGCAGGCGGCGCTTGTAAGATATAGCGGTTCAGCAGAGGAAAACATAAGGTTTTCCTCTTTTTTTACCAATAGATATAGCTTGCTAAAAACTAATACAAATCTGATTAATTACAAATAAGTAAAGGAATATTGCTACGACTTAGCACTATTTCAAGGAGATATAAATGTCGTACACTACGTTTAACCAAACAGCTAACAATGCTTTGTTAGAGCCAATGTTTTTGGGAAACAGTGTTAATATTGCACGATACGATCAACAACGCTTTGTTGCGTTTGAAAAACTGATTGAAAAACAATTATCGTTTTTTTGGCGACCAGAAGAAATTGATGTATCTAAAGATCGTGCCGATTGGCAGAGTTTAACCGACTCTGAAAAACATATTTTTATTTCTAACTTAAAATATCAAACATTACTCGATTCAATGGCTGCTCGTTCAGTTAACGCGGTATTATTACCTTTAGTTTCATTACCCGAAGTTGAAACATGGGTAGAGACTTGGGCATTTAGTGAAACAATTCATTCTCGCTCATACACTCACATTTTGCGTAATCTATTTACTGACCCTAGCGAAGTATTTGACGACATCATGGTTAATCCGGCAATTTTAAAACGTGCCTCAAGTATCGCAAAATATTTTGACTCGGTTATCATTACCACCCAATTATTACAGTCGCAAGGCCCTGGTAGTTATGAAGTTGACGGTAACACTATCGAGGTAAGTGAACGTAAATTGAAAGAGCGCTTATTCTTAGCGATATGTTCTGTAAATGCGTTAGAAGCGATCCGTTTTTATGTCAGCTTTGCTTGCTCATTTGCTTTTGCTGAACGTGAGCTACTCGAAGGTAATGCTAAAATAATCAAACTCATCGCCCGTGATGAAGCACTGCATTTAACCGGTACACAACATATTCTCAATAACTGGATGTCGGGTAGAGATGATCCTGAAATGCAAGAAATTGCGACGACATTACGTGAGGAAGGCAAACAAATTTTTCTTGATGTTGTCGATCAAGAAAAAGAATGGGCTGACTATCTATTTAAAGATGGTTCAATGATTGGTCTTAATGCTGCTATTTTAAAGCAATACATTGAATACATTAGTAATCAACGTTTAAGTGCTATCGGCTTTGATGCACCATACGATATTAAAAGTAATCCTCTACCATGGATGAATTCTTATTTAGTGAGTGACAATGTACAAGTTGCACCTCAAGAAACTGAAATATCTAGCTACTTAGTCGGCCAAGTTGACTCGTCAGTATCAAGTGACGACTTTGACGACTTCGATCTATAGTATTTATGTCTTTTAGTATTACGGTCGAGGGGCGTGAAATCGCGTTCCTCGATGAAGACAAAAACATCCTTAATACCTTAGAAAGAAAGAATATCGAATCACACTTTCATTGTCGGGATGGATTTTGCGGTGCTTGTCGTTGCTCCTTAAAAAAAGGCACTGTTGAGTATAATCAATTCCCATTAGCTTTTATTGGCGATAATGAAATTCTCACGTGCTGTGCATACCCTACTTCTAATATCACGATTGAAATAGATTAATAATAACCAATTACTATTAAGCGGCTCAATTTACCTGTGATTTACTGAACTAGAACAACATATTAATCCTTATTCATCATCCTAATATCAAATCTATTTATCTCAAACATAGACTGATCAAGTTTATTTTAAATTCAATCCTGCAGCGGCGTTAACACCTTAGTTCCTATTGAATAATCTAATTATTATATATGGTAAGACACATTGATAAGCACCATAAAATAAACCTCTCCTGTTATTTGTGACTCCCCTTTAAAAACTCGTCTATAGTTTCTAGTGTCACCTTCCCTTATGACAAGGGTAATAAAAATGGATAAAAGGAAATAGAGATGAAAAAAACGTTAATAGCCAGTGCGATTTCTTTAGTTTTAATCACGGGGTGTGCATCAAAAACGACTTTGTCAGAGAATGAAATGATGCAAAAATTTCCAACGTTGAATCAGGCCAGTCAACTTTTAGAAAACGCATCTAAAGAAGATTTAGCTTTTTACTCACCTGAACAAATTAAAGCAGCACAACAAGCATTCAATGAAGCGTTAAAGCAGGCTAAAACAGGGAAAGAGTCAACAAACGATACCGCAACAGAAACGGTCGACAGAGTAAATGCAGCCAAAAAACAAATGGAAAAAGCAAAATATGTTTTTGAGGAAGTATTTATTGCACGTAAGAAATCATTACAAGTTAATGCCGATACTCTCGTTCCAGAAAAATTTAATGCCGCAGAGAAACAATTTAAAAAGATGTTAGCCTTGCTTGAGTCCGGTGATGAAGAGCGAGCAAAGAGAGATGTCATAGAACTGAAAAACCAATATTTAGCCACCGAGCTTGCGGCCCTAAAAACTAACATGCTAAGTGCAGCTCAACGTACCATTGATAATGCCATTAAACAGGACTTAGACGATATTTCACCGATTATAGTCGCACAGGCTAAAGGTGAGTATCAACTTGCCTTAGATACGCTTGAAGCGGATAGATCGAATACACAAAAAGCAAATGTGCATTCTAATCGTGCTATTTGGCTGATCAAACGTGCTCAGGGCATTGCAGAGATCAATCAATATTTCAAAGACGCGGACTTTAGCGAAGAGCAAAAAATTATTTGGTTCCAAGAGCAGCTCGACTATGCCTTATCTCCATTAAATGGTTCGTTAGCATTCAATCAGCCTAATAAAGAAGTCATTGCACAAGCCCGTGCAGCGCTAATACAAAATATCGATGATATAGAGGCAACAAAATTAAATGTTGATAGACTCAACAATGAATTAAAAACGACACAAGCTTCCTCAAAAGATAGAGAATCTCAGCTAGCAAAGGAAAAGCGAGAAGACAATGCCCGTTTCGCAGGTGTTCAATCGCTGTTTAATGAGCAGGAGGCCACCGTATATAGACAATTAGACAATGTGCTGATCCGCGCTCAAGGTTTTTCTTTTAAACCGGGTAGCAGTGAAATTGAATCATCGAACTTCACTTTGTTGAATAAAATTATTGACGCAATTAGTCGATTCCCTAATTCAAAAATTGTCGTTTCAGGGCACACGGATGTAACAGGTAGTGCAGAGCTTAACCTCACCTTATCTAAAAATAGAGCACAAACCGTGGCTAATTTCATGACACAAGTAGGAAATATCGATTATAAGCGTATAGAATCAACGGGTTTCGGCAAAGAAAAACCTGTCGCCAGCAACGAAACGGTTGAAGGTAGAGCAGAAAACAGACGAGTTGAGATCTTAATTATTAATTAGTGAATTCATGAACAAGGTGTGACCATTTTATTGCCACACCTTGTTGTTTGATAATTTCAGTGCGCTCTCATATGTATTCGAAAGCTAATTTATTTTAAGTTAAACTAAGTTAATATTAAGCCAAGTGCACAAGTGTGCAGTAGAAAAGGCCATAGGCACTCGCATTTGGCTCAAGATCTATAAAACTCGCTATCTTTAAACATATAAATAAGTGTAAAATTTATAACACTGACCATTTCATATTCATTATTCATCAGCCGTTGTTATCAATAAGAGCTATAAACCATCATTATCTGGCAATAAGCGGTAATATTTGCGCCCAACTGCGCCCTACACTTTTTTACGAGTAAGCATTGAGATAAAAATGATAAAAAACATTAAATTAAACAAAGTAAACATGCTTATATTTGCACTTTGTTTACTAGTGGCTATGTATCTGTTGATTGCAGATAACAATTCAGGGCTATTGCCACTCGAAGCAAAACCACAACAACGTATGAAGAAACTACCTGATTTTTCTAAAATTTTAGATGTGAAAGAAAAAAAAGAAACTTTTTTCACCACTTTATATCCTATTATTCAGGAAGAAAATAAGCACGTTTTAAAATTAAGAGATAATATATCTACGCTGAAAAGTGTTCCTTTAGAGTCGCTTACAGAAAAACAAAAAACATGGTTATTGAAAGTATCAACATATTATAAATTAGACATTGAGGTCATCGATAAAAGTGCTTTCAATAAGCTGCTAAAAAGAGTCGATTATGTCCCACCTTCTTTAGCATTGACACAAGCGGCTATTGAGTCTGGTTGGGGTACTTCTCGATTTTCCAAACTCGGCAACAATATATTTGGCCAATGGTGCTTCTCTAAGGGGTGCGGCATAGTGCCGTCATCAAGAGATGCAGGTAAAGGACATGAAGTGTCAACATTTGCTACGGTAAATAAATCCGTACGTAGTTATATTCGTAATCTCAATACACACCCCTCATACACTGAACTAAGAACAAAGCGTGCTTTATTACGTGAGAAAAATGAACCATTTACGGGTGTTGCGTTAGCAAAAACATTAACTAAATATTCTGAAGAAGGTGCTCACTACGTAGAAAAGGTATCTAAATTTATCAATCAAAATAAACTGCAGCGCTTTACTAAAGAGTTTGAACGTTCTCTGGTAGTTCCCGCTGACTAATCATCTTTATAAAAGTCACTATTTCAAACATGCTGTAGTGACTTTTATTAACATCAATGCCCCCCTGCTGCCATTGGCAATATGAGTAGTAAGCGAGACGACAGAAAGCTTAATACCCTATCTGCATATAATGATTAGCAAAGTATTAGTATGTGAATATGCGTGAATACATATGTGAATATTTAATGGTGACATGGCATGTGTTGCCTGAAATGAGTCTTTCAAAAACAACGACAAACAGCGCCACTCCTCTTATAGTATTTTTAATGCAGCGGGCGGTATAATACGTTTGATGTTAATCATAGGACTAATAATGATGTGACTTATGATCAAAAACAATCACAACGCGAAGTTCAAACAGGAACGTTATAATGACTAGAAAATTTTTCACCTTTATTTTTGTATACCTCTGCTGCTTTAATGCATTTGCTTTGGGTTTGACTATTTCAACTAATCAGCTCAATAGTATGATGAATATTCAGTTTCCAATATCACAGCGCTACATGGAATACACTTTAGAAGCTTCAAAGCCTAATTTAACGCTTTATGACAAAACGCAGTCTGTGGCAATTAGCGTACGCATTAATGTTACAAATAAGCATTATCGACTGATCGCAGATGCTACTTTTAAGGGACAAATTGTATTTGATAAAACAACTAAGTCATTAAAAGTGAGTAACCCTTTAATGACTAATTTTGATCTTATCGATAATAGCTTTCCTGAATCTCAAACATCAATAAACGACATTGAGAGTATCGTAGGTCAACATTTACCGATTTCGGTACTTATTGATTTTAATCAGATACGAAGTGAGTTATTTCAATTTATGCCAAGTAACTTAACCATAGTTTCTGGTGGCTTAAGAGTAGAATATTAGTCCAATTAACATTGGCTATATGAGCTACTCTCAAGCTAATCAAGGCAAAAACAACAAACATAATAACAAGCACTTTTTACACTGATAAGTACGGAAATAGCGCTATCGCTTGACTTATAATGTCTGATTTTTGACTTTTAGCTAAATAAACAGCAAAAACTTCACGATGATAAATCGGCGCGCTTTCTACTACAAACAACTTATTGGCTTCAACATGCTCAAAAGTCATCTGTCTAGGTAGATGTGCACTTCCCCCAGCCTGTAATATATAATTTAGCGCAATTCTCGGTTGACTCATATAATGCTTTGCTGGTGGAGAATCTTGAAATTCACGCATATGTTTCGTGTTAACCGACTCTCCGTAGTCCACCATGATGTAATTATCTAAATTAGTTCCTTCTTCATAATCAGGGTCGGTTGTCACGAGGTGTAATGGCACCGTGGCAACTTTTTCTGTCACCAGATCTTCAACAAAAGGTGGTTCGAATAGAAAAGCAATATCTATCACACGACTAATCACATTTTTTCTTAGCTCTACCGGAGAATAAGTGTTGGTAAATAAACTAACTCCGTCTAAGTTTCGGTGAATTTTTTGCAGCCAACCTTGTAAAACAATGTCCCATATCGACATCATTGAACCAATAGCTAATTGCTGTGTGTCATGCTCAGCGATACCGACATCATGCTTAGTCTTTTGCCACATAAAAAGTAGCTCATTGGCATGTTTGATCAGTCGATGACCTTCTCTGGTCAATTTTAAATGCTTGTGACTGCGGTCAAACAACAACACGCCAAGGTCATCTTCTAATAACTTTATTCGAGCACTGACCGCAGATTGCGTAATAAAAAGATTTTCAGATGCTATCCTAAAGTGCAAAGTACTACTAACTTCTAAGAATGTTGTTAACAGTTCAAATTTCATAAAACACCCATTAATCAATTTTTTTGATTGAACACGTCAAAATTTAACGTTTTATAATTTTAAGGCTAGACTATACACTCTCGTTATAGATTTACATCAATTTATTTTAATAATAATCAGGAAAACAATATGAAAATTGCTATTTTATCAAGAAACAAAAATCTTTATTCTACTCGACGCTTAAAAGAAGCTGGTGAAGCTATGGGTCATGAAGTTGATGTCATCGACACACTACATTGCTATATGGATATTACGAGTAGCCATTCAACTGTACGTTACCATGGTAAAGAGTTACCAATGTACGATGCAATTATTCCACGTATTGGTGCTTCTGTTACATTTTATGGCACAGCGGTAGCAAGACAATTTGAAATGATGGGCACATTTAACATTAATGAGTCTGTTGCTATCAGTCGTTCGCGCGATAAATTGCGTTCATTACAACTTTTATCACGCAAAGGCATTGGCTTGCCACGTACAGGTTTTGCTAATAAGCCTGATAACGCTAAAGATTTAATCAAAAATGTGGGTGGCGCACCTGTTGTTATTAAATTATTAGAAGGTACACAAGGTATTGGCGTTGTATTAGCGGATACGGCAAAAGCGGCAGAGTCAATCATAGAAGCTTTCATGGGCTTAAAAGCTAACATTCTAGTTCAAGAGTTTGTTAAAGAAGCCGGTGGTGCTGATATTCGTTGTTTAGTTATCGGTGGTAAAGTCGTTGCTGCAATGAAGCGCCAAGGTGCTGAAGGTGAATTCCGTTCTAATTTACATCGCGGTGGCTCTGCTGAAGTAGTTAAATTATCAAAAGAAGAGCGCGAAACCGCGGTTAATGCAGCAAAAGCAATGGGCTTAAACATGTGTGGTGTAGATTTATTACGTTCACAAAATGGTCCTATGGTGATGGAAGTAAACTCATCTCCTGGTTTAGAAGGCATTGAAAAAGCAACAGGTAAAAATGTTGCCGGTATGGTTTTTGAATTTTTAGAAAAAAATGCAAAACCTAATAATACAAAAACACGTGGTCGTGGATAATTAAGGCGAAATTTATGGATGTATTACGTATAGGTGAGTTTGAAATATTGCCAGGTGAACAACGCAAGATAGACTTACCCGTAGCGAAACTCTATACCGATGCCGATGTTTCTTTGCCTGTACATATAATTCGTGCAAAGAAACCTGGGCCTATCATTTTTGTTAGCGCTGCGGTTCATGGTGATGAACTAAATGGCATAGAAATTATTCGCCGATTAATCAGCGAAAACAAATTTAAGATCACGAGAGGCACGGTGATAGCAGTACCAATGGTCAATGTTTATGGTGTTGTGAACCAAAGCCGTTACATGCCTGATCGAAGAGATCTTAATCGATGTTTTCCTGGTTCAGCCAAAGGTTCATTAGCGGGACGCGTTGCGCATATTTTTCTTAACGAAATCGTTAAACATTGTGATTACGGTATTGATCTACACACGGGGGCAATTCATCGCTCAAACTTACCGCAAATACGTGCTGATTTATCATGTGAAGAAACTAAAGAACTCGCGCTAGTGTTTGGTGTGCCCGTGGTACTTAATTCAAATGTTATTGACGGCTCACTAAGAGATGCTGCAGTAAAGCATAAAACTAAAGTATTGTTGTATGAGGCCGGTGAAGCACTACGCTTTGATGAGTTTTCAATTCGTGCGGGCATGAAAGGCATCACTAACGTCTTAAAACACTTAGGTATGCGTAAAGTTGCACCATCACGTAAGAAAATCATTGCCCCTTTTGTTGCTAACAGCAGTCAATGGTTGCGTGCAAACGCCAGTGGTATAGTCAATCATCTTGTTAATTTAGGTGATCAGATAAAAAAAGGTGATGTTTTAGCAGAAATTGGCAGCCCTTACGGTGAGATTATAGATGTTGTTAAAGCAAGCAGAGCTGGCATATTAATAGGCCAACAGAATATCCCTTTAGTACAAGAAGGTGAAGCTATGTTCCATATTGCCTATTTTGAAGAAGATGACAAACACATTTCTCAACAAATAGAGAATGCTCAAGACACCCTATTACCAGAAAACAATATATAAAATTAGGTAACGTAATATGACTACAAAACAAAAATCTATTATTGGTCGTTTGGAATCTATTGCGCTACCTGAGTTTGCGATAGCAGACTTACAGGTACGTGTTGATACTGGAGCAAAAACCTCTTCACTACATGTTGATAATATTGCTAAATTTAGCAGAAAGGGCAAAGTCATGGTGAAATTTGACCTTCACCCTGATGTTCACAATGTTGAGAATATAGTCTCTTGTGAAGCGCCACTGCATGACATTCGAAGAGTAAAATCGTCTAACGGTACTTCTGAACAACGTTATGTTATATCAACACCAGTACAACTGGGGCATGAATTGTGGACTATAGAAATAACGTTGACTGATCGCTCGGATATGAGTTATTTGATGCTATTTGGTCGAGAAGCAATCGGCGACAAATTTCTTGTTGACCCTTCAAAGGTATTTGTGAATTCAGAACACTCAATTTAAGGTTAAAGTATGACTGTAGAGCAATTATTTGACATTCTTTCTTATACTATTGTGACGGTATCAGATCAACCCATTACGTTAGGCGATATACTTTTTATACCGCTGCTAATTTTTATTGGTTTATTGTTAACTAAATGGCTAGCTAAGTTTGTCAGCAACCGCTTAACAACTAGTAAAACTGATCCTAATGTTATTCATTTGGTGCAACGAATTTTATATGTGTTATCGATAACCATTATTATCATTAGCATATTGGACTTTATGAATGTGCCCATTGCTGCTTTTGCCTTCTTGTCTGGGGCGATTGCAATTGGTTTTGGTTTTGGTGCACAAAACATTATTAATAACTTTATTAGTGGTTGGATTTTAATGTGGGAGCGCCCTATTCGTATTGGTGACTTTTTAGAAATCGAAGACACCAAAGGGGTGGTAGAAGAAATTAACACCCGCTCTACCCGAATAAAGCGAGTAGATGGCGTTCATTTATTAATACCCAATAGTAAGTTGCTCGAAAACACGGTCGTTAACTGGACCTTAGTAGATCAGTTTGTTCGGTGTTCAGTCACCGTTGGTGTCGCTTATGGCTCACCCGCAAAAAAAGTTGCGGAGTTGATCATGCAAGCGACTACCGAGCAAACAGAAGTACTAAAGGAGCCTAAGCCGTTAGCTACGTTTGACGATTTTGGTGATAACGCCTTAATGTTTCAAGTTACTTTTTGGATCAGCTCACAAGCTGAAGGTGGTTTAAGAGTGGCAAAGAGCAATGTAAGATTTCGCTTAGAGGAATTATTTGAACAAGAGAATATTGTTGTTGCCTATCCACAACGTGATATACATATTGACGGTGCTCTCAAGTTAATTAACACATAACCTCATCATAAAATCATTAACAGGTCATTAAACGAAATGACCTGTTAATGATCTTTCAGTGCACTTCCTTTCAACACAATAAAAATAACAACCGTATTGTTTGTCAGTGTCATAGCATTATCTTATTCATTAATACTTAACCAGTACCTCACCTATTTAACAAATGAATGGCAAGTTGCTCAAATGCTAGCAGTAGTTGTTTTCTCAACAAAGCTAATGCTATGGATTAACTATATTTTTTTGATCAAACCACAATTTCATAAAGTCAGCGGTAAGCTTTTGTTCTATTTCAAGTGCCTTTTCTGTAGGACAAAAAATAGAGAACAATACTTGAGTATCACCAAGCTCAGAAGTAGATATTTGAATGTGAGGCTCTGGACCTGCAATGCTAATATCTAAGCGATTTTCTATTAATTGATTGTAACGAATAGCCACTTCTTTAAATTCGACACAATATAAGTCAGCATTTTCATACAAAGTATCAACAAAGATAAAAGGGTTAACACTATCATCACGGACAATTGTAAAGTGATGCATTGCGTAACGTTTTAAAAAATTTAAGTTTTTAATAGCAGTGGTAATAAGTTGGCTATTCGGTAAATATAAGGTTTTACCTGTGTATTGATAATCATGCTTGTTAACTTCCAAAAGCGTTAATTTTGCCCAGTCGCTTGAATGCACTTCACCGTAATACTTACCTACTTGTATCCAGTCTCCAATGCGAAAAGGCCGGCTCGATATAATATAAATAAAGCCAATAAAACATTGGATGAACTCTCTTGTTGCTAACACAATAGCGACAATAAATGCTGCTATTGAAAAGGCAAATTTTTGAATTTCGTTTGACCAAATATTAAAAATTAAAATAATCACTAATAAAGAGAATATATTATTCACCATATTAATTTTTAATCTTTTACTTTGTTTGGACTTCCTTTTTATAACTTTTATGATGAGGGCTTTAAGCGCAAAAAACATCATCATAAACAATGCAGTGAGTATAAATTTATGTTGAAATAAAAATTCAACTATAGACTCAAAATTCAAATTTATCATTACCTTACTTATCTCTTACTTATGTTTGAATTATCACTAAGCAATACACTTATGTGCCATGTTAGCGTTAAATTCATTGTCACTAATTAGCTATCGACTACTTTTTTATTTAGTGCTTTCAAGTGCAACAAGGTGCCTTCTATACCTAACTTATTAAAGCTAGCATTAATTTCCCCTTGTTTTGTTTGTAATAAACTAATGCCTTCGACTTCAATATCAAAGAAAAGCCAGCCTTGATCTTTCGATTGCAATAACTTAACTACGGCCTTATTCGTTTTAGTTGTGCCGACAATAGTAATATCAACCATCGCCATCTTACCACTTTTCGAAAGCGAACTTTGACCAATATTAATCACTTCATTATTATATTTATTTAATAAATTACTATAAGTATTAATAAGCTGCAGAGATAACTCAGTGATAAACTCTGCTTTTAGTTCCTCTGGAACTTTCGTCATATTTTTATTCAAAACTTTATAAGTAAAATACCGTGTTTCAACTTCAGGTAATAAATACTTACTTAAAACGTCTCTAATATTTGCCTTAGTTAAGGCCTGTGTTTGCTTTAAGGTAATTAATGATGATTCTATTTCATTAAAAACACGCTTAACTTTATTTTTTGCATCATCAGCCGATGCAAACACGGTTGTAGAAATTAACAGCAGCATAGTTATTACAACAACACCCATTAAATTGATGAAGGTAGCACGTGTAGTTTTCATTTTATTACCCAGTAAATAATATATATGGCAATTATAGTGATCCATTTGTAGCTAGCAAACGTATTAAATCACTCAGACTAATCAAATAAATGACTTAATTGTAGATAAAAGCATATTATTTATATAAATAATATGAAAATAAATATTGCTTAATTTTTTGTCACACAGACTTTTTCATGGAAAATCAACCATGGTAAATGCTGATTTTAATTTTGTACTATTACGGAGTAAAAGTACAAAAAAACCTGGGTAATTTTCAAACATAAAAACTAGCTATACTATTAATTTCAATACATTTAAAAGCATTTGTAAACAAACAGCCTAGCAATATTCTAGCTTTTATATTATCTTGGTCATCTACTGAGTTTTATTGTTATATTATTGATTAAGAAATTCTCCTCGGTGTTTTTCAACCGAAATACTTTCTACCTGATTTACGCTGTAAATATGATAATGAGTATTAAAGGAATCACGTTTTTCAATGAAATAAAATAGGGATGTTTACCCTCAATATTTCAACCGACTATACATAAGGACGTAATGGAACACTCATCCCCCAAAATAATAAATGTACAAAGCGAGAGAAAGAAGCTTATTTATTGGAGTCAGTTACATGGTTTCCAATGGCTTATATTAGCGCTTTCTACTATTTTGATGGTCGTGGCATGGTATATTGCTACTGAGCAAGTGAATAAAAGAGTTTCTGAACGTTTTGAACGAGAATCTTTACAAGTGATTGAGCTTGTTAAAGAGCGAATGCAATTATATGAACATGCGCTATGGGGCGCTGTCGCTCATGTAGATGCGAGCGAAGAAAACATTACTGATACTAAGTGGCGTAATTATAGTAACAGTCTACGTATAGATATGACCTACCCTGGCATCAACGGTTTAGGGTTAATTTATAATATAAAACCTGAACAACTCAATTCATTTACCCAGCTTCACAAAATTAATCGCTCTAATTTCAAATTACACCCTGCACATGAAGAACATGAGTATTGGCCTATTACATTTATAGAACCATTACATCCTAATCAGCAAGCTGTCGGTTTAGATATGGCGTTTGAAGCCAACAGATATTCTGGTGTAAAAAAAGCCAGAGATACGGGCTTGGCACAATTAACCGGTCCAATAACCTTAGTACAAGATTCTAAAAAAACGCCCGGCTTTCTCTTTTTTGCACCTTTCTATAAGAAAAACTCGCCACATGACACAATAGAAACTCGCCGACAATCAATAGAAGGTGTTGCTTACGCCCCTTTTATTATGCATAAACTTATTTCAGGTACCTTAGCTTTTGATAAACGCCATGTGACCTTAAGCATCAGTGATAATGGCAATGCGTTGTATAATGACGCCGATACCATTGATGTTAGTAAAATAGATCCCAACCCATTATTTACAGAAATGAAAAATGTTAACTTTTATGGCCGAGAATGGAAATTCACTATTAGTTCAAATTTAGCTTTTCGTACAACATCAGCCTCAAACCAGCCTTATATTATATTAGGCGGTGGATTACTCATTAACTTCTTGTTATTAGCTTTATTTATCGTGCTTTCCAGAGCAAATAAACAAGCATTGGAATATGCTGACGATATTACACGAGAGCTAAAAATCAATACTCAGCGTCTCGTGAAGTCAAATCAAGATTTAGAACAATTTGCCTATGTTGCATCCCATGATTTGAAGTCGCCTTTAAATGCGATTCAGAAATTAGTTAATTGGATCACTGAAGATTGTGAAGAGTTATTACCTGATAGCTCTAAAGAGCATTTAGCTTTACTTAAAAGTCGCAGCGGACGCATGAATAAGTTACTTGATGATCTACTCGATTATGCGCGTATAGGTCGTAACGAATATAAACCTCAAGCTTTCGATTTAGCAGCCACAGCGCAAGCAATCTTCAGTTTGTTGGACCATCCCGAAGGTTTTAGTTTATCGGTAGAAAAACAAATATTACTTTTACCTAAAACACCATTAGAAATCGTGTTAAGAAATTTAATATCGAATGCAATAAAACATCACGACAAACCTGTTGGACATATTAAAATAACCTATAAAAAAACAGATGATATGCATAAAATTTATGTCCAAGATGATGGTCCTGGTATTCCAAGCGAATTATTTGAGAAAGCCCTAGAAATGTTTCAAACCTTGCGCCCTAGAGATAAAGTTGAAGGCAGTGGCATGGGCTTATCTTTATCGAAAAAAACCGCCGAACATTACGGCGGAAACTTAACTATTGAATCTGACGGCGTTAGTGGCACCACCGTAATCCTAGTGTGGCCTATTTCGCTCGAACAGCAGCATTAATTTAAAATAAAAGTATTAAACGGACCGTTAGCTATATGTATATTGATAAAAAAGAAGTCACACTTTTACTCATAGAGGATGATGATATTGATGCCATGGAAATTACCCGTGCATTAAAAAAAATGAATGTCGGCAATTCATTAATTCGAGCATGTGATGGCTTAGAAGGATTAGAATTATTGCGTAACGGTACCGTGCCGTCTCCATATATTATTTTGCTTGATCTACAAATGCCACGCTTAAATGGCTTAGAATTTTTGCAAGAAATTCGTCAAGACCCACAGTTAGACAAGAGTATTGTTTTTGTCTTAACGACTTCAAAATCAGATGAAGACATCACCGCTAGTTACAAAAAGCAAATAGCGGGTTATTTTGTTAAAAATGAAGTGGGTGAAGATTTTTTAGATATCGTAAAGTTGCTCAGAGGCTATTGGAAAATAGTTCTCTTCCCCGAAAACTAATGACTAGAGCAGCATTTCATTAACGTTTAGATAAGGATGATAACTCTTGAATATTTTGATTGTCGATGACGATATAGTCGATCGTGAACATATTAAACGTACATTAAATAAAACTAATACTGACTGTCATTTTGTTGAAACAGAATCAGTAGATGAAGGTTTAGCCGCCTTTGCTGAACAAAAATTTGATGTGGTTTTGTTAGATTACCGCATGCCTAAACGCGACGGTATCGAGTTATTACTAGAATTGCGTGGCGCCTCCTCTGATATAAGCGTCGCGATCGTTATGCTGAGCAATTCAGAAGAGTCTGCGCTTGCATTACAATGTATTAAAGCGGGCGCACAAGATTTCTTATTAAAATCAGAAGTCACTGCATCGAGGATAGAACGTGCGATATTACAATCTCAAACACGCTTTGAACTAGAGCAAAAACTTCAAAAAAGTTATCAGCAAGCTAAAAAATTAGCCGAACATGATTCCTTGACCGGCTTGGCTAACAGATACTCATTTGAAGAAGCGCTTCGTTTAAGTATCACTCAAAAACCTCGTAGTAATGCTAAATTAGCTTTGGCATTATTTGACCTTGATAATTTCAAATTTATCAATGATAGCCATGGACATGATATTGGCGACGAACTATTAAAACAAGTCGCTACTAGAGTTTGTCATTGCTTACGTGAAAATGAATTATTTGCCCGCTTAGGTGGCGACGAATTTGCTATTATATTAAGTAACTTACATACCGTTGACAATGCAACCAGAGTGATCCAAAGGGTTCTAGGTTGTTTTGAAGAACCCTTCAAAATTTCAAATATAGCGATAAATATGGGTGCGAGAATTGGAATTGCTATGTATCCGGACAATACGCTTAATGCTAACGACCTGCTTAAATTTGCCGATATTGCGATGTATCGCGCGAAAAAACTGGGTAGAAATCAGATATGCTATTTTGAAGAAAAAATACAACAGCAATTTATACAACGCTATCAAGTAGAGGAAAATTTACTTGGAGCTTTAGGACGAAACGAATTTATACTGCATTACCAACCCGTATATCAGTCAGCAACAAAAAAAATTATCGGCTTTGAAGCTTTAATACGTTGGAATTTTCAAGGTACTTTGCACTTTCCTGCTGACTTTATTGGCATCGCTGAATGCTCTCGTATTATTATTGATATTGGTCGTTGGGTGATATCAGAGGCTATAAGACAAATATCAGCATGGAATGTACGTTATGGAAAAGAGCTTTCGGTTGCGATTAACCTCTCCAATATACAACTAACGGATAAAACGTTAATCAACTTTATAAAAGACACGCTAGTAGAGCATCATTTATCTCCTAAACTTGTTGAATTTGAATTAACAGAAACATCTTTGTTAGAACATGATTCCCAAGCGATTAAATTTATGGAATCTCTGAGTCTGCTTGGTTGTCGTATTGTTTTAGATGATTTTGGTAGCGGCTTCTCCTCATTATCACACCTACAAAAATTTCCTATTGATATTGTAAAAATAGACAAATCATTGATGCTAACATCTCATGAGCCTAAAACTTGTGCCTTAATCGGTGGGCTTTCCGCTATGCTGCACTCTTTAGACTTTGAAATTGTCGCTGAAGGCATTGAAAACAAAAACAGTTTTGCTTTATGTCAGCAACTTAATATTCAACGTGCACAAGGCTATTTTTTTTCTAAAGCGCTAGATAGCAAAGCTATTGAAAAGAAGTTTCTTTAGAATTTCCAAAATATAGACACCGATCACGATACAGGTGAGCAATCACAATGTAATAATATTTATCAACGTGAAGCCATACAATACTATCTTGTTGTATGGTAATTATATGAGACTAAAGTCAGTGATTAAATTTTGCTATAAGTATACTCAATAGGCATACTTATGATTAGCTTGATAATAATTTTAATTGGTATTTATGAAAAATTGTCTTTTAAAAACAACCAGCATTATTCTTCCTATTTTGATGTTTTGTGGACAAGTAAAAGCTGATTCATTTTTAGTGCTAAACCAACAAGGTTTACCGATTAAGAATGTGGTACTTGAATTTACTACAACAGAAATTTCCCCGACGATTGCAACTCCCCCAAAAACCTTGGTGATGGATCAAGTTGATAAGCTTTTTAAACCTGATGTTTTAATCATTAATAAAGGCGATTATGTTAGTTTCCCAAATAGTGACAATATCAGACATCATGTTTATTCATTCTCATCAGTCAAACCCTTTGAATTAAAACTTTACTCTGGACAACCTAAAGCGCCATTACAGTTTAATACCGCAGGTATATCGGTGTTAGGTTGTAACATACATGACTCTATGGTCGGTTATATTTATATCGCCAATTCAGCGCACACTCTATTAACTGATGAGTATGGCAAAGCAACATTAGCAGATGATATACAATACAAAAGTGTCAATATTTGGCATGCGAACTTATCTAGCTCTGTCACCAACACTCAACAAATCAATTATGATGATTTAACGAAGTCGTCCAAAGATAATACGGCATTTGTCATTAAGTTAGCTGTTGACTCACCAGAGCCGCGCAATACATTCCAGAGTATTTTCAAACAGAATGGCAAGTAAACGTACCCTTCGCAGACAGGTTACATTACTGGGTGTATCACTAGTAATTTTAACGGTGGCTAGTCTGCTATCGGTATCTTTATGGAAAACTATAAGTTCACACAATCAACAAATAAATCAACGTATTATTAGTGCTGAAAATGTATTAATAGAATACTTAAAAGCAAAAGAAGAGTTATTGATTACCGCATCAAAAGTGCTAACTGCAGATTTTGGTTTTAAACAGGCCGTTGCTTCTCGTGATAAAGGAACAATAGCGAGTGTATTAGAAAATCATGGCTCCCGCATTAACGCCAGTTTGATGGTTTTAAGTGATTTAAACGGTCAAATTATCTCATCAAACAATAATAAATTTGCCTTTGATTCAGTCTTGACGCAAAACTTAAACACCATAAAACTCAATTTAGATAGAACGCAATTAATGCTTATTGACGGGCATTTATATCAGCTAATTATTTTACCCGTTAATGCGCCTAGGACCATTGCATATTCAGTGATTGGGTTTCAAATAGATCAGTCATTTGTTAATGAACTGAAAAGATTAATGACCGTAGAAGTTAGCTTCTTTTATAACGATTCACTGATCATATCAACCTTACAGCAAGTCAAAGGTGTGCAAAGTGAAATTTTTAATCAAATGGATGACTCTTGGTTACTATTTCAGAGAAAGCTTTATGAAAATAAACAGATAACCTTTACCAACTCACAAGACCATGAATACATTGCACAGTTATCTGTTGATTTATCGCCCAGCTACATTGCACTTGATAAGCTCGTTACCATCATGCTGTTTATCTCTCTTTTTATTATCGGCATTACCACTATAGCCTCTAGTATTATCGCCAGAAATCTAACCAAACCATTGCAAGAATTAACCGTATTAAGTAATGCCTTTGCTCAAGGCCAATATGAAAATAACGCACACATGTCAAAAGGCAGTGTTGAAGTTAATCGTGTTTATGAAAGTTTTATCGAAATGGGACGAAGAATTAAGCAACGTGAAAGTAAAATTAATCATCAAGCCAAGCATGATTCCTTAACCAATGTTTATAATCGTTCGACCTTTATTGACTTACTTTCAAAGCTAATCTCGTCACATAATAGTAGTCACGATTACTCACTATTGGTCATGGCGATTAATGTTAGAAACTTTAAACGTATCAATGATAGTTTAGGCTCCGATATTGGTGATTTTACGCTTAAAGCCATTGCTCAACGCATAAAAGATAATACTGATGACGAAATATTGCTGGTTGGGCGCTTTTCTGGTGATGAGTTTTGTGTGGTTATGAATGTTAATCATCATGAATGTTACGAAGATCGCATTGAAAACTTTTTAATGCATTTAAAAACACCTATCCACGTAAACAAACTCTGGCTTAATTTAAACTTTCGTATCGGCTCATGCACTTTCCCGGAACAAAGTAGTAATGCAAAAGAGCTAGTCAGAAGAACAACCATTGCCTTAGAAGCATCAAAAAATGAAAGTAAAGCCATCAGAGCCTATCAAACAGGCGAAGATGAAGCCTACTTAGAAAGGTTAAATTTACTTGAAGAACTAAGAAATGCTCTGCATGATAATTGTGGTGAATTATTTATGGTTTATCAGCCGAAGCTTAATTTAGAAACCGGCAAAATAGAAAAAGCAGAGTCATTAATACGTTGGATAAAGCCAGATGGACAGTTTATTTCGCCAGAATTATTTATTCATTTAGCAGAACAATCAGGACTCATTATAAAATTAACCCATTGGGTTATTGATACCGTACTCAAGCAACAGCAAGAATGGCGAGCAAATAATGTCAAACTTAAGGTCGCTATTAATATTTCAGCACAAGATATTAGCCATATAGATTTTATCGACTTTCTTTTTGAAAAAATGTCGACCTATCAGACTGACCCTAGCCTGATCACATTAGAAATAACTGAACGCGATATAATGACTAATGAAGATTTAGTTATTAGTCGATTAACACAATTACAACAAGCAGGAATACAAATTTCTGTCGATGATTATGGTATTGGCCAATCATCTTTAGGTAAGTTAAAGCAACTACCTATTGATGAATTAAAAATTGATAAGGCTTTCATACTTGAACTGGACCAATCAGAAAAAGATCAATATATCGTCCAATCTACGATAGAACTGAGCCATCAACTAGGCTTTAGTGTTGTCGCTGAAGGAGTAGAGAACAAAGCATCTCTAGATATGCTTAAAGTGATGAAATGTAATCATGTACAAGGTTACTATATTTCTCGTCCCATTAAATCAGCAGCATTACTGACGTGGTTAGCCGCTTATGAATAAAATGACTTTTTTGCTTTATGCCTGTTTTCTAAGTTTTATTGGCTTACTTAGTTTATTTTCATGCAAAAGTTTTGCTGAAGGAAAAATTTTGGCTACTCCCGGTGTTTCTCAAATTGAAGGAGCTGGTGGCGGCGGTATTGTGCCTTGGGCTCAATTAGCGGGCTATGCAACCGAAGAAAGTATTTCTGTTAGTGGCGCATGTGGTCGAGTTACGGTTAACGATTTTTCTTTAAATACTTGTGGTTTACAGGCTAACTTTTATGATCGTATTGAACTGTCATATGCTAAACAAACTTTTGCCGTTAATCCGCTAAAACTCGATTTAAAGCAATCGATTATTGGTGCAAAAATAAAACTATTCGGTGATTTGGTTTACTCTGATTCACCACAAATAAGCTTAGGTGTTCAGGAAAAAAAATTAACCACCAGTGATGTTGCCTTCTCATTAGGTGCAGAAAAAGATACTGGCACTGATGTTTACTTGGCAGTAAGTAAGTTGCACCTAGGCTTTATTAACGGCTATAACTGGTTATGGAATATAACAGCAAGACATACTGAAAGTAATCAGATTGGCTTGTTAGGCTTCGGAGGTGCACATAATAGCAAGAGTATTCAACTAGAGGCATCAACCGCTGTTTTACTCAATAGACACTTAGCCGTGGGTGTAGAGTATAGACAAAAACCTGACAACTTAAATCTGGGTGAAAACCGTTGGAAGGATGTTTTTGTAGCATGGTTTCCAAATAAACATGTCAGTATTACCTTGGCTTATGTAGATTTGGGGCGTATTGCCGCCATTGATAAGCAAACTGGCTGGTATTTATCTACGATGTGGTATCTATAATGAAAATAAGTCTTAAATATTCAGTTTTACTTATACTACTGCTTTCATGTTTATCTTGCTCTTCAAGCCGAAATCATCAAGGTAAAACTAAAGACGAACAAACGAACAATAGTCTCTATATAAAAATGGGAGAACAAGCAGCACTTGATAAAATTGTCGAAAATCTCATTAACATTATTGGTCAAGATGATGTGATGTTTCCACATTTCGCCAACAGTAATGTCTCATATTTTAGAAAAAACCTAACACTTTTCTTATGTGATATCGTCGACGGTCCGTGTCAATACAGCGGCGATACGATGCAAGATATTCATCGAGGTATGCACATCAATAAAAATCAATTCAATCACTTTGTTGAGTTATTTATCGAAGCTATGGATGCCTCAGGTATCAGCTACCCTATTCAAAATGAATTACTCGCTCGTTTAGCACCGTTAAGAAAAAATATTATCAGTATATAATGCCTACCTTGATAATATTTAATTGCTGCTAACAGCGCTTATTCAAATTTGGCTCAGAGTATTTAATCTTTACAGGCTGTAAGTTAATCGTGCCTGAGCCTTCAACGATTAATCAACTACTTTACTTGTCATTTTTATCCACTTTATCTGTAACACAAGAAAGTGGAAATGGCGTCGTGGCAGTACCTGTGTATAAACTCATATGCGGGTATGGTATTTCAATTCCCTGTTCATCAAAGGTCTTTTTAATGTCCATATACATAGCATTTTTCAAGGTAAGAAAATTTTCTCTTCGTGCCCACACTGAAAATTGAATATCAACTGAAGAGCTACCAAAACCTGTTAATATAAAGATAGGAGCTGGCTCTTCTAAACAAATTAAATTTTTTGCAGCTATTTCTAAAAGTATCTTACGCACTTTTTCAATATCTTCTTTATAAGCAATACCTATTTTTAAATCAGCGCGCCTAATCGGATATTTGGTTAATGTTGTTACCGCACTTTTTATCATACTTTCGTTTGGAATACGGACAAATAAATTATCAAATGTGCGTAACTTTACCGACAATAAATCAATCGAGATCACTTCACCTGTAATGTCATTCACTCGAATAACATCGGTAATAGAAAATGGTCGTTCAATCATCAAAAACAAACCACTAATTAAGTTAGATGCTGATGTTTGCGATGCAAAGCCTAATGCAACGGTGAATACCCCTGCGGCCCCTAATAATATACTTAAATCAATTCCTATATTATCTAAGGCAGAAATAGTCACTAAGATTAAAATACCGTAGAAAATAGTTCTTTTTAGAAAGAGTTGACCATGAGCTGTCATTTTGTGTTTTACCACATTAACAATCGCGGTACTTATTAGTCGAGCAATGATAAAGCCCACAACAACTAATAATAATGCTTGGATCAACGCATATAAATGTGAACCCTTTAAGAGTTCGATAAACGCAATAAATTCTTTCACAACAGTTCTCTTTTTAGGCAAATAAGCTACTAATACTACGTATTAATATACTTTGTTCAGTGTTAACTCTTGGACCATTAATTAAAATCGAAGATAACGCTTCAATCGGCGCATGCTTATCTAAGTGTAATTCGACATTATCAGAATGGCGCTCGATATGAACTGAGATACCCGTGGTCCAAAGTTGCTGATTTTCGTCAGAATACAAGTGCAATAAAGTGACGGGCACATTAATACGCTCAATCGTTAACGGTTTATCATGATTATTAATAACCGTTATTGGCGTAATTGCTCGATGAGGACGCCTTTCTAAATTATCAAGCTGAATACGAGCCGCGGTATATTTTGCATAACATATTTGCCCTACTTGTGTGGATGGACCAAACCAAGAATCAGACGGACGCCAAAAAGGTAAGTCCAGCAAATTTTCTCCCTTAGGTAATAATTTTGCAGTAAACCAAACAGGTGTACTCACATATAACCGTGACTTTTCTCCTGCAAGCAAAGTTAACGGTGTATCTGGACGAGCGACAATTGACCTATCGGCCAATAAAGGTAATACCTGGATTTTCTCTGAGGTGTTTTGTTGTAAATAACGACCAAATTTAGCTTCTTTAATTAAATCAGGCTCATCAGGTTCGCTAACAACAATTTCGTCGTCGTTTTCATTAAGTGTTTCTAAATTCCAACTATTCCACTCATTTTCTAGGCGTTTAAGCATGATCGCTCGCTCACCAATTTGCCAGCAAAGCTGTTGTTCAATGGTAAAAGTAAATTCGCCCCACCATGCCTTATTAATCATTTTACGGTCTCTTATTTATTTAATTATTCGGTCAGTAAATACGCAGTTTTTTGTTGTGCTATTTAATAAATTTAGCTTACTTTTCAATTAACAATGTCGAGCAACATTTACTTTCTATATTGATGGATTATGCTATCTTAAATCAGCTATGTATACGTCTACTTATACTTATGACAAACACTAAGTAATTTAACTAATAACCTTGATAATACCAATGAACTCAGCTTTTACTGTCGGTAAATAATCACTCTTCAAAGGAACCTTTCATGACAACATTACATATTATTTTGTCAGACCTTGAAATTACTCACACCATCTTTGCTAAAGTCACTTTACTACAGAAGAAACTATCAGCAAATGTTGTCTGGTATTTACATCATCATCAACGTTTTTTTGACCGAAGTTATTTTTCAAACGAACTTGCTACCATTTCAGGCACTTTACAAGCAAGTCATCAAAAGAAAATTGATCTTGTTGCACTAAAAATCAGACAGTATTTTCCACAGAGTACCGTGCAAACTTGTAATGAGAAGTATTGGTCAAAAATGGTTGATAGTAATGCTAATGTACTCGACCCGAGAGTGATTATTAGATCGAAATCTGGACTTACTTCCGCTGACAATCAATATATTAGCCATAACAAAAATACGGTTTTTATATTGGGCCAAGAAAAATGGTTAGCTGATGGAAGAGCTATTGGTGCAATTGACCCCTTTCATGAAGATGACAATGAAAGTAAATCGGATATTAAAGTTTATCAATTTATGCGGCAATGGTGCACAGCTGCTGAGCAAAAGCAGCCATTTTTATTACATGTTATTCATATTCCACCTCTCGCGATTGAATATGAAAAAAATATTGAAGCATTACATAGAGAACAAATTTATCATTTCGCAAAAAAAGTTAATTGCGCAAAGGAGCTTATCAGCTTTACCCGTGGAACACCTGAGCATGCCTTATTGACTTACATTGACGATAATAAGGTAGATTTAATCGCTCTAGGTTGTCGAGATCACAGTTTATTCGATAAGTGGCTCAATGGTTCAACCATTTCAGCGCTTGTTAATCAAAATGCAGATTTGGTGCTAATCAATACACCTTAACATCTGATTATATGTACAAGTAATTGATTATCTGTGCATTGTAAGATAATCAATTACCCATTTTTTATCTTACAATGTTAATTTAAAATACAAATCACCAAAGCCCCACAGTATCGTCCCTGTAATAAGTAACGAGACCTCAAGCATACCAAGCTGTAATCGAACCGCTTGTAAAATAACCTCTGTTTTATCTTTAAACTCTTCTTCTACCGCTTGTATTTCACTATCTTTATGCTCATCTGACACTTTTAATTGGCGTAATTTACGTTTCAACCGAGCAAGGTTGATACGATGCTGAAAATCAAGGCGGCCGATTAACAACCTTTCTTGTATTATGCCACCCAAGCTTGACCACACACCTAACACAACAACTAAACAACCACTGCGCGAGAGCCATTCTAAGCCGGCAAATTGTATAACCGATAGATAGAAACCGGAGACTATTAATAATATTGCTAATAGCCAATTAAGCAGCGGGTGACGTTTAGAAATAGTTGGGGTTTTCACTAATACTTGAGTTGTTGACTCACTTGACATAAATATCTTCTTCTTTTAATAATCGGCAGTTAAGGTTTTCAGGTTAAATGTTAACAGGTTATTGCGCTACGTTTAAAAAACGTCTAAGCACACGGCTAATAATGTTTACTCTTTGTCTTGTTCTTTTACTTGTTCTTTCACCTTTTCCTTCCGTTTTTCTTTGCTAGGTGAATATTGTTTTTTATAGTTAATATTTGCACTAATCTCCTCGCCACTTGTTGCTTCAAACGAAATGTTAGGTGATAGTTTATATTCAATACTCCAACCGGCTTGTAAGCTATTATCAGAGTCAATATTAGTGCCATAACCGACATTTAATCGGTCATTGATTTTAGCCTCAAGATCGACACGCGTGCTACTACCGTTAGTGCCATTTTTACTGGTAAAAGCGACATCTTTTAAGCCTAATTGGTCACCAATTTTCTGCACTAACTTATTCGCACTCTCAACACCTAAGCTAATTGCCGCACTCGTGAGTGCATTGCCTTCTTGCGTGGATAAAGAATCTAGATTCCGGCCAGTAATTAGCAGTGATAATACATTCTCATCCGCCAATACAGGTTCGGAGAATAGCGTTAATCGAGGATTATGTATCGTACCGTCGGCGATGATACCGACTTTTATTTCATCAACAATACGAATAGCTCTAAATTGAATACTCGGATTCTCCGCGGCACCAAGAAATAATAGTTGTCCTTCTTCAATAGTTAAGACTTGTTTATAGGCTTCAAATTTACCATTTTTAAGATCTAAACGGCCATTAAGCGTTAAAGTTTGCCCCGAAATAAGTGATGAAGATAAATCCCCTTGTATTTCACTCGACAATCCAAAACCACTTATTTTTACATTATTACCCGCTGATATTGTTAACAAAACATTGTAACTAAAAGGAGTGTCTGTCGTGCTAATATCTTTTTCATCCGCAATAACTTGATCTTCAGAAACACTAATGGCCGATTTAGGTAATGAAGATATTTTTACATCGGCTTGATCAATAACTAAATGACCGTCAACATCTAAATGTTTATTTTGATAAGTCGCTTGTAATTTTGGTGACACAATCAGTTTATTCTCACTATTATTGACGAGCGTAACCTGTTGTCCTTCAATCGTTAAATTAGCAGTAAGTGGAGTCGACAGTTTTGCCTGCCCTGCTATTGATAATGCGCCCTGCGGATTTTTTAATTCGCCTAAAAGTACGATAGCGTCTTGCTGGCTGTTTAATTTAACCTTGCTGTTCCGAATATCTAAACCATATTCATCAATAGCTAACTGATTAATTTCAAGTGTTCCTTGCCCTTCGAGCAATGGTTTTTGCCATGTGCCAGCTAAAGTAAAATCTTGCACTAAAGCTGCATCGACTTTATCTATACGTTTTTGCCACTGTTTGAGCCAGTCAAATTGTTGTAAATTAAGCGACAATGCGCCAGAAATGCGAGCAGCATCTGTTAAAGGCCAATCACTACTAAATTGTGCCGATATTTTATCTTCTGCAGGTAAAAGTACCTGTAAATTTGTCGATATTTTATTTTGCTGCCATTGCCCCGTTAAAGAGAGCAATGGGATCTTTAAGAAATGCTCTGCGAAGGTGCTATTAGCTTCGCTTTCTTCCCCTGGAAGGCTTAGGGTGATATTAGGTTGTTCTAAGCTAAAATCAACCTTGAAATCAGGCGTTAGTGACAATGACAGCCCCCCTTTAGGCATCGTAATATCAGATTGCCATTCAGGTAATGTTAAGTTTGTCATCAAGTTTTGCCACTGCGTAGTTACAACTAAACGACTGTCCTGCTGTTGACTATTAATAACAAACTCTTCGCCATGTAATTGCCAGTCGGATTCGTGCCATTTGAAGTTTGGAATTGCTAAGTTTGCCGTGATTTTTTCAAGTTTTTTATCTTGTCCTAGCAATGATAACTTTCCGGTAACTATCCCTTGCACACTGTCTGGGTATTGTGTTGGTAAGATGGATTGCCATGTTCTTAAGTGCTCAATCACTGGTGAGATTGACCATTGTTCAAAGACCAAGTTTGCGGCCCACTGCTGGGCGCTATGACGAGCATTGACACACAATGTACCATTGCCTTTTAGGCATAAATTATCAACACTTTGCCTTTCGCGGCTAAGTGTTAATTGCTCGGCGGCTAACACTAAATGTTGCCCTTGATTTAATGCGTTAAACTCAAGATTATTAATTTGCCAAATAGCCGTTGCTAAATCATTATGACTTGTTAGCAAGCTTCCTTTTTCAGCAAGAAATTTACCATCAAAGACTATATTAATCGATGCATCTTCAGCGACCGCTGCACTCAATTTAACTCGATGTGCTTCAGGTAAACCGGCAATATTTAATGACGGACTTTTGATATCAACCGTATCAATTTTTAATGAATCAGCCTGGATATCGGCCTGTAATTTTTCACTAAAATCTATCGCCCAGTTTATGTTTTGACCACCGAATTGAGCTAATGCAAACTTATTTATTTTACCCTCGCTAGATATAAGCCATTGCGATTGCTGTTTTTCTATCTGCCAATGCGCATTTACATTCGCAAGCTGTAAACTATCTTTTAAAGCAAAGCTTCTCCCACTCACTTGTCCTTTTAAAGAGAAATTTTCTGCTAGTGGGTTTTGTGCGCTAAATTCTCCTTCCAATGATGCGGTGAGTTCACCTAATGCTATTTCTTGACTTTTGACGGTAATAATACCTTGGGCAACAGTCATATCAAGATTAACGGACACTGGCCAAACTTGTGTGGGATGAGCCTTTTTTCCCTTAACCTCTGCAGGTAAAACTTGGGGTAAAGATACCAAAATCTGTTGCTCACTAAGCTCACTCACGGCTCGTAATGAGACCATGCTGTTTGACTGCCAATCCAACACATTAGTTAGTTCAGCATTCACATTAAACTCTATATTTTCAAATTCTTGCCAAGCGGTTTGAACTTGCAGACTTGATGTCAATGTTGGCCAGTTAAGCGCAAACTTGCCACTTGCTTGTTCAATATCAAGCGCATCATTAGCTAATTCAAGCTTTTGCTTTTCGGCTATCAATTTTCCACGCTTTAAAAATAGCCCTTTATTCATAAACCAATCGGTAGTAAGGTCTACTTTATAAGGAGATTGTAGTTGTAAAGTTAATTGGGATAACTTAACGATACTGCCCTTTGATTTAGCACTTACAGCTAGGCTTGGGCCTACTACTGTTAAGTCGATTTGATGCTGCCATTGTTTACGCATATCAACAAAGCCAGACGCAACTATATTATGATCATCATATAAAATACTTACCGATTTTACGCTAATCTTACTGCGCGCTAAGATTAATTTATTAACCTTAAGACCAGAAACATGATAGGCAGTGTTATTTTTTTCATTGAGCTGTTGATAGTTAATGTTAGCAATAGTTACTTGTTTAACATTAACTGCTATGGGCAATTTTACCGATGTGAGTTCTGGCCAAGCGTCTTCTCCACTTTTACTGTTTTCTTCTCCTAATGTCGATACAGACAAGGAAGTTAAAGCTACGTTATTACATGACACTAAACCATCAATCAAATGCAACCATTGGCAATCAAGTACAAGCTCTGTTGCTCGTACTTTTATCTCGGCTTGCTGCCACTCAAACTCTTTTAAGTGTACTTGTGTACTTAATGTGCCACTGATATTAGCTAAGCGTAACGCTTGTGGTTGAAATGGCGCTATGCGTGCTGTTAACCACTGCAAACCAGATTCAGTAGTATAAAGCCAAGAAAACATAAGTAATATAAAAGCAACTAAGACAACTGAAAATAAGCTAAACCACTTCACGACAGCACTTTTTCTAATTCGGCTCATAAATCTGGCCCTATAGTAATATGAAAGCGCCAACCTTTATCACCATCCAATGCCTTCGCAATGTCGAGACGGATAGCGCCGATGGGCGTAACCCACCTTAAGCCTGTGCCAACTGACTTATATAACTTCCATGCGCTCCAATCATTAAACGCATTACCTTGGTCGGTAAATATTGCCCAGCGAAAATCCTCATAAAATAAATAATCAATCTCAGCACTTGATGCAAATAAATGCTTACCACCGATCAAAACTTCATCCTCAAGCGGTGACAAACTTTGATGCTTATAACCACGAACGGAGACATCGCCACCGGCAAAGAAACGATAGTTTGAAGGCATAGAACGATTAAAATCATCGGTATTCATCCAGGTAGTACCTAATCTTGCGCGCAACAATAACCGCCAATCATCATTAATTGACCAGATGCGTTTTAATCGTTGGTCAGTTTGCAAAAAGGTGATATTAGGATCGCTAAGTTGTTCGCCACTAAAACGAAAAGTACTTTGCCAGCGCCACCCCTCAATAGCTGAAAAAGGGTCTGTCACACTATAATAATTTAGCTGCCATGAAGGGACAATGTATTCGAGACTGCTACTAACATCGGCATCTGAATCTAACTGCTCATGTGCCATCACTACCGACCACTGACTAAACCAATGCGGACTAATTTTATTTGCTAACACGGACTCTAGAGTGAAAATTTCACTGCGGCCAATCTCTTCATTTTTAACTTGATAACTCATTAGGTTTATCCACTGGCTAGTGGCTTTCTCTAGAGGAATTTGGTATTGAAATGTCGCATGAACATCGGCGTTATCTAGTTTTACCTTATTAAAGTCTATCGAGGCAATATATTGATGAGCTCTATTATTTACCCGACGATTTTTCCAGCTCACGCCTAATTTACCACCACTGTCAGTGCCATAACCTAATAAAGTTTTAAGCTCGTATTTTTCAGTATCAAGTATTGAAAAACTTACATCTACGGTTTGATTAACATGATCAATAGACTGATCAACAACGACAGACTTAAAAAACCCAGAACGATTGAGTGCTTGTTGGCTTGCTATGATATCGGGCTGACTATAATGTTGCCCTGAGCGAATGGTCGAGTAACTATTAATTAAATCATGAGATAAGACCGTACCTTCAATCTTGATATTATTAATGGTGTAGCGAGCACCACAATTAAAAACCCAATTAATGTCAGCTTGTAGTTTCTCGGTATCAACATTTAACACACGGGTAGTGAATGCAGCATTAAGTAAACCTAACTCTTGTGCTTGGTGTTGTATTGATGATTTAAATTGGCTGTAATCGCCATGATTAACTATTTTATTTTTGCTAAAGGGATGTTTAGCAACTAATGCCGATAAGGCTTCAGGTATATTTTCACAGTTAAGCAAAATACTAATATTGTGCCAACGCACTGGCGCCTGCAAATCAACATTTAATACCTTTCCTGCTTTGTCATCTGACAATGTTAAAACAGGTTGATAATAGCCCAGCGCTTGAAGCGCCGCTCTGGCTTTATTTAGAATATAGTTATCTGACTGTTCAAAACCTAACACTGACAACGGAATAATATTTTCGTTACTACTTAGTGTCCTCAAAATATTAGTTTTTAACGCGGAATCTACCCCTATAATAGTGAGGTGCGTACCTACTTTATCGTCAAATTCTGCTGAGTGCGCTTTATCGACACTTGTTAACATCAAAACAGTGATTAATATGTAGATCAGTCCAATGCTATATTTGTAATTCACCTGTTTTAATATTTTCCCATGGTTGATTAGCTGAGCACAATGAGCATCAGCTCAATAATTATGACGACTTTGTCACAGGAGATCATTAAATATATATTATTTGCATAATAATCACAGGAATACATCACGCTGTTAAATTAAATTAGTTTACACTACCGCCAAAATCACCCTCATATTAATTTGATATTCAAAGGATAGTTGCGATGCATATGGACCCTTTTTTGCCACAAGCCGTTGGCGCTATATTCTTTATATTACTCTTAGGCTTTATTCTTAAGTTTTTTCGACAGCCTCATGTTGTTGCGTATTTAATCGCTGGGATTGTTATTGGACCTTGGGGACTTGGTTTAGTTACTGACAGTGAAAGCATCTCACGTTTAGGCACCGCAGGTGTGGTACTGCTGCTGTTTTTTGTTGGTATGGAAACCGACATGCCTAAACTAGCTAAAAACTGGAAGTTAATTATTTTCGGCACACTAATGCAGATTATATTAAGTGTAGTCTGTGTTTGGTTATTAGGTCTTTGGTTTGATTGGAGCTTAGCAAGAATAGTATTAATTGGCTTTGTTATAAGTCTGAGTAGCACCGCTATTGTTATCAAGTTATTACAAGATAATGGTATGTTGTCGTCGAATTTAGGCCAAAGCGCTTTAGGTATTCTACTCGCTCAAGATTTAGCGATCATTCCTATGTTAATCATCATAGGTCTATTAGGTGCCGGTAATATAGAAAACATTGACAACGTACAACTGGCGAAGCAAGGCGTGGGGACATTACTGGCTATAGCATTATTTAGTTTTATTATCACCCGTAAACAAGTTCATTTACCATTGTCTAAATGGTTAAAAGAAGATCGCGAATTACAACTTTTTGCTGCTTTAGGTATTTGCTTTGGTTTAGCGATGTTAACGGCTTGGTTTGAACTTTCCACCGCCTTAGGCGCCTTTATTGCTGGAATGCTAGTTGGAGCAGCGAAAGAAACTCTTTGGGTTCACCGTACGTTGGACTCTTTCAGAGTGTTATTTGTTGCACTGTTTTTTGTTTCAGTCGGTATGTTACTTGATGTTGGTTTTCTTTTAAGCCATTGGCAGCAAACAGCCGCTTTAGTGATCGCAGCATTGATCACGAATACATTTATTAACGCTATTATCCTGAAATTGTCTAAATATAGCTGGAAAGAAAGCCTTTTTGCCGGTGTGTTATTGTCGCAAATAGGTGAATTCAGTTTTGTGCTTGCCGCTGTGGGTCACCAAGCGAGTATTATTAACGAGTACGGATATCAACTCGCCCTATGTGTGATTTCTTTGTCTCTACTGACGAGCCCTATTTGGATAGGGTTAAGTAAGAAATGGCTTAAATTAGAGCTTAAATCAGAGCTTAATCAAACTAAAGATACACACTAAAAGCTCTTTATTATGACAAGTAGGCTTAGAAGCAAGTTGCAACCGTAAAATTGGCTGTACCTTGCTGCTAAGTTATTACATCATTTAGTTATCACAGATACTGTAATCACAACCAGCGTTTCTTCTTAAATATCAACAGTAATACCACTGAAACCACCGCCATCACACCTAATAAAATGAAGTAGCCGTTATCTGCTTTCAACTCTGGAATATGTTCAAAGTTCATCCCGTAAATGCCGGCAAGAAAGGTTAAAGGTACAAATAATGCAGTGATCACCGTTAATACCCTCATGGTGGCATTAAGCTGATGTGAGGTCACTGACATATAACCGTTAATTAAATCACCACAAATATCGTAATACATTTGCGACAGGCTGAGCAGTCGATCTAATCGCTCGCGTAAATCGTTCACGGTATGAACTTCTTTATCGGTGATCAGATCAGTATCTTCGTCATCAACATAAGCTTTTAACGTTTCCCCCATGTTGACATGATAATTAAACGTACGTCTTATTTTCACCAACTGTGAACGGTATAACGTAATTTGTTTCATCATTTGATCAGTACCGCTCAATTGAAATTTATCTTCAATTCTTTCTAACTCAACCTCAAAGCTAAACATTTCCTTAAGGTAGTAACCGCAGCTACTATGAAAAAGCCTTAGAGCTAAATGCGCAGGACTACGCTTCAAGTATTTTTCACTACTTTCCGTAAATAATTCATTAATAGCTAAAGAGCTTTGCGGATGACGGGTAATGAGTATGCGCTTTCCGATGAACATACTTATTTGCAAATGATTAAATTTCAAACTTTCGTCATTGGCTACAATGCCTCGATAAAGCATGAAAATATAATCTTTAAATAATTCAATTTTAGGTGGATGACGCTCACGAAGCGCATCACTAATGGCAAGAGGATGACAATTAAACTCTGTTAATAATTGTTTTTCTTCTTCTAATTCAACATTATCAAGATCAATCCATAGTGTTGTTTGATCATTTGTTTGCCATTGTTCAATTAATTCGCTACCACCAAGCACGGTTTTTTCCGTAGGTGAAATCAACATACATTTTATCATTTGACACTCTCAACATATCCCGAAATTAACGGTATAATTTATTAACGCGCACGCTATACTTTTTGATTATCAACTGCAGCGTATGGTAACCGACAGCAGACATAAAAAAATAGTCCGTAAAATTATCATTAAAACTACCTTATTTTCCCTTGATTGTAATACACTTAACTATAAATACTAATAGAATTAACTATAAATACTAATAGAATTAACTAAAAGTAATTTAATATAATTGCCGAATAAAAAATTACCAATAAATTACTTACAAATTAACGTTAAATGACCTATAAACTCACACAGCAAACAATGCCACCTTCCTTGTTCAACAAGGCTATAAGGATAAAAAAATGTTAGAAAATGCCATTGATAAATTATCCTTAGTCATTGACGAGATTCTTATTGCAGAGCACAGCCAAGAAATTGCTGATGTAATGCTCTCAGCCAATGAAACACTTGCGCCAGAACAATTTGCTTTGCTTATTGAAGCACTGCCACAAGATAAACGTTTAAGCGTTTGGTCAACCTATCCAGAAGCAATGCAAAGAGCTGCTTTTGTCGATATGGGGCAAGGAACGAGAACAAGCTTAATACAAGCATTGAGTGATGATGAGTGCTTTGATTTACTTGCACAACTTGATGTCGATGATGTAATTGAAATTGCAGAAGAAATACCTAGCCGCCTATTAAAGTATGCGATAAAGAACTTAGATGATTCGCAACGAAAACTTTATCAACAAGCACAACAGTTTAGTGTTGATAGTGTCGGCCATTGGCTAGATTACAATTATGTCCGTATTTCAGAAAGACTTAAAATAACCAGCGCTCAATTACTTTTGCATAAGGGGTTAGCCCCCTATACAGAAGACTTTTATGCGGTAAATAAGGAAGGCGTTTTAACGGGTACAATCGCGATTAATACGCTATTACAAAGTGATGGTGAAAATACCCTCAAAGAGATTTTTTCATCTGAAATAAATCGACTTAATGCTAATGAAGATCTTAATGTTGCTGCAGAAGCCGTTATATTATCCGGAAAAATGGCGTTAGCTGTCGTCGATGATAATGAACACTTTCTTGGTCGCTTTACTATAGAAACTGCTTATCAAGTAAAGCAGGAATCACAAGCAGAACAAATTACTACCGCTGCTGGTTTAAGTAACGACGAGGACTTGTTTTCGAGCGTACGTACCAGTGCAAAAAACCGAGGAATTTGGCTCGGTATTAATTTGCTTACTGCATTCTTAGCCTCTTGGTTTATTGGCTTTTTTGAAGCAACATTACAACAAGTTGTTGCTTTAGCCGTATTGATGCCAGTCGTCGCTTCAATGGGCGGTGTTTCAGGTAGTCAGACTTTAACGGTAATTGTTAGAGGTTTGGCACTAGGTCAAATAACCGAACAAAACAGAAAGGTATTACTGCGTAAAGAATTAAAAGTTGGTGGACTCAATGGCTTAATTTGGTCTGTTGTCATTGGTGCTATTACCTTTATTTGGTTTGATAACTTGATATTAAGTTTAGTTATTGCCTTAGCGATATTATTAAATTTGTTGACGGCTGCAGCATCCGGAGTAATGATCCCTGCACTATTAAATAAATTGAAAATTGACCCCGCCTTATCTGGCGCGGTTATTTTAACTACCGTGACCGACATTGTTGGTTTCGTTGTGTTTTTAGGATTAGGTAGCTTACTGCTACTTTAAGAAAAGTAAATTATAGGAATTAAGTAATGCCAGTAGAAACAATAACTTGGATTGCCATTGTACTTTGTATATCGCAATCTGCCATATTTTCCGGCTTAAACTTAGCGTTTTTCTCGCTCAGTAGACTTCAGCTTGAAGTTGAAGCGAATAAAGGAAATAAATCAGCAAAAACCGTCTTAAAACTGAGAAATGACTCTAACTTTTTGTTAGCAACTATTTTATGGGGTAATGTTGGTATTAATGTTTTATTAACGATGCTGTCTGACTCAGTGCTTGCCGGTGTTGGTGCTTTTCTTTTCTCAACAATAGCGATCACCATTGTTGGTGAGATAACGCCTCAAGCTTACTTCTCTCGCAATGCTTTAAAAATGGGTAGCATGCTTGCTCCTGTTATTCGTTTCTACCAATTTTTACTTTACCCTGTTACCAAACCAAGTGCGCTAATACTTGATGCTTGGTTGGGTAAAGAAGGTATTACTTATTTGGGAGAAAGTGAATTAGGTAATATCATTAAAGAGCATATCCGCGCTGAAGAAGCAGATTTAAATCATGTAGAAGGTATTGGCGCACTGAATTTCTTTGCCTTGGATGAAATTAAAGTAACAGAAGAAGGTGAAGTCATAGATCCTAACTCTATTATTGCTTTGCCAACAAAACTTGATTTACCTATTTTACCTGATAGCTATTCTGGTCCAGATGACCCTTTCCTTACTATGCTAAATCAGTCTGGTTATAGTTGGGTGGTATTAACAAACCTTGAAGGCAAGCCATTACTTGTTATTGATGCTGATGGTTTTTTACGTAGCGCTCTGTTTCAGTCAGAAAATTTTGACCCTTACAATTTTTGTCATCGACCTGTTGTCATTACAGATGAAACAACGTCGCTAAATGAAGCCATTTTAGAAATGAAAGTGAATACGTCAACTGATCAAAATTTCGATGGTGTTATTGAGCACGATGTTTTACTTATCTGGGGTGAGACTAAGCGTATTATAACTGGTGCTGATATCTTTGGCCGTTTACTAAAAGGTATGTTGCCACCAGCATAATAATAGTAAAGCAATAATCACCGCACCATCAGAGCAATAATCACTGCTCTGATGGTGCATAAAGCGCCCTATTTATCATCGTCAGATGTTATTTAACGACTTAGCTTACCGTTTTATTCTACTGTTAATCATCAATCGTTATTTCATCAACCGTTAATACATTAGGTGTTACAACATTGATGAATTAGGCGTTGTTTAATTAAGGCTGGCTAACCTTGTTAATAAAACGTTAGCCAATTAACTTTATCTATAAAACAGCACTGATGCTGCTCAAATTAATTACTCCTCAATGGCAATAGAATCAATGTGTACAACGGTGGTTTTATTGTTACCTAAAGGCCACTCAATCTCTTGACCTGTAGATAAGCCGATTAAAGCGCTGCCAACAGGAGTGAATATAGAAACAGTACCACTTTCAGCGGTATCTTTTGGATATACCAGTTTAAGCGCAAAGGTCTTTTGTGTTGAATTCATGGTGAATGTCACTGTTGAATTCATTCGTACGACATTTTTGGGTAGTTTGTCGCTTACCACTATTTTTGCTCGTTCTAACTCATCAAGTAATAAGTCATGTACCGGTTCAAAACTGGATGCTTCTATCAGAGAATGCAAGCCATCATAGTCAATATCGCTTATCTTTATTTTAGGTTTAGTCATAATACGTTTTCCTTTTGTAAATTGATTTTTACCGTAAAAATCTCATCGTTGTATAGGTTTAAACATTGTGGAACTGAACATTGTCGAACTAAAAATTGTGGAACGACAAATTGTAGAGCTGAGCATTCTCCACTAAAAATTTATTCAATAGCGCAATAATGCTATTGGTTCTTTAGCGTAAGTGAGATCGCATTAATTAGTTTCACCGCAACAAACTCTTGGTAAGAATCTACTGGATCAAAGTGTCGAGCATACAACAGCTCAATTGTTTCTAATCGTGCGTGAACCTGACGAAGTAAATCTTGGTTGTCGTTATTCATATCCTCGATTAACTCATAGGTCTCAAAGAGGTAATGCCAAAAATTATTATGCATAGCGCTATTCTTACTCTCGAATAATGGGTATTGATTTTATATAAATGAATATTGGCTAAAAAATCTGAACATAGCGTTTGAGTAGCTTTGTAATTGTACGAATTGGCGTTAGATTTTTAGCTATAAAATGTTATGGGGGTTAGGCGACTAAGGTTAAATAGGTCTTAGCCGCCAAAATGGGTAAGGCGCGAAAAGGTACCATTCTGATGATGGATAGATTCGCAACTAAGTTAATGATGTGTCTAAACGATAATGTGTTCATAACATAATCGTAGCATAGCCAAGAGAAGTTGCCAACAAGAGTTAAATCGTTAATATTTAACAACTTAACTCTTATTTTTATTTAATGACTACCATGAAGCAATTCGTTATTGAATGCCGCAGCCTTTGAGAATTATTTGTGTTAACGAGGCAACCACCGCTTCAAAATCATCATCACTCATTGACTCTTTATCCAGAGCTGCAACCACTTGCACATTAAAATCGGCATAGTGCTGTGTTGAACTCCAAATCAAAAACAATAAATGATAAGGGTTAACCTGATCGATTAAGCCCTGCTCAATCCAAGCTTCGATAACCGAAATTTTACCTTGTAACCAGACTCTAAAATCATTATTTAAATATTCGTCTAAAACGGGAGCACCGTGGATTAATTCACTAGCAAATATTCTTGATGCATCAGGGTCATTCTTGGCATGCATTACTTTAGCGCGAATATAAGCACTCAATGCTTGTTTAGGTTCACTATCGACGGTTAACGTATCGTAGTCATCGTTCCATACCGCAATAATATTACTCAGTAACTGCTGATATAAGTCGGTTTTGTCTTTAAAGTAATAATGAATATTGGCGCGAGCAATATTAGCGCGCTCCGCTATCCGTTTAATTGATGAACCTTTAAAACCAAAAGTAACAAATTCTTTCTTTGCTGCATTAAAAATAATAGCTTTATTTTTTTGCCTAATACTACCAACTAATACTTTTTCTTTAACCACAAAAATTCCTTGTCAAATATCTTCGTCTATACACGAACTGTACGTATTTTTAACTCATCTGAGCGCTTAAATCAAAGCGCTTTATCGCTATCTTATATTGTATAAAACTGAGCATATTATGCATCAATTACTTCTGTTTCGTTAACCAAATAGCAAGATGAGTACGTTCTTGATCGGTCATGTTAGTTTTATTCATAAATGGCATATCCTTCGCGTCAATAACACGTGCTTTAATGCGAGGTGCCCATTGTTTAATACTCGCTATATCAGAAAAAACAACGCCAGCGGGAGCGATGGTAAAAATATCATCACTCGGCTGCTCAGCATGACAAGAGCCACAACGTTGTGTGATAATTTCTGTTACTTGTGTATCGGTGATCACTTGATTTTTTTTCTCTGCCGTTATTTCAGTTGTTCTGGGCGCAATGGCAACAGCTAACATAACGGTCGCAACAACCGAGGCAACTAATATCAAAGGTTTTTGTTTGCCAAAATGACGTAAAACAAAGTATTGACGCACCGCTGCCGTAATTAAAATAATAGCCATCAGCACTAACCAATTCGCACTATGATTAAAGGTCATTGGGTAATGATTTGAAATCATGATAAAAATAATAGGTAAAGTGGTATAGGTATTATGAGTCGAACGAACTTTAGCATTTAAACCATAAGCAGGATCTGGTGCTGTGCCTGCTTCAACAGCTTTAACTAAAGCGCGTTGTGACGGCATAATACCAAAAAACACATTACCGGCCATGATAGTACCAATAATAGCGCCCATGTGCATATAAGCGCCTCGAGCACTAAATATTTGCGTTAATCCATAGGACAATGCCGTGGCAACGGCCATTAGGAGCAAACCTAAAATAATGCCATGATTTCTGAGCTTAGTACGAACCAAAACTTCGTAAATACCGACACCAACAACAATGGAGCCAAGGCCAATTAGAATGGCTTGCCACTGAGTTAAATCGGCAACACGTTTATCAATTAAATACGTTTCAGCCCCAACATAAAACATTAACGATAATAGCAAGAAGCCAGTGATCCAAGTGGTGTAGGCTTCCCACTTAAACCAATGCAATGTCGTTGGCATTACCGGTGGCGCGAGTTTATATTTTGCTACTTCGTAAAAACCACCACCATGTATAGCCCATAGATCGCCGCCAATGCCCTTTTCTGCTTTAATCGCTGGAGGTTTTTGTAAATGATTATCTAACCAAACAAAATAGAAAGACGCACCTACCCACGCAATACCTGTTATTAGATGAGCAAATCTGATGACTAGATTTAGCCATTCATTGATATACGGATCCATAATATTCCTTAATTTTCGAATTTATTAAATTTGTATTTACGTTATTGGTAAGGAAACTTGCTCACCCATAATATATGTCGCTTTAACATGACGTTCGTCACCTAACATACTTAAAATAAATAGTTTTTCTGATAGGTTTGTACAATGTTGCATACGTCTATCCATCAAAGGAGTGGCGTGATAATCAAGTACAATAAAGTCAGCCTCTGCGCCTTTAGTGAAGTTACCAATCGTTCCTTCTAAATCTAAAGCAATAGCGCCACCTAAAGTCGCTAAATAGAACGATTGAAATGGACTCAGTGTGTCCGCACGCAGTTGTTGGGTTTTATAGCCTTCATTGATAGTACTCAACATAGAAAATGTCGTCCCTGCACCAATATCACTACCTAGACCAACATTAACATCAAACTTTTTTGCTTGTTGTAGGTTGAATAAGCCACTACCTAAAAATAGGTTTGAACTGGGACAAAAAGCAATCGATGAATCTGTTTCACTTAAGCGCTGACATTCATCATCATGTAAATGCACACCATGAGCAAATACGCTACGACGACCCAATAATTTACTTTTATCGTAAACATCTAAATAACCATCACTGTCAGGAAATAACTCTTTTACCCAAGCGATTTCGGCTTTGTTTTCACTTAAGTGGGTATGCAGATAAACACTTGGATACTCTGCAAGTAACTGCCCTGCTTTGTTCAATTGCTCGGTAGAGCACGTTGGCGCAAATCTTGGGGTAATGGCATATTGTAAGCGATCAGTATTATGCCATTTTTCAATTAACATTTTACTATCATCGTAACCCGTTTGCGCTGTATCAGATAAATAATCCGGACAGTTTTGATCCATTAAAACTTTACCGCAAATCATGCGCAATTTTTTCTGTTGTGCAATCGTAAAGAAAGCTTCTACTGACTCTTTATGTACCGTACCAAAAACTAAAGCAGTGGTTGTTCCTGCCGCTAATAATTGTGTTAAAAAGAACTCGGCAACCGCTTTACCATGCTCTAGATCAGAAAACTGACGTTCAAAAGGGAAAGTATAATTTTCTAACCACTCTAACAGTTGCTCACCATAAGATGCGATCATTTCTGTTTGTGGATAGTGCACGTGAGTATCAATAAACCCAGGCATGATAAGACCATTTTCGTAGTGGATGACCTCAACATTTTTATCTAAAGTTGGTAACAATACTTGCGCTTCGCCAACTTGCTCTACTAAGCCATTTTTAATAATTAACAAGCCATCTGCGATGTATTGATAACTGTCCTGCAATGCGACTTTGTCAGGATCTGCTAGAAAATGGAGTAGTTCGCCACGATATACTTTCAACATACGCTTTACCTTTTTATTATTATTTTTGTTTAGCATTCTGCTATTACTATTGAACCATCTAATTCAACTACGTCGCAGTTACTACCTTTGCCGCCTCGATCAACAACAAGAAAATCACTTTCATTACCAAGCGCTAAACAAAAGTGGTGCCAAGTACCTTTATGATAATTAACGCCTTGATCAGATCGAGCAATAAATATTTCTATTTTATTAACGTCAAAATCACCTGCTGGTGCAACCACCACAAGGTATGGATTACTGCCAAGAGGAATAAAAGCTTGGCTGCCATGTGGATGACGTTCCATCATTTTAATGGCAATAGGTTGAGCTAAAGGTGTTGAGCGAAATATATTGATCAAAGGATGACCTTGATTATCATTAACATCGACCTTTGCTAGATCATGGTAACGTTGAGTAAAGCCATCATTTATCTCAATTTTTTTCTCATCATCACTCGTATCAATAACATCACCAAAAGCACTAAACGCCTGATTTGTTAATGTTTTTGGAATGATATTGTTTATGGGTTTATTCATCACGTTTACCTGTAAAGACGCTTGAAGCTTCAATTAAAACCACGAGAGAAGCTAAGACTGCAATTATCATCAGATGTCATTAGCTACCACGATAAGTGGAATAACCAAAAGCGGTTAATAGCAGTGGAATATGGTAATGGCTGCCGCTATCGTCAAGTTCGAAAACAATATCAACGTAAGGATAAAAACCTTGTTCATTGTTGGAGATAAAGTAAGGTCTAGTGGCAAAGTGCATACGGTAAACGCCCGCAGCTAGCACAACATCATCGGTTAATAACCCTGCAATTCTGCCATCGCTATTAGTGACACCGGTCGCTAATTCTTGCCAACCGTCAGGTGTTTGTGCGAACAAGGTAATAGGTAAGTTTTGCGCGGGCAAACCACGCGTAGTATCAAGTACATGGGTAGTTATTTGGCTCATAATAGTTTCTCTAATCGTAAATGAAATATTTTGCGTTGCTCTTCTGCGGCATTAACCAACTCAGTTGCTTTGTCATTAGGTAAACGCGCTTGTAAAAGTGCTAACATTTGCTCAGCACTTTTACCGGTAGCACAAACAATAAAAATAAAACCAAATTTATCCAGATAATCGGCATTACCTTTAGCAAGTGCTGAAATAACTTGCTCGCTAGCTTCATTAACCGAACTTTGCTCACCACTGGCTAACGCTTTAGTGTTAGCATATTTAGCTCTGAGCGTATCAACATTGCCTATTTGTGGATGTCCTTCAAACGCTTCTAAGTAGTCAGCTTCAGTCAATTTTCCCCAGACTAAATCGGCTTTATGACTTAGTGCCTGTTTATCAGCGAACGGGCGAGCTTGCGCCATGGCGTCCACCCAAGCAGATGACGTGCAACACTGCATAAAGCAATGCTGTGCTTCTTCAACATTCAAAGTATTTAATTGTGTTAAATTCATTCTATCTCCATTTAACTATCTCTTGGCATAGGCTTTAATATGCACCTTAAAGTGACATTTACTGCGCTAATAGCCATTACCCGCCTTTATCACACCATCTTATAATCGAGGACTTAAAGTTAAGCTCTCGACTTACTCTGACCCTAGCTTTACAGCTTACCTTTAAGTAACGGGCGACCTATGGGTGTATCAAGAAATTCATCTTGTTGATAAACATGATGACCACGAACATAAGTATGTAAAACTTGTCCGGTAACCGTTCTGCCTGCATAAGGCGTAATATTATGGCGATGTTTAATCATTTCATTAGTGATGGTGTAACTTTTATCGGCATCAAAAACTAAAAAGTCCGCATGAAAGCCAATAGATATTTGGCCTTTAATCTTTTCTAAACCAGCAAATTTCGCCGTTTCACTCGACATTAAACGTGTAATATCAACTAAGTTGAAACCACGCTGTTTCGCTTCGGTCCAAATAAGCGGTAAACCAAATTGTAAGGCAGAAATTCCGCCCCAAGCCTTTTCAATGTCACCCGTATCAATATGCTTTAACTCTGGTGTGCAAGGTGAATGATCAGAAACAATAAAATCTAAACGCCCATCACTTATCGCTTGCCATAAATGCTCACGATTACTTTCTTCACGGATCGGCGGGCAACATTTAAATAACGTTTTGCCATCCGGAATGCTTTCAGAGGCAATGGTTAGATAATGCGGACAAGTTTCAGCACTAAAACGTAATCCTTCTTGCTTAGCGCTAGCAATAGTTGCTAATGCTTCATCTGATGACAAATGGACAATATGAACTTTACAGTTATCGCCTTTTTCTTTTGACTCTCGCGCCATATCGACCATCAATGAAATCGCATCGTTTTCCCATTTTTTTGGGCGCGAAGCTAAGAAACTATTATATTTTTCATTGATCACTACATCATTAAAACCACCGCAATCTAATTCAGCGTGAATTAAATAAGGCACATCATGCTTTGCTAAAATAGGCATTGCCGCGCGTATATCTTTCGCTTCTACATTCGGAAACTCGGCAATACCAGAATCGATTAAAAAAGACTTAACCCCCAATACTCCTGCATTGAGTAAGTCGTCTAAATCAGCAATATTTTGTGGAATAACGCCACCCCAGAAGCCGCAATCAACCCATAACTTATCATCAACTGCCGCGAGCTTTTCTTCAAATGCCGCTTTAGTTGTGGTGACTGGAATACAATTGAGTGGCATATCAACTAATGCAGTGATACCGCCGGCGGCTGCCGCTTGAGTAGCGGTATTAAAACCTTCCCATTCTGTCCGGCCAGGCTCATTAATATGCACATGCGAATCGACTAAACCCGGCATAATTACGTGTTCAGCATAGTCGAAAACTTGACATGATAACGCACTGTTATAAGGGTGAATGGCGTGAATTAACTCACCTTTTACTTCAATACAAGCAGCGATCATTTCATTACTGCCATTATTGTTTACAACGACATTTTTACTTTGCAGGGCAAAATGAGACACCTTGCTACTCCTATGTTTAATTAAGTGATTTATTGAGTACTTTCTTTGTCATCAAGCTATGTCATTAATCGGTATTAAGTAATTGCTTAAATTCTTGCCAATGAATACCTTGCTGCGAACCCGGACGCCGCTTATTTTTCAGCGTTAAATCAGTAGCCGAATTAATACTTATATTAGTGTCTAAATCATTGACGAGATCAGAAGCTAGGCCTGCATTTGCATCTAACACCGAACGTTGCTGATTAGCTTGTTCAAGCTGCTCAGTGAGTGTTGCAACCCTTAATTGTTCGGCCTGATAAACATTGATTATTTCTGCCGACACTGACACCGCAACTTCAATCGGCAACTTACCACCAACATCTGCTAAGCCAATAGGGCAATTCATTCTTGCCACTTGCGCTTGATCAATATCTCGATGTTTATAACGTTGCTGGAAGCGTCGCCACTTAGTATCTGAAGCAATTAAACCTAAATAATGGAAGTCTGCTCGTTTGAGCACCGCTTGTGATATTTCAAAATCCATTTGATGATTATGTGTCATGACAATGAAATAGCTATTTTCAGCCATACTCGCTACTTCATCTTCTGGCGTTTCACTGATCACTTTTTCAACATTATGATAACGTTCAACATCTTCAGGAAACTGCTCGGCTCGGCTATCTACCCAAGTTACTTTACAAGGCAATTGCGCGAGTATTGGCACTAATGCTTTAGCCACATGACCAGCGCCAAAGAGCATTATATTAACGCCCGTTGCCGCAAAACATTCAAATAAAACCGTCGCATTACCACCACAGCACTGCCCTAAATGACTGCCCAATTGAAAATGCTCTATATGTTGAGCATTGTGTTGAGCATCTTTAGCGACATCAAGCATTTTGTTGGCGTATTTAAGCGCTTTATACTCCAGATGACCACCGCCAATAGTGTCAAAAATATCGTCATTACTGATCACCATTTTGGTGCCACTATTTCTTGGCGTTGAGCCAGAAACACCCACCAAGGTCACTAACACATAGGCTTGACCTTGCTGACTTAATTTATGGGCGGCGCTGCTCCAATTTATAATCATGGTGGTATTTCCTAAGCTTGCGCTTGTTGCTTGATAGCTTCAACAGCCCATAGCACGCGCTCTGGTGTCGCTGGGGTATCAAGCTTCGGGCTCAATTTATGATCAGCAACACTAGAGATAGCATCTTTAAGCGCTGACCAAACCGATATACCTAACATAAATGGCGGTTCACCGACGGCTTTCGAGTTATAAATGGTCTGTTCACGATTTGGATCGTCAGGCACAAGCGTGACTCTAAAATCAGCAGGTGTATCACTAATGGCCGGTATTTTATACGTTGCCGGATTATTAGATAATAATCGCCCTTGCTCGCTCCAAACTAATTCTTCGGTTGTTAACCAACCCATACCTTGAATAAATGCCCCTTCAATCTGACCAATATCAATCGCCGGATTTAATGAATGGCCAACATCATGCAAGATATCAGCACGCAGTACTTTGTATTCACCTGTTAACGTATCAATTAATACTTCTGATACTGCTGCGCCAGTTGAGTAATAGAAAAACGGTCGGCCTTTGCCACTCGCCCGATCAAAATAAATTTTTGGCGTTTTATAAAACCCGGTCGACGATAGCGACACTCGCCCCATATAGGCTTGTTGTACAAACTCCGCAAAGGAGAATGTTTCGGTGCCTATCAGTACTTGGCTATCCTTAAAAGTAACCTCAGTGTCGTTAACCGCATATTTTTCACAGGCAAACTCTATCAGACGGGTTTTAATGATTTTAGCCGCTGCTTGTGCGGCCTTACCGTTTAAATCAGTGCCCGATGACGCTGCTGTTGGCGAGGTGTTTGGTACTTTATCGGTACGCGTTGCAGATACGCCAACCGTATCAACATTCACTTGAAACTCTTCAGCGACAATTTGTGCTACTTTGGTGTATAAACCTTGGCCCATTTCGGTGCCGCCATGGTTTAAATGAATCGTACCGTCGGTATAGATGTGCACTAAAGCGCCAGCTTGATTTAAATGCTGTACGGTAAATGAAATACCGAATTTCACGGGTGTTAAGGCAATGCCCTTTTTCAATATGCTGTTTTCACTATTAAACTGTGTAATGCTTGCACGACGCGCTTGGTAGTCAGAACTTTGCTCTAATGACGTAATTAATTCTGCCATTTTATTATGTTCGACAATCTGATGATAATGGGTTTCGTTACGTTCATCTTTACCGTATAAATTTATTTTACGGATCTCTAATGGGTCTTTACCTAGATGACGAGCAATGTCGTCCATCACCATTTCGATAGTCATCATGCCCTGCGGTCCGCCAAAACCACGATAGGCGGTATGTGAAACGGTATTTAATTTACAACGATTACCGGTTACGGTTGCTTGATCTAAAAAGTAAGCATTATCAGAATGAAACATTGCTCTATCGACAATAGCGTCTGACAAATCAGGCGAGTAACCACAGTTACCATTGACTTCAATATTAATGCCCTTAATTTGCCCGTTACTATCAAAGCCAACATGATAATTATTTTCGAACGGATGACGTTTACCTGTCATACACATATCATCTGAGCGACTCAGTTTAAACTTCACTGGACGCTTGGTTTCATTTGACAACAATGCAGCAATGCACGCCCAAGGCGCAGCTTGAGTTTCTTTACCACCAAAACCGCCGCCCATTCTACGAGTATCAACCACGACTTTATTCAGTGGGATACCAAGTACTTCGGCCACTAATTTTTGTACTTCGCTCGGGTGTTGTGATGATGAGAATACCGTCATACCACCATCTTCATTGGGCTCAGCGGTAGATATTTGTCCTTCAAGGTAAAAGTGCTCTTGACCACCGACTGAAATCTCGCCAGATAATTGATGTTCGGCTTGTAAAATGGCAGAGGCAGAATCACCACGCGTCATACTAAATGGCGGACGAACGAAGCTTTGTTTGGCTAAGGCACCTTTTACTGTCAGTACCGCAGGCAGTTCTTCATATTCAATATTTGCAAGTTTAACAGCACGCCTGGCAAAATCATGGCTTGTCGCCGCAACAGCAAAGATGGGTTGACCGACGTATTCAACTTTACCAATCGCCAATACCGGATCGCCGGGAAATACTGGTCCAATATCGGTATGTCCTGGTACATCATCAACCGTGATCACCGCAAATACACCTTCAGCCGCCCTAACAGCAGATAAATCGATACTTTTAATGAGACCATGAGCAATGCTACTTTGCCCAACGGCGGCATGTAACTGTCCTTGCAGGTTTGGTCTGTCGTCAATATAGAGCGCTTCACCGCTAACATGCTTATCAGCACTTTCGTGCTTTTTCGAGCGACCTACGCCACCTAAACCAATATTATTGGCTGCAACAACACTTGATGCATCATTGACATTGTTACTAGCTTTATTAACACAATCTTTAGCAGCATTGTCTTTACTTAACGTGTTGTCGGCGTGTTTTGTATCTATAAGGCTACGCATAATTAACTACTCGTGTTGCGATATTTCTGTTTTGTAATTCTAAATAACATTTTTGCAATAAGTTTTGCGCTACTTTCATTCGATACTGATCAGAGGCGCGCACATCAGACATCGGCTGAAAGTCTTGAGTTAGCGCCAATTGCGCGGCGGCAATACTCTCGCTGCTTAGCTGTTTATTTAATAACGCGGCTTCGCATTGCTTAGCACGCATCGGAATACCCGCCATACCGCCAAAGGCGATACGAACATTGGTAGCAACATTGTCATCAAATTCGATGAAAAAGGCAGCGAGCACCGCAGAAATATCATCATCAATACGTTTTGAAATCTTGTAGAGCTTTAAAATCTGGCCTGCTTTTGCTTTTGGAATATAGACATCTTTAATAAACTCAGCGTCTTTCAAAACTGTTTGTTTATAGCCAACAAAGAAGTCTTCTACGGCAATTTTACGTACGCTATCACCACGTTGCAGGGTCATTTCGGCCCCTAAAGCAATAAGCGCTGGTGGCATATCACCAATAGGAGAAGCATTACCAATATTGCCACCTAAAGTTCCATTATTACGGATTTGTCTTGAACCTATGCGTTCGATCATTTCGCCAAGCTCATGATATTCATCATGTAACATCGGGGTAAATTCACTGTAAGGTACTGCTGAGCCAATAATAAACTCTTGCTCATTATTTTCTAAAGTCTGTAATTCAACAACATCACCTAAGGAAATTAAATTTTCAATTGTCGCTAGATTCTGTGTCACCGATAAGGCTAAATCTGTCGCTCCAGCCACTAAGGTAGCATTAGGTTTATCTAGCAATGCTTTTGCTAATTCCGCGACATTTTTCGGCGCATGGTAACTATGTTGGATATTTGAGAGCATCGCTGAGGGTAACAGTGTGAAAGCATTAAGCTGTTTCAGCGTTTGCTGATAATGCTGGGCAAAAGAGTCTTCTTCTGCATGCTCGCTCGACACTAAAGCGGCATCAATAATTGAGCGATATCCGGTGCAGCGACATAGGTTACCGGCTAACGCCTCTAAAACTTCCGCTCGATTAGGGCGATTGTTCTTCTTGTGTAGTGCAAATGACGACATCACAAAACCTGGGGTACAAAATCCACATTGCGAGCCATGATTATCGACCATTGCTTGTTGAACGTGATGTAATTTAGCCCCTTGTTTTAAATGTTCTACCGTGATCAATTGCTTGCCGTGCAAACTACCAATAAAACTAATACATGCGTTTATCGATTTATAGTTCAGTGCTTTATTATTATCTGTAAGTTCTGCAATAACGACAGTACAAGCACCACAATCACCGGAAGCACAGCCCTCTTTCGTGCCATTATTAAAACGCTGTTCACGCAAATACTGCAGCACAGTTAAATTGGGATCTATGTTCTCAATCGTTACAACGTCGTTGTTTAATAAGAAACACACTGTATTTTTTGTCATAACCGCTTCCGTTGTTAGTATGGTGTTTAGATTTAAAATATATCGATACACAAGGGTTTCAAATATATCAGAATATAAACCTGACACAAGTGTCAATTTATAGCATGAGCTTTTATTATTGATGACATAATTAGATTCAACGCTAGTCTTCCCCAATAACTCAAATCAATTCTGACTAAACCCTAGCGATTAAAACAAAGCCGATAAACACATCTTAGACAAATTATAATAAAGTAGATTGATCTTGCGAGATTATTTGTTCCCACACAGTGAGGACAAGCTAGAAAGTAAATGCTAAAGGTCAATTAGATAATGTTTAATTGAGGAACCGTTAAAAATAGTAGAGTTGCAGATGGGACATAAAAAGTTAGATATGCCATTTTATCGACGTGTTGTGTTTGTATTTTAATCATCAAAAGCGCAGATAAATTTAGGCCGTTGCTGCGATAGCCTTCATGTGCATAAGTGCATAGCGGATGCTCGTTATAAGCGTTTGAAATTATATTTCTCTTTAACTAACTAACCTAAGCCTTTATCTTAGCCTAATCTAAAGTAGCTCAGTAAAAGACCCGCCAATATTCATCAATAAAAACCTACTGAGCATAACGTTTAATTCATGCTCAGTAGGTTTATTTTAAGTTTATAAGACTTACTTATATCGCTTAGTTTTTCGGACGAATAAATGGCATATGTCTATTCACATCTTTATAGAGTAAATATCTAAACGGACCGGGTCCGCCGGCATAACAAGACTGCGGACAAAAAGCACGTAGCCACATAAAATCGCCAGCTTCAACTTCAACCCATTCGCCGTTAAGGTGATACACCGCTTTGCCTTCTAAAACATAAAGTCCATGTTCCATCACATGCGTTTCATCAAAAGGAATGACACCACCTGGCTCGAAAGTAACGATATTAACGTGCATATCGTGGCGCATATCTGACTGCTCAGTAAAGCGCGTTGTTTTCCATACCCCTTCGGTATTTGGCATTGCAATCGCTTCAACATCATTATCGCTGGTCACAAAAGCTTCAGGAGCGTCAATACCTTCAACAAATTGATAAGCTTTGCGGATCCAATGAAATTTCACCTGTTTGTCGCTATTGTTTTTAACTGTCCATTGACACCCAGGCGGCAAATAAGCATAACCACCGGTGCTCAGATGATGGCTAGTACCTTCAATATTGATATCCATTTCACCTTCTACCACAAACAGTACCGCTTCGGCGCTTTCATCTAACTCAGGTTTTTCAGATCCACCGCCTGCACCTACTTCAACAATATATTGAGAGAATGTTTCTGAGAAGCCACTTAATGGTCGCGCAATAACCCACATGCGCATATTTTCCCAAAACGGTAAATAACTGATCACAATATCGGTCAGCACACGCTTTGGAATAATGGCATAAGCTTCAGTAAAAATAGCTCTGTCGGATATTAGTTGCGTCTGCGGAGGTAATCCTCCACTTGGGGCATAGTAGGTATGTTTGTTTGACATGGTCATATTCCTTGGATGATACAGTACAGAGTTTTAAGTTAGCGCACTGTTAAGATATCGTTGATACAAATAGCATATATCAATTTAACTAATTAAGTTATCTACTTTATTACTACGAAGACTAGATAAATACACGACAGAATATTTTTCAGTCAGATGTAATTTAGAAACTACAACTAAAAGTACGATGATAAATATTATAAATTGCTGTTGAATGAATTTAGCTGTCATGGTGACAGCTAAATTCAGCATTAGCGATGAGCTAAGACAGGTTCATCGCTTGAGGATGTTATTCAGCTTTATTAGCTATTTTTTGTAAATTTTCATGAATTTTAAATAAAACGATTAACAACTCACACCAAATTCTTGCACCGACAGCACCACCGACAATAATAGCTAAGCCTGCAAAGAATCCTCCTCCGTATTCAGTGAACATTGAACCTAAACCAGAGATCAATGAGCCTAATAACAACAACCAATAAACAAAAGTGATGATTTTAGGGGTTAGCATTGCATCAAAGAAAAACACATCTTTCATAGAAAATCCTTTTTAAATTATTAATAACTCCAATAAAGTTCACGTTGGGCTCGTGGAGTTTTAGCAAGCCAGCGCTAATAATAGCTAAAAAACACTGATAACAAACAATATTTTTCAGACGACTAATATAACTTGTGAAAGAAGCCTTAGCCACTAGAAATGTTCTGTTTATTTATTATTTATTATTTATTATTTATTATTTATTATTTAAGAGACTTTAAAGTAAATTATACTCATCATTAAAACTAATATGACATACAACAAGAACTGCATACCTGCTTGATGGTGTTTTTTTGCTAGTTCACAGACAGTTTCATTTGAAATAGTTTTAAGCAGATTTTTGCCTTTAGCTGAAATAAATATTACAGGGATGTTTAAAAATTTTGGCGATCCTAGTTTCCTCCATATTTCAGGTTCAAGTGTCATCACTGATTGATAATATTTATACTCAATAACAATTGTACGAAGCATAAGTAATAGCCAAACTATAATAAGCGTTACGAAAACGAACACACTATCTCCATCTGATATACAAATAAATGATGTACTAGAACACCCAATTCGTTAACTTTATTTCGTAATCACTAAGCTTAGTAATAACAAAGCTTAGTTATAAGACCTATCAATAAGTGAAAATCGAACATTATTAACGCTTAAGTGTTAATAATGTTCGATTGTGACTTTATTGCATTAATTAAGTTCTGAGCATCATTTGTTCCCAGATAAACTTTAGAACCATCTTTAAGTTCAAGCTCAACCGCTGTGGTACCTGTGACAATATAAAGCCAACCAGATGCTATAAAACGAATACCTAAGCCATAATACCACTTCGTATTTACCTGTTGCATCGAAATAATATCGCCTACCTTTATCGATTTCTTCCAAAATCCTGGGCCAAATGACCAATGAACAACATGATTATTAACTTGTATATTTAATGAGTGAAATAAAAATGACACTATGCTTAATATAATAATTACTGGCCATATTACTTGGTTATCTTTACCTATAGCGGTGAATAAAATAAAACAAAGAACAGCAGCTATAATAAATAAAAGTGCTGTACCTATTTGCTTATTTTGATAAGGCTGGTAGCCTTTTTTGGGGGTATCAGACATAACAAATCTCCATGTAATTAACTCCTTCATTTAGCGGTAATACGTAAAAGAGAAAATATAATTTTATTGTATAAATTATCTAACGCCTTCTCAAAATTACAGTTCGTAATTCAACGATCAGTAAATTCTCAAACGAATGTTCTTCAGTGTCATTACTTTATTTTATTTTATTTTATTTTAATAATAGTAAAAGTAACTTTTATATCAACAAGGTTAAATAAACACAACGATATTAAGAAAAAGCTTAATTTAATCCTACAGATAAATAACTCATTTATAAACCATTGCAAGTAAGACACGCTAGTTGCGTGTTTTTCAATAAATTAGTGTACTCAGCGCTGCTAAATATAAGCTAAATATTACAGGGCATAAGAGTAAAATGTTGTGATATGGCTTGTCGAATTATGATAATTTACTCTTAAGAGATTAATCGCTTTAAAATCGATGTTTGTTCCAAGTTATCAGTAATACTATCAGTAATGTTATCGGCACAAAGTAAAGGTGGTTTTCCCGGTTCGTGTAACCCCTCAACATTTAGATAACGGTCCAATCACTTATATCAATAGATTTTCCATGTTTTACACATAAATAAACGTTAAGGAGAATATTTTGCACAATATTAAAGACTCTACATTAATTAATACCTGTTCATATATCGACGGGAAATGGCTCAAAAGTGAGACAAACTTCAACGTTTCAAATCCAGCAACTAATGAGGTGATCGCACAGATCAGTGATGCGGGCGCTAACGAAGCAACACTCGCTATTGAAGCCGCTAAACGCGCTTTTAAATCATGGTCTGCTACGCCGGCACATGAACGAGCAAAGCTATTACGAAACTGGTTTAATTTGATGATGCTACATCAAGATGATTTGGCGCGTATACTTACGCTTGAGCAAGGTAAATCACTTAATGAAGCCAAAGGCGAAATTAGCTACGGAGCCAGTTTTATTGAATGGTTTGCTGAAGAAAGTAAACGCGTTTACGGCGATACTATCCCAAGCTTATCATCGAACCAAAAAATTATTGTAATTAAACAAGCAGTAGGCGTTGTTGCAGCAATTACGCCATGGAACTTTCCAAATGCAATGATCGCTCGCAAAGCAGCCGCCGCACTTGCTGCTGGCTGCACTTTTGTTGTTCGCCCTGCCGCACAAACGCCGCTTTCAGCACTTGCGATGGCGGAATTAGCAAACCGTGCAGGCATCCCTGCCGGTGTCTTTAATGTTATTGTTGGAGAAAATGCACACGATATTGGTCACGTACTAACAACTCATCCTGATGTCGCCAAATTCACCTTTACCGGCTCAACACCGGTAGGAAAAATATTGATCAAACAATGTGCTTCAACCGTCAAAAAGGTCTCAATGGAATTAGGAGGGAATGCCCCTTTTATTGTTTTTAATGATGCTGATATTGATGAGGCAGTGAAAGGCGCGATAAACTCCAAATACAGAAATGCAGGACAGACTTGTGTTTGTACTAACCGAATTTTTGTTCAAAAAGACATAATAGCCAGCTTTACAGAAAAATTTGCAGTTGCAGTTAGTAAACTAACAGTCGGTAATGGCCTTAATGAAGATACCGATATTGGTCCTTTAATTACCAGTGAAGCTGTTGATGGTGTTGCTAAGTTAGTGGATGAGTCTATTAGTCAAGGCGCTGTATTAAAGATGGGAGGCAAACGCCATCAAGCTGGTAGTCATTTTTTCCAACCAACTATATTAACGCAAGTTACTCATGATATGGCCATTACGCGTACTGAAATATTTGGTCCGGTATCCACAATTATCGCTTTTGATAATGAAGATGATGTTGTTGCTATGGCAAACGATACCGAATTTGGCTTAGCTGCTTACTTTTATACCCGTGATATTGGCCGAGTTTGGCGAGTTTCCCAAGCTTTAGAATACGGCATGGTTGGGATAAATGAGGGGCTTATTTCGAATACCGCGGCACCTTTTGGTGGGGTAAAACAATCAGGTAGTGGCCGAGAAGGTTCAAAATATGGTTTAGATGATTACTTAGAAATAAAATATCTTTGTATGGGAGGCATTGATAGCTAAGCTGTTTTACTCAAGGTTGATAATCAAAGAGAGCAACCAATATCAGTATCAATATCAATTATCAATTATCAATTATCAATTATCAATTATCAATTATGAATAGCCAGAGCACTCCCACTGCACGCTGGCTATTATTAATCAGTTAATCAATTTACTCACAACAGTGACGTCATTATGCAGTGTTTTATGCACGGGACATTTATCGGCTATTTCTAGAAAACGCGCTTGTTGATCTGCATCTAGTTCACCAACAAAGCTAATCTCCCGCACTATAGCTTCTATACCTTGAGATTTTTTTTCACATTGTTGGCAGTCTTGTTGATAGTCTCGGCTATGGGTTAACTCAACTTTAATATGCTTTACGGGCAAGTTTTTACGCTCCGCGTACATGCGTAGTGTCATTGCAGTACATGCTCCTAAGCCGGCCAATAAGTGCTCATACGGATCTGGACCCATATTATTTCCGCCAACACTTTCAGGCTCATCTGCAAGCCAATAGTGGCTGTTAGTACTAACATGCTGAGTAAATTTATGGTTCTTCTCTTCAACAAGTACATGACCTTTAATCACTTTATTGTCATCTGTAACCGCTTTAATATTGCTGCCTTGTGTGCGGTTAGCTAATCCAACTTGTTCAATATTATCTTCATCATAACTATAGCGCCCTACCCATGCTGCGATAACATCTGCAGCATACTCAGCATCACGTTTATTCGTTAGCAAGTGATCGGCATCATCTAAACTAACAAAGCTTTTTGGATGTAATGCCGCTTGATATATTTTTTCTGCTTCGCTGATATTAACCGTACTATCAACTGGCGAATGCATTACTAGAAGTGCTTTTCTTAATTGGCCGATATGACTAGTATCGTAACGCTTAATATCGTCCAAGAATTGTTTTTCAATCGTAAATACTCGCCCGGCTAAATTAACATCAGCTTTACCATTTTTTTCGATATCATCAAGATGTAAAGCAAAGTTGTGCGCTACATGCGCAGCATCTGATGGCGCACCAATCGTAACAACGGCCGTTGCTTCTTCAACATGTTTCGCCACACCGAGCACTGCCGCACCACCTAAACTGTGACCAATTAAGAGTCGAGGAGCTTGATAATCTGTGCGAAGAAAATCGGCTGCTGCGATTAGGTCTTGTATATTTGAAGAAAAATTACTATTTGAAAAATCGCCATCGCTATTACCTAATCCTGTAAAGTCGAACCTTAATACTGCGATACCTTTACTTACAAGAGCCCTACTAATACGCGATGCAGCCGCTATATCTTTTCCACAAGTAAAGCAATGAGCGAACAAAGCATAAAACTTAACGTCAGATTCAGGGCTTTCCAGTAAACCACTTAATTTGTGTTCACCGCTGATAAATTCAACTTTTTTACGCATAGATAATCCTTTCGTTAATTGGGCTAATGAATGACGCCTCTGAATATTTATAGTGCTATAACGCTAGACCGTATTCCCATTATATAATTTCTTTTTTGTTAGGTTAACTTGCTTTTGATGTTACTTGTTTCATTTAGTACGATACATCGTTTATTTTTTTGTATAAAGTATACATAACTATGTATGAATTATTTAAAAATTTTAGGGAACAAGTATGACTATAGGTGTTGGTGGCTCTACTGCAAAAATTGAACTCGAAAAGCTAGTTAATATGACCAACGAGGTGCAAGCAATAACCGAAGCTGAATTGACCCAGCGCATTGCTAAAGCACAAGCGATTATGGCCGAAAATAATATTGCAGCGACCTATATAGATGCAGGCACCAATCTTTATTACTTCACCGGCACACGTTGGTACGCTAGTGAACGTATGGTTGGCGCTATCATTCCTCAAAAAGGTGCAATTAAATATATTACGCCGTTTTTTGAGGTCAGTACACTTAGTCAATATATGACTATTAAAGGTGATATAAAGGGGTGGCAAGAACATGAAAGCCCTTATCAGTTAGTTAAAGAAACACTCGCTGAATGCGGCATTACCCATGGCCGTTTGGCAATAGATGAATCCACTGCATTTTTCATTGCTGACGGTATTAAAAGAGCGGCACCTGAACTTGAACTTGTGGATGCAAAATGTGTAACCGCAGGTTGTAGAGCCCAAAAATCAGATACTGAAATAGCATTGTTGCAACAAGCAAAAAATATGACGATAGAAGTTCATAAAGCCGTTGCTCGTATATTACGTATTGGTATTTCAACACAGGAAGTCACCGACTTTATTGACCAAGCCCATCGTAAAGTAGGTGCAACTGCAGGTTCATACTTTTGTATTGTACTTTTTGGTGAAGACTCGTCTTATCCGCACGGGGTAAAGTCGCCAAAAACACTTGAAGCAAATGATATCGTTTTAATTGATACCGGTTGCCAAGTTGAAGGCTATAACTCTGATATTACTCGTACATATGTTTTTGGTGAGCCAAATCAACGTCAACGCGATATGTGGCAAGTGGAAAAGTTAGCACAACAAGCAGCTTTCGATGCCGCAAAAATTGGCGTACCTTGCGGCGATGTTGACGTTGCAGCAAGAGAGTACTTAGCAACACAAAATATGGGACCAGATTACGAAACACCGGGCTGCCCACATAGAACGGGTCATGGTGTAGGTTTAGATATTCATGAATGGCCATATTTGGTGCGCAGTGACAGAACTCCTCTAGCCAAGGGAATGTGTTTCTCAAATGAGCCTATGCTGGTATTACCAAATGAATTTGGCGTACGTTTAGAAGATCACTTTTACATGACAGATACTGGGGCGAAATGGTTTACTGAGCCGTCTTATTCTATCGATGACCCTTTTGGCTATCAACAAGCCTAAGTCCATAAAATATAAAAACGTATTAAATTTAGTGTTAATACGTTTTTTATTAAGCACTAAATAGCGTTGAAGTACTTCAATTTAAGTACTATTACATTTTTCATCATTAAATAGATTGGCGTATGACCTAGCTTTGGATAGAATCGTCACATTATAATTTTTGATAATGAGCTTATGCACGCATTTTTAGAATATATTCCGTTAGTTATTTTCTTTATTTTTTATAAGTTTGTTGATATTTACTGGGCTACAGGCTCGTTAATCGTTGCGTCGGCCATTCAAATTGCTTATTTTTTAATAAAAAAACAACCCGTACCAAAAAGAAATTTAATATTTTTTGGTCTCATTGCTATTTTTGGCGGATTAACCATTTATATGCATGACGATACTTTCTTAAAATGGAAAGTCACCATCATTAATGTTTTTTTTGCTGTCGCGTTGATTATCAGTCAACAAGTGTTTAAGAAAAATATTATCAAAGCATTTCTAGATGAAGCACTTACCTTACCTGATGCTATTTGGAATAAGTTAAACCTTGCATGGGCCATGTTTTTCGCAACTTGCGGACTACTAAATTGGTATGTCGCATTTAACTTTAGCCTTGAAACTTGGGTTAATTTTAAAGTTTTCGGTTTAACGGGATTAACCTTTATTTTTGCTATTGGCTCGGTAATAGCTTTACACAAACATATGCCGGACGATCAAGAAGAAGAAGAGAATAAAAATTAGTGGCAGTATGCCTTTCTATAATTAAAGACTAATGTTGGATGTAAAAATGCTTTATCTTATCTACAGTGAAGATGTTGAAAATAGTTTGGCCCTTCGTATGAGCGTACGTGAAAATCATTTAGCTCGATTACGTGTATTACAAGATCAAGGTCATTTATTAGTCGCAGGCCCTTGCCCTGCTATTGATAGCGAGAACCCTGGCGAAGCTGGCTTTACCGGATCACTTATTATTGCCGAGTTCGATAGTTTACTGGCTGCTCAGCAATGGGCAGATGAAGACCCTTACATCGCAGCGGGTGTTTATAAAAACGTTACCGTTAAACCGTACAAAAAAGTACTTCCAGCATAAGTTTTAATAGCAATTAATGAATCATAAAAAAATTAGCAAATATATACTCACTAGCTTTTTACTATTTTCTAGTACAGCAATGGCTAAAAATACCGTAGAAAACTGCCAAGAAGATATGAAAACACCAGTGGATATATCGCGTTGCTTAGATGGTGTAAAAGAAAAAAAAGATCGTGAACTACAAACGTGGGTAAATAATCAAACCTTTATTTTAGAAGAGCTAGCCACTAATACTGGTCACCATGCTTCTTTAAATATGTTTAAGCGATCACAACGTGATTTTATTACTTATCGAGAAAACAACTGTCGCTGGCAGTATTTAGCGAATACCCTTAATGCCAACGCTGCCATTGCATTTAAACAATGTTATATCACGTTGACACAATATCGGATTGATGAATTAGACAACCTCAACAAGTAGCCCACTTAACGGTGAGCTACTTTAATTTAATCGTCTATTTTGGTAGCGATTAACGGCGACATCCATTGCACCAGCTATTAATAATGCTACAGCGAGTAGTTGTGCTGCGATGGCGGCGAATATATCAGGCGCTTTCATCAAAGACGCCATCAGTGAATCTTTATAATAAAAAAACCATTGATGATCTGCAGGAAATACAACGGTATGTAAGTAGTAAAATACTTCAGTAAATCCCCAGAGTCCTAGTAACACGATTATCAGTATAATAGTTACCATTAATGCAGCTAACTTTTGCTTAGCGCTCGGCATTTTTTGTATCGACATCGTGTTTAGCTGGTTATTTTTAACGGACGTTTGCTGCTCAGCATTTGTTATGTGCTTTGACTTCAATTCTAGCTTTCGACAATAAAAGCTCAATACAAACACTAAAAACAATAAATTACCCCACCAAAATGTAGCGATGGTATCGAGTAAGTTAGCCACATCTTGTAAATGCTGCACCTCACTGGTAGTTAATAGTTTTTTCGATTTCGCCTGATGATTGATATAACTAATTTCAGCTAAACCATTGCCATGCTGATGAATACTACTGACAATTTCAGCAAACTTTTTTTCATGTAAATCAATATTATCAATAGGAAAATCGCGTTTGTTTTGTGTGTTTCTTGGTACATTCCGGCTAATAACATTATTTATTTCTAATGTTTGATACCAAAAACCATATAAAAAATTTGCCCCTTTGCTCACTTGCCAACTAATGCCCAATGAAAATACTAATAAGGCAACAGCAAAAATACACCACAGTAATTGCCTAACAAATAAGGTTGTAAGCTCTGCGGTATTAAAATTCATATTCAATAGCCGCACGTAATATGTGATCTTTACTATCGCCATTTAAACCAGTGATAAATCCTAATTCCCATTTCAATTGCTTTTGTCCATCAAATCTTTGTATGCCCATAAATGCGGGTCCAATACCGGTATAGTCCTCGCCAATATAAATTTCGACAGCGGGCTGAACTTGAGGTAACCAGCGATAGCGATACTGTAAACGAAACTCTGCTTCAAATTCGTTTTCGATATCACCTCCACTTTCATAAATTAAAAAGGCGTTCAACGCTAAACTATTACGGCCAAATTCTTTTTCAAACATCAGACCCGTTGTTACTTCCCAAATATCGCGTTTATGCTCTTTTTCAACTTCGAGTAACAACCCCCAATCAGCCCAATATTCTCCTTGGTCTGTCATCATCCAGCGTGTTTCTACTTCATAAGCTGATAGACCAAAATCACCGTTATTATCTCGCTCACCCACCACGTAAAATTCAACCATAACGTTTTCAGTCAACGATTGTCCGTAAGCCAGCCTCTGCGCTAAGCTATTACCATCGTCGTTTTGTCGAGAAAGCATGCGCCATTCTAACTCACGCTCATTAGGTAAAACATAAGGATGATAAACCTTATCAACAACCACACCGTCAGCAAGCGCTACGTTGCTGATAACAGCCAAAAGACTAAGGCAAGTTGCCCTTAATAGGACTGTTAACATTCGACAGTTCATTACACTACTTCCTTATGTTTTGCTGATTTTTGGTTTTGAATGCTATTAATAATAGAAGTACGGACAAGAATTAAGCTAAAAGCTACTACAATTGCCACTATATACAGTAGTAACTGCAACAATGTAGGTGTTGCATCGTAACCAAAAAAAGCCGTTACTAGTTGGCCTACTTCGGAGTTTTCAAGAATAACGTGATTAGAGTCCCATAAGAAATTATCACTGGGAAGAGCATCAATTTGTATCAGCAAGTTTGTGGCCTTCATAAGTAAGCCTGCACTAAAAAATATCAACATAGTTTCGCGGAACAATCTAAAATAGCGATCAATAAATGCCATAAAAAAATACAATAGTACGGCAATACTCGCGCAAATACCGACACCTAAAATGACACCGGTAATGAGCACGTCTGAAGCATTATTTTGCGACCAAAAACCAGTAATATAAATTAAAAAGTTCGCTCCATTGAGCGTCATCACGATCACCACCAACATCACAGCATAAAGTCGAAGCATAGCCTGTGACCTGAGAGTTTTTGGGTTATTTAACTTAATCTGCTGGCTAAGTATGAATAAAGATAAAAAATAACAAAAAGTGTAGCTACCAGCATAAAACCACTCTCGACCAGTGTCATCTAACACATGCGAAAGTTCATTAACCGTATTCAGTAACACTAGGCTTAGCACTACGCTCATCAATACAGCAAGATAGTACCAATGGTGTTTTACACCTTGTTGTTGCAGTATTGATAGTAAAATAGCACTAAGGACAAATATGGGTAAAGCATCTCGAAAAAATAGAATGATGGTGTTAATTAGCATGTATAACTTCCTTAAACAGCAAGTTATTTGGTGCCAAGTTTAACAGGTTAGCATTGGTATTAATTAACGGTAAAATTGCTTGTTTTTCAGCGTCAGAAGCTTGGTTAATGGGTACCACAATAATGGTACCTTGAGCACTGTTAGGATTAAATTCACCAAAAAATTCGTAGCGGCCTGGCGTTAAAGGACCGATAAAAATAACTGCTTTTTTTCCTGGAAAAATCACCTTTTCTCTATTGAGATCAAAGCTATCAAATTCCTCAGGTGTTTTATCTTGATTAAAAATAATCAATTTTATTTTAGTATCTTCAGGTATTTCTATTTCAGCAGGATAAAACAAATGATTTTTAAGTTGTAACTGAAATTCAGGGCGTTTAGCTGAACTAAAAAAAGACAGTAATGCACAAGCAAGCAGAATGCTCTGGATGAGTTTAATCACAATGCTAGTCATTAATCATGCTCTGTTGATTTTGCATCGGACGACTTTTTGTCATTATCATTTATCTCACTCACTTTCGACTACTCGCTTTCGATCAGTACTGTTTTGATCACTATTTTTTCGATCATTAACAAATACAACGTCGACACATAAGCCAGATAATACCTTAGAGCGACTTAAGCTAATTTTTGCTTGATGCAAGTCTACAATATGTTTAACGATTGACAAACCTAAACCACAGCCAAAAATTTTAGAATTATGACTGTCACCACCGACCCGATAAAATCGGTCAAATACTCGAGTATATTCTTCTGGTGCAATACCAGGTCCTGAATCTTCTACACGTAAGACAATGCTATTTTTATCTTCTTGGCAGGTGACTAAAACATTGCCATTATCTGGGGTATATTTAGCGGCATTGCCCAGTAAATTTTTCAGTAATATGCTTATCGCAAACCTGTTGCCCATAATCGACATCGGCTTACTATTTAACTCAATATCATGGCCCCTGCTGGCAATATAAGGGTAGAGGTCGCTGATACACTCTTGCAACAAGGCTTGTAGATTAAGTGTTTCGCTTTCGGCTAACACCTGTTCAGGATTTGTGCGATTCAAAGTGAGTATCTGATCAACCACGTGGGCCATACGATCAACACTTTGCTCCAATTGTTCAAAAGGCAAAGCAGCAACCTGAGTTGCATTTTCCTCCTGCTCAAGAAGCTTAGCGTCATTAAAGCTTTGTTGGAGGTTATGAACATTTATTTTCAGCACACTTAATGGTGTCCTCAGTTCGTGTGCTGCATTTGAGGCAAATTGCTTTTCTCGTTCGAATGCTGACGACAGACGTAAAAATAATTCATTGAGTGTCGCGGTCACTGGGGCAAGTTCTTTGGTCGAGTTAACATTGAGTTGACTTAAATCATTAGCTTTCTTATTTTTTAATGCTCGTGTTAAGAAAGTTAATGGTTTTAAACCCTGCCTTACCGCTAAGGAAATAATAAGCGCAAGTAACGGCATAATTAAAATAATGGGGGTTACCGCAGATAAAATAATACCTTCAGCAAGATCAAACCGTTGAGTGATAGGTTGCGCGATAATAACCCAATAATTTTCGCTCGATTTATCGCTTACTTGTTCAGTGTAAGTGCGCCAGCGTTTCCCTAAAAAATTTGTATTTTTAAAACCGCTACTCAGCTCGTTGATCACCGTTTTCGGTGCATTTTCACTACGGGTTACCACGTTGTCGTTTATTAATACTTGATAAGCGAAATTGCTTGTTATTTTATGTTTAACAACACCTTTGGGCAGCTCTACGGCACTGATAACTTGTGCTAATGAGACTAGCTCATCATCAAACAAGCTTTCAGCTTTACGCATGCTAGTTTTATAACCCTGAATGGCTGAAACAAATATCACTAAGGTAATAATAGACAGCAGCATGAGTACTAAATAACGACGAATAGACATTATCGCGTTTTACGCCTTATTAATGGTATAGCCAACACCACGCACCGTTTGAATAAATTTGTCGGGGAGTTTTTTACGTAAATTATGAATATGTACTTCTACTGCATTACTCATCACTTCTTCACCCCAATCATACAAGCGCGACTCAATTTGTTCACGTGATTGAATACGACCCGCATTTTCCATTAATGCTTTTAGCACCATGTATTCTTTTTTCGAACAGGTAAGCTCCTCTTCTGAGAGAAAAACTTTATGAGCGGTGGTATCTATTTTGACTGTTGCAAGAGAAATAATCGCAGCATCTGCCGTGCCTAACCTACGTTCAATCACGCGCAACCTAGCCAATAATTCATTGATATCAAATGGTTTAACCAAATAATCATCGGCACCAAAATCAAGTCCTTGAACGCGTTGCTCAATAGTGTCTCGTGCAGTAAGAATAATCACAGGGATAGTTTGTTTTTTAGCCCTGAGCTTTTTAAGTACCAATAGCCCGTCAATATCAGGTAAACCTAAATCTAGAATGACCATATCATGCTCTTGAGTAATTAAAGACGTTAATGCATCTTCACCGGTTTCAACATGATTAACAACAAAGCCCTCATGACGCAAAGATTGTTGTAGCGCTTGCGCTAAGGGTAAGTCATCTTCAACCAATAAAATTCTCATCTTGTACTCTTACACCTATTTAGCGTATTTAATTTAAAGTAGCACGCGCTCTTGATATTTGTGCCTTACATAACGTTACTTGAGCTTACTTTAATCTGCTTATATCTTTTAAAGTATGTGGTTTAAAGCAGCTGATTTAAAAGATATTATAGCGTGTTCTGTTGAAAGTTTACTGCTAAAGTAAGTTTATAAACAAGGCTTATAAATCTGATTTATATATCTTAATCAGTAAATTTATTAATAGGCGTTCAGTAATATAAAACAACACGGTTTATTTTAACGGTAATTTTCTTTAGCTATTTTTTTCTCAACTTTTTCTAGTAGTAATTCTATTTCAGCTTGACGGTGTTTATCAGCCATTAAACTATTAGTGCGAAGCGGCACCTGCTTGGCCAGTAAGAGATGCTTTTTAGCTTGATGATATTTTCGCTCATCAAGTAAAAACTCACCATAGAAGAAATTTGAAATCTTGCCTTTCGGGTTACTTTCAAGACCTTTTAGTAACAGAACTTCAGCATCTTCATCATCACCAAATGAAATAGGCCAGCCTGGCACTTTATGATACAAAACGCCTAAACTTGTAAATGCCGATCCTACAAGCGCTTCTGGATTTAGTTCGATAGCCGTTTCAAAATCTTTTTTTGCTGATTTAGCCTGTGATAACGCACCTAAACCGAAACTTGCACTAGCAAAACTCGATTTAATAATACCACTCCACGCCCATGCTTCAGCTTGCAAAGGATAATGTGCAGTTACCATTTTAGCTTGTGTTATTAGTGCTAGAAAAGCCTGCTCTTGTTCATCATCGCTTAATTCAAAGTTTACATGCGCCCAACGATCACTTAGCTGTTGAATGCTGTCATCTATATTCTCTGCTTTTGCCTGATTGGAAAAAATACAACTTAATAGCAGTAGTAAACAACCGATGTTCACTATAAAGATTTTCAAGGTTTCATAATAACTAACATCATGATGACCTATTGCCCTATTTAGGTCTTTGTTTGAACTGAGGTTGAAGCCATTGTTAACAACTAAAACGGTTAATGTGCTTAACGTGTAATGTCTGCCGTTCAAATCTCTCATTATTTTTCCTACTAAGTCATATCAAAACTAGCTTGATAGAAAGGATAACAATTGATTCTTAACACTTACTTAAGATTAAAAATAAATCGCATTACTTTAGCTCAGCCACATCTCTGTCAAACCGATTAATTTCCTCATAGGTAGACAGACGTAATGTGAAATTATTTAATAAAAAATTAAATAATGCTTGAAATATCACCAAACCCGATGTACTGTACATTAATACAGTAGTCTTATGAAATACAATGAGGTCCGCACAATGATTAACATAAACAAAGTAAACTTAAAAATAGATAACAACAACTTAGCTATTAATTCGGTCATTGAAAGCGCTCAACAAAATAACCTATCAACAACTTGGTTTAATATTATCCGTGTAAAAAATTCAGGTGACTTGTCTGATAAGTATCAAGATATTTGCCAAAGCCATTACAGTGATAATAAGTGGATTTTAATGATTAACCCTGAACATGAGTCACTTGATCAGCTATCGATGATGGGGAAAATCAATCCTGAGAAAATTCTTAAGGTGAACGCAAATAAGGTTAACGTTAGCTTAGAGCATATAAAAAATACCTTACTAAAAGGCACCTGCTCTGCAATGATATTATCAAACGCACATTATAATGAAACGGAGTTACAGGAAATATCTCGATGCGCAGCACAGGGGAAAACACAATGTATATTCCTGCAAACAACCAAGACCCAAGCTCTAAAACACTTGCACTAACTGAAAAGTAATAACGCGACAGAAATGGCTTAATGATACTCACTGAGCTGTAGTGCAATAAAGGGGGAAATGAGTATATTGAGCCAAAAGTATGAGATTAATTATTCTGAATTAACCGTACTAAATTAGCTGAACTAAATGAATGATGCTCAACTAATTGTTCTACGTTTATGTTAAAGGTAATACGGGCCAGTCACAACAATTCACAGCTTAACCGTAACAATGAGAAATACTTATTATTTTCACGACTAAAAACCATATAGACACCAGAATAGCCATGATAAACTAAGCTAAATTACACCTCGAAATATCTAAGTTGATTATCTAAATGTTATGTCCATGCGGTACAGAACAAGCCTATAGTGATTGCTGCCAAGCGATCATAATGGCAGAAAAATTGGCTGATACACCTGAGCAATTAATGCGTTCACGTTACTCTGCCTATGCAAACCAAGAAGCAGATTACATTTACCATACTTATGCTCGTGCAAGCCAAAAAGAACAATCGATTGAAGATATCAAGCAATGGTCACAGCAAACGCAATGGCTAAAACTTGTTATTCATTATGCGAGTGATCATCTAATAGATTTAGCGAACAACAACTATTCAAAAGTCGAATTTTCCGCGTTTTATCAACAACAAGGAGAAATTTGGCATATGCGTGAGCGATCTAACTTTGTAATTGAAAATAATGTGTGGCGCTATCTTGATGGTGAGGTATCAGACAGCTTAGCCATCGTTCGTCCTAAGCGCAATGAGCGATGTTTTTGTGGAAGTGAGAAAAAGTTTAAACAGTGCTGTTCTAAAAACTGCTAAGCATAAGCTTCCATAAGCGGCGCTTTTACAATCGTAGTTTGTACCGCACTTAACCAAGCATTAACATTAAATTCAGATCGTTGAGCAGTAGCCTGCTCTGGTGCTTGTTGTTGATGCTTTTGTTGACAATACAAACTTGTATTAGTCATTACTTGTTGACTGATATATTTAGCATCATCACGAAAAGCTAAGGCTTTAGGATGTAAAGTATTGGCTAAACGCAAATCTTCTAAATGTTGCTTTTCAATTAACTGCGCTTGATTAAAGCGACTAATCTCTTCAACGTTTTTCAACGCTAAAGGCGCTTCATCAGGTAATTGGAAATGTTTTCGTAACTGTTCAGATGAAGTGGTTTTTTCAGGTATTTGAGAAAGTGGTAAGGTAAATTGACTATGTGCTTTGACATCTTCAGTTAGCATTGCCAACATTAAAGAAAAATCAGAACGTCGTTCACTATGAACACTTTCGTTAAGCTGTTCGCCTAACTGAAGTTCATGAACAAGTATGTCATTTGATTTAACGTTTAAGGTCAAAGTAATCTACTAATTTTCTGCCGATAATATTACTATCGGCATTAGTAGAAATTACTTTAATAATTAAATCAGTTAAATTGAAAAAATTCTAATAAATACAGAAGATTGCTTAGAATTCATCCATTTTCAGTATACGCTTTTATTCAAGATAATTCACAAGCAGAATTTCTCTACCTGAAATGGCTTAAACTGCTGCGTGTTTAATTGGCCAACTAAGAATAAAGCTGGCACCGCCGTGCTCACTATCAGCGACCGATGCTTTACCGCCATGCCACTCCATAATACGACGAACAATAGCTAAACCTAGGCCAAAGCCCCCTGTTTCTCTATTTCTTGACGTATCGCCACGAGAAAAGGCATCAAAGATAGTACATTTAAAATCATCACTAACGCCACCACCATTATCGGTTACTCTTATTTCACAGAGATCGCCATTTTGCACGATAGTGATGTCTATTTCTCCGTTGCCATACTTTATAGCATTAGAGATATAATTGTTCAGTGCACGACTGATAAAATGTCGATCAGCTTCAATTTTAGTGTTGCCAATCAGGTTATTAATAGTAAATTTTTGTTCAAACTGTTGATAGTTGCTCACTTGCTTTTCAACAATTTCAAGTAACGATTCTTCAGAAAAATTAAGGTTCGGTTTGTCATCATCAAAGCTAGCATAAATCAGCATTTCACTAATTAATTGCTCTAATTCACAAATATCTTTACTGATCGCTGTACGGTATTTTTCCTGCTTAACTTTATCATCAGTGCAGGCCAACATTTGTAGAGCAAACTTGGTTCGTGCCAATGGAGTGCGTAGTTCATGTGCAACAGCCGTTGATAATTCTTTATGCGCATCTATCAAGCGTTTAATACGACTCGCCATGGTATTAAATGCGGTCACCATAGGCTCTGTCATGGTTGATCTTGCCTTAGGTGCCACCACATCAAAACTTTCCTGACCAAACTCTATGGCAGTTTTTCGTAGCTGGTCTAAGTCTCGTGATAACGGTCGTAACCAGAAAAATAATAAACACGCTAAAGTCGCCAATAAAATCACACGAATGAGTGCTTCCATTCTTGGTCGGGTCGGCATTTTTGCTGGCCCCAAGACAATTACTACCGCGGTATCATTAATCCGATGATGAATTTCTACTGCGTTGTCATCGTAATAAATATGGGTATTGTTTTCGCTGATAACATCATGTTTATGATGACTTATTTCTGCAACTTCTTGCTCAGACATTAATTTTAATGGTAGTTGCCATTGCTCTGCAGCAGTCGAGACAATACCTTGCCACTCGTCTTGAGGATGCTTTTCTACATAATTAGATAGGGCTAATAGCATACTTTTATAACCAGTATACGATTCAATATCTTGTTCTAGATATGAACTCCATACTTCATCAAGCATCCAAGAGAATATGATAAAAATAGAAATAATCAAAAAGTATAAGCTGAAAAATGAGCGACCGAGTTTCATTAAAATGCCTAAAAAGAGGAAAGTAAGGCTGATGAATTGTGATTACAATTCACCAGTTTGTAGACTTTAATAGCAATTAACTCCAAGCATCAGGAACAAATAAATAACCTTGTCCCCAAATAGTTTTAATACGAAAAGGAGTTTCATTACTATCATGTAACTTTTTACGTAAACGAGAAATACGAACATCTACGCTTCGATCCATACCATCGTATTCACGGCCAACAACCGCTTTATAAATATAATCACGATTTTGTACTTCACCTGAACGACTAGCTAATAACCATAATAAATCGAATTCTTGGCTAGTAAGATCAACATTTTCACCGTGTAATGTTACTTGTCTTGAACCACGGCTAATATGCAACTGTCCGTAATTAATTTCTGCACTTTCTTTACTATCAGTTGCCAATTGGCCTCGACGTAATAGCGCATTGATACGTGCAAGTAGCACTCTTGGTTCAACGGGTTTAACAACATAGTCATCAGCACCAATTTCTAGGCCTAATACTTGATCAAAATCAGTACCTTTTGCTGTCAGCATTAGAATTGGGCCTTGGTAGCTAGGGCGCAAATCTTTACAGACTGCAAAGCCATCTTTACCTGGTAACATAATGTCTAAAATAATTAAGTCCGGCATGAATTTGTCTAAGCGTTTTTCGACAAAATCACCTCTAAATTCTTGCTTAACGTGATAGCCTTCACTTTCTAAAAACTCGGTGACTAAATCTGATAACTGACGGTCATCTTCAACGAGTAATATCTTTTTTACTGACGAATTATTATCTGACATTAACATGCTCCTACTTTATTACACTGTATGGACAGCAATCTATATGAATGTATTATCAACCCAGTTTAATGTTATCCAGATCAATAAATAACAACCATTGAAAGTATGAATGACTTTAATGTCACAATCTTAAAATGTTTATTATGAATTAACAACGTCATGTACAAGGTGTTACGGCAATAATACAACTTATTACCCAGCAACTACACTTAATTACAATTAAGCAAAATTATAATAACATCCTGAGTTTTAATATGTTTTTCAGTAAAACAGGAATACTATTAAGCCCTACCCAAGTATATAAACATAAAACTTTACTTAATAATAGGGCCGACTTACTATAGCAATAATATGCCTTATAATAAATATCATTACTATGAATCACTCCTCTTTATCCGACACAACAGCAGCAGAAGAGTCCAAGGCAAAAAAATCATTATTTTCAGTTATGTTAGTCGTTCTTTTCAGTTGTGCTGGTATCGCTTTACCCTACCCGATATTAGCGCCTCTGTTTCTTAATGAGATCAGCCCATTAACTACATTTGCTGATTTACCGAGTAAAATATTATTAGGTATTCTATTGGCAATATATCCCCTTGGCGTCATTTTAGGAAGCTCTGTTTTAGGGGCGGCTTCCGGTATTTATGGCCGAAAGAAAACCTTAACCATCACATTAGTGCTAACTGTTGTCGGTTATGTGCTATCAGCTCTTGCCGTTGTTGCCGAAAGTTTTTTACTGCTTGTTTTAGCAAGATTTGTTACTGGCATATTTTCAGGTAATATCAGCATCGCCAAAGCTATCGCTGTGGATTTATCACCAACCTTAGACAAAACTTATACTTTTAACTTAGTTAATGCTACTGGCTATTTAGGTTGGCTACTTGGTCCGCTCGCTGGTGGATTGCTTGCAATATATGGATTAGATACTGTTTTTTACTTTGCTGGCATAGTACTCGTTGTTGCTCTTGTTAGCGTGATGGTTGTTCTACCGACTGATCAAATAAAATCGAATCAAACGAGAGTAGGATTTAGCCAACTTTTTAGTAAACAAAATTCATTCGCTTTACTGGCTAATAAAAAAATTAGACGCATCTTTTTAATTTATTTATTAGCAACCTTAGGCCTCAATTCATACTATGAGTTTTATCCGGTATGGTTAGTAGAAAACTTTAATTTTTCCAGCCCTGACATTGGTTATATTACCGTTGTTTTAACTTTGTTTATGACCATTACCAGTGTCTTTTTTGTTAAGCAACTAAAGTATCTTTTTGGACTTAAATTTGGCGCTATTGTTGGTATGCTGTTGATGGCATTATTATTTATTCTACATCCGCTATTATCTGAAACCAGTGTTTGGCCTGTTTATGCAATTACCGGTGTTGCTATCGCCATTTTTAATGGTTTATTACCTGTCTATATTTCAGAGCAATACGCTAATATAGAGCAAGGACAATTAATGGGCTTGATCACCACTATTTTCAGTTTAGCAAATGTGATTATTGCCCTTGTAGGTAGTGCTTTAGCTTTATTTGGCGCACATTGGGCAATTATATTTGGTGCAATATTACTGATCATTGCTGCAATTGACTTTAACTACAGCCAAGAAGATATTCGATAGGTATGAGTAAGCAAAATAATCTAATATTTAAACAATAACTTGCACTATTTCCTTTTAGTGAGCTGAAACTACTCAGAATGCTTGAGAGTAATAATCACTAAAGATATTGCCTTCTAATGATCACTTTTGCCACAAAGAAGACATTAGTCTCAATGTAGTAACAATTGCTTTACGTTAGATTTTGTATTTAAAAATGGCCATAGACACTTTGTTAGCTTTATTCTACACCTGTAAGTCGAGTTAATTCTCTACAGTGCGATATAGAAGCACCAAAAATCAGCTATTTTGGCTGAATTAGTTATTCTCCAGCAGCTTCAACGCCTCAATAAGAGGCTAAATATAGTCGACTAAAATGTTGAACAGAATAAAAATAGCCGACTGATATTTATCTCGCTTGAAAACCCTAATATGCCAATTACAATCTTTTTAGTTATCTCTAGCTAAACACTAGAAACGGTAACTAATACCTGTATTAAATCCTTTAATATCTATATGTTCCCCTAGATTCAATACTTCATATCCTGCTTTGATCCCTATTCCGTTATCAAAGTGATACATCCAACCGAAAGAGAAACCAAAATCATTTCCATCTTCGTTATAAGCAATTTCATCGTCATCAATTACATCGTAATCATATTGAAGTGCATTGACCTCAACGTACAAATAATTTCGCTTTGATATTGGATAATTTACCGCAACTGAAAGCAAGATTGCGTTGTAATCAATTTTAGAATCAGTAAAAATATCAACTACTATGCCATCAGCATTACTACTATCTCCTTTCAAGTAACTAAGACCAATCAAAACATGCTCTGCCACCTTGTAGTCATATGAAAAAGAATAATGTGAAGTCAATAAATCATTTAAATCAGATGTCATTTCAGAGGAGTCATTATTTATATCTGAATAACTATAATCAAAACCTACCATATGAGTTTTTTCGTTTGCGAAAACTATAGAACTCATAAAAAAACTTAGAATAATCAGTCGTAACATTTTGTATCCCTACAGGTTAATGTAAATGCCAACTTTGGCATATAGCGCCCAAAGAATGGGCTAAAAATAATGGACTAAAATGGAGCGAAGCGAACAGCCCGCTATTTTTAGCCCTGATTAATTTGCTTGATAGGAATGTCATTGCTCAAGACCATGTCAGTTCTTTTGTAATAACACTACTATTTGATAATTCATTTACTTGAATAGAAGCATTTGGCAAAAGATTATCATATTCTTCGTTAAGGAAGTCGATCATCTCATCCGAATTCCAAGGGCCCAATGATGCTTTATAATCAGGGTAATCCTCTTGAATTTGAATCCAATCACCATATTTCTGTTTAGACAATACGACATTTGAATCTGTATAGATGAGATGTAACTCCATTACCTTACTGGCTTCCTAACACTCTAATAACAGGCAAAAAATTGTTTGCTAAAATGTTGAGGTACAAAAACAGCAAACTGTTTTTTGTCCTTGTTTATTAGCTTGTTATAAGGCACCACAAACCTCTTTTGAATAACGCCTTACAGATAATACATAATAATCAGTTTGTGTGTAATTCTCTGATGCTTTGACAAAACTATCTAGTAATGAATATACAGAATTGTGCCCACATATTTTTGACACTTTAGCACCATCCAAAAAGCCGATAAGATAATTACTACAAAAACCAGGCATAGCATTCATTTGGCCTCTACTCTCAAGTTCAGATTTACACATACCAACAAATTGCCGAGTAACTATGCCATCTTCGTCATAAGTAGTCGCACTACTAAAAGTGATAACCAGTAAATTAATAATTAACGCTAATGCTAGATTCTTCATTGTGCCTTATAACAGCTTATTATGGAGACTTCTCAGTAATGTCCGTCCATAATATTTATTTAATTTACATTAATATCACATAATTTCATTGCGTTAGGAACAAAAATATTAAATCCTGATAAGAATTTGGATATGACAGAAACGTCACAGTTTCAGAAAAGCGAGCTGGGCCGATTAAACTAACTCAATTATACTGTTTTATCCTGTTATATTTTAAAGGTACATATCTCTGCATGCAGTGGCCTTTACATACCTTCGGTATTGTATTCGTTTAACCACTTTGCCATTTCCGTTCAAGCCCATTTCCGTTCAAGCCACAATAACGATAACGTTATAAACATCAGTAACCATAAATAGCTTTTATTAATGGCTTGATAGCGTTTCATCGCATTGGCTTGAACATTATGTTCGACCATACCATCGTTATGTTCAGTAAGCCCCAACGCCAAAGCGCCTACAGACCAACGCTTACTTACTAAGTGCTTATTCGCTTGTTGCCAAGCTAAGAAGTCTTTCTCGTCGTAAAAATATCGCGCTTGTTTCGCCAATAATATTTGTTTCTCATTCATTGCTTTAAATTCAAACCAACCGGCCTGTCTAGCTAAAAATCGACCGCATTGTTTATTCTGCTCTAAAGGGTAAGGAGTTAATAATATTTGTTTTGCATGCACAGTTGCTAATGGTGAAAGCAAACAAATGTCCTGATAATGATTTACCTGCGTTAACAGCGATGGCATAGGTAATAACCAGCGGGTCTCACTATCGCTACGAGAAGTTTTTGACAATATATATTGCCAATAATGGCTATAAAACGCCGTGTTTGCTTGTAATGCCCATGGATAAGTTTGATTAAGTGCTGATATGACCACACTACCCGCCCCTAATGACTTTTTAGCCACTAAGGTCTGCCCTAGCATTGATTGAACAAGTGACTCTATATTTACCGAACCTGCTGATTTAGCAGACAACTTAACCGTTGAGTTAGCCGCTAATTCAGCGCTAGTTAAAAACAACGTTGCATCTGACTTACCATTAATTGAAATGACTGCTGCTTGTGGCGTTATTACTTGATCCGCCGCTACAGCCGGTTTATTTGGCCATTGCGCTATAACTTGTTGCAATGAATCATTGGCTGGGCCTAATTCAAATAAACTGAGTAGTTTATGCAATGTAGTAAAGTGACTATTGTCGATTTTTAACAGTGTGGCATCAGCATTAATCAGTAAACCTAAGCCTCGGTTAACCGCATTATATAAGGCTGTAATTTCCTGCTCATTTAAGGCTAATAACATACGACTATCAATGATTAATACGTCATAATTAGTCAAGAGTGCTTCACTTAACTGATTGCTTTTTTCACTACTTTTTTTACTATCTTGTTCACTACTTTGTTCGCTGTTTTCTTCGGCGCTATGCCCAATATTAACTTTTTGCTGTGCCCATTTATTTTTACTTATTTGGCTGATCACATGAACAGAGCTGCCTGCCTGACTTAGCCATTGTTTTAAGCGCCTTGTTTCAAATGATGGCGCTGACTGCTTGATCAGCACACGTGGTTGATTGCCCATCACAACACTAAAAGCAATATTCTCACTGATTTCCATAACACTCGCTGTATCAAGTAAACTTTTATTTGCTACAGCTTGTGAACTTACCGAGCTTTTGTATTGCCCGCCTTGATTATTAATGCCTTGTGGCGATAAATTTGTCGGTAGTTCACGCAGCACCAACTGATAGTTAAACAAGCCCGCTATTTTACTGGTTGCTGTTAACGAAAAGACTTCTTTACCAGTAATAACCATCTTATCGAGCACATTATTATTGTGAATTAAACTTAATTGAAACTGTCGATTATCTTCATCAGCCTGTTGTAGTTGCCCTGATACTGTCAATGGCTGGCCTAATATTACTTGTCTCGACCAATGTAAATGACTTAAACCCGTTATCGCTTTACTAGCAAAAAAGTTAAATTTCACATCATAAGGTGCTACTGGGTTATCTTGAGATTGACTATGTGTTGAGACATAGCTGTGCTTACTCTTTTCAGTGATTCTTTGAGTGCTTTCTTGTTCACCTTCATCTGCATTAACAACTTTCACCGTAGATAAGGCCTGCCACTGTGTTTGCGTAAGTCCATCACCATAAACCTGTAATAACGACGGCATAAAGTAAGATTGGCGGTGATTTTTTGCTTGCCCATGTGTTTGTTGTTGCCAAAAATCACGCAACTGACTCACTGAATTAAGCACATAAACTTTGTCGGGATAGCGTTCAAGCAACCATTGATATAAAGGGCTATCTAACGATAGCGGCTTCGTTTTTGTGGTTCGTTTGGCTTCAGCTGACTCAGCCAGTAACCAGATGCGTTGCGCCGAGTTTAATGCCTGTTCTATTTTTATTTTATCCATAGCGAGAATATTAAAATCAACGCTTTCATCAGAGCTTTTAAAACCTTGAGTTAATAAAATATCAAATGATGACGTTACAACTTTCTCTTCAACAGGTAAAACAAATAGCAAGGCACTCATAAAAACAATAACATTACCCAGCAGCAACAAAGCACAATGTGATTTTTTCTTCAAACTCCATGGCTGCGCTTTGTTGCTACTAACCGTTGTAGATGTGTTCGTAGTTGTACTTATAGCTGTTATTTGAGCTTTAAAGCGTCGAAGAACCAGCAAGCAAGTGATCACTAAACCTATTACAGCCAATACAACGAGTGCAACCTGCAAAGAACTATTGATAGTTACCCGATAGCTGGCGATTAAAAAATCAATGGCGGCAGTATTCACAGATTACCCTCTAAAAATTGACTATAGCGTTCAATCAATGGCTGTTGGTCATAAAAATCTTGCGCTTTGCCGCTAGGAGCAGCGACAGCATTAGGTATGAGTTGTTCAAGTTTACCGGCTAATAACACTAAGCAATTATCGCATTGAGATAAGTTAAATTTTCGTTCAAGTAATATCTGTTCAAGCACCGCTAACACTTCGACCAGCGCGGGTCTTTTATCAATCAGCTTTTCTATGCCAGCCTTAACGTCTTTGACTAATGTTAAGTCTTCAGGTTTTAAAGCTATTTTCATCGTAGCTCCTTCAACTGACTTAGCTTTATCCGTAATTTTATAATCCGTAATTTTATAGTTAAGATTATCGGTAACTTTGTCAGTGACGTCATCTGTAAATTCATCTGTAAATTCATCGGTAAGAATCGGATGATTAACCTTATTTAATAGCCGCAAGAGCTTGGTGAAAGCCAGCTGAGTTTGATTCGATAACTGCGCGGGTTTAAAGCGTAATACTTCAACAGTTTTAGTTAGAATATCGGTTTGTTCGCCTTGATAACGACGTTGCTCTGTCACCGGAGGAGGCTCAAAGCCTAGACGTTTGACATAAATACGTTCGGCTTTTTTTGCTAGGTTTAACAATCTCAACGCTTGTTGCTCAAAAGGTAAAGCAAGTGCAGGCTCCGACAGCATTAAATGTAATTCGGCTTGCCACATATTCGCTAAGCTTTTTTTCATTAAGGCTCTGGGATCTTGACTATTCATCATACCGACATCGCTATCTTCATGATTATGACCATAACGATTAATGATTGTCATACGACCAGAAAGATCGTCATTACTGCTCGTGCTTTGTCTTTGTGAAGCATGTTCATGCTCTGCTGTTTCTTGATGTTGTTCATCACTAATGTTGATCACTGCATTACTGCTGCCACCGGCCTCATCATGTACTTGTATCTCAGGTCTGTGCTGCTCATCAGCACTTTGGCTTTCATCAAAGCTTTCATCAAAGGTAGCATCAACATTATGCTGACCTTCAAATTCATCACCTAGAAATTGACCATACTTTTCCTTCAACGCGCTTTGTGCATTACCTAGCGATTGTGATTTATGATTAAATTCAGTGCGCTCGAGACCCGCTTCATCTTCAATGAGTTCTATCGTCTCAATAATAATTTGTCGCTGGCTTTTAAAATACTCTGGCATGAAATCAAGTAATACACCGTCAGCATTAATCCCAGGTTGCTCTTCCTCTAACCAACGAATGATCTTGGTTGTTGAGCGTGTTTTCTGACGTTCAGGTTGCCGATTGTCATAGGCGACAACCGTAAAATAAAGTTCGTCACCTGGCTCCATGTCGAGTTCCATCAATGACCAGGTTTTATAGTAATATTGTTTACCGTCAATGATTTCAGTGCGATCGAAACTAAAGCGTTGATCCCTAAATTTAACGCCTTCACCAGAGCCTTTTGCTATCGAGGCTAAAATTTCAACTTCCGCAAGTGCAAAATCATCCGATATTAGTACCTCTGCTGATAAACTTGGCATGGTGTTTTTACCATATTCTGTCACGGTACTTTTGGGGTTAATAAAACGAATTTTAGGCGCTTGATCAGAAGTTAAACTTATTCGATAAATTGTTGAGAATTTTTTTGATAGCTCTTTTACTGATAGCTCTTTTGACAGCTCCATTGCTGACAGTTTGTTTGATAACGATTTTACTGAGAGCTTATTTTCAATACTTTCTGCACTCTCTGCCGCTAAATGATAAACCATGCTCGTGGTTACTTTGCCGCGAAAGTAATAGCGTCCGTCTTCTTGCTTAATTAATTGCTGACGCTCGCCACTAGAAAAAACAATAAAATAGTTGAGTGCCGGTGCTGAAAAAGTAAAAGCCCAACTAATATAGCTGCCTTCTAAAGTATCAATATCAAGTGATGTCGACACGGTACTCGCTGCTTGGTTTTTGCTAAGGCTATACGGTGGTGGCTCAATAATGACTTGTTGAGATACAATATCTACTAGAACGTTATCGTGCTCATATTGAAGGTTTTTATCTTCAATATGAGCATCTTCGATAGCGCTAACGGTTGAACTGGTGTCTAGCCAAGCATTTGCTTTAGCAAACCATTGCAGGTTATTAGCAAGTATTAAAATCAACAACCATAAAACCACTATGGAGCAGGAATAAAGGTATTTTTTCTTAGCAAATTTAGGTGATAAATCAATATAATTAACTTGCCTTTGTTGCTTTAAAATTGCCTCAAGATGTGACTGAACCTTATGATACTGTAGTTTTTCTAGCGCTGATAATTGTGATGCTTCAACTAACAATAACTGTGTACTATCTTCAAGTTCACTAAAGTGTTGATTAAGATAACTAATAAGATTCGAAAAAGTGATATTTTGATAAGTTTCGCTGCGTAAAGTCAGCGTCAGTTTGGTCAATAAACCAAAAAGCAGTAAAGCTATCGATATAACTGCGGCGGTGTTTATCGTCAATGACATCGCTATTATATTCGACTTAGTCAGTTCACTTAAACTGACTAAAACAAAAAGTAGCGTGAACGCTAATGCTAACATCGTTGGTAAAAACATTAACACTTTTTGTACTAAAAACTGACGTCGCCAACGTGTAACACACTGTTTTAATTGGCTGATCAGTAGCTGTTTTTCTTTTGAATTCGAGCTTGAGTTTGGGTTTTGTATTGGGTTTGGGCTTGACATTATTCAACAGCCTTAGCAGTTGTTACTGCCCGCACTGAATCGCCGTCGACATTGGCACCATCAACGTTAATCTCATTGTCAGTTTTTTCCTCATCTTGGAATCCATTATTTTCCATAAACATTTTAGGGCGAAAATACTCGCTGACGATACGTTCTACAATCAAAAGTAAAATGAATAAAAAAGTTAATAACTCCGCATAGTAAGCTTGCTGATTTTGCGGCTGACTTTCCGGCCGACTAAGCTGCCTAACTTTCTGTTGGCTGATCTGTTTAGATGCTTCTTCCACTGCAGTTTTTTCTGTTAATTCCGGGCGAATAACCCGCTGAATAATTTGCTCACGACTCAGTCTTTGCTGTTGTGCAAGCGTATCGTTTTGCCAGTCTTGAAATAATAAACGCTTTAAAAAGAGCGGGAATTGTTTGGTTACTAAGAGATCGCTCCATGACGGTGAAAATCTGGAATAAAGTTGATAAACATCACGGGATGATTTTATCTTTGATTTATTAACACCAGCTGATGTTTCGCCGCTATTTTTAATATGCCTGACCGTGAGCTTACTCAGCATTGGCCATGTTGAACCGTCTTCTTGGATAAACTGCCACAATACCTCTTCACTTTTACTGAGCGGGTTATTAGTCTGATGACTCGACAATTGGGCTCTAATATCTAATGGCAGTGCTCGTTGATAAAAGCTCGCATCGGATTGCAGTAAATCAGCACTATTTTTATTAATAGTCAGCGTTTGGCTGAGCATTAAGTTGTTATCAGCATTTTGTGCATCAACAAACAACCTTGTCCCCATCGCCATGGCGTTAGCGATGTCATGGTCAATACTTTTAGAGCTAAGATAGAACAACCAATCTGGTTGTTCTTGCAAGGCTTGCTGATACGACACTGTACTTTCTTGCTCTCTTAGAGCCTCATCAGCCGCTAAGCCTGCTTCAGTGCCTAGCTCAGTGTCCAGTTCAGTTGCTAATCTGGTGTCTAATTTAGTATTAGTCTCCAACTCAGTGTTACTATCAACGCCATCATTGAGCCAATACGAGAAGGTTAAGTTTGGCGCAGTTTGTTGCTTGAGCAAAGCCAAGGCTTGTTGAAAATATTTGATATCCACTGCGCGGTCTTGATCATAAATAATTAGCACATTAATAGGCGCGTTGTACTGATTGTAATGACTGTCAGCAATCGTTAATATTTGCCAATCAATGGAGTTGTCTAGTACGATATTACTTGTGTCGTTGTTAAGTTGATATTGGCTTGCTCGGTCGGTGACAAAAGCCGTTATTTTAGTTTTTTCACTTAACATTTCACTAAAATAACGGAGCTGTTGTAGAGTATTTTCGTGTTGAGTTGTGCCTATTTCGGCTTTATCTAATTCAGCTTTGTTTATTTCAGCTCTATCTATTTCAGCTCTGCCTAATTCACTTTCTTCTTTATTTGCTTTATTTGTTAATGCTTTACCGTCTGAGTTTTTTGTAAGCTTTGCTTTAGTTGGCCAAGCGAGTATCTCACTAGCACTAAGGCGTTTATTATTGTCTGCTAATAAGTACGTCTTTGTATCAACACTGCTAGTGGCTAATTGTTGGCGCTGGCTGTCATTACTTTCGTTTAGCCAATCAGTGGTTACCACTTGTACTGCTTCATCTGAGATTAATGCTTGCGTATTAATAATGTTTGCGAGCAAGAGTACAGAGACGACTAATAAAACAATACGCTGCAGTAATAACCAAAATTCATTTAAGCGAAATTCACGCATGCTTTTTGGCTTTAGTGCAGCTATTAAAGCGATATTGGCAAATTTAATCTCTTTAGCTTGGCTTTTATTAATTAAATGCAACACTAATGGCACAATTACAGCAAGTAATGCCGTAAAAGCCCAAGGAGATTGTACAGAAAAGGAAGCTACACTATTGGCTATCATCGCTGATGTCCTCGGGATCTCATACTAAGAAAATCCACTAAGGTTTGATCTAATGCTTGATCAATATTGGCGTGAACATAATGTATATTTTGCAACGTAAGTTGCGCTTTTAATTGCTCATCGGCGCTTTTTTTATTGTTAAGATAACCTGCCCGTACGGCGTTGGCTGAGACATTACGTTGCTGACCGGTTTCTAAATCTTGAAAGTTAACCACACCTTGATAGGGAAAGTTAATTTCATCATCACTATCTAGATGAAATGCCACGACATCGGTATGTCGATGGCTTAACTTGGCCGTTAGGGTCAATAACTCATCATTTAATTGATGAAAGTCACTGATAACCACCACTAAACCGTTTTTACGCACCGCGCCCAATTGCTTTATTATTGCTTGGGTATCAGGAAAAGCACCGGTGGCGTTTAATGAGCTTAAGCTGTGTAATATTTTTTGCCAATGTCGCTCTCCCGGTAAGGCTGGCACTTGCTGGTGTTTGTCACCCGATAAGGCTAACAAACCAACCGCATCACCCTGCTTTTGTGCTAAAAAGGCAATAATACCCGCTAAATACCGCGCATATTCTAACTTGTTCCATTGTCCAAGCGCAGAGGCATTTTGCTGATTCGCCGAAGAGAGAGATTGTTGCAACATAGATTCGCTACAATCAATGACTAACCAAACATTTACATTACTTTCTCGCTCAGCTTCACGGACAAAGTATTTATCTGAACGCGCAAATAATTTCCAATCTATTTTACTGAGCTCATCACCGGGTTCATAGGCTCTAAATTGGCTAAATTCAATACCAACACCACGTTGTTGGCTTGCATGAGCTCCATTTAAAAATCCTTGCGCTAAGGTTTTTATTCCTAGCGGCAGATCCTTAACACGCAATAATGTTTTGGCATCAAAATAAGGTTGTTGCACGTGTGGATACCTACTCTTTATTGCAATGGGCTAGTGGGTACAGGCACAAATTCAAGTAAATCTTCAATGACATTATCAGGGCTAATATTGAGTGCTTCGGCTTGAAAGTTAACCAATATTCTATGTCGTAATACGGCCGGCGCAACAAACTGTATGTCGGCTAAGCTAATAGCATAACGTCCTGACATTAATGCCCGAGCTTTTGCGCATAGAATAAGTGCTTGTCCCGCTCGTGGCCCTGCGCCCCAACGAACATGTTCAATTACACTTTGACAGCCAGCTTTGGCTTTATCATTACTAGCGGTTTTAGCTGCATTCGAATCAGTATTCGCGTGGTTATCTGGTCGAGTTGCTCGTGCTAAACTCGCTGCATAAGTCAAAAGTTCATCCGATACCGTTACACTGCGCACTAAGTCTTGTAGCGCGATAATATCTTCCGCCGTTAGGATCGCGTTAAGTTCGCTATGATTATTACCCGTGGTACGTTTTAGTATTTCTATTTCTTCTTGCTCTGTTGGATAACCAACACGAACAAACATTAAAAAGCGATCGAGTTGCGCTTCTGGCAACGGATACGTACCCGCTTGCTCTACTGGATTTTGTGTCGCTAACACAAAGAATGGTTTAGGTAAGTCATACGTCGTACCCGCATAACTGATGCGGCGTTCTTGCATGGCTTCTAGTAACGCCGCTTGAGTTTTAGGTGGCGTACGATTAATTTCATCAGCCAATAAAATATTGGTAAATACAGGGCCTTTTTGGAATTTAAAAAAGCGCTCGCCGCTTTCATGATCAGTTTCTAAAATTTCAGTGCCAACAATATCACTGGGCATTAAGTCTGGCGTAAATTGCACGCGATTAAAATCAAGCGCAAGGGTTTTTGCCAATGAACTGACCATTAGCGTTTTAGCTAAACCAGGCACACCTTCAAGTAAACAATGACCGCCAGCTAAAATACTAATTAATAACTCATCAATAATCGCTTGTTGACCAACAATCACTTTCGCGATTTCATCGCTGACTTGGCTTAATTTATTCAGTAATACGGTTATTTGTTGTTCTTGCATTAATGTTCCACTTTATAAATATTGTTATTATGGTCTGGTTAATTTTTTCGGTGACTTTGCCGTTATTTTGCCGATGATTTTGCTGAAAATACTGCCGACTAATGTCTCAGCTGTACCATTGGTTGCTATTAAACTAGCTCGATTAGCTATTCATTGCATACATCACAATATTGACAGAAAAACGTGTGTTGTCGACACTCAACCAGCGCTTATTGCGAAAATCATAATCCCATTCACAGCCTAAATCTTTATTACTATATAATACGGCGATACGGCCATCTATCTCTATTGCTTTTAAGTAATTATGCACTAAGTCATCGCCCCAACCGTTCAGTTCAATGGAGGTTCGAGGTGGACCATCAAACTTGAAAAAGGCGGAATAAATCGGGTGATCATTAGGAATTTTTTTTAAGGCTTGCTCACCAAACATTTCGCTCATTTGTCGTTCAAAACTACGGGCAAACATGCCGTCAATATCATGATTACAATCGTCAACAAAAATAAAACCACCGTTTTCAACATAATGTTGAAAGTTTTGTCTTTCTTCGGCACTAAATTGCACTAATCGATGTCCCGCTAAATAGCAAAAAGGCGCGGCAAGCATTTGAGGATCAGATAAGGGAACAATGCGCTCTTTTATATCAACCCGTAAACTGGTGTATTCAATCAGAGAGTTAAGCACATTAGCAGGCATTCTTTCGTCAACTTCCCAATCACCTGACTCATAGCTCAAGCGAGTAAAAAAGAAGTCTATTTGCTCTTGCGCACTCAAACGTAAAAACGGCAAGGCACATGCGCCAGCAGAAAATAACGAGAGGGTACGAATAAAATTACGTCGATTCATATAACACGAAAAAACAATAAGGGTAAACGCTGATCATACCTGCGCTCACCCTTTAACTTGCTATCCTTTTTATTAAGGCTTGTTAATATTTAGCTAATGCCATCATTAACACGATGAATAGCCATTAGCATATAAAAACGCAATGCTAACTAACACAACGCTAACTAAACAGCGTCTGACAAACTGCTAAAGGTAAAGTCACGAATTTTCATCGGCGGAACCATATTGCCGTTAATACGTACAGGTTTACCTAATGCTTCGATATTATTGAGCATAACAATCGGACTTTCGTTGAAACGGAAGTTTTTAATTGGATACTTAATTTTACCATTTTCAATATAGAAGGTACCGTCGCGCGTTAACCCAGTTTGTAGCAGTGTTTGAGGGTCTAATGCGCGAATATACCAAAGACGTGTAACGAGTACACCACGACGCGTATTTTTTATCATTTCTGCTAATGACTCATCACCGCCAGCCATAACAAAACTGCCACCGCGCGGCACATACTCTGTATCGGTATGCTTCGCCCAATAAGGTGAATTGGGCATATTGGTGATCACACCACCTTTGATCCAATCAGTTTTATTTCTTGGAAAGCCGTCACCCGAAAATGGTGCAGAAGGAGCAATAGGATGATTTGGATCTGAGTAAATATGTACTCGTTCATCAAACATCTTTTCGCCATTTTTATTTTTAGCGCCCGTTTCGCCTTCTTTTAGTTTTTTCGATAAGAAGCTGCGGCCTTCATCAGCTGGGCGTTGACCCATAGCGCCCATTAGTCGTCCTAATAGGTCAACACTAGCAGCGGGCTCTAAAATAACAGTATATTTACCAGGTTCCATTTCCTTAGCGTCTACTGAACCTAAAGATTTTTCAATCGCTATTTCCGACGCTTCTTTGGTATCAAGCAAGCTAATGTCACTGTAATCGCGAGTTGCCCAACCAGAGCCCTTGCCATCTTCGGTACGAATAGTCACCGAGAAATCAACATTGGTTGCTTTATTATAAGCAAACAAGCCTTTGCTGTTCATAATCGCCTCAAAGGTTGTTTCGTCTTGTAAAAATCCTGACGAGACTAACTTATTAGCTTTAGAAGGCTTAATACTGTTCTCTGCTGCTTGCGCTCTGTAATCAGGCGTAACATTTGAAGTTGAATCAAAAGCAGTATTAGTTTTACTGTATTTTTGTGGACCAAAGATTGGCATGTATTCTGGATTTTCAGGTGCCAACTTAGCAAGCTCTTCAGAGCGCTTAACCACTTTCATTAATGAAGCATCATCAAATTCATTAATGGTGGCAACACCTGTGCGTTTGCCAAATGTTGATTGTACCGCTAAGGTTAAATCACTTTGCTCACCAGCCGTTGATACTGTGTTTCGAGCGGTACGAATATTACCACCCACTTCACCGCCTAAATTACACTCACATTCGTCAGCTTTAGAAAATGAGAGCACTTTTTGTAATAACTTTTTCGCGTGTTGTTCTGTTAAAATTGTCATGACGCCTTGCTTCCTTTTATGCTTTATTCTTATCGTCAAATACTTATCTTCAAATATCAGTTAAATTACACTTTACGAGCGGTATTGATCACGTTAATGTTATTAAAACGTGTCGTTGGGCAACCATGAGAAACCGCACTAACTTGCGAAGGTTGGCCTTTACCATCAAAAAATGATCCGCCGATACGATAATCCGATTTACCCGCTAATTGTGTACAATTATTCCAAAACTCTTGGGTGTTGGACTGATAAGCGACATCTTCAATCTGTTCAGTAATTTTACCGTCTTTGATTTCAAAAAATAATTGTCCGCCAAATTGAAAGTTATAACGCTGTTGGTCAATTGAAAATGAACCGCGACCTGCGATATAGATGCCATTTTCGACATCTTTAATAATATCGTCAGCAGATAAATCTTTTGCATTAGGTTTTAAAGAAACATTTGGCATACGTTGAAATTGCACGTCACGCCAACTTTGTGAATAACAACAACCATGCGATTCTTTTTGGTCGATCATATGTACTTGATCACGCGTAGCTTGATAATTAACTAAAGTACCATCTTTAACTAAATCCCATTCTTTCGTTTTAACACCTTCATCATCGTAACCAACGTTACCTAATGAATAAGGCTGGGTTTTGTCCGCAACTAAATTAACGATATCAGAGCCGTAATTAAACTTACCGCTACGCCATTTATCTAAAGTCGCAAAACTTGTACCGGCATAATTAGCTTCATAGCCTAGTACTCGGTCAAGCTCTAGCGGATGCCCTACTGATTCATGAATCGTTAGCATTAAATGTGCGGGATCTAAGACTAAATCGTATTTACCTGGTTCTACAGATTTTGCTTTTAATTTAGCTTGCAGTTGTTTACCTGCAGCCGTAGCATCTTCAACCATATCATAAGAGTTTTTATAGCCGACATTGGCACCAGAAATGCGGATTTTATCTTCTTCTTTACCGTCTAAGTACTCAAACCCCATACCAACAGGATTACCTAAGCCGGTACGTTGTTTGAAGCCAGACTTGCCAATACCTGTAGCAAAAAACGGTGCCCATAAGCGATGCACGTCTTGGTCTATGTATGAACCATCTGTAGAAGCAAAATACTTTTGCTCATTCACTAAAAATAAAACAGACGTAATGTAGTTAGCGCCATTAGACATTGCCGCGTCATTTACTGACAACAACAAATCAACTTTATCTTTAATAGGGATTTCAAGGGCATTCTTTTTGATTGGCGTATTCCAACTGACATCACCAACACCTTTAACTGGCGCAAGTTGTACTGGAACGGTTTGAAATTTAGAGTTAGCCATGGCAACGGCTACCGCTTTCTCTGCAGTTTTTGCCACGCTGTCAGGGGTCATATTTGAGGTAGATGCGAATCCCCATGTACCGTTAGCGATAACACGAATACCAATACCTGCAGATTCAGTATTAACAATATTGTCTACCCGTTTTTCTTGCGTGGTGACAAACTGATTCAGGTAACGGCCGATGCGGGCATCAGCATAAGAAGCGCCCTTAGCTTTGGCGGCATTTAAAGCAATGTCTGCTAATTTCTTCTTGTAAGCAATATCCATTGGTTTATCTAATAATTGATCTGCTGATACTGCGATGCCTGACATTGGCAACATCAACCCACCAGCACCTACGCCGGTGAGTTTAATAAAATCACGTCTTTGCATTTCCCTTTCCTCGGTTAATTTTTATGTTAACTTATTGTTATATTTATTCTGAACTGCTTTTAATTACTGTCTAACTTGATGACTTAACATTCACTTATAAAATGCTTAATCAAATTTCTAATCAAATATAACGCAGTGTTCCAGTTTATAACAAGGATGAAAAAATATACTACACTCGTCCTCTACAATTACGTAACAAAGTATTTCCAGACCACAAACTAGCGCTAATATAAAACTAAACTTCTTTAGTCTACGCCTTGATGCGTTTTAATTTGACCTAAAAGAACTCTACCTTAACGATAGTGAACGCCTAAATTATGATGTTAAAGTTGAATCACACGATGCTTACCAATTAAAAAATCATAAGTTTTTCACATTCTAGGTTTTAAAGTAATTCTCTATTAGGCCTAGCGCTTATCAATAAAATTCATCGCAATAGCACTACTGCTAATGCCCAAGTTCTGGTAGCATGAGCGCAAAATAATTATCGAGCTTCAATATGAAAATCATCTCTTTTAATATTAATGGTCTGCGTGCACGCCTTCATCAACTTCAAGCCATAATAGATAAACATCAACCTGATATTATTGGTCTACAAGAAATCAAAGTACATGATGAGGCTTTTCCGCTAGCCGATGTTGAAGCAATGGGTTATCACGTGTATTTTCATGGTCAAAAAGCCCATTATGGTGTTGCCATGCTTTGTAAAAAAGCGGCTGATGTCGTCACTAAAGGGTTTCCTACTGATGACGAAGAAGCACAAAAACGTATGATCATGGTGCAAACTACGGATGAAAATGGCGAAAAAGTCACGGTACTAAATGGTTACTTTCCACAAGGTGACAATATTGCCCATGAAACTAAATACCCATACAAACGTCAGTTCTATAAAGATTTAATGCACTACCTTAATGAAAATCATACGCCTGATGAAAATGTTGTGGTGATCGGAGATATTAATATTTCGCCAACTGATTTAGATATCGGTATTGGTGAGCCAAACCGTAAACGTTGGTTAAAAACCGGTAAATGTAGTTTCCAACCAGAAGAAAGAGAATGGTTAGCCACTTTAATGAATTGGGGTTTTACAGACACCTTTAGAGCATTGCACCCAACACGTGAAGAACGTTATTCATGGTTTGATTATCGCTCTCGTGGTTTTGACGACAACCGTGGCTTACGTATCGATGTGGTACTTGCAACAGAAAAATTTGCTAGTCGTTGTATCGAATCTGATGTTGATTATGAACTGAGAGGTATAGAAAAGCCTTCAGATCATGCTCCTATTTGGTCGACGTTTAGTAAATAACATTTTTCCGTCGATTTTATTAGTCAGTAGCATCAACCGCTATCATACTAATATTTTTACGACCATTTTTACGACCTATGATAAAAAGGGGCAAGGCCCCTTTTTTAAACCATAAATAACTTTGAACAATCAACAATAAAGACACCTATGACCGTAATGCATTACACCTGCCCTTTATGTAATTCTCCTCTACTAAGCCATGAGAAACTTTTTCGTTGTGCAAACAACCATAGCTTTGATCTTGCTAAAGAAAATTATTTAAACTTATTACCGGTACAGTTTAAACATTCAAAAAATCCTGGTGATAATAAGGCGATGGTTAATGCTCGCCGAGCATTTTTAGAACAAGGTTACTACCAACCTTTAGTTGATCGATTAGTGGCTTTATATCAAGAAAAACAACAGACGAATAACAGTGCACCTGCGATAATACTCGATGCGGGTTGTGGTGAAGGTTTTTATACTCATCAACATAAAGACGCTGATAATATCGTTTATGGTGTTGATATTGCGAAAGAAGCGATAAAAAAAGCGGGGAAAAAATATCCACAATGCCACTTTAGTGTCGCCACCTTATCAAAACTGCCTTTTTCTGATGAGTTGTTCTCTTGGATTGTCTCCGTTTATGCACCTATTTTAGAAACAGAATTTACCCGTGTGTTAGACAAAGCTGGTTATTTGTTAACGGTAACGCCGGCAAAGCAACATTTAATGCAATTAAAACAATGTCTTTATGATGATGCGAAAGAGCATGATGAAGAAAAAGTGCCCGTTGAGCATTTAACACTGGTACATCAAGAGAACATTTCTTATACGATGAACTTAGCCACAGGCCAAGACACGCTTAATCTACTGTCAATGACACCATTTGCTTTCAAAGCGAGTGAAGAAGTTAAAACGAGCTTGTTAAATACGCCAAACTTTATCTGCCAAGCTGACTTTCTTATTCGTCTTTATCAAAAAGCGAATTAAGAGCGAGTTTACAGCGAGCAAAAAATGCGACACCTATTTGCAATCAGAATCACAATCATAGTGTCGCACAGTATTTAGGCCTTAGCCTTCAGAGGGTTTGTAGCTTTTTTGAAAAGTTAAATTTAATAACTGGGCAAGATCGAGATAACGTGGACGTTGCGTTGATAGCTTAATATCGCCACCACTTTGGTTAACTCGTGCAACACTTTCTTTGTACCAATTAGCCAATGCTGGTGGTAAAAATTTATCAGCTTTAATGCCCATTAAAATGAGTGCCTGTAACGGAAAACTCAAAATACAAAGACTATACAATAGTGCTTGTGGCAGCACCGCAGTAGAGCCAAAATATAATTGTAAGATCAAACAAAACAGCGCTAAACCAGGCATAACTTTGCAAACTAAACGGCTAATTTTTACCGCTTGATATTCGACAAAGTACTCACCAAGTTCCGCACGTGTAGGCCATAAGCTTATATACTTCCGACCTAAAGATATAATTTCTAATAGAGATAACTTCATAAGCGACACACTACAACAGAGGTTAATTAAAAGATAGCATAAAGTTGTTACCTTCCAAGTGATATGCTTTTTAAAATGATTTTTTATTGCACAACATCAATCTTTTTATTACTTTGTTAGACTATAATGAAAGTCATTAAGATATTGTTAAAACGTCATTTTGTTAATTATAAAAAATAAGTTACTTATGAAAAATAATTTTATATTAGTTTTAAATTGCGGTAGTTCATCGTTAAAGTTTTCCTTAATCAATCCTGAAAATGGCGCTACCTTACTTTCAGGTTTAGCGGAACGGTTGGCAACTGAACAAGCCATCATAAAAATTAAATATGATGGGAAAAAAGAGCAAGCCGAGATCCCTGCCCCTTTTGATCATCAAAGTGCCATTTTATCTTTAGTGACACATTTGAAAAAACTAGAGCTAGTTGATTGTATTAGTGCAGTTGGCCACCGAGTCGTTCATGGCGGAGAAGCATACAGCCATCCCACGTTAGTTAATGAAGATGTTAAAACCGCGATCAAGAACTTAGCCCGTTTAGCGCCACTGCATAACAAGGTTAATTTAACCGGCATAATTGCCGCTGAAGCTGCATTTCCAAGCTTGCCACAAGTTGCGGTATTCGATACTTCATTTCATCAAACTATGCCTGAAAAAGCCTATATTTACGGTATCCCTTACGCTCTATATAAAGATCATGGTATTCGACGTTATGGTTTCCACGGCACAAGTCATTATTTTGTTGCTCAACAAGCGGCAAAATTAATCGATAAACCATTAGAGCAATGTAGCTTTATTAGTGCCCACTTAGGCAACGGTTGTAGTATTACTGCCATTAAAGACGGTAAAAGTGTTGATACTAGTTTAGGTATGACGCCTTTAGAAGGCGTCATGATGGGTACTCGCAGCGGTGATATCGACCCAGGCATTATTTTTCATCTTGTTAACCAGCTTAATTATAGTACCCAAGAAATTGATAACATGCTGAACAAAGAAAGTGGCCTATTAGGCGTTTCAGGCATAAGTAACGATTGTCGTGCAATAGAAACAGCTTATATTGAATACCACAACCAACAAGCAGCCTTAGCACTTGATGTGTTTTGTTATCGTATTGCTAAAGCTATCGCGTCATATACGGCGAGTTTAACTGAACTTGATGGCATAATATTTACCGGTGGTATTGGCGAAAACTCGAACATCATCCGTGAAAAAATCCTTGCTCAATTAAGTCTGCTAAATTTTAAAATTGATCTTGAAGCCAATCTGGCAACACGTTTTGGTCAATCTGGCCTTATTACATCAGACGACTCGCGTGCAGCTTGGGTAATTGCCACTAATGAAGAATGGGTTATTGCTGAACAAACTTTTCAACTTCTTAATCAACAAACAGGAACTTAACAATGGCACATCGTATTATGTTAATACCAGCGGGCTTTGGTGTTGGGCTAAGTAGCATAACTTTAGGCCTTATTCACGCTTGCCAACAACAAGGTATTAATGTTGGTCATTTCAAGCCTATTTCGCAACAATCACGTAATTTACGAACAAAAAATAGCAATGTATCTGTGCACAGTGAAGCAGCGAGTTCTATTTCTCTTTCTTATGTTGAACAACAAATGGGTGACGGACGAAATGACATTGTATTAGAGCAAATTGTCGAAAACTTTAACGCTATAGATAAAGCCCATGATGTGGTGATTATTGAAGGCTTGATCCCGACCACTCGACAACCTTACGCGGGTCGAATTAACCGCGATGTTGCCCAAGCACTTTCAGCAGAAATAGTTTTAGTGGCCGCACAAGATAATGATTCAGTAGATGAGTTTGAAGATCGTATAGAAATGAGTGCTGAGACTTTTGGTGGTATCAAAAATCCAAAACTAATCGGCTGTATTATCAATAAAATTAACTCGCCTGACAAAGATGAGTATGGTTTATTGCCGCGTGAGCACGAATTTAATCAAGACTTAGACCTTGCACCACTGGTTAATTTATCAATATTCAAAAATCGCCATTTTGAATTACTCGGTACCGTGCCTTGGGAAATGGATCTTATCGCCCCTCGTGTTCTTGATGTTGCAAATTATCTGAATGCAGAAATCATCAATAGTGGGGATATGGCGCACCGCCGGATTCGCAGCATCAGTTTTTGTGCCCGTAGTGTTGATAACTTAATGAGCCATTTACAACCTAGCCGTTTAATTGTTACCCCTGGCGATCGTACCGATATTATTATCGCCACCTGTTTATCGGCATTAAATGGAACAAAGGTTTCAGCATTGGTACTGACCAATGGCTATGTACCTAATGACGATATATTAAGCTTATGTAAACAAGCATTAGATGCGGGTTTACCCGTACTTTCAGTACCTTGGGATACATGGCAAACATCGCGCTATTTAATGAATTTTAATCCTGACATGCCGCAAGATGATCACCAACGCCAAGAAAAAGTTAAAGAATATGTTGCTGACAACCTCGCCATTGATTGGTTAACACAATTAAGTAGCAAAGCCAGTATCAGTGACAAAATGTCACCGCCTGCCTTTAGACATAAACTTACAGAACTTGCGCGTCAAGCAAATAAGTTGATTGTATTACCTGAAGGTACTGATATTAGAACCATTAAGGCTGCTGCAATCTGTGTTGAACGCAAAATTGCCCGTTGTCAGTTGATTGGTGACAAAGCAACCATTTTACGTATTGCTGAGCAACAAGGTATTCATCTACCTGAAGGCTTATTAATAACAGATCCTGATAGTATTCGTGACAATTATATCGCGCCAATGGTAGAAATACGTAAAGCCAAAGGGTTAACTGAAGTTGTTGCTAAGCAAGAGCTCAGAGATAACGTTGTGTTAGCCACAATGATGTTGCAGCTTGGTCAGGTCGACGGTTTAGTGTCTGGCGCAGTTAGCACCACAGCAAATACTATTCGTCCGGCATTACAGTTAATTAAAACAGCTGAAGGCAGTTCATTAGTTTCATCGATTTTCTTTATGCTCTTACCTGACCAAGTACTGATCTATGGTGATTGTGCGATCAATCCTGAGCCCAATGCCGAACAATTAGCAGATATTGCTATTCAATCAGCTGATTCAGCGATTCAGTTTGGTATTAAACCCAAAGTTGCCATGATCAGTTACAGCACGGGTACTTCAGGTTTTGGTGCTGATGTTGAAAAAGTTGCTGCGGCAACAAAAATTGCCCAACAAAAACGACCTGATTTGATCATCGACGGACCTTTACAATATGATGCGGCGATCATGGAAAATGTCGCACGTAAAAAAGCACCAAATAGCCCAGTTGCAGGACAGGCAAATGTTTTTATATTTCCTGATCTCAATACAGGTAACACCACTTATAAAGCCGTACAACGTTCAGCTGATCTAGTCAGCATAGGTCCAATGTTACAAGGGATGCGAAAACCTGTTAACGATTTGTCTCGTGGTGCTTTGGTTGACGATATTGTCTACACCATCGCATTGACTGCAATTCAAGCACAATTATAATCATCCTGTATAAAAAACGATGATAATGAAGATCTACTTTATAAATAAGTAGATCTTTACCCACTTTTACTGCTAATGCGATATTTTAATCACTTCTCTATTTTTTGTGATAAAAATTGTCAGCCGTCATTTTTTAACCAGTCAATTTAAGCGTTAAAAAACATAAAGTTACACAGTTAAACAACAGTTGCACACAATGATATCCACAGCTTATGTGGATATCATTTATAACTTCTTATAATAACCAACTGCATAAATTGACCTTAAATACCAGAGTAGACCTAGAGATACACCAACTTAACAGTAATAATTAACTTAGTTGACGCTAAAAACAGGTTAACCAGTTTATTTAGCTATGATATTTAACAGAAAGATTAAAAACTTCCGTCTTTCCTGCTCTAGAGATCACCGCTATTAAACGCTATAGTATCGTTACTATTATTAAACCAAGTTAATTTATGAGTACTTTAACCCTGCGGCATTTATCTGTAACTTTTGCGATTCATAGTCTACGACGCGAGAGTGCGATACCTGATGCAGTATTTAATGCGCCAATATTTTTCTTAGCAAAAACCTATGATGAAATCTCAATTGTTATCCCTGAACATATCGAAATAGATAGTGAAGAGGTTGAACTTGGTTGGCAAGCATTTGAAGTTGTTGGGCCATTAGATTTTAGCTTAACCGGCATAATGTCCAATATATCAACTGTTTTAGCGAATGAAAAAATCAGTATTTTTGCCATTTCAACATTTGACACCGACTACATTTTAGTAAAATCGGTAACATTTGAAGCCGCAAAAGCAGCACTTATAAAACATAACTACCAAGTGATATAACTCAGGAAACACAATGACAATACTTTATGGCATTAAAAACTGTGATAGCGTTAAAAAAGCAAAAAAATGGTTAGAGCAGCAAAACATTCCCTATGAATTCCACGATTTTCGCAGTGATGGTCTCAGTCCGCAATTATTATCAGAATTGCTTAACAGCACTGAATTAGCATTATTATTAAATAAACGTAGTACAACATTTCGTAATTTATCTGACGAGATAAAAAACAATCTTACCGATGAAGTAATGACTGAAGTAATTCTAGCGCAACCTACGTTGATTAAACGTCCATTGCTCAAGCACCAAGAAACACTATTAATTGGCTTTAAAGATAGTCAGTATCAAGAAACTTTAGCGTAGGTAACCATAGCCTTATGAAAAAACATAGCGACTGTACCATTTCACTAGCGCAAGCATTAATTGAACGCCCTTCTGTTACTCCAGAAGATTTTGGTTGTCAGAATTTAATGTCCGAACGCTTAGCCGCTTTAGGCTTTAATAATGAAAGCATGGTTTTTGAAGACACCACAAACTTATGGTCACGAAGAGGTAATTCAGGGCCCGTATTTTGTTTTGCCGGTCACACCGATGTTGTGCCAGCAGGTAATTTAGAAAGTTGGAAAACGCCACCTTTCGATCCCGTCATCAATGACGGCATGCTCTATGGTCGTGGTGCTGCAGATATGAAAGGCAGTTTGGCCGCAATGATAGTAGCCACTGAGCGCTTTGTCGCAGACTATCCAGATCATAAAGGCTCGATTGCTTTTTTAATCACTAGTGATGAAGAAGGGCCATTTATTAATGGCACCACACGGGTTATTGATACACTTGAAGCGCGAAATGAAAAAATTGATTACTGTATTGTTGGTGAACCTTCCAGTACAAGTAAATTAGGTGATGTTGTTAAAAATGGCCGTCGTGGCTCAATTTCAGGCGAGTTAAATATTCACGGTAAACAAGGTCATGTTGCTTATCCTGATCACGTTATCAACCCCATTCATAAAGCGATGCCGGCCTTAACAGAGTTAAGCGAAATGCATTGGGATAACGGCAATGAATACTTTCCACCAACGAGCTTTCAATTGTCGAATATTCAATCCGGCACTGGCGCTACCAATGTCGTACCTGGTCATCTAACTGCCCTATTTAACCTGCGCTATAGTACGGAATTAACTGCAGCAATGATCGTCGATAAAGTTGAAGCATTATTAACTCAGCATCAATTGGATTTCGACATTAATTGGGTATTTAATGGGCAACCTTTTATTACTGAACCCAGTACCTTAGTTGACTCTGTTGTTAGCGCGATTGAAACCTGCTGTAAAATCACCACTGAACTTTCTACCAGTGGCGGCACTTCAGACGGGCGATTTATTGCACCTACTGGTGCACAAGTTATAGAACTTGGCCCTTGTAATGCCACGATCCATCAAGTTAATGAATGCGTAGCCGTTGATGATTTAATACTATTAACCGATGTTTATTATCAAACTTTGGTGAATGCGCTAACAGAGAAAGCATAGAATGACTGATTTTGAATTGATGTTAATTGGGCAAACTGAACATCATATTCAGTGGTTAAGCCCTAACATCGGCATTCATAAAGAAATGTTGTCGTCATTTAAGCAATTACAACTCGCTGCGCAAGCTGAGGGCATAGACTTAACTATCGCCAGTGGCTTTCGCAGTTATGAACGACAACTATTCATTTGGCAAAACAAATTTTCGGGTCTCACTCCCATCAAAAATGCCGAAAACCAGATATTAGCTATTGAACAACTCAGTGAACGTGAAAAAATACATGCAATTATGTTATTCTCCGCATTACCAGGTGCCAGTCGTCACCATTGGGGCTGTGATATTGACGTTTATGCAAAAAATTTATTACCAGCCCAACAGTCTTTAGCGCTAGAGCCATGGGAGTATCAGCCATCAGGATATTTTTATCCATTAACGTGTTGGCTAGCAGAGCATGCGAAACAGTTTGGCTTCTTTTTACCTTACGATAAATTTCGCGGCGGTGTTGCCCAAGAGCCATGGCATCTTTCATATTTACCATTATCTCAAGACTTCCAACAAGCGTATACTGAACCCTTGTTAGCAAAGGCTTTATCATACAGTGACATTAAAGGTAAAATGCTACTACTAGAATTATTACCTGAGCTCTATCAGCGTTATATTGTTAATGTCGCCGATGCTTAAGTCATATTGTTATTAAGTTAGTCATGCTTCTATTGTAAATATTGCAAAAATTTTATCGGAACCTAAATTTATGACCAACATATTAAATGAAGAGTGGATTGCCCCAGCGATTATCATTATTTCTTTAGTGATTTTAATTGGTAATTTAAGTACTTTTCAAAAAAGTGCTAAAACACCTCTGCGAAAGAAAAGTCTAAACGATTTAAAAGAAACGATTCCAAGAACACAAAAGTCGGCTCATCAAATGCCGCCAATCAATAAAGTTACCGATATTGCTCATAAAACAAAAAACTCCGATTAACGGAGTTTTTTATACTTTAATATGATTGAAACCGTAAAAACTAGAATACGTCTTTAAAAGATAATCCTGATTCCATTACTTTAAATATTTTCTCTAATGTTGCCTCAGGTAGAGCACTACCTTGTCCATCATATAAAGTAACAACAGATTTTTCAGCCATTTTTTCTAGCTTAAATTGGTACTTACCATTAGGCAAATCTACTACTGGCAATGTGTCTCCCCAAATTCTATCCCAAAGGTTAGATTGAGGTTTTACATAGTCAACATAGTAAGTTTTCGTTGTTTCATTGAGATCTGAAATACTAAAACCATGATCTTCAAAGAATAAAGGTAAATTAGACCATAACAAATCAGAGTCAATTTCAATAATATAAGCAGCTTCGCCTGAAACATTCTCGCCTAAGCTAACAAACTTTTGATTTGCGCTTAACAAACGATTATCTCGTTGCTCTAAGCGATATTGATAATCAACTTGTGCTATCACTTCATTCAACATGTTCATTTCAGCACGTTGTTTGTCAATAACGTCGATACGTTTAGTGCCACCTGTGGCATCTGTTTTCAAGTATTCAATTAGTTCAACAATTAAAGCGACACTTCTGCCATGTGGTTTACTTTCAATAGTATAACGATAGCGAATGCTTTCAGCTCTCTCTATTGCGTTATTAAATGGCCACGTACCGGTCTCTGATTCTTTGTGGAACCAATCAGATTCGAAAACCAAACCAGCATCATCGACTTGCTTTAATTCAACACTTTCCGTCGCCAATTGACTTTTTAATGCTTTTAACACAAAGCTTTTAAGATCGCTGTCATCAAGTACTTGATCAAACCAAATTTTTGCTTCTGAAGACGTTGTTTCAGTACGCGTTGATGCTGCGATAGGTAAAACAAGTGATGGCGCACGCACATCAACATTAGCACCGACAGGTCCTTCATGATTAATTTTGTCAGTAACAAAATAAGTTTCATCTTGTCTAGGTTTTTCTAATCCAGCAGGTATCTTTAGCGCTTTTGCTTCTTGTTGTTGCGCATATTCAAAATCGCCTACCGCTTGCTTATTATTTGTAGTACCGCAACTAGCAACAGCGACACTCAATAATGAAAAATAAAATATCTTGCGATTCATTAACACTCCCGAGGATACAAACCTGAATCTTTCTAAATTTAATTTTGCTTGTTTAGTTTTATAAGTATGTTTTTTGTAATTCGACAACACCGATAAATTCATCTGGTAAAGTTCAAGCAATACATCGATAACGCCGTTTTGATTACTGAAGCTGGGCTAAGTTCCCCAGAATCGTCAAATTTATTAAAAGTACGCCAAATTATTGTAAATAGCGCCAAATACAGCAGCGCCCCATGGTACTTGCCTGAAAATACAAACACAAGATATTGACGTATATTTATCATAAAAAATAAATCGACAAAACGCGTAATTACGCGTTAATTTCTCACCTATTTACTTTTCATTAATCGCTTTTGCCATTGATTGTTCCACAACAGATTCTAACCAATTAAAATCAATCGTTTGGTGAGCTTCACAAATAAACCAAGGTTCACGAGAATCGGGTTCTAGCATCAAACCATTGTCGATTAAATTAAGGGCAAATTTGGTGTAAAGATCACTGTTCGTTTGTTTCCAATCGCGATAGTTTTGCGGTACTTCACTACCAAAATGGACACCAAACATCGCATCTGGACCAGCAAAGCAATGCTCAATGCCAAACGTTGTAAAGACACGAGAAAGTATCGCTTGAATTTTTTGACCGACTTCAGCAATTGTCGCTAATGCGTCAGTTTCACTCAGTACCGTTAAAGTTGCTTTAGCAGCACTTAACGCCACCATGTTTGCCGTATAAGTACCGCCATGAGTAACGCCATTGGCAGCAAAAGAAATAGCGTCCATTACGTTAGCCTTACCACCAAAAGCGGCTACAGGGTAACCGTTACCGATAGCTTTGGCATAAGTAGTTAAGTCGGCATAAATGCCGTATAACTCTTGCGCGCCACCTTTAGCAACACGAAAACCTGTTTTAACTTCATCCATGATCAGCAAAGTATCGTTAGCATCACATACGTCGCGTAATTTTTGCATGTAATCTTGCGTTGAAGCAATTGAGCCACAGTTGCCCATAATAGGTTCAATTAAGATTGCCGCGATATCATCGCCATGCTCTGAAAACACTTTATCAATAGCAGAAAAGTCATTTAATGGCACGCTAACTTGATGTTCACGAGTACTTTGTGGAATGCCACCGCCAAAAGGAATAATTGCTGGTGACTTTTCAGTCTTAACATCCCAGTTATCAACATCAGACTTCCACATAACTTCATCATGTAAGCCATGAAAACCACCTTCAACGACGACGATTTTATTACGTTTAGTAAAGCCTCGAGCAGTACGAACTGCACCAATAACAGCTTCAGTGCCTGAATTAGCGAAACGCATTTTTTCAATATTCGGGCAAAGGGATTTCACTAGTTCAACCACATCAGAATCAAGGCCAGTAGAAAAACCGGAAATAGCGCCAACATTAGTTATAGCGTCGATGACGGCATTATCAATACGTTCATCACGATAACCTAAAATTATAGGTCCGTAGGCTAAACGAAAATCGACAAATGTTTGTTCGTCACAGTCAGTGATCGTACAGCCTTTCATGCTGCTTAAAAACACCGTATTTTCTTCACCCCAATAACGGTAGCTGTCAGCCACACCTAATGGCATATTATTATGGGCTCTTTTGAGCATGGCGTTACTGTTCGGTTTTTGTGGTTTAGTCATGAGTGCTCTTTATCTTACTGAATGTTATTCAATATAGGCTTAAATTTTCTGGCGGCAATAATACAGGTATAGCACGGCGTCTTAAAGTGCTAAGCGCATTTTATATTATTTTTTTGTCGACAATAAATACGATAAAAAATGTTGCAGGATAAAATCGCAGGCAAAAAAATAGCCCCTATAATCCTATAGAGGCTATTAATAATGTTATATCGTTTGCAGCAGCAGACAGTCCATGCGAACTTGCCAGCTAGGTCGTGTTATAAATTAAAGGTATGTGAAACCGATAAAACTACACGTGTATCCGCTGTACGAATGTCCATATTAGTGTCTTCAAGTGCAAGATCAAAATCAAAGCCTTTCCAGCTTGTCATATATTCCACTCGATAATGGTTGTAAGCATCTTTGCCGTTCCAAGCCCATTTAGTTTTATCGTCTGACATTGAGCGATCAAAGCTTACTTTCACATTATGGCCAGGAGCAACTTCAAAAGTATGTGCAACCATCGCAATATAGTGATCAGCATCTAGACCAAAATAATCCCAGCTATACCAAAAATTAAGTTCGGTAGAGCCTACAGAAGAAGCATAACTGAATTTACTGTAGGCTTCAGGATAGTTATAGCTATCTGACGCTGAATCACCATGGTAAGTGTAATAAGCAATACCAGCATCTAAACCAATTTTTTCATTTAATTGAAAATATTGGCCAAGGTAAGCATCCCATTCAGTGATCGTATCATCAGCACCACCAAAATCTACATTTGATGCCCATGTACCAGCATAAAAACCACTATCGGCAGCATAATCTAAACTCACTTGTAATGCAGGGTCGTTACTCGTTTGGCTAACACCATTAAAAGTATAATCAGAAGCTAACTTTACAGTCGATGTTACCGCTGCAGTTGATTGTGTGCATACAGCTAATAAACAGCTTGCTGAGATTGCGATGATAGTTTTATTCATTATTTTTACTCACTTCATTTAATACGCTAAATAAAATTCTAGCGATTTAGTTCATTAATTCAATTTTTTTGAAATCTATTTTATTTTCTTTTGGTGAACACTCTATTTCTCGAACTACGTTCAATTTGGTAAATAAAATATAACCAAAACACGTGAAAAACAGTCCGATCACGATTGCGCCAACCCATTGAATTTGTAAAAAGTCCAACTTAAACAATAAAGTAAGTAAACTTAAAGCAACCAAGTTACCGACAAAATACTTCACCCTACCAAATCTAGCGACGGTAACATTTAAATTATCAGTATATAAACGGATCAATGAATCTAGAGAGTTAATCACAAAGGTAATACCGACAAATGCCATGGCTATATTGTAAAAACCAGCGGTCTCTAAGCCGTTTGCACTGTAGTAGTACAAAACAGTGAACCATATCGCAATCGGAATAGATGGGAATACCAACATAGCCGCTAATACTTGATAGGTTTTTAAGCCACCAACAAAACGAGAAGTAAATTGGCCAATCATAATACTCCATGCAAACCACCAGTAAAGGTAGAACTCATGATAATCATTAAGTGGTAAAACAAACTCATGAATGTTGCCAAAGTAATTACCAAGTAAAGACACCGTTTGTGCAAACTCTGCAATACTGGATGTTTCCGATAAGAACGCTCCAGACCACATTATGGCAATTAGGGCAAGAAACAACCAAGTCGTCGCTAAGCTGAGTATCCGAACATAACGAATACTAGTACTTGAATAAACCGCTGCGGCAATAACTAAAAAGACAATCAGATAGAAACTACTAATAACCGACTCACCATCGCCTAACGAAGGTAAATACCAAGGTAAATTTGTCAGCAATAAATAAGCGGTAAAGGCACAGGTACCAATGATAACAATATTGTTTATCAACTTAATTAACGGTATTTCAAAAAACTTAACCCGTGGTTCGATAACACAAAAATAGAAACAAGTTAAAAAGTAGAAGCCCCAAATGAGGAATGCCCAAAAGCCAAATTCAAGTGCTAGTGGGTTAGTGAATTCATATTCAGGACTCGCGCCTAAGTCGGCATAACCGCCAAACTCGGTAAGCGGAAACATGATAAGGCCAACATCAAGGCCAGAGGTAAATAAGATAGCGATAAAGGTGAACGTACGCACCGGTGTAACACCAACACAACGGACATTACCCCATCGATATAGTATTAGCACTATAGAGGCAAAGGTAAATAAAATCCCCGCAGATAACCAAAAGGTCATAGTGAACTCCTGATTATAGTTTTAATGTATGTAGACACATTTTACTCCTGTTTTTATTGTCGTTATAGTCAAATTAAGCGTGAGCTCATTTGGTTTAAAACTTCAATTGTCGCAACCATAACTTACGTCTTGGCTGCGATAATTAAGGTCTAAGAAACGCGCTCAAAATTGAGCGCTAGTGTAAATATCGTGATTAATTTATTTTTCTTTTTGCTTGGCCTGTACGTTGCTGCTGTTGCCATTCTGGTGCTATACGTACTTCAGCATTAGACGCTGGTAGCATTTCTTTGCCTAGAATAAGATCAGCGGCGCGTTCTGCGACCATAATAGTTGGTGCATTGAGGTTACCGTTTGGAATGGTTGGAAATATTGATGAATCAACCACCCTTAAGCCTTTAATGCCATGTACTCTTGTCTCGGAATCAACAACGGCCATATCATCAGAGCCCATTTTACAAGAACATGATGGATGGTAAGCACTTTCAACAGATTGGCGTACAAATGTGTCAATTTCTTCATCGGTTTGCACCGCAATACCGGGCTGAATTTCTTCATCACGATAATCGTCTAATGCACTTTGATTAATAATTTCACGCGTTAAGCGCACACAGGCACGAAATGCTTCTCTATCATCTTCATGTTCAAGATAGTTAAAGCAAATTTCAGGATGCGCTTTAGGATCACTTGATAACGCTTTAATCGCCCCACGACTTTTCGGTTTGTTATGGCCAATATGTACTTGAAAACCATGACCCGCAAAAGCTTCTTTACCGTCGTAACGCATCGCTGCAGGTAAAAAGTGGTACTGTAAATCAGGCCATTCAACCGTCGCTTTTGAACGAATAAAACCACAAGATTCAAAGTGATTAGTTGCGCCTAAACCTTTCTTGGTTAAAATCCAACGGGCACCAATTAAAAATTTATTCCATAGTCCTAATTGACCATTTAACGAAATTGGTTTTTTACATTTAAACTGAAAATAAAACTCAAGATGATCTTGTAAATTCTCACCCACACCGGGTAAATCATGATGTACTTCAATACCAGCTTCAGTAAGATTGGTTTTATTACCAATCCCCGACAGTTGTAAAATATGCGGAGAGCCAATTGGGCCAGCTGACAAAACAACTTCTTTATTGACCTTTACATCGAACATTTGACCTTTACGTTCGTAACGCACACCAACCGCTTTTTTACCGGCCAGTAATACTTTGTGCACAAGGGCGTGGGTAATAACGGTTAAATTACTACGCGCCATTGCTGGGCGTAAGTAGGCATTTGAGGTTGAGCTGCGCACGCCGTTTTTAACCGTCATGTGCATTGGCCCAAAGCCTTCTTGGCCAGCACCATTGTAATCGTCGGTAGCTAAATATCCGGCTTCAACACCAGCATCAACAAAGGCTTGATACAGTGGGTTTTTCATCTCATTACCGTTATTAACGCCTAATGGACCGTCTTTACCGCGATATTCATCACCAGGGAATGCCCAAGTTTCCGCTTTTTTGAAATACGGTAAACAGTGAGCGTAATCCCAGTCTTTAGCACCGTATTGCTGCCATTCGTCAAAATCTTTTGCGTGACCACGAACATAAACCATACCGTTGATAGACGATGAACCGCCTAAAACCTTGCCTCGAGGACAATGCATGCGACGACCGTCTAAATGTGGCTCAGGTTGAGTTTCGAACTGCCATGCGTACTTCTTGGTATTCATTGGAATAGAAAGCGCCGTTGGCATTTGGATAAAAATACTTTTATCGCTACCACCGGTTTCTAATAATAAAACACTGCTGTTACCGTCTTCACTAAGGCGATTAGCCAATACACAGCCTGCAGAGCCCGCACCGACAATAATATAATCAAAATTTTCGTTATTCATAAGACTTCTTACTATTAGCTGTGGCCGAAAAAAATTGAGACCACTGAGTTTGAGGAAGTGCAGTTAAGCGCTTTAAAATGGGCTGTCTAGTGGCTGTAAGCCAACATATACTGCTTTTAATTGCGTGTAATGATTAAGCGTAGCTAAACCATTTTCTCGGCCAATACCTGACTGCTTATAACCGCCAACAGGCATTTGCGCTGGCGATAAACCGTAGCTGTTTATCCAACAGATGCCCGCATCTATTTGATGAATAACGCGATGGGCACGGGTAATATCTTGTGTGAAAACACCCGCGGCTAAGCCAAACTCAGTCGCATTGGCGCGAGTAATAACTTCTTCTTCGCTGTCGAAGGTTAATACCGACATGACAGGGCCAAATATTTCTTCCTGACAAATCGTCATATCGTCAGTACAGTCAGCAAATATGGTCGGTGCAACAAAATAACCATTTGGCGCATCGCTAGGTTGTAACGCTTTACCGCCATGCAACAAGGTTGCGCCTTCTTTGATACCTATATTGATATACTTCATCACTAAGTCGAAATGCTTAGACGAAATTAAGGCACCAAAATTAGTGTCTGGGTTCATCGGATCGCCAGCAATGATATTGTCACGCGTGCGTTGAACTAATTTTTCGATGAAGGTTGGATAAATGGCTTTTTCAACAAATACGCGTGTGCCATTAGTACAAACTTCACCTTGCGTATAGAAGTTACCTAACATAGCCGCAGATACCGCATTATCGACATCAGCATCATTAAAGATAATTAAAGGTGACTTGCCGCCAAGCTCCATCGTGACATCTTTGAGCGAGGTTGCCGCTGCTGCCATCACTTTTTTACCCGTACCTACTTCGCCAGTAAATGAAACTTTAGCGATCTCAGGATGATGCGTTAACCAAGAGCCAACATCACCAGCACCTTGTACAACATTAAATACGCCGTCAGGAATACCTGCTTCGGTAAAGATTTCAGCCAATTTCAAAGCACCTAATGGCGTTTCTTCTGAAGGCTTAAAGATCATGGCATTACCACAAGCTAGTGCAGGGGCTGATTTCCAACAGGCTATTTGTATTGGGTAATTCCACGCACCAATACCAGCACATACGCCCAATGCTTCGCGACGTGTGTAATAAAAGTCGCCATCTACAGATTGCTGATTGCCTTCAATACCTGGGGCTAAACCAGCAAAAAATTCAATTGAATCAGCACCTGAAACAACGTCAACCACTGAGGCTTCTTGCCATGGTTTACCGGTATCTAGCACTTCAATTTTTGCGAGTTCGTCGTTACGCTCACGTAATAAGTTCACTGCTTTAAGTAAAATTCGGCTACGCTGCATAGCGCTCATTGCCGACCAAGTTACAAAGCCACGTTGCGAACTTGCTATCGCTTGCTGTTTAATTTTTTCATCGGCGACTTCAACACGATAAATAACATCACCCGTTGCAGGGTTGATCACATCAAAGGTTTCACCGTTATCGTTCGCCATATATGCGCCATCGATAAAGTTTTTATAAGTTATTAAGGACAAGTAACATCTCCGTTCTGCTTGATAAGATCATTGATAAATTTTTTGCATAACTGCTCTGCTTGCTTGAATTCATTTTCGGGCGTTACGCTTAATGCGCTACGCAGCCAAAAACCATCAATCATCGCAGCCATTTGTTTAGCGGCGCTGTTCGCCGACTCGTCATCTAATAGCTGGCGAAAAGAAAAAAGTAGATTGCTATACAAACGTTTGCTGTTGATATGCTGGAGCCTAGCCAAACCAGGTTCGTGCATAGATTGCGCCCAAAAACTTATCCACGTTTTTGTCGCGGGAATCGAGCGTTGGAATGGGGTGAAATTAGCTTCAACAATCATGTGAAGTCTTTCCAAAGCGCTCAAGTCTTTTAGTTCAATTCTTTCTAATAACGCAAGCTTTAATTGCTCAAGAAGGTGCTTAACCGTGGCATCAACTAGCCCTTGCTTACCACCAAAATAATGGCTAATAATGCCAGAAGATAAACCGGCTATTTTACTAATCGTAATAATGGTTGTTTTTTGTAAACCATATTGCGCGATAGATTCTAATGTCGCGTTAATAAGCTGTTCTTCACGAAGGGGTTTCATTCCGACTTTTGGCATTGATTCCTCTGAAATTATTTTTAATTGAACGTTCAATTAATTATAATTCTAACGATTTTCATTGTGATTTACAAGTTACAATAACTATCAACTCCCCTACTCTCGTAACGATAAAACATAAAATCACTATAAAAACAAACAAGTACAGAACATAAGGGTGACTTTATAAATATAAGGTTAAACACTTAAAGGTTCGTGTTCGAACTATAATGTGTCGTGCTTTACACGTAAAAAGGCTAAAAATTTAGCAATAAATAAGGCTGATAAATTAAGGCGTAGAGATCAGTCTAATCTTCTATCAATTTATCAAAAGACTCGTCAGAAAATATCAATATTTACTGAGCTTATTTTCAAGCATAAACTGAGTATAACTAATGTAAAAATTAAATAGAAAAACAACGCTCCTGGTTAGCTTTAATAGTCAGACATGCGTTACAATGCGCTTTTTATAACAGCTAGGTTTATTGATGAGCGAATATTTAGTATTAACAGCAATGGGGCCAGATCGCACCGGCAGTGTCAGCGACTTAACCAAACTCGCTAGCGAATGTGGCTGTAATATTCTTGACAGTAGAATGGCTGTATTTGGTTTAGAGTTCACTTTAATCATGTTACTTACTGGCTCAAATAAAGCTATTCATCAATTAGAAAGTAAATTACCGGCAGTTGCCCATGAACTTGAACTGATCACTATGATGAAAAGAACGTCAGGTTATCGCGAACAAGAGTTTGTTCATCATTATCAAGCTGATTATGCTGGTATCGACCAACCAGGTGTTTTAAAAGCGGTAACCGCATTCTTTGCTACACGCAACATTGACATTTCATCGTTGAAGTCTGAAATTAATCAAAAGAACAATCATATGAGTGCATCCGTTTTAATTGCGTTGATGCAAGAAACCAGTATTGAACAACTTGAAAGTGATTTTGTGCAATTGTGTGAACAATTTAATGTCCAAGGTTGCATCAAAAAAATTCAGTCAAATTTACTATAGAGAAAGGCATTAAATTGTAGGCAATAATATGCCATGCTCAAATTGCAGCAATGCCCCTCGCTGACTTACTAGGTTAATGTGTTGGGAATGGCAAGTAGCATATTATACTCGTGTAAAAATTTAAAATAAGGAAAGTAATACATGTTAGAAGTAGGTAAACCAGCACCAAAATTCACTCTACAAGATCAAAACGGTACACCAATATCTTTAGATTCATTTGCAGGTAAAAAAGTACTTATCTACTTTTATCCAAGAGCTTCAACGCCTGGTTGCACAGTACAAGCCTGTGCTTTAAGAGACACTAAAGCAGAGCTAGATGCGCTAAATGTCGTTATATTAGGCATAAGTGCTGACACGCCTAAAAAATTGACTAACTTTGTCAATAAGCAAGAATTAAACTTCACATTGCTAGCCGATGAAGATCACGCAACTTGCGAAGCCTATAATGTTTGGCAGTTAAAGAAATTCATGGGCCGTGAAAACATGGGTATTGTGAGAACATCTTTTCTTATCGATGAAGCAGGTAATCTAGAGCATATTTTTAATAAGTTTAAAACTAAAGATCATCATGAAGTGGTTTTAGATTATTTACAAAAATAGCATATTTACATTCTTTTAATGGTTAAGTTAAAGTTATATTTCGCTTAACCATTAAAAATAGAATGTAAGACTGTTAACTTAACTTAACTAAGTTGAACTAGCTAAAAACATTTCTCAGCCAAGCTATCAATCAGACCCTAAAGTTCTTCATCTCATTTAAAAAAACAAACTGTGTTTTATTACTTCAGTGAATTCGCCAATTTTAGGGTAAATAAAAAGGCCTAACGGTGATCCATTAAGCCTTTTATATGTGTTAATCCTGTAACTGTATTAAGTCAATCTACAGCTAGTGACTAGTGCCCTTTTCATAGTTTATTTTATTAAAAACGTTATATTTTCCTGAAGGTTTTTTCATTGGTAAACGTTTAATTTCTTCTAAGGTATTCGCGTCATAAACAATTAATGCGCCGTCATCATCCCAAATACTCAATAAAACATATTGGCCATCTTTAGTAAACTCAACATGAGCTGCTGTTTTACCGGGTACGGGGGTTAACGTTTTAACAATTTCTAACGTGCTTTTGTTGATCACGTGCACTTTATCTTTATTCGGGCCAAAAAAGACATCAACCCAAGCATAAGGTGAATTACTGTGGCTGCGCATAAAAAAGCCCGGCCCTTGCGTCTCTATTTCTTTGATCACTTTCCAATTAGTCATATCAATAACAGAAACACGCCCCTCCTTAATATTGGGTGAAGCAAATACAGTGTTACCTTGATACTGCCAAGTAATACCAGAGCCTAAATGCGGCATACCTGCCATATCAATAGTGGCTACTTTTTTCTTCGCATCAAGGTTGATCACTTGACCATTATGGCTATCACGAGATGCACCAATTAAATTGACGTATTGTGGATCAAAAAAGAAGTCATCTAAATAGTCCGCTGTTTTAATCCGTCTGATTGGAAAGTTATCAGTAACTGTTGAGTTTGTACCTTCAGCAACTTTATCGTTGTAAGGTATTTCCCACACTTCTTTTACATCTTTTAACGCCACAATAAAGCTATGCCTTGGCGGAGCATTATAAACCGCGCTGACCCGTGAACTAACGCCATCACTGTCGATGGTTGGAATGGTTTTAATTGGCGATAAATCTTTCGTGTCGAGGATCACCACATTGTGTGGTAAATAATTCCCCACAATGGCGTATTTACCATCAGAAGACACAGCGAGATTACGTGTATTAATACCGGCACGCACTTCTGACACTATTTTCATATTGTAAATGTCATACTTACTGATCCAACCGTCGCGAGAAGCAAAATAAACATAACGTCCGTCAGGTGAATATTTTGGGCCTCCGTGTAAAGCAAAGCGAGTCTTAAAACGCGTTATAGGTTCAAACGTATCGCCATTGAGTAATGTTGCTGAATGATCACCGAGCTCTACAACAATAAATAAATTCATTAAATCAGCATCAAAGAGCGGTTTATTTCCTAATTGACGTTGATCGAAATGTTGAATGTTTGTCGCTTTGATATCTGCCATTGTCCACTGCGGTTGGGTTTGCGGCGGAGTATAAATATAATCAACTAATGACTGTGTTTGCTCTGTAGTGAGTAGTTGATTAAACGCCGGCATTTGAGTTGCAGCGCGACCTTGTTGGATAACATCTACGGCTTTATTTTTGCGTAGCCTTGATAAGTTTTCAGGAAATAATGCGGGTCCCATCGCCCCCATACGTCCAATGCCATGACAGCTTTGACAATGTTCTTGGTATAACACAACAGCATTTTTTTCTGCATGAATTTTTACTGTTGTCGCTGGTGCTTTTATAGTGCTGATTTCATTCACTACAATAGTAGATATTTCGTTGGGCTCTGTACTTATCGCTTTATTGGTCAATGCTTTAGCTTCTTTACTCGCTTCAGCGCTAGTAATAAAAATCAACAACAGTAAAGCAGAAAGCAATGCACCGGTTTTGAAGTGAAATAGTGGTTTTTGTATCCTGATATTACTTTTCATAATGGTTTCACACTTTGTTAATACGTTTACCGGCAGGCCTAATTGGCTATAACTATCCCACTTTTTCAGCGAGTTGCATTTGTGTTTGGTAATCCTTGGCATCCAAAAATCCTGGCTTAGCTAAAGCGGTATCGGTTAGCTGATTAACAACATCACCAATAACGATTAAAGTCGGTGGTGTAATTTGATGTTTAACCACTAAACCAGCAAGCGAAGACAATGTACCGCGAAAAATTTGTTGATCAGGCTGCGTACCTTTACGAATAAGTGCTGCAGGCGTATTAGCATTTCGTCCGTGTTTTATTAACTGCTCGGTGATACTCGGTAAGGTATTAATTCCCATATAAAAAACCACGGTTTGCGAACTGCTACTTAAACTTTGCCATGGTAAATTAAGTTGACCATCATTCTGCATATGACCGGTAATAAAGGTACAACCCTGTGCAACCCCTCTGTGAGTTAATGGAATACCTGCATAGGTTGTACAACCCGATGCTGCAGTAATGCCAGGGCAGACATGACAACTAATGCCGTTTTGTAATAAAAATTCAGCTTCTTCACCACCGCGACCAAATATAAATGGGTCACCACCTTTGAGGCGTAATACTTTTCGCCCTTGTTGTGCATATTGCACTAACAATTCATTAATTTTACCTTGTGGCACACAATGCTTTGCTTGTTCTTTACCAACATAAAAACGCTCACAGCCTTCAGGTAAAAGCGCCATAATTTCATCGCTTACTAAGCGGTCATAAATAGCCACGTCTGCTTGTTCGATAAAGCGCAAAGCTCGAATAGTTAATAGTTCTGCATCGCCTGGACCTGAGCCAACGAGTGCAACTTCTCCTGGCTGCAAGCTTGATTTTTTATTGATGTTATTCAAAATATTTGTACTCAATTGTTTGTCATTCGATAGCTGTGTCATGTTGTGCATTACCTTATTGGCCCTTATTCGATTATAGAATAAAAACCATTGAACTTATAAATTATATTTTGCTAAGCTAGCGTTAATTAACCTAAGTTTTTATCTGACTTTTTCAATCTCATTATTACACCGAAACAAAAAGGATTTCTTCGCGTACTATTGATTGACGTTCGACGCCGATTTCACTATCGGTTAAGTAGCAACCGGGGTCTTCCGCCCAAACATCACCAGATTGTGCAAATGCCCGTGTCCGAGTATTACCACCACAAATATTGAGGTACTGACATTGACTACAACGACCTTTAACCGGACGTGGTTGTTGTCTGAAACCTAACATTAAAGGGTCTTGGGTGTTTTTCCAAACATCAGAAAATTTTTCAGTTTTAACATTACCAATAGGATGCCCCCACCAATAAGTGTCCGGATGTATGGTGCCGGTGTTATCTATATTGGCGACATTAACGCCGCTAGAGTTACCACCCCAATTAATTAATCTTTGCTTTAAATTAGCGATTCTTTCAGGGTACTTTTCACCAAACTCTCGTTCAACCCATTGTAATAAGAACGGGCCATCTGCATCATTATTACCGGTGACAAAATCAGTATCTATGCCTTGTTCAATATGCGACCAAGCACGTTCATAAAGCATTATCATGGCATCTTTTGTCATTTTAAACATCGCATCACTTTCTGCGCTGCGTTTACCTCGACCGGAATAATTCAGATGAGATAAATAGAATTTATCAACCTTCTTCTCTTCCATGAGATCGAGTACTTTAGGTAAATCTTCAAAATTGTCACGTGTTAAACACAAACGCATACCAACCTTAATTCCCGCGGCTTTACATAAATCAATTGCTTTCATTGATTCTTGAAAGCAACCTTCTTGGCGACGAAACTCATCATGGAAGTCTTCTAAACCATCAATGCTTATACCGACATATTGATAGTCAGCCGCTTTAATTTTTTCAATATTATCTTCGGTAATCAACGTACCATTTGTTGAAAGTGCGACATAAAAACCTTTTGCCTTAGCATAAGCGGTAATTTCATAAATATCAGGGCGTAATAATGGTTCACCGCCAGAGAAAATTAACACTGGGACATTAGCTACTTTCAAATCATCTATTGTTGCTTTGACTTGCTCTGTAGAGAGTTCGTCATTAAATTCCATATCAAGCGATGACGAATAACAATGTTTACAACGTAAATTACAACGTCGGATTAAATTCCATATAACCACCGGCCCTAGCATTTTAGGCGTCTTTTTAGCATGTACATTATCGTGAAATGTTTTCAATAGTTGTGAAATTCTAAACATCAGTATTATTCCTTAATAAGGTTTAGTTACGACTAACTGTGCAAATTTAAATGCGTTAATTAAACTAGCGTTTCAATCGCAAACCTGTTTTTTTCAATATCTCTGTACTAGTCAACATATCATTTGTTTGAAACTTACCCTTATGATCTGGGTCATCATTTCTCGCCTGTAAAACATTAATAAGTAAATCTTTGATTTGGGTTCGATATTGTTGAACTTCGTGCTCTGTTTTTCCATGCACCATAGCAAATAAATTATAATTCCAACGAGGCAAGTGTCTTGGTCTTAAATAGCAATGGCTAACAAAAGGTAGCTGGCCTATGGCTTTGCCATATTCACTTACTGAGCTATCTTCAACATCCCAAACCGTCATGCCATTGAAGCGATAACCTAACTTATAGTGATTAGGTACGGCGGCAATCCGGCGAATAATACCGCGCTCTTTCAAATCAAGTGTCATTGCTAACACATCAGCCACTGATATCTCTAGTTGCTCGGCAATAACTTGATAAGGTTGGGCAACAATAGGTAATCCAGACTGAGTTAATAGCACGTACTGACGTTCTAAAGGCGATAATACGTTATTAGGCAGGCAAGTATAATTGGACATAAAACTCTTCTAATTTAGGCGTGTTAAGTACCGGTAGAGCGGTTTTTTTCTCAATGCTACTGATCACTTGGTTAACTTCAGCTTCAGACTCAGCACCGACAACAAACCACATGTTAAAATCATGCGTTCTGCGATAATTATGTGCGACTTCATCAAAGCTATTTACCTGTGCCGCGACTGCTTCAAATCTGTCCTCAGGAACTGCTAGCGCTGCTAATGTAAAAGCACCACCTAAACATACGGCGTCAAACATTGGGCCAAACCGTGTTAATACTCTACTGGCCATTAAATGGTTTAGGCGCTCAAGCACTTCGTCTTCACTGCTATTTAATTGCTCGGCAATAGCTAAAAATGGCCGTTCTGCAACCGGTAAACCTCGTTGTAATAAATTAATTAACTGTTTATCTAACTCACTCAACTCAGCTAATTCAGTCGTTGATTGTCGCGATGATTTATCCATTTACATGGCCTTTTTTCCCGTAACGTGCGCCCTGCTGCTTATAAGCTTTAAAACTAAATAAAACATCTTTTTCAACATGCCCCAAAGAAAACTTTGCCACCATGGCATCTATTTGCGCGGTAACAATGTCTCTATCGGTGCCGTGTATCATGCAAAATAAATTGTATGGCCAATCGGGCAAACGTCGTGGGCGGCGATAGCACAATGATACCTCTGAGCAACTAGAAAGCTGCGCAGCGACATCATCAACTTGCTCATCGGCAATATTCCATACCACCATAGCATTAGCTTTAAAACCTAGCTTTCGGTGTTTAACCACCAGTCCAAAACGCTTTATTAAGCTGTCTTCTTGCCAGTGTTGTATTTGCGCTAATACTTGAGCCTCTGTCGTATTGAGCTTTTGAGCTATCACTAAATAAGGTTGCGTGGCATGCGGCAAACCTTTTTCCAAAATAGTCCGTAATTCCTGTTGTTGACTGAGAGACAATATGTCGCTTTCTATGTTTGCAGCTATGTTCGACTTAGCAGTCGAAAAAATGCCTGCTGAATCGTTTTCAGTAACGCTTCGCTCTTGCTCTAATTGATGAAGGTGCTGTGCACTTGATAACTGGCTCATATTAATGTCGACTCTGTTGTGCAACTGTAAAGTTAATATTAAAAGCCAAATCAATGTGATAAGACTCTTCCATTGGCAATATCAATACTGGATAATTGGTTAATCTTTCTATTTCTTCTAATACCTCAGTCAACGCTTTGTCATTATTTGCGGTCGCTACAAACCAGAGGTTATAGCAATGTTCACGGCCATAATTATGGTTAACTTGTTCAAACTGATTCACAATTTCTGCAATACTGTCCAGTTCACTTTCCGGCACAGCAATAGCCGCTAAAGTGCTTGCACCTGCTTTTTGGTGATTAAAAACAGCACCAATACGTGATAAAAACCCGTTTTCATCTAGCACTTGGATCTCACGAAGAACAATATCTTCGGTACTATTAAATTGCTCGGCGAGTGCTTTATAAGGTCGAGAGCAAAGTGGAAAACCTTTTTGATATTGGTTAATAATATCTTGCTGCAACTGCGTCAATAAAAGCGTCATGGCTACAGCCCTATTTGATGTGCGCGGTTGGTAAAGAAAATACCACTGGGACTTTTCACCGATAGCTTATCTATCAGGGTTTGAGTCGCCGTGTCATAAACGTGCACTTCATTACTATCGCGAACTGAAATCCAAACATTTTCACCACGTGGAGTAAACTCCATATGTAAAACTGCTGGCCCAGGCGTTAATGTTTTGACCAACTCGAAGGTTTCAGTATTGAAAACTTGAATCGTATTATTGTCTGGGAAAGCAAAGTTAACCCATATTTGGCGATTATCTGGTTGTGCCATAACAAAAATAGGCTGACTGTGCGCCGGAATTTCAGCAACTTGTAGCCAGGTTTTAGTATCAACCACCAATACACTATGCTTGCCTACAGCAGGTAAAAAAGCATAATCGCCGGCCATTGCCCAACCTTCTAGATGAGGCATTTTATAAACCGGTAGTTTTTTATCACCTTTACCGTAGTTAGCTAAAATACGACGCACGCCTTTTTCGGTATGCCACAGATCGAGTAAAGCTAAGCCGTCTTCACCAAACAAACCAGCGATGTAATAACGACCATCGGGGCTAATTAAACCGTCGTAAGGTGCTAAACCGATATTTTCAAATTTAGTTAACTGCATCTCAGCTTGAGAAAAGTCAGCAATCCATATTTCGTTACTATCAAACAAACTGAACACAAACTTTTGTCCTGGGGCATCGACTAAACCGACCACTTTTGAACGCACCGGCGTGCCGTCTTCATTTCTAGGCTTTGCACTGAGTACCGAGCTGTCGATAGTAGCCACTAATGCTAATGTGTCACTGTTAAATACTTTGACGCCACCTGGGGTATAATTCGATACGGCGATAAGCTTGCCATCTTGGCTGATAGCACCACCAATACTATTACCTGACTGGATAATACGTTTTGCTATTTTATCTTTTAGCATATCAATTTTTGTCAGCCCGCCATCTCGTGCGAACACATAAGCAAAGCGTTGATCTCGAGAATACACAATTGACGCATGAGATAAGTCGCCTAAGCCATCAATCTCACTCAACATACTATTACTACTATGATTAACAATTTGTACTTGAGAGCTTGCTCTTTCGATAATCACACCAAGATCGCCAGTCGCGCGTAAGCTTGTTTTTGCCGTTGGTTGGCTCTGAGATTTTTCATGTATCAGTGATTGTGTACATGCACTGGTCAGTAACAATAAAAACAATACCGTTGTTGCGTTCTTAAGCTTAATCATGATTTTCTAGCCCTTGTTGTAATTGTTGGCTGATCCACAACGCTTCACTTTCAGTCAAAATAGACTCAAATGGCGGCATTGCTGTTCCGGGTCGACCAAATAAGATAGTGTTTTTTATCGTGCTTTGGGATAATTTATTCATCGCTTTCGGCAGTAATGTTGGACCTAAACCACCTTTTAAAGTCATACCATGGCAAGAGCCACAATCTTGCTTCACCATATGGATAAGTTGGGTTTGTTGTTCTGTTGTTAACTCAGCGCTCATTGCACAAAGGTGTGAACTGAACAACACACAAGCGGCAACTAATACGTTTAAGGCCTTTATAATCACTTTCATTTTTTCCTCATCGGTAGCTAAATTACCGGCTAATATTGGCATAGACGTAATAATTTGCTTTGATTTAAATCACACAATGGTAATGTTTAGCGACTAAAAGCCAAGAAAAAAATAAATTATAAACTTATTAAACAACAGGTTAAAAATATTCGTTATATTATTCATTAAGTATTTTTAAAGTTTTATCTTAAAATTATTGTTTAGAAATTATGGTTTTGGAAGTTGTAATTATTTGCTAATCGGAGAAGATCGACGAGGTCTTTATAATAGGTTTAACAAATAGCAAAGCATCGCTAATAATAAGCTGGTGATAAACATCACGTCTTCATCTAGCGATAGCATAGAGCAGGTGTAAAGAGAGTTCGGAGGCAGAAACGTAAATAAGTTTAAGTATTACCTTGGCACTTAACCTTAAAAATTTCCTTTGGAGATCAAAAAAGCCAACCGTTTACACGATTGGCTTCAACTTCGTCATGATAAAGAATTCAAAAAACTATATTTGAATAAAATCACTTGTGAATTATTTACTAAAAGCTTTTGTTATATTGCACCGCTAAAATTAACGCATTACCTTCTGAACTAAAGCTCCAATCTTTATTGCCAACAACTGGATCTAAAGAAGCAGGTAAGCCAGCTAATAAGGCATCTTCTTCTGTAACAACAACATTATCGCCATTAATATAAGAAATACCAAAATCGATGCTATCGTTATGCGTTAACTGATATGTTGCACCTGCGCTGTACCAGAGTCGGTCACTATCAGGAATTGAAATTGAGCGATATTCTTCCGCTGCAGATTGATCAAATGCCATACCTATGCGTACTGTCAACTCAGGGTTAACATCATAAGTTGCACCTAAAGCAAAACGGTAGCTATCTTCAAAATTTTCTTGCTTTTCAAAAGCAATACCATCGGCAGTATAAGCTTCTAATTTTTCAAAGCTCGACCATTGAGTATACATAATGCTGTAATGTGTTGCCCATTGGCTAGTCAACTGATGAAAGCCCGAGAATTCAGTTACCGCTGGCATATCAACCGATAAGCTTGCTGCTTGTGATGGCGTTCCTAACCCAGAGAAGTCACCTTCGAAGGCCAATTCTACTTTGCTGCGATAAGTAATTGCAAAACGGTTATTTTCGTTAAGCTCATAAACAATACCCGCATTCCAACCATAACCAAAATCATCACCTTCCATATTAACAATTTCAGTCGTTCCAGGAACTGGAGCTACGACTAAGCCAACACCAGGAATAGTCACGCCATTTTCGAGTACACGACCCGCATGTCTAATGAGTTCTGCTTCGCCATAAACTATGTTTAAGCCTAAACCTAAACTCAGTTGCTCATTAACGCGATATGAACCACTGATATTTGCGTTAATTGTTTTTAAATCAGTTTTACCGCCAATAGAACCCGCGGCATAATCGTTAGCATATTCGCTTTTTAGACCAAAGTTAGAATTGATACCAACACCGTAAGCAAACTTTTCATTTACTGGGTTAATAAAGTATATGCCTGGAATGATAGCGGTAGGTACAACACCATCCTGCTTAAGTTGACTCGTGTCATAATCAGCACCAAGTATGTCTGGTGAGTCAATACCTTTCACATCAACCCCTGGATCAACATACGTTGCAGCCAAAGAAAAAGATGCTTTATCAAATAATGCCATTGCTGCAGGGTTACGTGCTAAAACAGCGGCATCGTCGGCGATCACAGCGTCACCGGCAAAAGCACGACCTAAGCCTGAAGCGCTTGTTTCGTGTAATTGAAAAGATGCTGAATGGGCGTTAAACGTTGCCAACGTAACAGCCGCTGCTAATATAGATTTTTGTAATTTCATACTAAACTCTCGGAAATTAAGGGAAATAAAAATACTATTTATCTTATTGATAAACAGTCTAATAATACGTGAACAAACACGTTTATCCTGTTAAAAAATGTAACAGTGTTATCGGTATTTATATTTTTACAAAAGTGTTTAATAGTAATTTGAAATGAATTTTTAAACAGAATCAATGTCAATAAATAGTGTATTAAAATAACAATTGATAAACAGAATAATGAGGAAGTTTGAAGATAAACATTAAGACTTGTAGCTAAGGTGGTACCCGGAGACGGACTTGAACCGTCACGCTCTATGAGCGAGGGATTTTAAATCCCTTGTGTCTACCAATTCCACCACCCGGGCATCGAGAAGCTTTTTTTATAGTAAAGATTGGAACCTTACTT
>JBAROR010000022.1:0-1614 GCA_049642265.1 Cognaticolwellia sp. | reverse complement strand
ATGCTATTTTAGGTGAACATGTGACTAAGGGTCAGTCTTTAGTTACCTTATTTAGTGAATCAATGGCCGAAGCACAAGCACAATATCGTGTTGCTTACAGTGAGTGGCAACGAACTAAAAAATTGGGTCTTGGCACAGTCAGCGAAAGCCGCTTATTAGCTAGTGAAACAGATTACATTTCTGCTTATGGTCGATTAACCGCCTTTGGTTTAACCAAAGCAGCCATTAAAGATATTGTGAAAAACAACTCATCAAACCTTGGTGAATATACCTTAGTAGCTCAGCGTTCTGGTGTGGTATTAAGTGATGACTTCTCTCAAGGACAACGTGTGCCTGCAGGTGAAAAAATCATGGTATTGGCTGATGAAAAAGACTTATGGGTTGAAGCGCGTGTTTCGCCAAATAAAAAATTAAGTCTTCCTATTGGCACCATAGCAAAAGTTGAGTTTGCCGGGCAAGTGCATGTTGCCAAGGTCATTCAAGAAGCGCATACCATTGATCCAAGTACCCGTACCCGAATTGTTAGATTGTCGGTCGAAAATACTGACGACAGTTTGCATTCAGGCATGTTTGTTAATGTAAATTTTCAGTTTGATACCCAAAGTCCGGTAATAGCAGTGCCAGAAACAGCATTAATGCGTGGTGCCGATGGAGATTGGACGGTATTTGTTGAAGACCACCCAGGTGAATTCGAAGCGGTTGAAGTTGAATTAGGCCAGCCATTAGGTAACTACCGTCAAATTCTTGGTATTGCGCCAAATACGCGAGTAGTAACAAAAGGTGCATTTTTTGTTGCGTCAGAAATAGCAAAAGGCGGATTTAATCCGCACGGCCACTAGGGGGATAAGATTATGTTTAATAAAATGATTGATTGGTCGATCAATAATCGACTGTTAGTAATTATCGCCCTAATTGCCACAATGGCAGCTTCTATTATGGTGATCCCAAAACTAAATTTAGATGCATTTCCTGATGTAACGAATGTTCAAGTAGCGGTAAACACTGAAGCACCAGGCTTAGCGGCTGAAGAAGTCGAGCAGTTAATAACCTATCCGATTGAAGCGGTGATGTATGCACTGCCTGATGTAGAGCAAGTACGCTCTATTTCAAAAACGGGTTTATCGGGTGTTACTGTTGTCTTTAAAGAAGGCACAGACATCTACTTTGCTCGCCAGTTAGTGTTTGAGCGTTTACAAGCGGCAAAAGAGTTAATTCCGCAAGGCGTGGGCACACCAGCAATGGGACCTAACACCTCAGGTTTGGGTCAAGTTTTCCAGTATTTGTTAATTGCAGATAAAGATTCTGGTTATGATTCTATGACCTTAAGAAGCTTGAATGATTGGATAGTAAAGTTATTGGTCATGCCAGTAGATGGTGTTACTGATGTATTATCTTTTGGTGGTAATGTCAGACAGTATCAAGTCAACATTGAGCCAAGTAAATTATTGTCATATGAGTTAACGCAAGACGATATCGTTACCGCACTGGATAACAACAATGCCAATGTTGGCGGTTGGTACATGAACCGTGGACAAGAGCAATTAGTTATTCGTGGCACAGGTTGGTTTAATAGTGGCGAAGCAGGTTTAGCTGATATTAGACAAGTACCGGTTA
>JBAROR010000018.1:0-46707 GCA_049642265.1 Cognaticolwellia sp. | reverse complement strand
CCAAGGCCGCCTAATTTGGCGATTTTATCAAGAAGTATTACTTCCATTTTCAAAACCCCTTATTAGGTTACTTATGTAAATCAGTATATGGTAATAATGCTAAGTAACGAGCACGCTTGATCGCACGACCAAGTTGACGTTGATATTTAGCGCTTGTACCAGTAATACGGCTAGGAACAATTTTACCACTTTCAGTGATATAGTTTTTTAGTACAGCTGTATCTTTATAATCGATTGCAGCAGCACCTTCCGCTGAAAAGCGGCAGAACTTGCGACGTCTAAAAAAACGAGACATGGATTTCTCCTAAAATGGCTTATTTATTAAGGTGAAAATCACCATTAAAAATGTAGAGCCTAAATTAAATCATTTCAATTTGTTGGGCATGTAATACTAAAAGCGGATTTCCGTTTCTAGATTCATGACGGTTTATAAAACCAGTCACTTTAACATTACAGCCTTCAATTAAATCACGAGTTAAGTGTTGTGACACTTTGCCGGTTGCAACAACTTGTATCCGAACAAACGCTTGTCTGTTCATGCCTGCTTCATTTTGTATAGACTTGTGGTCCATTGAAAATTGACAGTGCTGAATACCCGCTGGGCTAGTTGACGTTTTAGGTGGTTTTACCACATGTCCGGTCAATACTAAGCAATTCTCTTGGCTATTACTCATAGAAAGAGAGTTGGTCACAGGTTACTTATTCTTCGCTCGCAGCTTCTTCTGCTTTTGGTGCTTCGGCAGCTGGTGCTTCAACATCTGGTGCTTCAGTAGCTGGTGCTTCAGTAACCTCTTTCTTCACTTCGCGACGCTCATCACGACGGTCTTCTTTAGCAACAGCCATAGCTGAAGCTTCAGTAACCGCGTCTTTAGTGCGCATAATCATGTTACGAATAACAACATCGTTATAACGGAAAGAAGTTTCTAATTCATCAATAACTGCTTGTGGCGCTTCAATGTTAATTAAAACATAGTGTGCTTTGTGCAATTTATTGATTGGGTAAGCTAATTGGCGACGGCCCCAGTCTTCAAGACGGTGGATTTTGCCTTCAGCATTAGTGACGATGTCACTGTAACGCTGAATCATAGCTGGTACTTGTTCACTCTGATCAGGGTGAACCATAAATACGATTTCGTAATGACGCATTACGAGCTCCTTACGGTTGTAGCCTCATTGTCTGGCTCAGCCAACACCAGTTGAGGCAAGGAACAAAAGTTCAGGCTGAATTAAGGACGCGTATTGTAGGGAAAATGAGCAGCAAAGGCAAGCACTAGTTTTTATTGCACAATAAAAAAAGAGCCACCTAAGTGACTCCCTTTTAACAAACCAAAATAATGAAACTTTACATAGCGATAACTTTGCCGTTAACCGTTAATTGCCCTTGCATAAATTGAGCAGCAAACGAGAGTTTATCAACTTCTTTTATGATAAAACCTTGATCAACATACATGTCTATCATTCCCGCTAAGCCAAGCTTTTGAAAGAATGGCAATGGTGCAGCACCTTTCGCATCAGCTTTTATTGCTGCAATAATACTCATCGGGTTTGCTTGGTCATATAAAGTATGATCAATAGCCAGTTTTAGATCAGACTTAATAGCACCATCCGTAGTCACAACACTCAAATCATTAATATTAATTTCAGGATCTTTCGCTAAAAGCTTTGTCGCCGTCATGGTTAACTGCTGACTATAACGTTCGGCATTTTCAGGATCTTGTTGCATTTTCATTGCCAACTCGTTCAATTCAATCAATACCTGAGGATCTAATTTATTAAGTGCAATATCAAGATTTAACTTCTCAAGCTCTTGGCCTGCACCTTTAAAACTATCCGCTGCATATTGAATATGTAAATTCATTAGATCTTGTTCAATTTCGCTATCAGCAATGAACGTTAAGTTCTGAACGTTCACTAATTCATTACCGATACCATCTGTGGCGATAATGTTACTCAATTGCATAGAAAAATCACCCGCAGATATTGCATTACCGGCATAAAAATCACCGCTAATAACTTCTTGAGTAAATGTTGCAGTCAATGGAGATACTTTCACATTCATATTAGGCCCTTTGAAATCAAGACCTGACCAGTTCATGTAGCCTTCAAGGTATTTTTCGCCGCTAAGAGTAAACTCACTTTCTAGTTTACCACTATTAACTTGACTACCATCTTGTTCAAATTCAATAGCATCTAGAGCTAAATGAGTCGTGTAATTCAAGCCATAACTTATCACTGATGAAATTGATAATTTTTCATTCAATTCCTTAGTAAGTGCCGCAATTTCTTTTTGCTTGGCTTCATCTAGGTTAGTAACGTCGACGTCAAGGTTTGCAACCGACTTTGCTAATGCAAACGTAAACTCGTTATCAGCAAAAATAAGCGGACCAAAGTTAAGTTGCTCAGTAACAATTATATAAACGTCATCCAATTCAACGCCTTTAAATCTCATTTTACTGATCGCTTGACCAGAAAACCAATCACTAGTGAAACTATGTTCAGTTATTTCAATTGATGGATGATCAATGAGACGACTGGTAATGTCTTCGTATTTTGTTTCAACAATACTACCGACCACTTTAGGTCCAACTAAACCAACACAGACAAGTGCACCAATAGCAAATACAGCTTTTTTCATTTTATTTCCCTTATATTCCTTTAAATACGATATCCGTATTATCGTGACAAAAATTATTATTAGTATTAACGACCAGAGCTAAATATATTTAACTCTGGAGACGCTGTCGAACGATTTCAAATAAGCAAATACCCGTTGCCACAGACACATTTAAGCTAGAAACGCTGCCTGCCATAGGTAATTTAACCAATTCATCGCAATTTTCACGGGTTAAACGACGCATGCCTTTACCTTCAGCTCCCATGACTAATGCCATTGGTCCAGCCAATTTTACGTCATAAAGACAAGTGTCAGTTTCACCTGCAGTGCCAATAATCCAAACACCCATTTGTTGTAAGGCTTTCATAGTTCTGGATAAATTGGTCACTTGTACTAATGGTACACTTTCTGCTGCACCTACCGCAACTTTACGTACGGTTGCCGTTAAACGAGCAGCATTATCTTTGGGTACAATAATCGCTTGTACGCCTGCCGCATCAGCATTACGTAAGCAAGCGCCTAAATTATGAGGGTCAGTAACGCCATCCAAAATTAATAAGAACGGAGCTTGTTCTTTACGTACAGCTTCTGCAAGAATGTCGTCTAGATCTGCTTCAGTGAATACTTTTCCAGGTTTAACGCGTGCAACAACACCTTGGTGCTGTTCGTCGTCACTTTTATCATCCAATACTTTACGGCTTGCCATTTGCGCAGGAATACCATATTCCTTAGCCAGCTCAATAATTGGCATCAGGCGATCGTCTTCGCGCCCTTTTAGTAGCCATAATTCAATAAATCGTTCAGGTGCATGTTCAATCAAGGCTTTTACTGCATGGATACCGAATACTAACTCTTCTTGCTTTGCCATAATTTGTCTTTCTTTCTCTATTCAATCAATAATGTATAAAGCCATCTATTTGTTAAATAAGATGGATTTTAGGAAGTATCTGGCTAAGCTTCTGTTTTTCGTGCATTTTTACCTGGACGTTTTTTTCGAGCCTTGCATTTTTTTGCTTTAGTGGTCGTTTTATCACTCACTTTAGCACCAGCTTTTGCTGGTTTTTTATTTGCAGTCGCTTGATCATCTTGCGGTTTTGACTTGCCGTTAGCGCGTTTGCCACGTTTATGCTTATCGGAGCTTTTACCTTTAGGTAATGGCTTAGCACGTTTAATAACTGCATTTTCGCCAGCTAATGCTAAATCAATTTTTTTCTCATCAAGGTTAACCGCAGCAACTTTCACTTCAATGGTATCGCCAATATGATATTTCAAACCGGTATTTTCACCCGATAAAGACATACGTACATCATCAAAATGATAATAATCGTGTCCTAACGAAGTAATATGCACTAAGCCTTCAATATGCAAATCAGCCAGGCGAACAAACAAACCAAAGTTGGTTACCGTTGAAATCACGCCAGTAAAAGTATCGCCGACATGATCTTGCATGTATTCACATTTCAGCCAATCAGAAACATCTCGTGTTGCGTCATCAGCACGACGCTCGGTCATCGAACAATGCTCTCCAAGCTCAATAACAGCCTCAGGGGTATAGTTATAACCGCCTGCGTTAGCTTCATCTTTTGCTTGTTCGTCCAAAATAGCTTTAATAACGCGATGCACGACTAAGTCTGGGTAACGGCGTATCGGTGAGGTAAAATGGCTATAAGATGGTAGTGCTAAACCAAAGTGACCAATATTGTCACTTTGATAAACCGCTTGGCGCATTGAGCGTAATAGCATGGTTTGAATCAATTCTTGATCAGGACGACCAGCAATACTTTCTAGGATATGGCAATAGTCCTTAGGCTCTGGTTGTGCTTTACGCTCTCCCATCGACGATAGATCAAGACCCAGTTCGTTAACGTAACTTAAAAAGTTATTATATTTATCTTCACTCGGCTTATCGTGAACTCGGAATAAGCCTGGTTTTTTATGTTTTTCAATAAACTCAGCTGTAGCAACGTTGGCTAAAATCATACATTCTTCAATGATTTTATGTGCATCGTTACGCACCATGGCAACGATAGACTCTATTTTACGCTCGCTGTTAAAAAGGAACTGAGACTCGGTTGTTTCAAAGGCGATTGCACCGCGCTTTGTTCTAGCAGCACTTAGTACATGATACATGGTATTTAGATTTTCTAAATCGGGTACTAGCGCTTGATATTGAGTTCGCAATTCTGTGCGATAGTCTTCGTCTTTTTGTTCCGGATTCACCCCTAAAATAGTTGCCACTTTACTATAAGTAAAGCGAGCTTTAGAGCGCATTACCGCAGGATAAAACTTAGTATCGGCTAGATCTCCCGATGCACTGATGCTCATTTCACAAACCATACACAGTCGGTCAACATCTGGATTTAGAGAACAAAGTCCGTTGGATAGCTTTTCCGGCAACATTGGAATAACCTGGCTAGGAAAATAAACGGAGTTACCACGAGAAATAGCTTCTTCGTCTAGTGCCGTTTTATTTCGCACGTAGTAGCTAACATCAGCGATAGCAACCCATAACGTCCAACCGCCATCAGGCTTAGGTTTACAATATACCGCATCGTCAAAGTCGCGCGCATCTTCACCATCAATGGTAACTAGAGGTAAATCACGTAGGTCAACTCTTGGTGCTTTTGCTGACTCTTCAACTTCGTCAGCAATCACGCTAACTTCAGCGATAACCTCAGGAGAAAATTGATTAGGTAGATCATGCTCGCGTAAAGCAATTTCAATTTCCATACCTGGTGCCATATGCTCACCTAAGACTTCAATCACTTTACCAACAGCGTTGGAGCGCTTTGTCGGTCGTTGAATAATGTCAACAACAACAACTTCGCCATGGCGCGCACCAAGTTTGTTATCCGGTTTAATTAGAATTTCTTGTTGAATACGAGCATCATCCGGCACAACAGATGCAATGTGGTGATCAATATAAAATCGACCAACAACACCGGCAGTGCGAGGCTTAATAACATCAAGTATTTTTACTTCTTTACGACCTTTTCGGTCAGTACGATCAATTAATATTGCTTCAGCTATGTCGCCATGGATAACACGTTTCATTTCATAAGAAGAAATGTAGAAGTCTTTATCGCCATTATCAGGTGAGAAAAAGCCAAATCCATCACGATGACCAATAACTTTGCCCGTTAATACATCGCTACGGTTAGCTATGGCATATTGCTTAAATTTATTAAAAATAATTTGGCCACTATTTTCCATGGCACGTAAACGATGTTTCAACCCCACAACCATATCATCATCAGTATATTGCAGCTGCTTAACAATAGCTTTGAAGGTGGGCGGGATATTTGATTTTTCGATCAGCGACAATAGCAGCTCACGGCTGGCTACAGGTTTATCATATTTGTCAGCTTCTCGCTGTTGGTGTGGGTCGTTTTCGGTCACATTTATTCAATAATGGTTTTTTGTTTAGTATATCTTAGATTAACGCTATACCCAAGATACTTCAAATTACAGCATTAGCTGGCAAGAGGCGGTTAATATTTTCCACTTTTTGCGGCATTAACTACCCTATCAGGCATTTTTTTTGCCAACTTTGCTAATTGCAAAGTAATTTTTTTATGGACTTTTTTATCATCGGTTACTGACTGATGCAATTGTGTGTATAACTGCGGAAAATCCAGCGGGCTACCATGCCCATCAAGATAGATATTTGCTAATCTCAACTGCGCTTTTAAGTTATGTAATGCTGCGGATTCTTTTAAAAAAATAATCGCTTGGTTAATATCTATTTGAACAAACTTACCAATATGATAATAACGACCCATTTGCTCCAGTGCTTCTGACAACCCCTGATCTGCAGATGCTTGCATGTAATGTAAACCTAACGGAATGTCTTTTTTTACGCAAACACCGTAGGCAAGCATATCTCCCCAAAGGAATTGATATGAGGGCATTTGGGATTTCACCGCACGTGCTTCTATATCTTGCACTAACTGACAATCATCTATAACAACTTGGCTTAAATGTTTATTTTCTTTAATTAAATCAAGTAGCACGTTATCAGTGTAAATTTGCACCGCCGTTAATTCGGCTGCTGAAATACTAGTAACATGGGTGATTGTTAATAACATGGCGATAAGTAATCGTTGCATAAGACCTCTTGGCACGGTGAATTTACTCTAGTGGAGTTATCTGTATATCGGCACTTAATATAAATAACTTAGTATTAATATTTAGACTAACGGTATGAATAAACCTTAAGCAAATATAATACCAATGGATATAATAATGTTGAGTATAAAATTAATCGGCTATTAATATTTTTTCAGGCTTACTCCAACGAAAAAGATAAATCGTAGGTCATTTCCATTAAAAATAAATTGAGCCATACGATTTATCGGTCTAATGATACGATGTTACTTTCTAAAATTTACTGGTGCTTGTGCCGCGAAATAAGCATACATTGCATAGATTGCGGTATTAAATTTTAATGCTTTAGGTTCAACTTTATCCAAAGTATCATTTTCAGTATGATGATAATCAAAGTAATTTGAGCCATCAGGTGCAAAATTAATACTTGGCATACCTTCATTGCTTAAGGCGCTCATATCAGATTGACCTTTAGCATCATTATCTGGTGATAATGCGACTCCCATAGGAGCCAAATACTGTGCTAATTCTCTAATAGCATTTAACGATTGCGCGCCAACACCTGGAGTCATTTTATAAATGCGTCCAATACCGAAATCCCACTCTGCACCAATAACATGATTAGTCATGTCATTTTTATGATCGATCACATACTGTTTTGCACCCAATAAGCCAACTTCTTCGGCAGCAAATAAAATCACTCGAATAGTACGTTTTGGACGTTTAGGTAATTGTCCAATATGATGTGCGGCAGCCATAACCATACCGATGCCTAAACCGTCATCTAAAGCGCCGGTGCCTACATCCCAACTATCTAAATGCGCACCTAAAGCAACAATTTCTTCTGGCAATTCACTGCCGGTAAATTCACCGATAACATTTGCTGATGTTGCAACAACTTCTGCGTCAGTTCTCGCGGTCATTTGCAAGTACATGCTAACTTCACCGCCACGCTTTAATTGGTTAACTAACAAATCAGCATCAGGATTCGATAACGTTGCTGCTGGAATTTTCTTTACATCATCTTTATAACGCATTACGCCAGTATGGGCGGTACGATTATTGTCGGTACCTACAGAACGCATTACTAAAGCTGAAGCGCCCTTTTGTGCAGCAACCACTGCACCATTAACTCGTGTACCTACGGCAGCGCCATAACCTTTCCCATCAATATGGCGTTCCATTTGATATGAAACAAAAGCTATTTTGCCATCAAGACTATTATCAGGAGCAGCCTTTAAGTCCGCAAATGTTGCGAAATGAGCAATATTGGCTGTTAAACCTGCTTCAGCAGTACCAATACTGCCTCCTAACGCTAAAACGACAACATCGTGCGGATAAGGCGCAACAATTCGTGCTTTAGCTTCGCCACGCAACCAATAACTACCGGTTACTTCCTCGGTCCATACTTTATCGAAACCTAGCGCTTTCATTTTATCAACCGCCCAGACAATCGACTTTTTATCGCCGTCTGAACCCATCAAGCGATGGCCTACTTCTGTCGTCAATGATTCGATTAACTGATAAGATAAATCTGACTTCAATGCCGTTGTTTTTAAATCATTTAATTGTATTTCCTGCTCAGCGTTCAACTGTTGTGCAGACACAGAAAAGCTACCAACACTCATACATAAGGCTAAGCAGGTGCTAGCAATAATTTTTATTCTTGGCTTCATGGTTTCCCTTAAGGCTATTATTTAACTATTTACTGAATAATTACGGTTAAGTATCTAGAAAAGTTAATTAACTTGCAATCAGTTCCCTAACTTTTCAGCTGTCGCCAAAGATAGCTTTCTATAAAAAATCATATCAGAAAATGTATGGCTAAAAAGGCAAATAGTTTGCTTATGTTGGTGCTTTTTTCAGTACCATTCTCGTGATTAATATCCCAACCAGTTCGATAAAAAGTTGCATTAAAATTCACGTTAAAATATTTGAATAATCAACAATGAATAGTATGTTATTTCACTTTGAATCATTCCTGAATTCGCAGTTCCTACTGCTGCAAAGCTAACATGCTTACTTGCTATGTTGACTATTAACAATGATTGAAACACAGCTTTAAAAAATTTCGCATTACAGCCTATCAAAAGTTAAAACGTTAACAGAAAATTTAGGCATTTCATTTAAATTCAAGGTGATTTTATCTGCATGTAAAAACCGCTTTTAACTTGACTAAAATACTGTGTGCGCTGCTCGTATTTATGTAGTAAAACCGAACACTGACAAGCTAGAAAATACAGTAAAGATTAACCACTAATCTTTAGCTATACCTAAGCTAACAATTAAAGTTTTTGAAAATCCTTCTGAAACAAATCGAAGCTTTATACGTATAACTATTAACTAATTAGTAACTCTAGATTATGTTCGAATTTGTAACCTCATAAGAATTATCATTGATGGTTAAGTACCAATCGGTATAAAATAAACCAATATGATCCAACAGTAGTGAAGGACAACATGTTTTCTGTTGATGATATTAGAAGGTAACAATAAAAACCTTCGTCACATAACACCATAGAGTTGACAATAAATGAGAGATAAAATGTTTAATAAATCTGTAAAATTAATGATGTTGGTATTATTCACTACGGTTATTACCGCTTGCGCAAGTAATGATCAGATAAAATCAGGAAAGGTTATATCTGCTAATGATACAAATGCGAGCGTTTATGTAAGTGCTGATAGCTCTGTAGCGCAAGGAAAAGTCTTCACTGTGCGTAGACTGCTTCCAACTAATACTGTACTTGAAGGAGAGCCGCTTTATTCATATCAGGATATAGGTAAAGCAGTGATTGAATCGAAAGTTAAAGCTCGTTACCTTAATATAAAAACTGATGAACTTGCTATTAAACAAGGCGATATAATTGAGTTAACCGAATAACATAATTAGCTATTAACCTTGTTTTTCTGGTGATTACTATCTTAATTACCATGAATTAATAATCTTCGCATGGTTGATGTCTGAGCAACAAATAAATAGGCACAATTACATCTCAGTGCCATATGAGCTCATGCTACATAAAATGCTAATTATTTAATAATTGGGGTAGTCATTAAAGTTACTTTTCAATAACTTTAATGACTAAACTTGAGGCTTTAAATGAAATGACTATAAACTTAGGATTTTACACTCATTAATACAGAGCTATTGCGTGCTTATTTAAATTAACCAATACCGGTTAATTAAATAGAGAAAGAAGAACCGCAACCGCATGTTGTCGTAGCATTTGGATTATTAACCAAAAATCTACTCCCTTCTAAGCCTTCTACATAGTCAACTTCACCGTCAACTAAATACTGTAAGCTCATCGGATCAATGACCATAGTGACCCCTTTTTTTACAATGGTCATATCGCCGTCATTGATTTTTTCATCGAAGGTAAAACCATACGAAAAGCCCGAGCAGCCGCCACCTGTAACATAGACACGCAACTTCAGGTCTGGATTCTCTTCTTCTGTGATCAACGACAATACTTTAGTCGCAGCAGCGTCCGAAAATTTAATAGGTAATTCAGGATTTGACATAAAACTCAACTTAAAACGAATGAACTAGGACGATTATCTTAAACTTGACTGTTTTAATCAAGTATTATGGCGAACTCTGATCAATATTATTAATAGTTTTTAACCAGGTATAACTTTGCTCAATACGATTATACTTTTGCCATTTAGTTTTTGTCAGTATTGCGGCGACATTAATGGCTTCTGGGATAAAGTTTTCCGGTAAGGTTAATTCACCATTAATAATTTGAAAGTACTGAAAACTAAAGGGTAAATCTTGCTTATTTAACGTAGGCAATTCAGATAAGGGGATAGTGGTAGGTATATTATCCAAACTGCCCGTTATAGAAATTTCGATAACGCCCTTAGCATAACGCTTACGTAATAATTGTTGCACGAGCACGACTTGAAAACGATAATGATGAGGACTTTCCGTCTTAGTTAAATTTACATTATCGATAACTAAGCCATTCGCCGCTTTTTCAGGCGCCATAATCTTTTCATAAAAAGCCAGTTCTTTCTTTACTTCAAAATTGGCTTGCTCGATAGATTTTAATGTTTGCTGGCTGCGTTGATTGGCCATACGCTCAACTTCAAGTTCAACATCAAGAATATTAACTCGCTGAGTTTTATCAACTAGTTGTTGATAAAGAAAGTCTAATCGCGTTTGTTGCTGTGCTAAAGTTTGACTTTGATAGCTATGATAGAAGTTACCTATACGATAGCCACAGAATACTGAAATTACGACAATAGCGAGTAGTAAAATTGCAGAGCGGAATGTTCCCAAACGCTTAACGACAGTGCTGAGATTTATTTTTGCTAACCAATTCATTTGAAAAGTATTATGATATCCAGAAGGTCTGTAAACTTGTCCAATAAAAATAACACAAGCATGAAGAAAGTTACCCAGCTAAAAAAGCGCCTTGCCTTACCACAAACATCATGGCAGCTATGTTTATTAGCTGCTATTGGCGGCTTTGCGTCGGCCATGCTAGTTGTACTATTCATTTTTGCCATTGAAGGCATTCAGTTATTTTTTCTGCGTGAAAAAGATGACTATAACAGCTTAACAGCTTTAAGTCGTTTTCTATTGCCAATTAGTGGTGGCATTATCATCCTTTTCATCGCTTGGTTAACAGGATATAAGTATATTCGCAGTGGTATTCCATTCGTCTTACATCGCCTGAAAATTGCTAATGGCGTCATGCCCCTTCGAAATACTATTAATCAATTTATTGGTAGTACAGTAGCGCTTGCTGCTGGATTTTCTGTGGGCAGAGAAGGTCCTGCTGTGCATTTAGGCGCTGCATGTAGTAGTTATATTGGTAATAAATTGAATTTGCCCTATAACGCTATCAGAAGTTTAAGTGCTTGCGGCATTGCTGCAGGTATTGCCGCCTGTTTCAACACTCCGATAGCGGCAGTATTATTTGTGATGGAAGTTATCTTGCGCGAATATAAAGTCCATATTTTCATACCCGTTATGATTGCAGCAATTGTCGGTTCTATGACAACAAGCAGCATTTTTGGTCCAACTCATGAGTTTGGTTACTTTACCGATATAACCTTAAATAGTGCTCATTACCCTGCTTTAGTTTTGCTCGGTATAACACTCGGTATTATTGCTTTTGCTTTTAATCGTCAATTAATTCTAATGATCAAACACAGCGCTCGGTTTCATATTGTACCTCGCATACTTACTGCTGCACTTATTACTGGCGTTATTGGTTATGTAGTGCCTTATGCTATGGGCACTGATTTAAGTGCAATCAATTTTTCATTGCAAAACAATGTTGAATTACAATTACTGCTGGGTTTGTTGCTGGCAAAAATGGTCATGACTATTACCGCTCTTGGTTTAGGTATACCAGGCGGAATTATCGGCCCAATTCTGGGTATTGGTGCAATTGCTGGTACCTGCGGCTCCGTTATCACTATGTATTTTATGGGGGGCGATATTTCTGCTAGCGATTTTGCTCTAATGGGTATGGCCGGCTTTATGGCCGCCACACTTAATGCCCCGCTAGCAGCATTACTTTGTGTCGTTGAAATGTCCAACCAAATTGAGATTATTGTCCCCGCCATGATTGTGATCGCAAGTTCATGTATTGCTTCAGGACAATTTTTCGGAAATCGCTCCGTTTTTATTATGCAATTAGAAATTCAAGGGTTGCCCTATCGACGTCCACCGATAGAAAAATCTTTGCAGCGCATTGGTGTTATAGGAGTGATGGATGAAAACATTATGCTACTACAACAGGCAACTGAACAAATAATAACTAACACGTTAGCAAACCAACAACCACGAGATAACATTATTTGTAAAATAAGTCGGCCAGACGAACAAAGTCAGTTTATTTTTTATCAACAAACAAAAACTGATATCGATACTAAGCCTACGATAGAAAAGCACACGTTGTTCCCGCTGTGTAGTCAATCAACATTAGCTGAAGCTTATTTACTGTTAGTCAAAGAAAGGGCTGGCGGAGTTTATATATATCAAGATAATCTCGATGATATTATGGGTATAATTACTTTTGACTCAATTCGTGCTTATTTACTGAAAGGAAAAACTTACTAATGACGACCATTATCTGGCTTAAAGCATTTCATGTTTTTTTTATGGTGGCTTGGTTTGCTGGCATTTTTTATTTACCGCGCATATTTGTTAATCATGCTGAATCAAATGAAACACTCGTTCATCAGCAACTTAAAGGTATGGAGCGTCGATTACTTTATTTTATTACGCCGTTTGCGATATTCACAGTGCTGTTAGGTATTGCCATTATTTATCAGTATGGCCATGCATGGTTCGTTGCCTCAAAATGGTTACATGTGAAAATTACCTTAGTGATTTTGTTACTGATTTATCATGGATATTGCTTCAAGCTAGTGAAAACATTCGCTGCAGATCAAAATACTCGTTCAGGTAAGTTTTATAGATTTTTCAATGAAGTACCTGTAATAATCTTATTAATTGTCATACTTCTAGTTTACTTAAAACCATTCTAGAGTTTATATTTACGTTGACGAATATAAAGCCACCAGCATTGAGCATTTTAGCTTGTGGCGAAAAACTCTTTCGTTAAAATTGCCATTAAAAGTACAACCATTTGCACAATAACAACCGTGTTCATTTCTGGGGTAATAAATTCGTATATTGAACTTGCCATTACGTTTAAATTTCAATCTACTTTCTTAATCAAAATCAACTTAATACATTCTCAGCATTCAACTTTTGTGCTATATTTCGCTGCAAATTTTTGTTGTTGCTTTATGGAGCTGCAACCCATTAGAACATGAAATTATCAAGGTTAGCAGGCTAAACTCCTTGATCACTATTTCGATAATTTAGGTACTACCTATGATGAAATTTGAAGGAAGCCATATATTATCTGTATCGCAACTTGATAGAGAAAGTATTTCCCGTATTTTAGAAATTTCAACGCTAATGGCACCTTACGCCATGCGAAAAAAGCGCTGTCATGTGCTTGAAGGGGCGATATTAAGCAATTTATTTTTCGAACCTAGCACCCGAACACGTGTTAGCTTTGGTACTGCTTTTAACTTATTAGGTGGTTTTGTCAGAGAAACAGTTGGTCAAGAGAACTCTTCACTTTCAAAAGGTGAATCTTTATTTGACACCGCTCGTGTCATTAGTGGCTATTCTGATGTGATTGCGATGCGCCACCCTACCATGCATTCAGTCAAAGAATTTGCGCAAGGCAGCAGTGTTCCTGTCATCAATGGTGGAGATGGTGCTAATGAGCATCCAACCCAAGCATTGCTTGATCTGTTTACCATTCAGTCAGAAATGGCACGATATGACATGGGCCTAGATGGTTTAAATATCGTTTTAATGGGCGATCTCAAACATGGCAGAACTGTACATTCGTTATCGAAGTTACTGAGCTTATATAGCAATATTACTGTCACCATGATCGCGCCAAAAGCATTACAAATGCCAGACAGTATAGTCGCAACGTTGACCAACGCTGGGCACAAAGTTGTAATCACAGATAAAATTGAAGGCAACTTAGCTTGCGATGTTATTTACCAAACCCGAATCCAGCAAGAACGTTTTGCCAGTAAAGATGAAGCCGACTTATATCGTGGCCATTTCAGTTTAAACCGAGAAATTTATCAGCAGTATTGTCACGATCACACAGTGATAATGCACCCATTGCCACGTGACTCTCGCGCTGAAGCCAATGAACTCGATATTGATTTAAATGACTTAGATAATTTGGCTATATTCCGTCAAGCGCAAAATGGCGTGCTAGTTCGCATGGCTTTATTTGCTTTAAGTTTAGGCGTTGAAAATAGACTAAGTCATTACGAGAAACCGGTTACCTGGCACACCAATAAATACTAATTTTAACCTTAATGATTAGGTTACGTAGACAGCGAGTAGAATATTATGACAAAAAATTCACAGCAATTATTTAATGAAGCTCAAGATATTATTCCTGGTGGCGTAAATTCACCAGTACGTGCTTTTAACGGCGTTGGTGGCACCCCATTATTTATAAAAAAAGCACAAGGTGCTTATATCTTTGATGCCGAAGATAACAAATATGTCGACTATGTTGGCTCATGGGGACCGATGATTCTAGGTCATAATCACCCGGTTATTCTTAAAGCCGTTATTGATACTGCCCAAAATGGCCTCAGCTTTGGCGCGCCAACAGAGCTCGAAATTACCATGGCTGAGAAAGTACGCGAAATTGTTCCTTCAATGGAAAAGTTACGTATGGTGAGCTCAGGTACTGAAGCAACCATGAGTGCTATTCGCTTAGCCCGTGGCTTTACTGGCCGTGATAAAATACTTAAGTTTGAAGGCTGTTATCACGGTCATGCCGACTCTTTATTGGTAAAAGCTGGCTCAGGTATGTTAACGATGGGTGTACCAAGTTCACCGGGCATCCCAAGCGATGTTGCTAAGCACACACTTACCGTTAGTTATAATAATATTGAAGAAGTAAAAGAAATTTTTGCCAAATACGGCGATGAAATTGCTTGTATTATTGTTGAACCCGTTGCTGGCAACATGAACTGTATTCCTCCTGTAGATGGATTTTTACAAGGGTTACGCGCTATTTGTGATGAATACAAAAGCGTCTTAATTTTTGATGAAGTCATGACTGGATTTCGCGTTGCTTTAGGCGGTGCTCAAGCTCATTATAATATCGTGCCTGATTTGACTACGTTAGGTAAAGTTATTGGCGGTGGGATGCCGGTTGGTGCTTTCGGTGGTAGAAGAGAGATAATGGATTATATCGCTCCAGTAGGACCAGTTTATCAAGCAGGTACGTTATCAGGTAACCCTATTGCGATGGCAGCTGGCTTAGCGTCGTTAAATGAGCTTTGTAAAGGTAACAAACATCAACAGCTGAGTGACACTACAGAAAAACTAGCGATGGGTCTAAAAGCGGCAGCAGAACGCAATGGTGTTTCATTATCCATTAACTATGTTGGCGCTATGTTTGGTTTCTTTTTTACTGACGAAGAACACATTACCACTTTTGCTCAAGCAACTGCCTGTGATAGTGAGAAGTTCAAACGCTTCTTTCATCTCATGTTAGATGAAGGTGTTTACCTAGCTCCTTCTTCATTTGAAGCTGGCTTTGTCTCTACTGCACATGGTGAAGCTGAAATTGAGTTTACCTTAGCAGCAGCAGATCGCTGTTTCGCCAAATTATAAAACAAGTATTTTAGACAATAAAAAAGGTAAGCATAATGCTTACCTTTTTTTTAATCACAATTTGATGAATTCATCTATTGAATTAACTATTACTTTTTAACCACTGAGAGGCTAGGCTTTTTAGCTTTTGACGGCTTGCTACCTTGTGGTTTTGTTGACGACTCCACATCAGTCTTTTTGTCTACAACTTTTACCGTAGACATCACTACAGGGGGTGATGTGACTTCTTCAACAATACTCTCGGGATCAGGGTGTTCAATTTCTAACGATGTTCCTGCGCCATTTTCTTTCGCATAAATAGCAGCAATAGCACCGTAAGGCACAGTCATAAGTTCTAGCTTACCGCCAAAACGAGCGCTAAGTTCAATAGTATCATGACCTAGTGCAATAGATCCTACCGCTGAACCAGATACGTTTAATACGATCTGGCCATCGTTCACATAGGACATTGGCACCATAACACCGTAAACATTAACATCAACAACGATGTAAGGTGTTAAATCATTGTCAGAAATCCAATCATAAAAAGCCTTAACAATATAAGGCTTATTTGAAGTCATTTCGATTTTCATGACTTACGTCTTTATACCGGTGCGCCAAAGCGTAATTCACGCTCAGACTCGGTTAATGACGCTTGGAATGATTCACGTTCAAACACTTTTAACATGTATGATTTTAATTCTTTTGAACCTTGGCCTTCAAGCTCAATACCCATAACAGGTAAACGCCATAGTAAAGGAGCTAGATAGCAATCAACTAAACTGAATTCTTCACTCATGAAGTAAGGCGCTTCATTCAAAATTGGCGCTACACTTAGTAAACTATCTTTCAATTCCTGACGTGCTTTAGCCGCGGCATCAGCAGGTCCGTTATAGATAGTTTTCGCAAGACTGTACCAGTCTTGCTCGATGCGGTGCATCATTAAACGGCTACGACCACGAGACACTGGATAAACAGGCATTAGTGGTGGATGAGGAAAACGCTCATCCAAGTATTCAATAATAATAGATGCTTCATAAAGTGCTAATTCGCGATCAATTAACGTAGGCACTGTTCCATAAGGATTTAAATCGATTAAATCCTCAGGTAAATTGGCTAAGTCAACCAAATGGATGTCAACACCGACACCCTTCTCTGCCAATACGATGCGAGTTTGATGACTATACATATCATCTGCATGCGAATATAAAGTCATAACAGAGCGTTTGTTTGCGGCTATGGCCATAATGCCTCCAAAAAATTCTTATTTAAAAAGCTAACAAAGGGGGCTAAAGCCCCCCAGTAATATCTATAGTTTACACTGTTTTATAGAACATTAATAATTAGTGTACATCTCTCCAGTATTCTTTCTTCAGTAAGTATGCAAAGAATAACAAGATAAATAGGAAACCAATAACCCAATAACCCATGCTTTCACGCTCAAGTTTATTTGGCTCACCGGTATATTCCAAGAAGTTGGCTAAATCACGAGCAAATTCATCATATTCTTCTGCTGTCATTGAACCACCAGTAGCCTCAGAAAGGTTACCATGTTCGTCCATTGTACGAACACCTTGGAGGTTTTGTAATACGTGTGGCATACCAACATCTTTAAAAACTTTGTTGTTAACACCAAATGGGCGGCTTTCATCAACATAGAAAGAACGCAAATAAGTGTAGATCCAATCAGGGCTTCTAAAGCGTGCTTCAAGTGTTAAATCTGGAGGTGTACTACCAAACCACTTAGCCGCTTCTTTCGCAGGCATAGTATTCGTAATATGGTCACCGACTTTTTCACCGGTATACATATAATTAGCTACGCCGTCTGCATCAGAAATACCTAAATCAGCAAAAGTACGATTATAACGTTGGTACTTTAATTCATGGCAAGCTAAACAATTATTAATGAAAGCTCCAAATCCACGTTTTAGAGATTCTTTATCACGTAAATCGTTATTAGCCTCATCTAAATGTAAGCTAGGTCCAGACGCTATCGCTAGCATAGGTAGCACAGCTAAAACTGCTAAAATAAATTTTTTCATTATCCTGTTACCCTCTCTGGAACTGGCTTCGTTTTCTCATTTTTGCTGTATAGCCATAACGCAACGAAGAAACCAAAATAACCGAAACTTGCGATAGTGCCAATCATGTTATTTAGTGGGTTTGAAGGTAAAGTACCTAACACACCTAACACAATGAAACAAATTGCAAATTGCACAAGGTTTACAGTGTGAGTAGTACAACGGTAACGCAGTGATTTCACAGTACCACGGTCAAACCAAGGTAACATGAACAATGCGATAATCGCGCCAAACATACCGATAGCACCTAAAAGCTTATCAGGGATAATACGTAAAATTGTATAGAAAGGTCCAAAATACCATACTGGAGCTATGTGCTCTGGTGTTTTCAAGCCATTTGCAGGCTCAAAGTTTGGCGCTTCCATAAAGTAACCACCACCCTCTGGGGCAAAGAACATTACCCAACAAAAGATAATAAGGAAAATAACAACCGCAACTAAATCTTTTACTGTGTAGTAAGGATGAAATGGTATTGCATCTACGATATCGTATTTCTTAGTATATTGTTCATGGAAAGTAAATTTACTAAGCTCTTCAGGAGGTACACTTCCTTTCGGCTTTTTAATATTAGTACCGTCAGGGTTGTTTGAACCAACTTCATGTAGCGCTAAGATATGTAAGAAAACCAACACAACCAACACTAATGGTAAGGCGATAACGTGTAAAGCAAAGAAGCGATTTAGCGTTGCGCCTGATATGACGTAATCACCACGAATCCACAGTGTTAAATCATCACCAATAACAGGAATAGCACCAAAGATTGAAATAATTACTTGTGCGCCCCAGTACGACATATTACCCCACGGTAATAAGTAGCCCATGAAGGCTTCAGCCATAAGTACTAAGAAGATCAACATACCGAACAACCACAATAGTTCACGCGGTTTTTGATAAGATCCGTACATCATGCCACGGAACATATGCATATAAACAACGATAAAGAATGCAGAAGCACCCGTTGAATGCATATAACGTAATAACCAACCGTAGTCGACATCACGCATGATGTATTCTACAGAAGCAAACGCACCATCGCCTGATGGTTCGTAATTCATTGTTAACCAAACACCTGTTAGCAATTGGTTGACTAAAACAACACTTGCCAAAATACCGAAAACATACCAAAAGTTAAAATTCTTTGGTGCCGGGTATTGTGCGGCATGTTTGTTCATTGCATCCATCAAAGGTAGACGCTGTTCGATCCAAGCCATTAAGTTAGAAAACATTATGCTTCTCCTCCAGCAACACCAATTAATAAGGTATCTTCAGTAGGGAATGAATGCTCAGGTATCATCAAGTTTGTTGGTGCGGGTACACTTTGGAAGACACGACCAGCCATATCAAACTTAGAACCATGACAAGGACAGAAGAAGCCATCTTTTACACCTTCAACTTCTTGATCAAAATCACCTTTGCGATATGTTGGTGCACAACCTAAATGTGTACATACCCCTAAAGCTACCAAAAACTCTGGCTTAATCGAACGGTATTCATTCGTAGCATAAGCAGGTTGTTGAGGCACTTCAGATTGCGGATCTTTTAGTTTGCTGTCATGTGTACTTAAACCAGCAAGAATTTCTTCCGACCTACGCACCACATATACAGGTTTACCGCGCCATTCAGCACGAATTAATTGACCAGGCTCTATTTTACTTACATTGACTTCAACCGGCGCACCTGCAGCTTTCGCTCGAGCGCTAGGGTTCCAAGAACCAATGAAAGGCACAGCCACACCGACAACACCAACACCACCAACTACCGAAGTAGCTGCAGTAAGAAAGCGTCGACGGCCGTTGTTAACGGGCGCATTGCTCATTCAAACTCTCCACTTATTATCTAGCTAAAGTAATTACAAATAACTAAGAATACTACTTTGTTATTATGCCGATTACTGAATGACTAAATCAACGAAAAAAAAATTGTTTTGATGATAAAGAAAACCCTTGTTTTTTACAAGGCAATTAACCTTTTCAGCATAGGTTTATACAAATAAAAGTCAATTAATAACCGACACTGGCTTGTAAATAAAAACTATTTGCATTTGTGCGTTCATCGCTCAACATTTTGTGCACCTATTTAGAGAAAATCCTCAAGGCTGATGACGACTTATAGCAATATCTATAAAAAAAAGTACGGTTAACTCTCCAAGGTTATTTTACGAATCTTAAAGTAACAATAACCTGACCCAAATCAATTTTTGGGTATAAAAAAACCGGCAAAAGCCGGTTTTTGAAATAACATAACGTAAATATTAACGTTTTGAAAATTGTGGCTTTTTACGAGCCTTGTGTAGACCAACTTTCTTACGTTCAACTTTACGAGCATCACGAGTAACGAAACCAGCTTGACGTAGAGCACCACGTAAAGTTTCATCGAACTCCATTAATGCACGAGTAATACCGTGACGAATTGCGCCAGCTTGACCAGAAATACCACCACCAGTAACAGTGATGTTAAAGTCAAACTTTTCTAACATTTCAACTAAATCTAATGGTTGACGAACAACCATACGAGCCGTTTCACGACCGAAATATACAGAAATGTCACGCTTGTTAATTGTGATAGCACCGTTACCAGCTTTCATGAACACACGAGCAGTTGAGCTCTTGCGACGACCAGTACCGTAATATTGATTATCAGCCATTGCTTACAGCTCCAAAAGTTGTGGTTGTTGTGCAGTATGTTTATGTTCAGTACCCGCGTAAACTTTAAGCTTACGGAACATTTCACGACCTAAAGGACCTTTAGGTAACATACCCTTAACTGCGAATTCAATAACGCGCTCTGGAGCTTTTTCGATTAGCTTTTCAAAGCTAATTTGCTTAAGACCACCAACAAATTCTGTATGCGAGTAGTAAATTTTACCTTTCGCTTTATTACCTGTTACTCTTACTTTCTCAGCATTGATAACAACGATGTAATCGCCAGTATCTACGTGAGGAGTATATTCTGCTTTATGCTTACCGCGTAAACGGCTTGCAATTTCAGTAGCGATACGACCTAAAGTTTTATCTTCGGCGTCCACTAAGAACCATTCGCGTTGTACGCTTTCTGGTTTAGCTACAAAAGTTTTCATTAAAAAACCCAATTATATAAATGTTACTTAAATAATAACCTGAGAAAACCTCAAATTATCCGTTAAAGACTACGCTATTGCCCCTTCGAGCATCGAGTCCGGTGCAAGCCCTCTGGAAAAAGGACAAGCTTTGTAACGTAGGGACCGCGGATTATACAGAACAAAGATACAAAGATCACGCCTAATTTTTAATCTTTTGCCGGTAAAAGCAAAATATAAGCTGAGCAGGCTAGAAATTAACAATATATCGTTATCGCCTTACGGTAAGTGTTGTGAAGCCAAGTAGTCATGTGACTGCATTTCTTGCAACCGGCTTAAGCAGCGCTTGAATTCAAAACTTAATCGTCCATCGGTATATAACTCTTCTAATGCTACCTCTGCCGATATAATTAATTTCACATTACGCTCATAAAACTCATCTACCAAGGCAATAAATCGGCGAGTACTATCATCATTATCGACTCCCATTTGCGTAACATTAGCCAGTAATACCGTATGATATAAACGGCTTAACTCCATATAGTCACTCTGACTACGGGCTGACTCACATAAGGTTGAAAATTCAAAGTGCACGACTCCTTCTGATTCTTGTACTGTGATCAAAGGACGGTTGTTGATCGTTATCGTTTTCTCTAGGCTGCCAGCTTCTGTGGATAGTTGTGCAAAGTAATGGGCTAAATTGTCTTGTGCTTGTTGATCAAGTGGAAAGTGAAATATCTCGGCCTGCTCTAGAGTACGTTGTCGATAATCGACCCCGCTGTCAACATTGATAATGGCACAGTGCTGATTAATTAATTTAATCGCTGGCATAAAACGCTCTCGTTGTAAGCCATTTCGGTACAGTTCATCAGGTACTATATTCGATGTCGCTACCAGCGTGACATTATGCGTAAATAACTCTTCAAATAAAGTGCCTAAAATCATCGCATCTGTAATATCAGATACAAAAAACTCATCGAAACAAATAATACACGTTTCATCAGCAAAGCGTTTGGCGATAACTTTTAATGGATCAGATTGTCCATGTAAGGTTTTTAATTCTTGATGAACCCTATGCATAAAACGATGAAAGTGCACCCGCATTTTATTATTAAATGGCAAGCAATCATAAAAAGTATCAACTAGGTAAGTTTTACCTCGCCCCACTCCCCCCCAGAAGTAAATACCCGTAATAGGTTTATCTTCTTGTTTTGCTACGACTCGCTTCCAGCGATTTAATACTTTTTTAAAGCCAGTAACAGGCAGAGGTTTAGTAATTAAATCCTCATATAATCGTTGTAAATTTTTAACGGCATTTTCTTGTGCCGCATCGAAGAGAAAGTCATCGCGCGTTAAATCTTGTGTATACTTTTCTATTGGAGATAATTTAATCATTTAACAGCCATTTAGTGAGTACTTGTTTTATTTTCTTATATTGTTTGGATAAACTACGCTTGAAATCTATTTTTTCGTAAATATATTCATAGGTAAGTAGCGTGAAGCACGTTATATTTAATTACAGGTTATTTTCTCTAATTTTTTCCATGAATACAATGAAGGTACATAAATATGAATGTTGTTTTAGGACTAGGGCTATTTATCGTTGGCGCAATTGTCGGTTTTTTTGCTAACAAAATGCTTTTCTCATCCGCTCAAGAAACACAAAAACTTGCGGCTAAAGCGAGTCAAAGCGAATCAGAATTAGCCCAGTATAAAATGGATGTTGCTGAGCATCTTGAAAATTCCGCAAAACTACTTGAGCAAATGAACAGTACTTGCCAAACGGCCATGACACAAATGGCACAAAGCACGCAGTTGTTGCAACAAGCGACACCTGAGAATATTGAAAGCATGCCGTTTTTCTCTAAAGAGACACAAGAACAATTAGCACAAACAGTGAATTTGCGTCATAGCAAAGACATGCGTAAAAGTGACGAAAGTGTCTTTGAGCCACCATTGGATTATTCTGGTGCTCCAAGCGGCTTGTTTGACGATAAGAAACATAGTGTTACAAATTCCGAGGTCAATAGTTAGGAACTATTTTTTTTATTCTATGTCTTCAATTGGGTTAAACCAACAGAATTATTTTGCTAATCGTTAGCGATTAAAATAAATGAGTTCTGTTGGTATCAATACTTTAATTAGGAGTTTTCTGTTATATGAAAAATTTATCAGTTTTAATTAATACCGTATTACTTTCCAGTACCATCGCTATGGCAACTCTTCCTGTGCAGGCCGCATTACCCCAATCACTGAATGGTCAGCATATGCCGAGTCTAGCCCCCATGCTAGAGCAAGTAACTCCAGGTGTCGTACTTATTTCGGTTCGAGGCACACACGAAGTAGAACAGCGTGTTCCCGATGCCTTCAAGTTTTTCTTTGGTAATCCTCGCCAAGGTCAAAGTCAACAACAAGAACGACAATTTCGCGGTTTAGGCTCAGGGGTTATTCTTGATGCCGATAAAGGTTATATCGTGACCAACAGTCATGTTATTAATGATGCTGACGAAATCCAAATTACCTTGAAAGACGGCCGCCAACTTGAAGCCAAAAAAATTGGTGGTGACGAAGCGAGTGATATTGCCTTATTGCAAATAGATGCAGATGATCTTATCGCTGTAAAAATAGCAGATTCTGACAGTTTAAGAGTTGGTGATTTTGCTGTTGCTATCGGGAGTCCATTTGGTCTAGGTCAAACCGTAACTTCAGGTATAGTTAGCGCTTTAGGTCGTAGTGGTCTAAATATAGAAAATTACGAAGACTTTATTCAAACTGATGCTGCAATTAATAGTGGCAACTCAGGCGGTGCCTTAATCAACTTAAATGGCGAATTGATCGGTATCAATACTGCAATACTTGGCCCTAATGGGGGTAATGTTGGTATTGGCTTTGCTATTCCGAGTAACATGGTACAAAACCTTGTAACCCAAATTATTGAGTTTGGTGAAGTACGACGCGGTGTTTTAGGTGTTGCTGGACGCAGTGTTACGAGTGAACTTGTCAAAGCAATGGAACTTGATATTAATCAAGGGGGCTTTGTCGAGCAAGTAACACCTGATTCCGCAGCAGATGACGCTGGCATTCGAGCTGGTGATGTTATAACCAAAGTTAACGGTAAAGTAATTAAAACCTTTAATGAGCTTAGAGGCAAAATTGGCTCGATTGGCGCTGGTAAAACAGTAAAGCTTACCGTCATCAGAAAAGATGGCAAAGAGAAAACATATAACGTGACTCTTAAAAAAGCGGAAACGGCTAATATAGAAGCTGCAAGCCTACACCGTATGCTTGATGGTGCTGCCTTTGAAAATAACAATCAAGGCGACGGTATTGCCGTGATCGAAGTTGCTGAAAATAGTCCTGCTGCTGCAGTCGGGTTAAAAAAAGGTGATGTAATTAATGGTATTAATCGTCAACGTATTAATAACATTGGTGAGTTACGCAGTTATTTGAATGACCATAAAGGCGTTTTTGCCCTAAACATACTGCGTAATAACACATCATTATTCTTAATGATGCGCTAGTTTTTCATATAAAATAACTTTCGTTAGAATACAACTGACCTAAAAAAAGCCTGTCAAACGACAGGCTTTTTTATAAAATTTTTATCACACTGGAAAACTTACTTGATCAATTCACATTAACGCGTTGTAAGCTTTAATGTGAGCACTGAATAACGATTTAGCATAGTGTTATTTAACCTCTTTCATGTTTCTGCTAATAAATACTCAACCCTGTTTCTACCCATTTCTTTTGCTCGATATAAAGCTTGGTCTGCTCGTCGTAATGCATCATCTATCGATTCATTCGGTATTGCTGCTGTTACACCAAAGCTCGCCGTTTTATGGCCAACTTGAGAAAAAAGATGGTCGGCAATTATTGACCTTAATTTCTCAGCGACGACCATACCGCCATCAATATTAGTTTCTCGACAGATGATAAGAAACTCTTCTCCTCCCCACCTTCCAACAACATCTACGTCACGGCAATATAACTGTAAAATTTTTGCTATTGATATTAATACTTGATCGCCAACCAAGTGGCCGCAATTATCATTAATAGCTTTAAAAAAATCTACATCACAGATAATAAGTGTTAAATTAAGAGAGTAACGTGTCATCCGCTTGAATTCATCTGCTAACACCTCATCCAGCCGTAAACGATTATTAAGACCTGTTAATGAATCAGTAATCGACAGTTTCTCAACCTGTTTTCTATTTGTTATATTATGTTGGATAGAGACATAACCACAGATATCTCCTGTTTCATTTTTGATGGGGTCTATTTTGGCATCAAGCCAATAAAATGAACCATCTTTAGCTTTATTTTTTAATTCTCCTGCCCAAGCATTGCCTTGAGTAATCGTCGACCATAATTCTTTATACGTTGCTTTTGATGTATCAGGATGACTTACGATACTGTGAGGTTGACCAATAAGCTTTGCTTTACTGTATCCTGAAACTTCACAAAAAGCTGCTGAGGTTTCAATAATCACACCATCCAGATCAGTTTGAGATGAAATAACATAGCGATCCAAAATGCCAAGATATCGAGCTAAGTTTACTTGCGCTAGACTGAGTTCTTGTGCCCGTATAGCGACCATCTTTTTCAGTCTGCGATTTAATCCTAATAACACTGCCGTTAGTAATAAACTGCCTCCTGCGATAGCCAGAGTAAGTTTAGCCCAAAAAGGTAAAGCTTTGCTGTTGTACAAGTAGTCACTTAAGATAACCCCTTGATAGCTTGCATCTTTTGACACTAAACCTTGTTCTTTGTATATAACGGAAATTCGTTGAAAGCGCTCACTGTTCATATGACCAATTTCAACTAAATTTGGCAAGATCATTTTTTCAGTTTGTTCGGCTTCATAGGCTAAGCGTTCGGGCGAATTTTTTGAAGGATATTTCTGCTTTAACCAGCTAATTACTTCACTCTTATTCTCTAGAGCGTAACGCCAGCCTTTCAAGCTAGCTTCAAGAAACTTCTTAGCCTGTTCAGGGTTCCGACGCACAGTTTCTTCACTAGAAAAAAGAATATCATCATAAAAATCAATACCATAATTAATAGGGTTGATCATTTGAATATCTAAGCCTATTTCTTGATAATAAAAGGGTTGATTAGTTAAATAGGATGCTATTGCATCAGTCTCTCCTCGGACGAGAGAGTCAGGGTCAAAGGAGGGAGCAACATGAACGAAATCTGATTCTTCGATACCCAGTTGATGAAACATAGCGAAAAACGTAGCATCGTCAATACCCTTACTATACATCACACGCTTGCCTTTCAGCTCATAAGGGCCTAGTAGCTTGCTATCTGCACGCGTGATAAGTACTAGAGGGCTATGCTGAAATACCGCTCCAAGAGCGACAACTGGCAGACCTTTCATTCGGTCAAGAATAATACTAGAGCCAACTATCCCGTAATCAGCTTTTTTGCTTAACACTGCTTCAACCGGTGTCATTAAAGGATTCCGCTGCTCGATCGTGACATCAAAGCCCGCTTCAGCGTAATAGCCCTTTTCTTTAGCCGCATAGTAACCGGCAAACTGAAATTGATGCAGCCATTTGAGTTGGAGTATAACTTTTTCGTTGGCCCAGACAGGGTTGGCGAGTAGTAATCCTAAAATTAGAAAAGTGTACTTTAAGGTATCTAGGTTAATTAATCGCAAAAGTCGATACATATATAGCTCAAATGATATAACCAGTGTAGAGATAAAAAGCTCTGATTTCATCTATTTAAAATGAAACATTGAAAGTTATAAAACGTAAGTCAACTATTTCTACTAAAAAAACAACATATCATAATTTTAAATTATAAGTTTATTTACCTCTCACTCTTCTTATTATGCCTATATGACTTAGTGAGTAATGACTTTAAGTGTTTTTAAAAGGGCACTGTCTTACATGATATATACGCCTTCTATAAAAGGTATTTATTTAAAGCTTAACGTCCCCCTAGAGAGAAAACTTTATAACAACAAAGGCTTTATGTTAATCTACAAAAAATCAGACTAATAAAAATAATCCCGTTGAATATTATAAATACACTAAAATTTATCCTTCGCTCCGCTAGCTACGGTGTCATGTTTGCGGTAGTTTTATTATTACTAGTACCTGAACTACGTGACAAAAATATTTTGCCTTGGCAAATATTTACTACGGCAGAAAAAAAACAGCCCCCTTTGTCTTATGCAAAAGCGGTACGCTTAGCCAGCCCGGCGGTTGTAAATATCTACTCTGAAGAAATTCAAGTAAACCCAACCTATGGTCGACAATCACGCAAAGTAACCTTAGGTAGTGGCGTTATTATGCATAGCCAAGGCTATATATTAACTAACTACCACGTTGTCCAAAGCGCTGATCTAATCGTAGTAGTTTTACAACGCGGCCAAGAATTACACGCAGAGCTCATTGGTTACGATGTATTAACTGATCTTGCTGTATTAAAAGTTCAAGCAAATAACTTACCTGTCATTCCACAAAGCCACGCGTTAACCGCACAAGTGGGTGATGTGGTACTGGCAATAGGTAACCCGCTTAATTTAGGGCAAACGGTTACTCAGGGTATTGTCAGTGCAACAGGCCAAAGTGGCTTGAGCACGAGCTACCTACAATTCTTACAAATGGATGCTGCTATCAATGAGGGTAACTCTGGTGGTGCGCTTATAAACTCTAATGGTGAGTTAGTGGGTATTAACTCACGAAAATTTACTCAAGCAAATCCTAACCTAAATATTCAAGGTATATTCTTTGCTGTTCCCTATCAATTAGCGCATAAGATAATGTTAAAAATTATTGAGCATGGTCGAGTTATTCGTGGTTGGTTAGGTGTTGACGCTATTGACTCTCTTACTAGCCTTAAAGGTTTTGTTATTGGGTCAGTGACCCCATATAGCCCAGCGATGAAAGCAGGCTTAAAATCTGGTGACCTTGTTTATCAAATTGACACTATCCAGCTACAAAATGCAAAACAAGGTTTAGATGTTGTCGCTGAAGCCGCACCGGGTAGCATATTAAACTTTATGGTGTCTCGCGATAATCAACAATTAACAATACCTGTCACCATTGCTGAAGTGCCAAAGGCTCTTGAGTCATTACCTGAAAATTAAAATAGTCTACAACAAAAAATCCCAGCTAATTAGCTGGGATTTTTTATGTTCAATGTAATGCTTAATTTGCTTTAATGCGGGTGATATTAGCACCTAAAGCTTGTAGTTTATCTTCAATTTTTTGATAACCACGGTCAATATGATATATACGATCGACTTGTGTCTCAGTACTCGCCACAAGTCCTGCAATAACTAAGCTCGCTGATGCGCGTAAGTCAGTAGCCATAACCTGAGCACCATTTAGCTGTTCGACACCAGTACTAATTGCTGTATTGCCCTCAATACTAATGTTTGCGCCCATACGTTGTAATTCAGGCACATGCATAAAACGATTTTCAAAAATAGTTTCTGTTGTCGTTGCTGTACCTTCTGCTATTGCATTCAGCGCTAAGAATTGCGCTTGCATATCTGTTGGAAATGCAGGATGAGGTGCAGTGCGAACATTTACCGCTTTTGGCTTTGAGGTCATTTCAAGTTCAATCCAATCATCACCTGTAGTGATAATTGCACCGGCTTCTTGTAATTTATTCAGTACGGCATCTAAGGCTTTAGGATCAGTTTTTAAACATCTAACTTTACCTTTAGTGACTGCTGCTGCCACTAAAAACGTTCCCGTTTCTATTCGATCTGGCATGACAGAATAACGTTCGCCATGGAGCTTTTCGACACCCTCAATGGTTAAAGTGTCCGTGCCAGCACCTGAAACTTTCGCTCCCATGCTGTTCAAACAATTTGCTAAATCGACAATTTCAGGTTCGCGTGCTGCATTTTCTATAACCGTTGTGCCTTCAGCTAATGCTGCAGCCATCATAAGATTTTCGGTACCAGTAACACTAACGGTATCCATAAAAATGGTCGCACCTTGTAAGCGTCCTGTATTACGCGCAATAATGTAGCCATTCTCGACTTCTATATCAGCGCCCATTAACTTCAAACCATGAATATGAAGGTTTACTGGACGTGCGCCAATAGCACACCCTCCAGGTAAAGATACTTCAGCATGACCAAAGCGAGCAAGTAACGGACCCAATACTAGAATTGAAGCTCGCATAGTTTTCACTAGCTCGTATGACGCACGACAATGATCAATCGTGCTAGCGTCAATCATTAAACTACTTTCACCAAGCCACTGGCATTTAGCGCCAAACTGTGACAAAAGCTTAATCGTCGTTTCGATATCATTTAGCTTAGGGACATTAGAAAAGGTAATCGCTGTTTCAGAAAGCAATGCCGACATTAAAATGGGTAATGCCGCATTTTTTGCGCCCGAAATAGTAACTTCGCCGTGTAGTGGTTGCCCACCAATAATTTTAAATGCGTCCAATAGAATATTCTTTTATGTCGATGTGAATTAAAGGGGTAAGTTAAACATTTTTTCACGTTGCCATACAGCTGTTGTGAACGTTTTAATAGATACCGCGTGTATAACGCCGTCATTAATCACTTGCGCTAAAGGGGCGTAAATTGTTTGCTGCTTTTTCACTCGGCTTAAGTCGCCTAAAAAGTCAGCAACGGCAATAACTTTACATTGAGAACCATCAAATGACACATGAATCTCGTCTAATTCAACCGCATCGGTAATTAGTTTTTCTATATCTTTTACTTCCACTTTTTGCTCCAAATAGCATGTAGTTTAGGTGTTGTCTATCGGCAATATCGTATCAACAGCACTGAGTTTTGCCAACTTCAATAAGTCATCGGGTAAATTAATTAAGCTGATGTCGCAAGCCTTAGCAGCTGCTAATTCAATTAATAATAGGATCCATGCTAAGCCGGCAGTATCAATTTGATTAACTTTAGCCAAATCTAAAACGATCCGTTTATTCTCGACTAATTTGCGATACTTTTTATCAAATGCTCGCGTTATTGTAGCACGCGTTAACGCACCACTAAAAATCGCTTTTTGCTCTGCTTGTTGGACATTTATCATGGTAATTTACTAACAACCTTATAATACGCTATTTAATTAATACGCTTATATAATATATTTATCTTCGGTTACTTAAAGACTATGCTTTTTTTACTTTTTTCTTTTAGCATTTCAGTCACATGCGTCAAACCTTTTTGACGAATGATACTGCTTAGTTCGGATTGTTTACTATCAAGTAAGCTAATACCTTCCGCTACCATATCATACGCTTTCCACTCGCCAGTTTTTTTATGCTTACGCACACGAAAGGAAATGCTAATAGGATTTCGTCCTGGTTCGATGACACTTGTTTCAACAGATACCACACGATCTTTGGAAAAATCTTGCGCTGGGGCAAACTCTACTTTTTGATTGTTATATAACGTAAAAACTTGGGCATAAGAAGTAATAAGGTATTCACGAAATGCTGGCACAAATTCAGCTCGCTCAGCTTTGTTTGTTTTTTTAAAGTTACTGCCAATAACTTTATATGCGGCATATTGATAATTGATATAAGGCATTAACTCTTCACGAACTATTGTCTTTAATAAATCAGGCTCCGCACGTATTGCACTTTGTTCATTAGCAAAGCGCTTAAAAGTTATATCCGCAACCGCTTTAATCATTTGATAAGGGTCTTTTTTATCAACATCTGCTGCAGCGTTTGCCCAAAGTGAATAGCTTAATAACGCTAAACCAATACATAATTTTTTTACTGTGCGAGTCATCATAGTTAATCACCACTCCCTTGACTAAACAAAAATTGGCCGATGAGTTCTTCTAGCACTAGTGCTGGCTTTGTATCTTCAATAAAGTCACCTGGCTGTAAAGTTTCGACTGATACATCGATAAAACCAGGTAACAAACCAACATACTGTTCACCTAACAAACCAGCGGTTAAAATTGAGACTGATGTTGCTTCAGAAAAGTTATTATATTCAGCATAAATATCTAACGTTACTACAGGAGTATAATCTTCACTGTCCAACGAAATATCACTGACACGCCCAACCACTACACCACCAACCTTTATCGGTGAACGTACTTTCAAGCCGCCAATATTATCAAATTTTGCGTATAATTGATAAGTTGTACTATTACCTGACATGCCGCTATCCGCGACTTTCAGTGCTAACATTAATAATGCTGCAATACCTATTACCGCAAATAATCCAACCAATAACTCTATTTTTTTCGACACCATGTCTTCCACCAAATTTCAAAAAATATTTAACTAACGTCTTAACTCATGTACAAGTATTAGCTTGTGAACATGATAGCCGTTAATACAAAATCTAAACCTAAAACTAATAGTGATGATTGCACTACCGTTGACGTTGTTGCTCTGCTAATACCTTCAGAGGTAGGTTCACAAGCATAACCTTTATAAACCGCTATCCAAGTAACCACAAAAGCAAACACTAAACTTTTAATAATGCCATTTAAAATGTCTTTTTCAAACGACACTTGCGACTGCATTACCGACCAAAATGTCCCACTATCAACGCCTAACCAATCAACGCCAACTAAGTGTGCACCAAGAATGCCTACCGCAGAAAATATAGCGGCTAATAATGGCAAGCTGATAAAACCAGCCCAAAAACGAGGTGCTATAATACGGCGCAGCGGGTCTACCGCCATCATTTCTAAGCTAGATAATTGTTCTGTTGCTTTCATTAAGCCTATTTCAGCTGTTAGTGCAGAGCCTGCACGACCGGCAAACAGCAAAGCAGCAACAACAGGACCTAATTCTCGTAATAGTGACAAGGCGACCATTGGTCCTAAGCTAGCTTCAGCGCCAAAGTCCACTAAAATAGTGTAACCCTGTAGAGCTAATACCATGCCGATAAACAGCCCTGAAACTAAAATAATAATTAAAGATAATACGCCAACTGAATACAATTGGTTCAACAGTAAAGGAAACCCCTTACGTGGACTAGGTACATGTAATAACGCCGATGCTAGCATCAACAATGCTCTACCTAAACCTGACAATTGTTCAATAATGGTATGACCCAATATTTGCAGTTGCTTCACTACTTATCACCTCGACCAATTAATTCTTCACGATATGATGCAGCAGGATAATGAAATGCTACCGGACCATCAGCTTCACCTTGAACAAATTGCTGTACTAAAGGTGAAGTATGGGCATAAATTTCTTCCGGTGTGCCTTTACCAATAATTTTTTGTTCGGCAATTATATAAATATAATCCGCAATACTCATGACTTCAGGAACATCATGAGAGACTACCACAGAGGTTAAACCTAATGCTTGTCCTAACTCTCGAATTAATCTCACAATAACGCCCATCGATATAGGATCTTGGCCAGCAAAAGGTTCATCATATAATATGAGTTCAGGATCTAGTGCAATTGAGCGTGCCAATGCAGCGCGACGAGCCATACCACCAGAAAGTTCACTCGGACGTAAATTTCTTGCGCCACGTAAACCAACAGCCTCTAACTTCATCAAGACCATTTTTTCAATAATATCTTCAGATAACTCAGTATGTTCTCGGATAGGGAAAGCTATGTTGTCGTAAACGCTCATATCAGTAAATAATGCGCCACTTTGAAATAGCATACTCATACGTTTACGCACTTCATATAAAGCACTACGAGATAATTGAGGAATATCATGGCCGTCAAATAAGATTTGACCCGACTCCGGTTTAATTTGACCACCAATAAGACGTAATAATGTTGTTTTCCCGATACCACTAGGACCCATTATTGCCGTTATTTTACCTTTAGGAATAGACAAACTGATGCCATCATAAATGACACGTTCATCACGCTTAAAAGTCATGTTTTTGATATCAACTAAAATTTTGGACATATGGCTTAAGGTAACATCACTGTTTATTATTGTCTTATGTCGCAGAATTCTACCGCAGAGCAACATGTCAGTCATTACAAATTAACAAATATTTCGCAGTTAAAGAGTAAGCAAAAGTATGCAGATGTAATTAAATGTTACATTTAGTGAATGAATAGTTCGTTTTTCTTTAGAATAGTTAAATTTAAATTTGCTGTGGTTGTGCGAAGGTTGTTGCTACAAAGGCGATAGAGCAAAGACTATACGATTAGCATTATTTTATTCTAAATCTGCATGCCAATAATATCAGAAAAAGTTATAATGACCGTTGCTCAACGTATTATTAGCAAAATGAGTATTAATTAGGTGTCATCGGTTATCATCAATGGTTTATAATTCCTCTTTTATTTCATCACTCACATAAAATATTATTTATCTTAGCAAACAGGAGCTTTGAATGTTCATCCAAATTTTGATCTTATTACTTTCACTAGTCATTTTAGTGTGGAGTGCAGACAAATTTGTATTTGGTGCTTCAGCATTAGCAAGAAACCTTGGTATTTCTCCCATGATTATTGGCTTAACTATCGTTGCTATGGGTTCTTCTGCGCCTGAAATGATGATAGCTGCAACCGCCTCTCTACAAGGAAATCCAGATACCGCGATTGGTAATGCTATTGGTTCAAACATTACCAATATTGCATTAGTATTGGGTATAACGGCTCTATTTCAGCCTTTAACTGTTTCTTCATCGACGATTAAGCGCGAAATTCCTCTTATACTAATCATTACTGCCATAGCAACCTACATGCTGGCAAATAGTAATTTTAGCTTTAACGAAGGTTTAATTCTTATCATCGGTTTTGTTCTCTATATTGGCACATTACTGGTCGTTACCTTAAGACGTGCAAAACAAAACCCTATTGATGATAAAATGGTGATTGAAGCTACACAAGAAGTACCTGATGGTGTTAGCACTAAGCATTCAATACTGTGGCTCGTGGTCGGAATAATATTCCTACCATTAAGTGCTAGTTTTCTTGTTGACTCATCTGTATTTATCGCTAAATCTTTTGGTATTAGTGATCTAGTAATAGGTTTAACCGTTATTGCCGTCGGTACAAGCTTGCCTGAGTTAGCCGCAAGTATTATGAGTATTATTAAAAAAGAAGATGACTTAGCATTAGGCAATATTATTGGTTCAAATATCTTTAATATTCTCGCCGTATTGTCATTAGCAGGGCTTATTTCTCCTGGCGATATAGATAATGCAGCAGCCGTTCGTGATGGACCTTTTATGTTAGCAACAACTTTTTTATTATTTTTACTTTGCTTTAGTCGCAGTGGAAAATTTCGCATCACGCGCGCGAAAGGGTTACTATTATTAGCCGTATTTATTGGTTATCAAATATTGCTGTTCAGTCAAATTAATTCCTAATAAGTGATCTAGAGTAATGAAGAACTTTAAACAACTAGCATTAAATGTCATTAATATTGAGCAGCAAGCAATTGCCGAGTTATCGCAATTTATTGACGATAATTTTACCAAAGCTTGTGAGCTAATGTTTAACTGCCGAGGCCGTGTCATCGTTGTTGGTATGGGTAAGTCTGGTCATATTGGTGGCAAAATTGCCGCAACATTAGCCAGCACAGGTACACCATCATTTTTTGTCCACCCAGGTGAGGCAAGTCATGGAGATCTAGGTATGATCACGCTTGATGATGTTGTACTAACTATTTCTAATTCTGGTGAAACCGGTGAAGTACTCGCTATCATTCCTGTACTCAAACGTATTGGGGCGAAAATTATCGCCATGACTGGAAACTCAGAATCAACGTTAGCTAAGCTAGGCGATACTCACGTTTGTGTGAAGGTATCGCAAGAAGCATGTCCATTAGGATTAGCTCCAACGTCTAGCACAACCGCAACATTAGTTATGGGTGATGCTCTCGCGGTTGCTTTATTGAATGCACGTGGTTTTACTGCTGACGACTTTGCCTTATCGCACCCCGGTGGTAGCTTAGGAAAAAGGTTATTACTTCGTCTCGCTGATATTATGCATAAAGATGACCGCCTTCCAAGCGTTCACCAAGATGCTAAAATAAAAGATGCCTTAGTAGAAATGTCACTAAAAGGCTTAGGCATGACAGCTGTTGTTGACTCAAACAAACAACTTATTGGCCTATTCACTGATGGCGACTTACGCCGAATTTTAGATGCAAGAATAGATATTCATCAAGACAGTATCACCAGTGTAATGACCAAAAACCCTTATACTGCAAAACAAGATATGTTGGCTGCTGAAGCATTAAAAATTATGGAAGACAAAAAAATTAATGGTTTAATTATTGTCGATGAGAAGAACCGACCTATTGGCGCTATGAACATGCATGACTTACTTAAATCAGGAGTGCTATAACATGGACAGCTTATATGGAAAAATTCAGCCAGAAATTTGGCAAAAAGCACAGAAAATAAAATTATTTGTCTGCGATATAGACGGCGTTTTTTCAGATGGCCGTATTTATTTAGGTAATAACGGCGAAGAATTAAAAGCCTTCCACACCAAAGATGGCTATGGTGTAAAAGCTTTAGGTGCCAGTGGCGTTGATGTTGCTGTGATCACAGGCAGAAAGTCAGCTATCGTTCAAACACGTATGACCGCGTTAAACGTTAAACATATCGTACAGGGTGAAGAAAATAAATTACCTGCGCTAAAAGCGATGATCGCATCATTACAGTTGTCACCTGAACAAGTTGCATACATTGGCGATGACATGCCTGATTTTGACTGTTTAGATTATGTTGGGTTAAGTATTGCGGTTAACGACGCACATCCTAGTATATTAAAGCTTTGCGATTATGTTACTTATACGCGTGGCGGTTTTGGTGCTGTCCGTGAAATATGCGATATTATGATGCAAAGCCAAAATACCTTAGCGGATGCTACAGGCGCGAGTATATGAACCGAATAACCCTGGCAACAATCACCTTCTTTTTATTAGCGGTAACCGCCTATGGCTTGCTTGAATGGTATGGTGGACAGGAAAAAACTAGTAATATTCTCAATAATGCTGATAATCCTGAGTTTATTGCCGAAAACCTCAACAGCGACGTTTACAAAGCATCTGGGGCATTATCCTATAATGTTGAAGCACAACGAATGGAACATTATGCGCAATTAGAGGTCACACACTTTGATTATCCACGGTATACCTTATACCCAAAAAACAATAAACCGACTTGGCAAATCACTGCTAATGAAGGTACGTTATATAATAACAACCGTGTAAAGCTAGAAAACCGCGTACGCTTAATCGCCACTGATAAAGACAGTTTAATACAGGAAGTACATGGAAAAAATTTAGAAATGGACTTAAAAACTAACATTATCAGCTCTGAGCAAACAATCTTAATATTAGGTAAAGGATTTACTATGTATGGCTCAGGATTAATTGTAGACTTAAACACAACACAGATGACATTGACTGAACATGTACAAACCATTTATAAAAAAATTAAAAAATAATTTATTTTGCCTAACGGCTCTAGCATTAATGCTACCTACCGCTAACGCAGAAAAATTTGACGTTGAACAAGAGATTAAAATATCTTCTTCACGCCAAGCTGCCGATCTCAAGAATAAAATATTCAGCTATATCGATAATGTCATGATTACTCAAGGCACATTGACCATCCATGCAAATTTAGTGCAGGTCCTTACCTTGGAAAAAGACGACAAAGTTTATATTGCTAAAGGTACGCCGGCAACATTTGAGCAAACACTGCAAGACGGTAGCTTAATCAACCTGCAAGCGAATGAAATTCGTTATGAGCCAAGTAAGAATATCGTCGTTATTTCAGGTAACGCTTTACTTCGTCAAGAAGGCAGTGAAGTTAGCGGTAGTAAAATCACTTATAATTTTGATACCGAATATGTCAATGCAGAAAGCTTAGAAAATGCCAAGGTCGAAACAGTATTGCAGCCTAAAAGCAAAACTGAACCACCTAAAGAAGCCAAGGATAAGCCAGAGTAAATGTCCATTTCAACATTATCAGCAATCGGCCTAGCAAAAGCTTATAAAGGCAGAAAAGTCGTAAAAAACGTTAGCCTACAAGTGTCAGCAGGACAAATTGTTGGCTTATTAGGCCCTAATGGCGCAGGTAAAACGACCTCTTTTTATATGATTGTAGGTTTAGTCAATAATGATAGCGGTTCGATTGTCTTAAACGATGAAGACTTAACCTTATTACCTATGCATGAACGAGCACGTAAAGGTATCGGCTATTTACCACAAGAAGCTTCTATTTTTCGTAAGCTATCTGTTTATGACAACATAATGGCTATTTTACAAACACGTAAATCGCTCAATAACGTTGAGCGAGAAGAAAAGCTTGAGCATTTATTAGAAGAATTCAATATTGGTCACATTAAAGATAACTTAGGTATGAGTTTATCAGGCGGTGAACGTCGACGTGTTGAAATAGCACGTGCTTTAGCGGCAGATCCAAAATTTATTCTCCTTGATGAACCCTTTGCTGGTGTTGACCCTATTTCAGTAGGTGATATAAAAAAAATTATCCTACACTTAAAAGAACGCGGTATTGGTATTTTGATAACAGATCACAATGTACGAGAAACCCTCGATGTTTGTGAGCATGCCTATATTGTTAGTCATGGTGAACTTATTGCTGAAGGTAATTCTAATCAAATACTTGCAAATCAACATGTAAGAGATGTGTACCTTGGTGAACAATTCACGTTATAGTGAGTTAACAACAATAATGTCTTTGAACAGGGAAAAGAAAACGTAAATGCGTCCTACTCTGCAACTCCGTATCGGACAACAGTTAACGATGACCCCGCAATTGCAGCAGGCGATCAAACTGTTGCAACTATCTACTTTAGATTTACAGCAAGAGATTCAAGAAGCACTTGAAAGTAATCCCTTACTGGAAATGGATGAAACATCCGATAGTACTTCAGAAAGTACCCCTGATCATTTAGAAGAAGCATTTTCTGCTAGCGTTAGCGAAGGTTCAGAAGTTTCCACTTCAGATGGCAGCGAAGATTCTGCCCCCAATATAGATGAAATTAGCTCGTCAGAAGGGCTCGCAAAAACAGATATTCCTGAAGAACTAAACAGTGATAGTACTTGGGATGATAACTTTAGCGCCGGCGTTAGCAGTGGCGGTGTAGGTCCCGCTTCAGAAGATTATACTTATCAAGGTGAAACAAAAGATTCATTACAAGATCACCTAATGTGGCAGATGGAACTAACCCCTTTTAGTGACACTGACAGAACTATTGCCATTGCTATTATTGAAGCCATCGACGAAGCTGGATATTTAACGGTATCTGTAGACGAAATTTTAGAAAGTGTCGGTATTGAAGATGTTGAGCTTGATGAAATTGAAGTTGTATTGAAACGTATTAACGTATTTGATCCTATCGGTGTTGCTGCTCGATCAATTCCTGAATGTTTACTAATTCAACTCAATCAATTTGCTAAAGATACCCCTTGGTTAGCGGAAAGCAAGTTAGCTGTCACTGAGCATATTGAATTACTCGGTAATCGTGACTATCGTCAACTAATGCGAAAATTACGCATAAAAGAAGAACAGTTGCGTGAAGTTATTCGCCTAATACAGAGTTTAGATCCTCGCCCAGGCGATAGCGTTATAAAAAGCGAAGAACAATATGTTATCCCTGACGTATCAGTTGAAAAGAAAAACGGTCGTTGGACTGTAGAGCTTAACCCCGATACTGCACCTAAATTATCGGTGAATCAACAATACGCTGCGATGTCTCGTACAATGAAGTCTTCTACCGATAGCCAGTTCATTCGCTCGAATTTACAAGAAGCTAAGTGGTTTATTAAAAGCTTACAAAGTCGAAATGATACCCTGTTAAAAGTTTCAAATTGTATTGTACAACGCCAACAAGGTTTTTTTGAGCATGGACCAGAAGCTATGCGTCCTATGGTCTTAAACGATATAGCCGAAGCCGTAGATATGCATGAATCAACCATTTCTCGTGTCACTACTCAAAAATATATGCACACACCAAGAGGTATTTACGAACTTAAGTACTTTTTCTCTAGTCATGTAAGCACCGAAAACGGTGGCGAGTGTTCATCGACCGCAATACGGGAATTAATCAAAAAACTTGTTGCTGCTGAAATACCTGCAAAGCCACTTAGTGACAGTAAAATGGCGGATATATTAGCAGAGCAAGGCATCAAAGTTGCAAGGCGTACCATAGCGAAGTATCGAGAGTCACTCTCTATACCGCCATCAAATCAACGTAAAAGCCTATTATAGGTTAGCTTATTCACCCGAAAAGAGGATTGAATCATATGCAAATTAATCTTACCGGACACCATGTCGATGTTACCGATTCATTACGTGACTATGTTAATGGAAAATTTGAAAAGCTAGAACGTCACTTTGATCATATCAACAACGTACATGTGGTATTAACCATAGAAAAAATGAATCAAATTGCTGAATCAACTGTACATTTAAGCGGTACAGAAATTCATGCTAGAGCAGAAAATAATGATATGTATGCGTCAATTGATGCATTAATTGATAAGCTAGATCGCCAAATATTGAAATATAAAGGCAAAATTAGCAGCCATTAATACCCAGTCACTTTAGGTCTTAGAAGTTTATGAAGTTGCAAGACATCTTAACCCTGGACTGCACTATTTGTGCAGCGCCAGGTGCCAGTAAAAAGCGCATATTAGAATATTTAAGTAGCTTAGCTGCCGAAAAATTGGAAAATCACGACACCTTCCAATTATTAGAAAGCTTAGTGAAGCGTGAAAGAATGGGCTCAACTGGTATAGGTAATGGTATTGCGATACCCCATGGACGACTTACTGATGCCACAAAACCGATTGCTGTTGTCATAACAACAGAGCAAGCGATTAACTTTGATGCGATAGATCATCGTCCCGTTGATATTTTTATCGCCTTATTTGTTCCTGAAGAAGAATGTCAGAATCACTTGTGCACATTACAAAGCATCGCGAAAATTTTTCGTGAAAAACAATTTTGTAAACAAATACGTAAATGTGAAAGTAACCAAGAGCTTTTTCAGCTAATTCAACAAGCGAGTTAAACACGGATGAAGTTAATAATTGTAAGTGGTCGATCAGGCTCTGGTAAGAGTGTTGCGCTAAGAGTTTTAGAAGATTTGGGTTATTACTGTGTCGACAACATCCCTGTTAATTTATTACCCGCGTTAACACATACCGTTATTAATGATTACGAAAATGTTGCTGTAAGTCTTGATGTCCGTAATTTACCTGCAGATCCTAATGACGTACCAGAAATTATTGATTACCTTCCGAGTGCCGTAGAACTCAGCTTAATGTATTTAGATGCCGATGATAGTGACCTTATTCGTCGTTTCAGCGAAACAAGACGCTTACATCCCTTAATCAAACAAAATATCGCCCTAGATCAAGCTATAGCATTAGAAAAAAAATTACTCGAACCCATAGCGACTCGTGCTCATCACTATATAAATACCAGTCAGTTATCACCTCACCAGTTAGCTGATTTGGTAAGAGAACGTATCCTAGGTAAAACATCAGGCTCTATGGTTGTTGTTTTCAAATCGTTTGGTTTTAAACATGGTGTTCCACAAGATGCTGATTATGTTTTTGATGCTCGATTTTTACCTAACCCTTTTTGGGATAAAGAGCTAAAAGGCTACACTGGTTTAGATAAACCGGTGCAAGATTTTCTTGCGAGTCAACCAATAGTTACTAAATTTGTCTGGCAAATTAACAGCTTTATGATGACTTGGTTACCTCACCTAGAGCGTAATAATCGTAGTTATATTACCATTGCTATTGGCTGTACTGGTGGCAAACATCGTTCGGTATATATTGCTGAGTTACTGGCCAGTAATATGAGAAAAGAACGCAAAGACGTACAATCACGCCATCGTGATTTACCGGTTGAAGGGACGTAATTAGCCATAATGAGCATCCAAAAAAGTAGACAAGTATTGATAATAAATAAACTTGGACTACATGCCAGAGCGGCTTCTAAACTAGCTCAATTGAGCCAGAAATTTACCGCAAAAGTCACCATCGAATTAGACGACAATAGTGTTGACGCTAATAGCATAATGGGGCTCATGCTACTCGCTGGTGCCCAGGGAAAAACGGTGAATGTTATCGCGTCAGGAGAAGACGCTGAAATAGCACTAACCGAAATTTGCCAACTATTTAGCAATAAATTTAATGAAGCCGAGTAAAAATTGTCGAGTGGTTTTCTGATCAACCAGTGCTTAAGTCAATATAAAAGCTGCTAAAAGTGATAAATTACGATAAACTTAATCTGGGTAATTGTTAAAGAACAATAGCAATAAAAAGAATTTATTAGTCAATAATAAAGCACTACAGTAGATAATTTAGTACAAGTGAATTAACTCAAATATAAACATGCTGAGTTTTATTTTCTGGGTCGCCCTGCCTTCTGCATCCCTGTAGTTTATTTTTAGCTTTAACATAATCTTAATAATTATCTTTTATAATAAGGGCTGTTTAGCTGTACGGGTTAAATTAATGTCATTTAAGACGACTTTAAAAACCTAAGATAATCTTAGCTTTAAAATGCAAACAAGCTTTCAAAGGTTAGTGTCAGTAGTCGCATTTAGACACTTCTTTTTGTCTGCAAATAAAACTAATAACGTTAAAGTCAGTTAAACATAACTAATAATTTACAGTTTTCGTTTTACAGCGGCACAAGGTAAGAATATGCCGGAAATTTCTGAACAAGAATATAATCACCAACGCCTTCAACAGGTTAATGATGCCCTCGATAGCGGTATGTTTGTCTATGTCCGCAAATTGCTGCAAGACATGCCTGCTTACGACCTTGCCTTATTACTAGAATCATCCCCAACAAAGAGCCGTATGGCACTTTGGCAACTGATTGATGCTGATCATCATGGTGATGTTCTCGAAGAATTAAACGAAGAAGTCCGAAAAGGCATTCTGAAAAACATTAATCCAGAAAAGCTAGCTGCTGTTGCAGAAGGCATGGATGTTGATGATTTAGCGGAAGTATTCAGAACATTGCCTGATAGTGTATATCAGGAAGTACTGAATGCCATGGACTGGCAAGATCGTAGTCGCGTAGAAGCCGCACTTTCTTACGAGGAAGATACTGCTGGCGGTATCATGAACACCGATACCATTTCTATTCGTCCAGATGTGACTGTCGATGTGGTATTACGTTATTTACGTCTTCGTGGTGAATTACCTGAAGCAACCGACTCATTTTATGTTGTTGATCGTGAAGATCACTTTATTGGCGCTGTTTCTCTATCATCCATTGTTACTGCCAAAGCAGAAACAATTATTTCGAATCTGATTGATAAAGATATTCAAGCAATCGCCGCTGACATGAACGAAAAAGATGTCGCGCAACTGTTCGAACGCTACGATTGGTTTTCTGCACCTGTTGTGGATCACGAAGACAGGTTGTTGGGTCGTATTACTGTCGATGATGTCGTTGATATTATTCGTGAAGAAGCTGAACATTCCATGATGAGTATGGCGGGTCTAGACGACGAAGCGGATACTTTTGCTCCTGTACTAAAAAGTACTCAACGCCGTTCTATTTGGTTAGGTGTAAACTTGATTACCGCACTCATGGCAGTTGCAGTATCGAGTATGTTTGAAGGTATTTTAAATCAGTTAGCCATTTTAGCGGTATTGAACTCTTTAGTCCCTAGCATGGGCGGTGTTGCTGGCAATCAAACGCTAACGTTAGTTATTCGTGGTATGGCTTTAGGCCATGTCGGTGAAAGTAACTCGCGAATTTTACTTTATAAGGAATTGGCTATTGGTTTTTTCAATGGTCTAATTTGGGCAGTATTAATCGCTTCTGTTGTTGCCATTTGGCAGCAAAACTTAATGCTTGGGGCCATTATAGCTTTTGCGATGCTGATGAATATGACCGCTGCAGGTATTGCTGGGGTGACTGTCCCTTTGATGTTGAAAAGAATGAATATCGACCCAGCTCTCGCTGGTAGCGTTATTTTAACAACCGTTACTGATGTCGTTGGTATATTTGCCTTCTTAGGTACAGCGACTTTAATGTTAGGGACATAAGAAATTAGTTTTGAGCTATCAGTTTTAAGTTATAATCGGTCAGTGAAACAAGCTAAAAACTATCCCTTACTGACAGCTGATAGCTAATAACTTAAAACTTAATACCCTTTAAACTATCAGCCTTAAGTTTTAAGCGGTCAGTGAAACAAGCTAAAAACTATCCCTTACTGACAGCTGATAGCTGATAGCTAACAACTTAAAACTTAATACCTTTGAAACTATCAGCCTTAAGTTTTAAGCGGTCAGTAAAACAAGCTAAAAACTATCCTTTACTGACAGCTGATAGCTAATAACTTAAAACTTAACTTCCCGCGACTTGCATCTCGTTAATAATAATTGAACCGGTACGAATACTGCCACGCATATCAATATCGTTACCAATAGCGACAATACCGGCAAACATATCCTGCAATTTACCCGCGATGGTGATCTCGTCAACCGGATAAGCTATTTCACCATTTTCGACCCAGAAGCCTGCAGCACCACGAGAATAATCACCCGTAACCACATTAACCCCTTGTCCCATCAGCTCAGTAACTAATAAACCTGTACCTAAAGTTTTCAGCATGGCATCAAAATTACCACCTTGTCCCGCGCCTTTCATACCAAGTTGCCAGTTATGAATACCACCAGCATGGCCAGTCGTTTGTAAACCTAACTTGCGCGCAGAATAACTGGTTAAAAGGTAAGTCGCTAAATTACCATCAGTAATAATTTCACGATCCATTGTAGCAACACCTTCGGCATCGAAAGCACCACTTGCTAGGGCTTTTTTCAAATGAGGACGTTCACTAATACTTAAAAAATCAGGAAAAACTTGTTTGCCAATCGAGTCCATTAAAAAAGAAGATTTACGATACAAATTACCACCGCTGATCGCCGCGATAAAATGACCAAACAAGGTATTGGCAATATCAGCACGAAACATTACAGGAACTTTACTGGTTGCTAATTTTCGGGCACCTAAACGAGATAAAGTCTCTATGGATGCTTGTTGGCCGATTTTAGTGGCACTTTCCATTGCATCAAACTCACGACTAACGGTATAGGCGTAATCACGTTGCATGTCATCACCTTCGTTAGCGATCATGACACAACTTAAGCTGTGGCGTGTGCTCGGGTAACCGACTAGCTGACCATGACTATTACCGTAAACTTTAAAACCTTCGAAGCTTGCTAACGTAGCACCATCTGAGTTGGTAATACGTTTATCATAACCTAGAGCTGTATCTTCACAGGCCTTTGCAATGCTTATGGCTTCTTCTGTGGTTAATGCTTTAGGATGATATAGATCTAAATCTTCAGGCTCCATCGCGAGAAATTCTTTATCCGCCATACCCGAATATTCATCAACCGAGGTATATTTAGCGATATTAACCGCGGCTTCGATAGCTTGCTTCAGCGCTTTTTCAGATAAATCGGCTGTAGAAGCACTACCTTTACGACCATCTTTATAAACTGTAATACCAAGTCCACCATCATTAGTAAACTCAACATTTTCCACTTCGCCGAGGCGAGTATTCACGCTCAAACCCTGTTGACGGCTCATCGCAACTTCAGCGCCATCAGCGCCAAGTGACTTGGCCATTTTCATGGCATCATTAACACGTTGTTTTACATGTTCTATTTGCATTTGAATACTATCTGAATCGCTCATGGCTAAATTATTTCTCACATTTTATCGATACAAACCACAGGAATGTTTTTGCTGATACTGCTTTGTTGTATACTATAGGTAATTATCACTTTATTACTTAACATTATGCCCCACTCTGCCAACGATATCGATGAATTAGAAGAAGAATTACTGAGTAAATCGGAAATAAAACGAGAAATGCATCGACTGCAAGATTTTGGCTTAGTCATAGTCAAAATGTCGAAGCATCAACGCAGTAAGTTACCATTGACTGATGAACTAAAAGCCGCGATGCAGCTTGCGGATAAAATCACAGGTAAACATGAAGCCTTGCGTCGCCATGTCCGTCATATAGCAAAAATATTGGCTGAAACAGATCTTGAGCCGATTAAGCAAGCTATGGATGTTATGGCAAATAAACATCAGCAAGAATCAGTTAAATTTGAAAAACTGGAAAAAATGCGCGATAACCTTATCGAACAAGGTAATGACGCAATCGAAGCATTGTTAACAGAATTCGACACAATGGAACGCCAAAAATTCAGACAACTAGTGCGTCAAGCTAAAAAAGAGCATAGTGCTGAAAAAGTAGGAAAACATTATCGAGATTTGTTTGCCTACTTAAAAGAACATGTGATTTTTAACTAAAATCAATTATCAGTTCATAAAAAACGCCTTGATTTACAAGGCGTTTTTATTTGTCTTTTATTGATAACATTAACACTTATAAGATACTGTACTTACTAAATACCTTATAAAGCTCAGTGCCTTGATTAACACTCGCCGACGCAAAGTGTAGTATCGGGATAACTTGATGATCTAAGCTAATATAGTGCAAGGGATCGCCATCACCATAATTATCCATACGAAGAATACGAGCTAAAGGCTCTCCAGGCGCTAACGGCTGACCAAATTCAGCTAAGTAGTCGACCATACCCCCCATCGGTGAATATAGCGCTTTATAATCTTCGAGCATGCAGCAGTAACGTGTCATCTTCTTCGGATGATAATCATCATCATTTATCACGCCTTGATACTGTAGATAACTCAAAATTCCTAGCGCATCCTCATGAGCGATATCAAGATCAATTTGCTCTTGTGAGCCAAGCTCGACAGTAAAGCTTTCCTTAATAATTAACGCCTCACCCTGCTCCTCATCTGCTTTAGTGATTGGAAAATCACGTCCTAAATCAGCAAAGGCTTGCTTTAACTGCCACCAAGGACAAAATGTTGCTTCATCTAATGCGCCATCAAAACTATTCGGGATCAACAAGGTATGCGGAATATCAAAATACTTTGCACTTGCTTTTGCATATTCAGGACAATATAAATGCTTACTAGAAATAGGACCTGTGTGCAGATCTAAAACAATATCAGCTTGGTGCGCTAGGTGCTGCAGTTGAAAAGCAATACGCTGTCCGGTAGTTAATCCATAAACATTATGATTAAGTTTTTGGCTTATTTTTTCTAGCATTAAAGCTCTGAATGCCTGCTCAATTTCAGTGTTGCTTTGGTTTAAGTTTGCATGGGCAAAAGGCGCAACCATTTCTGCGTCAAAATGATACATACGGTTCCAATTCACGCCTGTTATAGGGTCAAATCGACCTAAAGTGTACTCGCCATTTTTATGATTACAAGCAACAGGATTGGCATACGGCACAAGCGTAATACTGCCTTTCAATTCGATGGTTTTTAATAACTCTAACAACTGAAAAATAACCGCATTGCCTTGAACTTCCGCGCCATGCATATTAGCTTGAATATAAACGCTAGGCCCTTGTTGCTGTCCTTCAAGACGGTAAACGGGCACAGTAAGCGCAGCACCACTAGCCATCTCTCCAACATGCATCACTTCTTTACTGACTTTATTCATAAATACCTTCTACTCAAGCTTATTAATATTTATCACGTTTGGCACAACTATACCCGCTCCACTTCAAAATACAGATTTCAGCAAGTCGATAACGGGTTAGCACCAAGGCATTGATTGAAGAAAATAGTTATTCTATTATCGAAATCAATAACGCCGGAGATGACCCGTTATCGGC
>JBAROR010000009.1:0-4812 GCA_049642265.1 Cognaticolwellia sp. | reverse complement strand
TGTCATTGTTGTTATCCTCATCAAACGATTCAGATAACGGTTTAACACACCTACAAAAATGATAAAACGTGAACTCGGTTACGAGTGGTATTAAGCTTTGATCGGCAAAATCATTAAGAGCATAAATGTGATCATTTACAAGTGATTTTAGTGATCAAAGCTTAATGAGAATAAGCGATCAAAGTTAATGCAATTGGGTGATCAAAGCTGGAGAGAATATGCAAAAGCTAAACAGTAACTTTTTCAACATGGAAATAAACACTCCGTTGCAAAGGAAATATAACGCTTTGCTAATGGGAAAATTGCTGTTGGTTATGATGCGCGAAGCGCCAACCAACGGTAATTTTTCCGTTTAAGCAATTTGTTATACATTTTTAAACATTAAAGGTACTTTGATTTTAGTACTTTTATTTTATGATCGTACTCATCTTTGGTTAGAATGTCATTATCTAGAAGTTTCTTTACTCTTAGCATTTCTTCTTCGATTTTTTGTTTGTTTTTACTGCGTAATACCATGATGCCGATCGCTCAATACCATTCAAGCCGATCACTTTTTTGTCTGTCAGTAGACCTCAGTAAAATCTAACTTGAGTGATCGGCATCAGTCAAGAAATTTAGTTTTTTTCGCATCGACTCGCCTTTTAATTCCAACTTTATCGCCCCGTGCACAAGCCTATCTAGAATCGCATCCGCGTGGGTCGATTCTCCGATCATTTCATACCAATTTTCTATCGGTAATTGACTCGCTATTAAGGTCGATTTTGTATCATATCTTGCATCAATTAATTCCAGTAAATCACTCCGTTGTTGAGCCGTTAATGGCTCTAATCCCCAATCATCTAAGATCAGTAAATTGGCAGAGCTAAGCTTGTTGATCAGTTTTCGATAACTACCATCGGCTTGCGCTAGAAACATCTTTTCTAATAGCTCTTTGAGCCTAAAATAATAAACGCTACTCCCTTGTTGGCAGTGGTTTTGACCAAGCGCGCAAGCGAGGTAAGTTTTGCCACAACCTGTTGCTCCTGTGATCAAGATGTTTTGGTGAAGACGAAGCCATTCACCTTGTGCTAATGAACGGATCTGAGCTTTATCGAGTTGTCGTGCTGCGCCATAGTTGAGTTGGGCAAGTGTGCCGCCAACTCTGAACTTTGCTTGTCGCGTTAGGCGATCTATTTTACGCTGATCACGCTGCGTTATTTCATGTTCAAGCAATAAACTTAGCCGCTCTTCGAAGCTTTGTTCAACGTATAAATTGGGTTGCTCGTATTGCTGCAATAGCGCATCACGTATGCCGCTTAGCTTTAAATTACTTAACTGATTATTAACTTGTTGATTGATATTTTGCATAAGTCTTCCTATGGTTTGTTAATTTTTATTAATGGTAATAGTGGTTGCCACGGATATTTTTATGATCAATATCTTGTAGTAAATCACCTTGAGCTTGTGGCAAGGGTTGTTTATCCAAGCCTTTTTCTAAGATAGTCTTTACTTGTTTAACGCGAGTAACACCTGTGGTTAATGCGCGATGACAGGCGGCTTCAAGACGTTGATCACTAAACTTTTTACCTAGGCTTAATAACCCCATACAAGCACGGTAGCTTTGCTCTGGATGTTTTTTAGCTTGCATCAATTGCATAACAAACTGCTCAGTTGATGTGCCAAATTTACTCGCCCAGCGTTCGAACCGCTGTGGTGTCCATTGTTGCTGCTTTTGATGAGCGATAGGCATATGCAGATCAAGCGTGGTGTGCGCACCTTCTCGGTATGATCTGGGGTGAACAGCGACTCGTATGCCTTGATGGTAGAGTGTCACCAACTTCCCGGAGGCATGGGCTTCAAGCTTTTGTTTAATTAAGGTATGTGGCACTGAGTAGTAGTGCTTTTCAATTTCCACATGATAATCAATATGCACGCTCACCTGTTTTACTAAGGTATAGCTGTAAGGCTGTGTAGGCAGTGGTTTGAGTGCAGGTCTGTCGATAGCATCAAACTGACTGAGCCGTGAGCCAGGATGCTTTTTCATTTTACGTTGATTTAAATCGACCAGTAATGCTTGTATTTTCAGGTTCAATTGACGCAAGCTAAAGAAGGTTTCATTGCGAAGGCGCGCCATTATCCAACGTTCAACAATTTGCACACCCACTTCAGCCTTAGCCTTATCCTTTGGTTTATAGGGTCTAGCGGGCACAATGACCGTATCGTAATGTGTCGCTAGTTGTTGGTAGGTTGGATTTAAGTCAGGCTCATATCGACACGGTTTGGTGACGGCACTTTTAAGGTTGTCAGGAATTATTAGCTCAGGAACACCGCCAAGAAACTCAAAACAACGGGCGTGACTCATCACCCAATCTTCGAGTTTCTGGCTGTAAGTCGCTTCGGCATAGGTATAATTTGATGCACCCATGACCGCAACGAACACTTGTGCAGTACGACATTCGCCTGTACTTGTATCAACAATACTCATGGTTGGGCCACAGTAATCCACAAACAGTTTTTCACCTGCTTTATGATTTTGTCGCATGGAGGGTTTTTGGCATTTAAGCCATGCCTTGTACTGACGGCAGAAGTGAGTGTAACTGTAAAAACCTTCCGCGTGCCGCTCTTTGTATTCTTCCCAAAGCAGCAACAACGTCATGGTTTTAGGCCGAAGCTCTTGCTGAACTAACGACCAGTCAGGAATGGTAAAGCCCTTTAATCGAGGCTTTGTTTTGAAGAACGCTTGTTGCAGAGCGTGATCATCCCACTTCTCATCAAGCGGCCAGTAAGTAATATCTAACTCTGCTGATTTACAGGCATATTTAGACACGATTGAGGGTGAAACAGATAAGCTTGTTGCTATCTGACGATGACTGAGTTTACAGCTGTATTTTAGTCTTAAAATCTCTTTAAGTTTACGCATTGAAATAGGTGCCGTTGGCATGGTCATTCTCATCATCAAAAATGAAAAGAATAACGGTTAAAAACACCTACTGGCTAGACAAAAACGTGTACAAATTGAACGATACCATTCAAGCCGATCACTCAATACCATTTTGACCGAAAAGTGATCGGCATCGATGGTATTGAGTGATCTTGATGGATGGTATTAGGTGATCGGCTTAGATAGTATTAGGTGATCGCGATGCATGAGAATACGCAGTTTTTACCATCAATAATTCTAGAAATCTTATTGTCAGTACTTTTTACCTTAGTAAGGTTATATGGATTGTTGAAATTTGAAAGTGAATAGATGCCGCCAATTATCCATACTATACTTGCAATTACCAAGCTTTCAGCATTACCAACAGCTAAAACTGCGTCAGAGCCGGCACCTATTAAATAACCAATACCAAGTGTTATTCCGCCACGTATTATCAATGATATTATGTTGCTTAGCATTACTTCTCCCTAATGAATGGTGTATAACGCCTTACACAGCGGAAAACGACGAGCGCGAGCGAGTTGGTTTTCCGATGATGTAACTTGTTATGTGATTTATAATATTTTTTTCTTTAGTTCTTCAGCCTTAATCATAAATTCTTCTTTTGTTAGAATTCCTTCATCAAATAGTTTTTTATATTTTAGAAGTTCATCATGAGCTTTATTTTTTTCTATTTTCTCAACTGCTGTTCCTATAAATGTAAAAGGTCTATCTTTTATAGCAATGTATATAAAACTAACTACTGCATAACCAATTCCAAGATATGCGAGAAAACTGCCTATATCTCTCATGTTTGCAAAATCATGCAATAGAGCACCAATTACAAAGATTGCACCACCGATGAAAAGATGTTTTATTATTTTTTTCAAGTTGATATTTTCCTAAATTTTATAAATTGGTATTCGGATTTGGAAGTACCTTATGACACATAACGCCGTGCTCTGCGGAAATTTAGGAGCGCCAGCGAGTAATATTTCCGTAGCAGCACCTTGTTAGTTTCACATTTCAAATACACTTTCAAAACTCTCTCCATTTCGAACACGTTCTAGTTTTTGATAAAGCTGTAGCGGCTCGAGATTATTAACTGCCATTCTTGATGCAACATAATTTTCATGTGTGTTTGTACCACCAAAAAATCCTCTGCCGGATTTCAACTGTTTGACGGAGCCTATTGCTTCTTGGCTGATATCAATATTTTCAATTAAGAATGGTTTTCTGTGATCCACGATTAAGGCCACCCCTTCATTAAACCAAACTGGAATTTCTAACCAATGAGTTAGCCATCCAACTCTTTGTCCAACTTCTGCATGCGTCAACTCATGCGCGGTAACATCTACATTTTGCCCTTTAGGGCCAAGGATTATGCAAGTACCCATTGGGGTATAGTAAGCTGTTGCAGTTGAATTAGCTCCAAAGTTGTTTGCTTCAACTTTATTAGCAACAATTACTATTTTGGGAATAGCGATCATTTCACCGAATGTTGAATCTACTCTTTGTCTACCATCTAGGATGCTTCTTAGAACTTCCTCTATATTTTCCACGCTGGGTAATGCAAAAATATTTGGAGCGACTTGCTCATAATCTGTAAGTCCCACAGCTTCACATGCCAAAGCATGTCTCTGAGAAAAAACACCAGCGAGTACAACTAACAAAAAACAGGCGAAGACAACAATTTTAATTCTGCGCATGATGCTCCCTCGTGAAACTAACGCCGCGCTCTGCGGAAATTTGGGAGCGCCAGCGAGTAAATTTTCCGCAGCAGCGCCTTGTGTACGCCCGACATGGGCATTGACTTATGAGGTGAAAGTCCTCTGTAGTAAGATCACCGTTTAAATAACACACTGTTATTAAACGATAACTACTAGCGAATGGCAAGGGCTAAATCGCGAGAG
>JBAROR010000093.1:0-6917 GCA_049642265.1 Cognaticolwellia sp. | reverse complement strand
TTTAAACTGGAGAGGTACCGTAGAAATCACTGTACCTCTCCAGTTTAAAATACACTCGAAAATCGGTAAAATCGACTGCAATCATCTGAATTTATTATGTTTTAATCCATTCAATATTATTCATAATTAGTAAATGACGATTGAGTAAGTGCGCGCTAATAAAGCTGACACCAGAAGCCATTACCCAGTAAAACTCATCACTTTCTGGTACTTTCGCAGCCATAATCATTAAGCCAACGCCAATAAGTGCCAGCAAGCTTGGCCATGTCACTTTATGGGTTCGCCACCCATTAGGAAAGGTCCATATAGCCATTAATATCATTAGCGTGTTCAACCAAGAATGTGTCGACTCACTAAAAAAATAGACGAGTCCTGTTGACGAAATACTTGCAGCAGCAAAGATTGGCAAGTTCAAGCAATGGAACATACAAAGCCCAGAGCAGGCAACGCCTAAAATATCTTTTTTACTTCTCATTATTATTCACTTATATGTTAAAACAACCACAAAAGATATGTTATAACATATCTTTTGTGGTGTCGAGATATTATCGTTTAGGTATATGGCACAAGCTTAACAAGTAAATTTATATTGACTATTAAGTCTCTACTATTAATTTATTTATGCTGCTTTTCAGATTTTATTGGTCGAAAAGTTTCGATCGAAGTAAAGACAATAAATTCAATTCTCATCTTCAACTAACGCTAAAGTAAAATTTTATTAAAATCTGTTGAAAGCTGAGAGTTAACATTCAGGATGGCAGCGCAACGGCAGTTATGATTTTGCAGCAAACATTAGAGATCACAACGTTACGAATAACAACTTTGTTTACTTTGTGACCTTATATCCTCTTATATTTTGGGAAGTTCTTTATTCTCTTCGCACAAGTTATGACGTCATAAGTCCAACTAGTTTTATAGCAATCAAGCTAGTGACCATAAAACCGCTAAACAAGAATTTTCGTTTTTGAAACATCATGCATTTACCATAAAATAATTCAAAGTTGCTCTACAATAACAAGTGATTTTATTCAGCTAATATTGTAGTGGAAAAGATTAAAGTCCCCTAAAATAACGAGTTGTTATATTTTGAAAATATAAGCGCTAGCAATAACCAATTTTTTATAGCATAAAAACACTATTATCAGCGTTAATGCCGTTCTATCTAGTTGCAAAAGTCTTAATATTGAAGCGTAAACGCCAAAAAAACTCACATAGAAAAACATCGAAAATATCACCTCTTTATTTTTGTCTATACTTTAGCTAATCGCTCATTAAGAGTGGTGTAAAACGTATTTATTATTATTTTCATCCACCCGTAAACTTATTTTAATAACGTGTTAAATATGATAAATAACTAACATAAAAAATATTCTGCGGTGTCATTGGGCTTTGACAAAATTTTAAATGGTTAAAATGTCAAATTTAACTAGCACATCCTGTCTAGTTTTAATTAGAATGCACGAATTAATTCTATTGTAACTATCGCTAATTAGTACTGACTACTATTTAGTCATTTTGAGGAAAAGCATATGCTTTTTAATGGTTCGTTTATTACAGACTGTCCAATTCGTCAGAAAATTCGTGAATTTTATCGCATTGATGAAAATACAGCGGTAGATCATATTTTACCGCTAGCAGAAGTGAACGTTAGCGCACGAAGTAGAGCTTGGGAAAGAGCGCGCCAAATGGTCTTGAAAATTCGTCAAGATCAATCAGGTAACGGTGCAATAGATGCCCTATTAAATGAATATTCATTATCAAGTGAAGAAGGTGTGGTATTGATGTGTTTAGCCGAAGCATTGCTTCGTGTTCCAGACAAGCACACTCAAGATGCCTTAATTCGCGATAAAATTTCTCAAGGACAATGGAGTAGTCATCTAGGCAGCAGTGATTCTTTGTTTGTAAATGCCTCGTCGTGGGGATTATTAATCACCGGCGCTATGGTTAATTACGCAGATAAACGCAAACAAGACAGCTTTGGCTTATTGAAAAAAACTATCGGTCGTTTAGGTGAACCCGTTATTCGTAAATCAATGAACTATGCCATGAAAATTATGGGTAAACAGTTTGTGATGGGCGAAACAATTATTGCGGCCACTGAACGTGCCGCAGAAAAAGAACAGAAAGGTTATGTTTACTCGTACGATATGCTTGGTGAAGGCGCACGCACAATGGGTGACGCTGAACGCTATTTAAAAGCTTACCAAGATGCGATAGAAACCATTGGTAAAGTTGCTCTTGCTTCAGGCAAAAACAACCCACGTAAAGTACCCGGTATATCTGTAAAACTTTCGGCTATACACCCTCGTTATGAATTTACCCATAAAGATCGTGTTATGGCTGAAATTGTACCAAAGCTTAAAGCACTTTGTTTGCAAGCTAAAAGCTACAATATTGGTTTAACTGTTGATGCTGAAGAATCTGAGCGCTTAGATATCTCACTTGATGTTATCGAAGCGGTATTTAGTGATAGTGAATTAGCCGGCTGGGATGGTTTTGGTATTGCGCTACAAGCGTATCAAAAACGCGCTATTTTTGTTGTAGATTGGCTACGTGATCTTACTGTTCGCGTTGACCGAAAAATGATGGTTCGCTTGGTTAAAGGCGCTTATTGGGATACAGAAATCAAAAATGCTCAAAAAGATGGCCTACTGCATTTCCCTGTTTTTACACGTAAGTCTTCTACTGATGTTTCTTACCACGCCTGTGCAAATAAATTATTAGAGTATAGAGATACAATTTACCCTCAATTTGCGACCCATAATGCTTACACTGCCGCCACTATTGTAGAGCTCGCTGGTGATGATAAAGAAGGTTTTGAGTTTCAATGCTTACATGGCATGGGTGACTCTTTATATGATCAAATCGTTTCACTTGAAAGCATTCAATGTCGAATCTATGCGCCTGTAGGTCATCATGAAGACTTATTAGCTTACTTAGTACGTCGCTTGTTAGAAAACGGTGCAAACTCTTCTTTTGTAAATGCAATTGTTGATGAGTCTCAACCCGTTGAATCTTTACTGGAAGATCCGGTTGAAAAAACGCAACGTTTAAAAGAGAAATATAACCACCAAATAATCAAACCTATTGCCTTATATCATGACGTGAAAGGTTTAGGTCGTGATAACTCTAAAGGCTTAGATTTAACAGATATTAATATCATTACGCCGTTAAAAACGTCACTAGATAATTGGTTTGTCGATAACCTACTTAATAAAAATGACGTTCCTGACGGTGCTGTTGCCGTTAGAAACCCTGCCGACCACAGTGAAATCATTGGTTTTCATCATCATCACAACAAAGATGACATGTTGGCAATGATCGATACTGCGCAAGCAGCCTTCACATCATGGTCACAAACGCCGGTATCTGAACGTGCTGCTTTATTGTGTCGTATAGCTGATATTCTTGAGCGTCATACCGAAGAGCTTATCGCTTTATGTATTAAAGAAGCCGGTAAAATTGCACAAGACGGTATTGATGAAGTTCGTGAAGCCGTTGATTTTTGTCGTTATTACGCCGAACGTGCCGTTGAAATTGCTGCAGATGAGCGCTTAGAAGCTCGTGGGGTGGTATTATGTATTAGCCCTTGGAACTTCCCATTAGCTATATTTTTAGGCCAAGTAGCTGCCGCTATTGCTACGGGTAATACTGTATTAGCAAAACCTGCTGAGCAAACTAGCTTAATAGCCTTACGTACCATCGAGCTAATGAAATATGTTGGCTTACCAGAAGGCGTTGTACAAGCTGTTATTGCTCGTGGTAGCGAAGTTGGTCGTGTAATTGTTCCTGACGATCGCATTCAAACGGTAATGTTTACTGGCTCAACTGATACCGGCACAGTAATTTCTCAAACCTTGGCTGATAGAGGTGGCGATCAAGTACCATTTATCGCAGAAACTGGCGGTCAAAACTGTATGATTGTTGACTCTAGCGCCCTACCAGAACAAGTCGTTGATGATGTTATTTCTTCAGGCTTTCAATCTGCAGGTCAACGTTGTTCAGCACTACGCGTATTATTCTTGCAAGAAGATATTGCTGACGATGTTATTAAAATGCTTAAAGGTGCACTAGCTGAGTTGCATGTTGGTAACCCTGCGAAGTTAAGCACTGATGTGGGCCCCGTGATTGATCAAAAAGCACTAGACGCACTTAATGCTCACAGTGATTATATGCAAACTCATGGCAAGCTACTTTACCAATGCGCTATTTCTGATGAAGTAACAGATAAAGTTGCAGAAAATGAACATTTCTTTTTTGCACCGCGTTTATATGAAATTGACGATATTAGCGTATTAACGAAGGAAGTATTTGGTCCTTGCGTACATGTTGTTCGCTTTAAAGGTAATGAAATAGAAGCCGTTATTGATAAAATCAATGGTACAGGTTTTGGCTTAACTATGGGTATTCATACTCGTATTGAACACCGTGCTTTTGAATTAGCTAAATTATCACGCGCAGGTAATGTGTATATCAACCGAAACATGATCGGCGCTATTGTTGGTGTGCAACCTTTTGGTGGACGTGGTCTTTCAGGCACAGGACCAAAAGCCGGTGGACCAAATTACTTAACCCGTTTAGTGATAGAAAAAGCCACACCAGATGCAGAGCAATTTAACTTGTTACCTTCACAAGTTGAAGCTTTAGACGGTGATGACAAATCAGATAAAGAATCTATTTTGTTCATGGACAAGGCTAATGCGGCTGAAAAAGCTTGGCGCTTAACTGAGCTGAATAATCGTATTTCTTGTGTACGTCAATTGTTAGCAAAAATTGCCCATGTTGGCATTGTTGATGATTTAGCGGACGATTTAAACCGCACCTTAACATCGGCGCGTGCACAATTGATTGATATTGAAAAACGCATGAAAAAACCAAAATTCTTACCAGGACCAACGGGTGAGTCTAATATTCTTTATTTGGAAAATCGCGGTAACATTATCTGTTTCGCAGATGCAACTGTTAGCTTTCACTTTTGGGTACTTTCTATAGTAACGGCATTAGCTACCGGTAATACCGTTATTAGTGTTGTGTCTGACTTGTATTATGAAGAAGCGATAGCCTTTAGAGATAAGTTTCTTTCAACGGGTGCTGATGAAGGTGTTTTCCAAGTTGCAAGATTACGTCACTTATCAACCATGTTAACGCATCCTGCATTAGCTGGTGTGGTAGTTGATAGTCATTGTGATCGTAAACATTATATCAGTGAAAAGTTAGCTGAACGTCAAGGTGCTATATTACCAGTGATCAGTTCAGAGTACTTTGATAGCTTAATACAGCGCTTATTAACTGAAAAAACCGTTAGTATTGATACCACAGCGTCTGGTGGTAATACTTCACTAATGACGTTAGTTGAAGAAGACTAATCATTATTTGAACGTTAAATATTAAAAACGGGCATTTATGCCCGTTTTTTTATTTAATTCACTTTCTTTTTTGACGGTAACTTTTAAACCTTCTAGCTAAGACTCATCATTAACGATTTTTATATTGCGTGGGACAATACGCCCTCGTTATATCATCACTTCTCAGTTTTAGATGTTTGCTCGCTCGTCCACTCACCCTTGCACGCCATAACTTAAAGCTTTTTGGTTTTAATTGGCTACGCATAAATTTGATAACCTCAGTTTCTGGCATACTGAACTGATGTGTGATGGCTTCAAAAGGTGTTCTGTCTTCCCAAGCCATCTCTATAATTCTTGATTTTTCATCCACAGATAGTGACATAAAGCTGTCCTTAAATTGCTAAACATGCAACAAAGAACTACGAACAAACAACCCCAAAAGACCACATTTCGGTAAAATATCATTGGGCTGTCGTTAATTTTTATAATAAAAGTAAATAACAATAAAATATCTACGATACTATTTTCAGGCCTAATGATAAGTTTTCAGTAAGTACTCATAATCTATTATTTGAAAATAGTGCCGGTTACGTTTCTTTACCTTGCGCAATAATCTGTTTAATTTTTTCCATATCTAAATACTCATTACAAACATCAGCTAATCGCTCAAGTTGAATTTCTCGATGCTGATTAATATCAATCACCGGTGTTTGTAAGTCTTTAATACCTAACCAATTCAACACCATTTGGCTTGGCTGTGGACAATCAAAAAAGCCATGTAAATAAGTCGCAATAATTTGTCCGTCATCCGAAATACAACCATCAGGTATCTGCTGCTTTGCGCCAGTCCCATCACTTTCAATATGCAGTAATGGATGAGCTAAAGCTGGGCCTGTAGATACACCACAATGTATTTCATAGCCGGTTAATTGACATGTTTCACCATTTAACGTCATGCTTGCCGTTACTTGGCTTAGTGTTTTGTTTTGCGTTAGCGTGGTGGTGAAATCTAACAAGCCTAGGCCTGATATTTGATCAACATGTGATTCAATATGTTCGGGATCAAGTATCTGTTTACCCAACATTTGATAGCCACCACAAATGCCCATAACTTTACCGCCATAGCGCAGGTGTTGTTCAATTTCTTGCTGCCAACCTTGTTGTTTTAAGAAGCTTAAATCAGAGCTAACATTTTTACTGCCTGGAATAATAATTAAATCAGCCCCTTTCAACGACTGACCGATACGGATGTATTGCAAATCAATATTAGGCTGTAAGCGCAATGGGTCAAAATCGGTATGGTTGCTCATGTGTGGTAGCAGAGGAACAAAAATTTTCACCTTAGCTTGCGTGACTTTGTTATCAAGTGCGACCGCATCTTCTGCGTCTAACGCTAAATCATGTAAATAAGGCAGCACACCTAATACAGGTTTACCTGTACGTTCTTCAAGCCAATCTAAGCCCGACTCAAGCAATTTAATATCACCGCGAAAACGATTGATAATAAAACCTTTCACTCTTGCTTGCTCTGACTCAGAAAGTAACGCCAGCGTGCCAACTAAGTGAGCAAAT